>NZ_JBXBCE010000015.1:0-5331 GCF_056784215.1 Leptolyngbya sp. CALU 1928 | reverse complement strand
CTGCCTAAAATTGTTGAGGCTTACCCAAAACATCGCTGGTTATTTTTGACTTTGACTCAGAAGAACGTCCCAATCACTGAACTTAGACAGACGTTAACTCACATGAATGAGAGTTTCAAGCGGATGGTAAGGTTCAAAACTTTCCCCGCGATCGGCTGGCTTCGCTCTACAGAAGTAACCAGGGGTAGAGACGGTAGCAGCCACCCTCATTTCCACTGCCTACTCTTAGTCCCCAGTTCTTACTTTGGCAAGAAATATATAAAGCAATCCGAGTGGGTTGAGATGTGGCGTAAAGCGATGCGGCTGGACTACAACCCTATCTTGGACGTGCAAGCAGTGAAGCAAGGTGATAAACCAATGAGCTTAATCGTGGAGCTATGCAAGTACGTTACTAAAGAGAGTGACCTGGTGGCAGACCGTGGGTGGTTCCTAGAACTGACCCGGCAAATGCATAAGATGAGAAGTATTGCGACGGGTGGCATTTTGAAACAATACCTAAAAGAGCTAGAAGAGGAGCCGGAAGACCTCATCGGCAAAGATGAAGAGTCTGAGTTGATGGATGAGGCTTCGCTCTATTTTGGGTGGAAGAGACGGGAAGCCAGGTATCGAATGGTTGATCGACAATAAGATTGTCAAGAAATGTGTAGAAAAACTAATAGTAGGACATTGCAAGATTTTGTCTTACTTATTGATTATTTCTTGTTGAAAGTCAGTAGGGGATTGCTATTGGAGTTTGTAAGACAAAGTAAGTTTTTTGTCGTGCCTATATTTAGCGTTTTCAAAATCCATACACCCTCCCTATTGGTCAAGATTTCTTAATAAAAATTTATATGATCACCATAGACAGGTTTGAATACCTATGGGACGTTTAAATTTAATCCAATCTAGTGCAAGTGTATTTTCCCTTTAGGAAGCTCGCCCACGCGTATGCGGCTATGGGATAAATCTAGAAAATTGCTGTTAAGGACTAACTTTTTATGGCTCAAATGATCTCTGCTAGAAAAGCTGACATTCCTCTTGGAACTACAAATTTGGAGGTTTATCAGCTTCCTGATGGTAGGTATCGTTTGAGTCAGTCTCAAATTCTTCAGCGTATTGGTGAACCAAAGAACTGGATTTCGCGGTTACAGTTAGAGTTTCCAAATGCGCTGAAATCCCTTCAGGATAAAGGGTTTAGCGGTTACAGTCTCTCGGTAAAAATCGAAAATGATCCCAAGGTGCGTCGTGCAACCACATTGAGTATTCCTGATGCCCTGATAATTTGGAATTACTTTGGGTCTAAAGGTAACCAAAACGCTTCGGCGCTAATTCTAGCTGCTGCATCTGAGATGATTGAGCGTCGTGCGGATAAAGCGTTTGGTGTGGCTCGAACAGAGGAAGAGTATAACCAGCGATTTAACGACGTTTTTCGTTATCTTATTGCTGATAATCCCGAAATTTGTGCTCTTTCAGAGAACCAGCAGATTAAAGTTTCAACTCCGTTACACGGCTTTTACGATGCTGTTGAACGTAAGCTTAGTAGTGCTTACAAGACTGGCGGCATTCCTGGGATGTCGAAGGAGGCAATTCGCAAAGAGATTGCATTTCTTGCCGCTCACTCCCCATTAGAGTATTGGAAGCTTACACCCCAACAAGAACTGCGTTATACCCTTGGAAAGTTAGTGCGTGCTAAGTATCCAGATTTGATGTCTGGAATCGTTCCAATCAACGTTGATAATTTTGCTCAAAAAGCGGTTTTTATCTTTCAAATCAACAATCTCATTGTTGATGTTGAAGATATTGAAGATTGCGCTCTTGCAAGACAGTATGTGAGGCTTGCAAAGGAACACCTGAATGTTGACCATGCTTTTCTATTCTTTGTTTCCCCGTTTGGAGCCACTCCCGCCGCTTACACATTCATTCAAACCCGTTTACCTGGCGGAGCCGATGGTTGCAAGGGTTGTGTAGGGGTTTTAACTATTCAGGAGCTGGCTAAATTCTTTAAGGTTCAAGCTTTAGGTGAGAGACATCAAGGCATTGTTAAAGGTGAAATCAACAAGGCTTTCAACGTCTTAGATTATAGAATTCCTGATAGTCCTTTGGAGTTGCTTATGGGCTATCAAACTCCATTTCTGTAGGCGTTGATGGTTTCAGCCACCATAGGTGTCCTGCTTTTGAGGAAGTTGGTTTTTTGCCAGTCCATTTGAACTTATAGTCGCCAACCTCGTGCCACAGGTCTTTTTGTTTCTTCGATGTTCTGATTGCCTGCAATTTTTGTGGACTCCAATTTCCATCAGGCTTATTTAGTCTGAGCAATGCAAGCAACTCTGATGTTCCTATCTCTTTTAAACCTAATTTCTGATTGACAACCTCTATTGTGGATTCATCGATTGTCAAATCCTCGCTGCTTTTTCCTTTTTTTCTATCAATGTCCTGGTTAATAGTGCCACCGACTTCAATTCTCCATCCAGGTTTTCTTGGTTTGCCAGAAGGTATATACATAATTCCTTCATAAGAGATGGTTTGTTTTCTTTGGTGACGTACTCTGACTGCACTGATATTCATGTTTGTTAGTGCGGCAACTTTGCCGTGGCTGATCTCTCCTTCGTAGTCTTGAACCTGGCTAGGCATAATGATTTCTTGATTGGCTCCTTCGCTAATTAGGTTGTCTGATGCCTCCAGCAATAACAGATTTTCTATAGTTGGATAATTTGTCTCACTTTTTGTCTTGCTTTCTATTACATATTCAATTGCTTTCTGTCCTAACTCTTCGGTCTCACTTTTTGTCTTGCTTTCTGTTTGACTTTGTATGACAGCCTTTGGCTTAATCTTTAAAACTTCTGGAATCTCTGAACTGCCTGAACTTCTGGAATCATTCTCTAAGTTTGCAAGATGTTGTAATACTTTGTCTTGCTTAGTTTGCTCAGTCTCCATTTGCAATACTTTTTGCAATACTTTGTCTTGCTCGGTCTTCATAAGCTCAAGTCTGTAAGACAATTCGTTGACTCTTGCAGCTAGGTCTAGTCCTGATTCACTACTACTAGAATCTTCAGGTGTTAATCCAAGAGCTTGCTTAAGGGCTTGAACTACAAATCGGCTGCGATCTCGCTCACCGACCTTTGCCATAAAAACTTCGTATACGTCTAAGGGAAGTCTGAAGGTAAACGACTTTGCCTGTGTTTTACTCATCTTGCAATTGTCTTACTAAAGTCTTGCAGACTATTGTAGTGCAGTTATCTTGCTTTGTAAGACAGTAAGATTGAATAATTTATGAATTCCAAAGTCCATCTCTAAGTTGTGGCTCATCACCTGGAAGAGCCAGTCGGATGATGTCTTCCATTTGCATCTGCTGCCATTCTTGAGGGCTGATCGTAGCTGCGTAGGCTTCATAGAATAATCTCCGTTTCTCGTCGATGCTCAGGGGCGCTTCACCGAAGGCATCTCTGAAAAAGTCATTTAGCGCCACTTCGGTGAGAGCTAGCTGTAAAGCCAGCGCTGCTTTTTTACCGTCAAAGACTGCGTAGGCGATAAGTCGGTTAAAGTCCCGCAAACTAATAGTTTCAGGGGGTCTACCTGAGTTTGTTGCCACTTTTGCGATTTCTTCCGTGAAACCTAGACCCTGTAAGGCTTTGAGTGTGTTGCCACCCCTATCAAGAACTCGCCCTAGCCATTCTCGCCCGTACCCTAAAACCTCACTTGCTCCAGTCAGCCCTACTCGGAATTCTCCATCAGGCAGTCGATACCCATCGACCTGAAGCCCATCGAAGAATTTAACTGTTTCCCGCTCTGCCTTGATCGGTTCCATAGCTCACGCAAAAAATGGATGCCTCACTATACTCGCGTTGGGTGTCTAAAGAGACTTTGAGGGGCTTTTGTATCGCGTGTATTGTGTGAATTAATGGGTGGCATACACGCGATTGTACAGTGCTTGTCAAGTCTTTTGAAAGGCTTCAGATCAAGTCAAGGGCGCGACGGTAGGAGCGGCGTAGCGTACCCTTGACGGGCAGATGGAACGCTAAACTCTTGGGCTATTCCAGGGGGATGCATCACGATTCAGAACTCACAGAGGTTTAATAGCATCCCCCTGGAATATGCCACGCGGCGAGCGGTCTTGGAGGGGTTTCTCATAAATCGACTTTTATGAGAAAAAAATTCTCATAATGGCTAGCTAAAAAAATCATAGTGGCTAGCTAAAAAACGCGATTTTGACTTATTAAACTGGCTCTGTTTGTTTGCCTGATGGGGGTTTTACAAAACTTAATTGTCAAAGAGGCGCTGTATTTTTCTGAGAAAATTGTATGTAAGAATCAACAATTTTTGTTTGCTTTAATAATCATTGCAGCCACTGACGGATTCTGTTCTCATATAAAAATGAGACGAAAGATGTTCTAGATCTTTCGTCTCTATCAAATTATTAAGTTGGGTCATGCAACAAAAATACTTTCGCAGCTACCCTGCTCTCCAGGATAGCTCAGATCAATATGCTGTTTTGAAAAAGAAGGGTCTTCTGATTCTTTTAGCTAATCGTCAGCTACAGATTGTTTGGGGTCTAGTTTTGCTAACAACAGTTGGAAACTACGCCATTTTTATGGGTGGCACTGTTACCGCCGAGATCACGCCTACTTGGATTCGCGTGGAGGTGGTTGGTAGACCCAAATAGTAGCTTTGTAGAGACTTGTGTACACACTACCGTGTTTCATAACGATCGCACTGTTTTTATCAGATGCGATCGCCAAAAGTTGATTTAGAAATTCGCGTAGCGTCCACCTTAGCGAAGCGCACTTGAATTATTAGGCATAAAAGAACGCGCTGTGTTCTTTTATGCCCTGTCGTAGAAAGCATTTGCGGCTATTAGGAGTGAAATCCTTCTAACAGATCACCTAACAGATTGCCTGTACATTTGTACTGTTAAAGGTTTATAGAGAAAAGTGCTTTAAAGCCCAAAACCCGCGTACATTGGGTTTACCACAACACAATAAAATACGCGGGTTTTGAATGTCTGATCCTGATGGGTCAGATTTAAAGGCTTTTGCTATTAATAGCATAACCTGTGAATCTGACGATTCAAACAATCAGCAGCCAGCCTTATCAGAAATTAGCCCAGGCGACAAGCCGTGGGATAAACATCGTTCATTCGCTGATAAGGTAGAAGGCTTTTATCGAGGTAGTGAGTTCTCATCCTATGGAGAGCGGATTCACTACTGCTCTGAGTTGCTGCAATTCGGTTTGGCGCTGCAAGATGATGAGTCGCTAAAACTAAAGCTAAGGGCTGCTCGATTTTGCAGGGTGAGGCATTGCCCTGTATGCCAATGGAGGCGGTCTTTGCGCTGGAAGGCGAAGGCTTATAAAGTG
>NZ_JBXBCE010000014.1:0-6524 GCF_056784215.1 Leptolyngbya sp. CALU 1928 | reverse complement strand
AGCGGGGACGCTGCCGGAGCAAGGTTGTGAGGGTTTTTCGATTGACTTATTTTGGAGCTTTTAGACCTGATTCAAGATCTTAAGCGTCTGCCGTTTTTAGACTGATTTCATTGGGTGCAGATGGTTGGGGAGCTTATGTTGGCGTAGCTTGACGGAGGCATTAAGACATCTCGATCCAAGTCTTCACACGGTAGGTAAACGTCATACTCAGAAGATTGAGCGCAAGCATTTAACCTGACGAACTCGAATTAAAAGATTGGCTCGTAAAACCATTTGCTTTTCCAAGTCTATTGTGATGCATGACATTGTGATTGGATTGTTCCTTAACCGTTATGAGCTTGGCTTATCTGTCTAACCTGAAACAACAACTCTAGAACACGATCGGCAACCACACGAGTTCCAATTTGGAAGGCTTCGCGATCGCCAATTTTCCAGCCTTCTACGCCTGCGCCCAACGCCACAATTTCTCCCGCTGCTTCATGCCCAAAAGGGGTTGGTGGTTTCAGCATCTTGGCATGTCCGCCCCTACGCCATACTTTCAAATCGGTGCCGCAGGTGGTCGCTGCTTTCACCCGAATTACAACTTCTCCAGCAGCAGGGGTGGGGTCTGCAACCTGCTCCAGTCGAAGGTCTTCTTTGCCATACAGTAACGCAGCTAGCACAGGGCGATCGCTCCAATCAACCACCCGATAATCTTACAGGTCTACAGTCCTGCAAACCACTCATAGCCAAAATCTTCCCAATAGCCCAGTTTCGGTGGTAACTGGCTCATCAATGTCACACGGGTAACCCACTTAGATTGCTTATAGCCCAGCTTAATCGGGGCTGCCAGTCGCAGCGGTGCGCCATTTTCCATGGGGAGCGGCTGACCATTTTTTTGATATGCCAATATCGTTTGAGGATGCATCGTGGAGGCAAGATCCCAGCTTTCGTAGTAGCCATCTGCCGATTCAAAGTAAGCATAGCGCGCCGTAGATTTGGGCTGAGCGCGACGAATGAGTTCCCGTAAACTCACCCCGCCCCACTGGACGATCGCCGCCCAGCCTTCCACACACACATGCCGAATCACCATGGAAGTTAGGGGCATGGATTGAATCTCTGCCAGACTCAGGCTCAAGGGTTGCACCACATCACCATCCACCACCAAACGAAAGGTGGCGCGATCGAGGTTAGGAGTCGTGTCAAACGTATTGATCAGCAGTGCTTCTGGATCGATCTCGCTGATGGGAAATTCTGGCACCAACGCTTGGGGTTTGAGTAGCAATTCTTCCACCCGCTGGTTGAGCGGATCAATCGTCGCTCCAACCTGCTCGGCGATGGAGGTGGAAGCACAACTGCCCAGCAGCAACCCCATCCCTGATAATCCAGAAAGCTGCAACAGTCGCCGACGGGTCAGCCTTGGACGAACGGGTTGAATAATCGACATAGCAATAGCCCTAGAGAATGGAAGACTAACGGACAAAAATTGAGCGAATCAGCCGCATACTGCCAACTCTAAACGCTAGCAGGGAATGGATGAGGGTGAAACCAAGGACAATGGGCACGGTAATAAAGTGAACGGTGCGTAGCGTTTGCCAATTGCCAAACAGACTTGCCAGCCAGGGAAGTTGGGCAGGTTTATACATTGCCAACCCACTGGCGATCGCCAGCAGCAGGATCGGAATAATCGCTGTATACACCACTCGATGCCACGCATAGGTCTTACGTTTGGCGTTTTGCGACACTTGCAGCGCCTTCACATCACTACTAGACACATAGCGCTGCTGCCAGCGACGAGTGATGAGAATAAAAAGCCCATACGCCAGAAGGTTAAGCGAGTAGACCCACATGATGGTGAAGTGCCAATCTCGCCCCCCTGCTAACCAGCCGCCTAGCAGCAACCCTTTGGGAAAATGCCACCCCGCTCGTCCGCCAAACACTGGATTGGCGTTGTAAATCTGCAAACCACTACTCATCATCAGCAAGAGGCTAATAATGTTGACCCAGTGAAAGGCTTTTGCAAGAATTGCCTGTTTCGGCACAGGTGCTTTTTTCGGTGATTTGGCAGGTTGCGATGTTGTCATGGGTGATCTCTACTTACCAAGGCTGGCGTAGCCGAATGTTGCGTTAAATTTGCGGCACCAAATCGCCACACTAGAGAAATTTCCTGGTTTCACCGTTTGAGGAATGGCATACCGCTGAGCGCCGGAAACCTTTTGCAGTTTTGCCACCTGCACATAATCTTTTTCTTTGATGCCACTGATGGGCGGCTGACCAGTACGATACAAAATCACATACAAGTCGGGACCCGCATCAGTCTTAAAGGTTTGGTCAAATGTCAGATAGGATTTACCGCCTTCGTTGACCAGCATGACAGATCCCTGAGTAGGATGCTCCGCTTTGACAAATTTGCCCGATCGCATCGCCATCATTGCCGGTTTCATCATGCTACCTTCCGGCTTCATCATGCTACCTTCCGGTTTCATCATGCTGTCCGTTGGTTTCATGGCAGGCGCATTTTGAGAATTGACTGATTGATACTGGGCGACGGTTGCAATTGTCGCGATCGCAACAAGGGACATCAAGCTCAGTGAAAAGTTTTGCAATTTCATCATTAAACTCCTTGAGTCATTCGTGTACTTGAACATCTAAAATCTACAACTGGGCAGCGGGAAACAGAGGTGCTAGCCAAAGCTGCACTTGCACATCCCAGCCCAGCAAAATTGCGATCGCGGTGCCTGCGACTAACCCACCACCAATCCGTTGAAGTGCCGCGCTGTAGGGACGCAGTTTCAGCAGAGATCGCCCCACATATCGACCAGAGTAAGCGATCGCCAGCAGGGGTAAACTCGCTCCCACGCCAAACGCCAGCAGTAGCCCGAATACCTGTGTAACCTGCTGCTGTACCGCTGCCAACACGACAATGCTGCCCAAAACGGGACCCGCACAGGGAGTCCACAGCAGCCCCAACTGAGTGCCTAGCCAAAACTCACCCCACAACCCCTTGCGCTCAGGTTCCTTTAGCCCAACTAGCCGCAGCCTTCGGAATAGACGATAGCTCAAAACTGGAAACATCGATAGCAACCCCATCAACACCAGTAATGCGATCGCCACGGTTCTTAAGCCACTCGCAAATCCCGCAATCCACTGACTGGTGAATCCTAGCAAGCTACCTGCCACCGCAAAACCACCGACTAAACCCGCGACTAACGCCACCGCCCCATAGCGATGAGACTGGAGCGATCGCCCAACCAAAATTGGCAAAATTGGCAACACACAGGGAGATAATACGGTTAATATTCCAGCCAAAAATGCCAGCCCAATGGAAAGTGAGGAAGTAGCCATAAGCGGAGAGATAAAAAGGTTTCAGGTGTCGGGTTTCAGGTGTCAGAGTTCGGAGCTCAGAGTCTTCACTAATTCCTGAAACCTGGAACCTGATCCCTAACTCAACAATTGCCGAATCATTTTGTCCGTTTCGTCGTAGGCACCTTCGCCAATATGGTCATAGCGGATAATTCCTTGGCGATCAGCTAAGAACAAGTGGGGCCAATACTCATTTTTGTAGGCGCTCCAGGTCTTGAACTGGTTATCCATGGGCACGGGATAGGTGATGCCATGCTTCTGTAATGCTTGCTTAACGTTGTTCACATCACGTTCAAAGGCAAATTCAGGCGTGTGAATACCGATGACGGTTAAGCCTTTGGCTGCATATTGCTGATGCCAGCGAACTACAGAGGGTAGGGTGCGCTGACAATTGATGCAAGCAAATGTCCAGAACTGAATCAATGCAACGTTGCCTTTGAGGGAAGCAACGGTTAGCGGCGGGGAATTAAGCCACTGGGAAATGCCCTGAAATTCTGGGAGGCGATTGGTGCTAGCGGCGGCAAGATTAGTCGTGCGATCGCTTCCTTCTGCGGACGCTTGCGCTTCGGGAGCAGATGATTCTTGATGGAGTCGAGCAGCCAAGGTCACGCCCCCCGCCCCCAATACCCCCAAGCCAAGATAAGTCAAAATCCGACGACGTTGCAAAAGAGAACTCATAGGGTTACCTGCAAGAAGGTCTGCATAAACGGGGCTATTTCTTCATCGCGTCGCCTTCTTTCTTCATTGCGTCGCCTTTCATTGCGTCGCCTTTCATGGCATCACCTTTCATGGCATCACCTTTCATGGCATCGCCTTCTTTCTTCATCGCATCACCTTTCATGGCATCGCCTTTCATCGCGTCACCTTTCATGGCATCCCCCGTAGTGCTTGCGGCAGGTGAAGCAGAAGTACCGGGAGTTGCTTGATTGGCACCACTGGAGCAAGAAGCCAAACCAGAGATAATCACTAAACTGGCTGCCAAGCCCAAAACTTTCAAGGTCATCATTTTTCTAGCCCTTAGACGTAGGTGTATTGGTGAAGAAAGCACTATTTTTGTTCTTTCCTAGTGACATACGACTGGGCGATGCGATCGGATTAAAGTTTTTTGGCGGATTGCAAAATTCCTAGGGCACAGTTTGAATAGGCTTATGTTTATCCACATCCAATTTCTATTCCCAGTCGTACTTTAGATAAGCGGTGCTGTGGAGGTTTGAAATTGTGTGGTTTCATGAAGTGAAGTGAAGTGCTTGAATGAACTACCCCGCTGCAAGCAGACGGGGTATGAAAGACGTTTTGCTCCCGAATCTCAGATTCGGATTGCAAGCCACAAGGCTTCGCCGCAGAGCGGCGGGGAATATATCCCATACTCGATTCAATCGCGTTTAGCCTGAGTTAAATCGTTGATTGAATTATTTCGTTGGCTTTAGATTGCTTGATCTAAAGTGGCTGCCCCATCATGTTGATATTGGCTCTGTCCAAAAAATGTGACTCTATGGATTTCGAGTCTTCGGATTCGCCACCAATCCCCACAGATGCGGAATTGTTTCAGGCGATGCAAGCAAAACAGCACTCTGCTCTGGCGGCGCTTTACGATCGCTACGCTAGCTTGGTGTATAGAGTGGCGCTAAGAATTCTGGTGAATCCACAGGAAGCAGAAGATTTGACTCAAGAAATTTTCCTAAAACTTTGGCGTAGCAGCACTTACGACATTAATCGGGGTTCTTTGAGTAGCTTTTTGACCACATTGACGCGATCGCGAGCAATTGATCGACTTCGCTCACGCAGTAGCAACCTCAAATTTCTTCAGCGCTGGGGCAAGACCATGACCACTCAACCGCCGCCTAACACGCCGTTTGAAACTGCATCGATTCATCAGCGATCGGAGCATGTGCGCGCGGCATTGGCTGACCTGCCCGAAAAATATCGTCAAATTTTAGAACTGGCTTATTACGAAGGGCTGAGCCAATCAGAAATTGCTGCCCGATTAGAGATTCCCTTGGGAACGGTGAAATCTTGGTCGCGCCAAGGATTGCTCACCCTGAGAAAAACCTTACAGACCTGGATTGAGTAATCGCGTTATGGCTGAACCCACTGATCCTGAATCGTCCTATCCCGCCCATTGGCAAGAGTTGATGGCAGGCTATGTTTTGGGCAATCTTACGCCTGAAGAAGCGGAGGAGTTGCAGCAACTACTCTCTGCCCATCCTGAATTGGGCGAAGAGATGCACAGCCTACAAGAGGTGCTGGCAGCAATGCCCTATGCCTTACCAGAAGTGGAGCCTGCCGTATCCGTGCGATCGCGCATTCTCATGGCGGCTCACGATCAAGTAGTGCTAATTCGCCAGCGCGATCGCCGTCAATTAATGATTCTATGGGGTGGCAGCATTGCCGCTATTCTTGCAGTAGTAATTGGGTTAGACAATCTAAATTTGCGGCAAGAGCTTGCCACCACTCAAGCCAAGATTGCGTCCCAAAAAGACCTGATTGCCATGTTGCAAGCGCCTCAAACTAAGCTAGTGACCTTGAAAGGCATGGATCAGATGTCGAAAGCGGCGGGGAATGTGGTGATTACGCCAGGAGAAGCAGGGGCGATCGTGGTGCTGCAAGATCTGCCAACCCTGCCACCGGGACAAACCTACAATCTTTGGGCAGTTGCCAATGGTCAAAAAGTTGCAGCAGGAAACTTTACTGCAAATCCCCAGGGCAGAGTGTTCGTGAAGGTGCCTCTGACTTCGGCAACCAGCGATTCCCTTTGGGATCGTGGAACGAATCGCGTCACACTCATTGTCACGATCGAAGCATCGCCCATACCCCTCTCGCCTCAAGGTCCTATGGTGATGACCAGCAACTTGTAGATGAGGCGCTACATAACTAACCTGGGGTTGAGTTAAACTCAGCGGAGCAGTCACCCACTCCGCTGGTCTTCAGAACCGAGCTTGAAGCTTGTCACCTCACACGGCTCCTCAACAACTGAGTGCTTGTCACGCATACCTGAATGAACTTGGTCGTGACAGTGCTGATGCATCAACGTCAGATTAGTTTGAGTCGAGGGGGGACATTACTCCCCGCCCCTCTCAGTTAGATCCGGACGTGCGAGTTTCCCTGCATCCGGCTCCCGATGTTCTTGGTTGTCGCGTTTGCGTCTATGGAGATACTTGTGACAACTTTCGTGAATGGCTAGT
>NZ_JBXBCE010000013.1:0-5000 GCF_056784215.1 Leptolyngbya sp. CALU 1928 | reverse complement strand
GACTAACCCTCCGCGGACGAGCCTTCCGGAGGAAACCTTGGGATTTCAGGGCATTGGATTCTCACCAATGTTTGCGCTACTCAAGCCGACATTCTCACTTCTGCTTCGTCCACACCTGCTTCCGCTGATGCTTCAAACTACAACAGAACGCTCCCCTACCGATACATCAAAGATATATCCCACAGCTTCGGTACATCGTTTAGCCCCGTTCATTTTCGGCGCAGGAGCGCTTGACCAGTGAGCTATTACGCACTCTTTTAAGGTTGGCTGCTTCTAGGCAAACCTCCTGGTTGTCTTTGCACTCCCACCTCCTTTATCACTTAACGATGATTTGGGGACCTTAGCTGGTGGTCTGGGCTGTTTCCCTCTTGACGATGAAGCTTATCCCCCACCGTCTCACTAGCAACGTATCCACTGGGTATTCAGAGTTTGACTCGATTTGGTACCGCTCTCGCAGCCCGCACCGAATCAGTGCTTTACCCCCCAGCTATAATCGTTACCGCTGCGCCTAAACACATTTCGGGGAGAACCAGCTAGCTCCGGGTTCGATTGGCATTTCACCCCTAACCACACCTCATCCGCTGATTTTTCAACATCAGTCGGTTCGGACCTCCACTTGGTGTTACCCAAGCTTCATCCTGGACATGGTTAGATCACCCGGGTTCGGGTCTATAAACACTGATTAACGCCCTTTTCAGACTCGCTTTCGCTTTGGCTTCGGCATTCTCGCCTTAACCTACCAGTGCCTATAAGTCGCCGGCTCATTCTTCAACAGGCACACCGTCACACGTTTAATCGTGCTTCGATTGCTTGTAGGCTCACGGTTTCATGTTCTATTTCACTCCCCTTCCGGGGTTCTTTTCACCGTTCCCTCGCGGTACTGGTTCACTATCGGTCACACAGGAGTATTTAGCCTTACGAGGTGGTCCTCGCTGATTCACCCGGAATTTCACGTGCTCCAGGCTACTCGGGATGCAGCTAGTATCTTTAAGTTTTCGACTACAGGACTTTCACCTCCTCTGGTGCAGTATTCAGCTGCTTCGTCTAACCGCTAGAGTCCATATCGCTGTCCCACGACCCCAGTAAGCATGCCTACTGGTTTAGGCTTCTCCCGCTTCGCTCGCCGCTACTAGGGGAATCACGTTTGTTTTCTCTTCCTACAGCTACTAAGATGTTTCAATTCGCTGCGTTCGCTCTTTCCACCCTATAGATTCAGGTGGCAGTATATAGGGTTGCCCCATTCGGAAACCCCCGGATCAATGCTTGCTTCCAACTCCCCGGGGCGTATCGCCGGTAACTGCGTCCTTCTTCGCCTCTGTGTGCCTAGGTATCCACCATGAGCCCTTATTAGCTTGACCACTTCTATCAATTTCTATTTCCTAAAAATTGAAAAGTATCACATTGGTGTCTGTGACTCAATATTTAGCTTCTTCGCTCTTAGCATTAATACTAAGAGCCATCAGCTATATATTATTTCTACCTGACAAGTTACTATGCAGTTTTCAAGGTTCTAACTGAGCATTTGCCCAGCAGTCTGTCTCAGCTCTTTGAAAATAACTGAAATAAGATGCTGGAAAAGCGCGAATCTTCAGTGGAGGTTAACGGACTCGAACCGTTGACATCCTGCTTGCAAAGCAGGCGCTCTACCAACTGAGCTAAACCCCCTCAAGTAAAAGTGGGCCATCCTGGACTCGAACCAGGGACCTCACCCTTATCAGGGGTGCGCTCTAACCACCTGAGCTAATAGCCCATTTCTGTTCCCTAGATAGTTTGAAAGCCACTTAGACTTATTCCTCGACCGACCTTAGGTTGACCGTCTGTGCAGTGCGCTATAAAGCACTGTACAGCGGGAGGTCTCCCTTAAAGGAGGTGATCCAGCCACACCTTCCGGTACGGCTACCTTGTTACGACTTCACCCCAGTCATCAGCCCTGCCTTCGGCGTTCCCCTCCGCGAACGGTTGGAGTAACGACTTCGGGCGTGGCCAACTCCCATGGTGTGACGGGCGGTGTGTACAAGGCCCGGGAACGTATTCACCGCAGTATGCTGACCTGCGATTACTAGCGATTCCTCCTTCATGCAGGCGAGTTGCAGCCTGCAATCTGAACTGAGCCATGGTTTATGAGATTAGCTTGCCATCGCTGGCTTGCAACTCTTTGTCCACAGCATTGTAGTACGTGTGTAGCCCAGGGCGTAAGGGGCATGCTGACTTGACGTCATCCCCACCTTCCTCCGGTTTGTCACCGGCAGTCTCTCTAAAGTGCCCAACTTAATGATGGCAACTAGAAACGAGGGTTGCGCTCGTTGCGGGACTTAACCCAACATCTCACGACACGAGCTGACGACAGCCATGCACCACCTGTGTTCGCGTTCCCGAAGGCACTCCCGACTTTCACCGGGATTCGCGACATGTCAAGCCCTGGTAAGGTTCTTCGCGTTGCATCGAATTAAACCACATACTCCACCGCTTGTGCGGGCCCCCGTCAATTCCTTTGAGTTTCACACTTGCGTGCGTACTCCCCAGGCGGACAACTTAACGCGTTAGCTACGGCACTGCACGGGTCGATACGCGCAACACCTAGTTGTCATCGTTTACAGCTAGGACTACAGGGGTATCTAATCCCTTTCGCTCCCCTAGCTTTCGTCCATGAGTGTCAGTTTCGGCCCAGTAGCGCGCCTTCGCCGCTGGTGTTCTTCCCAATATCTACGCATTTCACCGCTACACTGGGAATTCCCGCTACCCCTACCGTACTCTAGTCTCTCAGTTTCCACTGCCTTTATGGGGTTAAGCCCCACCATTTAACAGCAGACTTGATAAACCACCTGCGGACGCTTTACGCCCAATAATTCCGGATAACGCTTGCATCCCCCGTATTACCGCGGCTGCTGGCACGGAGTTAGCCGATGCTGATTCGTTAGGTACCGTCATTGTGTTCTTCCCTAACAAAAGCGGTTTACGACCCAAAAGCCTTCGTCCCGCACGCGGTATTGCTCCGTCAGGCTTTCGCCCATTGCGGAAAATTCCCCACTGCTGCCTCCCGTAGGAGTCTGGGCCGTGTCTCAGTCCCAGTGTGGCTGATCATCCTCTCAGACCAGCTACCGATCGTCGCCTTGGTAAGCTCTTACCTCACCAACTAGCTAATCGGACGCGAGCTCATCTACAGGCACTAAAGCTTTTACCTCTCGGCATATTCGGTATTAGCAGACGTTTCCATCTGTTGTCCCCAACCTATAGGCAGATTCTCACGCGTTACTCACCCGTCCGCCACTAAAGTCCGAAGACTTTCGTTCGACTTGCATGTGTTAAGCATACCGCCAGCGTTCATCCTGAGCCAGGATCAAACTCTCCATTTTATTCCGACTCTCTCAAGTCGCTCGGATGTCTGTAGCTCTCTACATTCTAAATAAGAAACCTATATAGACTGAATCTATACAAATCTCTTATCCTCTCTCGATTACTCAATAGGCTTTACACTATTAAGTCATTATCTTGACGAGGTTTATAATTCCTTATGGCTTTCAAACTATTACTATGTCTAGGTTCTAGCAGTTTTACTTTGGGGCGCTTTCGCTTCCCCGTTTCGACCGCTTTACTAAGATAACTCCCCCACCTTACCCCTGTCAACCCCCTCATTCAAACAATTCCTTGGGTGAGAATTGCTATGGTTTATGCTCTCTAAAGGTCACTTGAGAGTTTCTTAATATTTTCTATTATCCCTGTCATCATTGGCTTTCAGGCTTCTATTCTAAAAGCTGAACGTCTACCCCCGTTTGAGCCATGATTTTGGGAGAAGTGTTTGAGCGTTTCATCACTGAGAGTCCGTTCAGCGTGATGTTGAGGGTGCTGTTAGAACAGAGTCTGCCTGCCGAGGAGGTTGATGCGTTGTTTGAGCAGCAAGTTCAGCGGCAATATCACCGAGATGCTGTTCTCGACGGTGGTGAATCTAATGAGTCTGGTGGTGTGTGGCATCTTACCGTCAGTCAATGCTGCCTATCAAGCCAAAGCTAGAGGCATTGGAGTCACGCTTCAGTCGGTCTATAGAACCCATTTGACATCTAATTGACCGCTAGCCGTTTGATCATTAGTCGGATGAAGCAAAGATTGACCTTGGCAGTAGCCATTGTCCAGGGTTCTCTCAAAGTTCTTGACCAAACTCTTACAGCGTTCCATCCAAGCATTCGAGCGCTCAATGACCCAGCGAGTTGCGATGACCACAAATCCCGTTTTCCCTTCTGCGGCTTTTTCAGCCTTGGTCGGCTTGGGAGCCAATTCAAATTGAATCTTGGTCATAATCTGGGGATAAATCTGCTCTAAAGCTTCGATGAGCTTGTCCGGGTGATATCCGTTATCCAGCAGAATCGTCAGCTTCGGTAAATCCTCAGGTCTAGCCTTGAAGTAATCGATGTTGTTCTCCAGCACTTCAATTAGCCCCTGGTCATCAGACCCGTTGGCACGGGTGCAGTGCGTGAAAAAGGGGAATCCCAATGTATCGACCGCCAGATGTCTTTTGATGCCATTGGTGCATTTGTAAAAACAGAACCCTTTCGATTCAATGCCCGCATTACAGGTGTTTTTCACTGCCTGTGAGTCAATCAGGAGCAAGGTTGTCCACTTTGTTTTTTTTGGACTTGTTTGCGCACTTGGGCATGTAACGTATCGTGAATCTGCTCAAGCACTTCCTCGGTTCTCCACTGCTTGTAATGCCAAAATACCGTGGAGTAGGGCGGCAGGTCTTTGGGCAAATCACCCCAATTACATCCATTCTTGAGTTGATAGAAGATCCCATCCAAGATTTCCCGTTTTGTCCATCGAGGCGGTCTGGTTCGCTTCTTTTGGGGTAGGAGTGGCTCGATGATTTCCCATTCTGGTTCGCTTAAGCTGCTGGAGTACGGCATGGGCTAGAGAATACTACGGGCCTCTCATCTTACCTCCTATATTAAAGATCCAAAATGGGTTCTATAGAGAATTGGTATAGCACTACGCATATACGTTAGGACAAT
>NZ_JBXBCE010000012.1:0-12959 GCF_056784215.1 Leptolyngbya sp. CALU 1928 | reverse complement strand
GGCTCAGTTATAGCAGCGGAAAAATTCTGGTCGTTAGTGAGCGGTTGGAGTAAACTGTCCCATTTACGAGGTCTGGTCAACCACTGCTGAGAAGCCTGTAATGGCGTAAAACCGTTGCTTATGACTTGAACTGTCCCATTTTTGGCTAAAGATGGGACAGTTCAAGCCAACAAGTACTCAAGCAAAGTAATCGCTGAAAGCTTTAATTCATGAGCCTTTCAGCCTTAACGACCATTTTTTGTCCGCTGCTATAACTGAGCCTATATACACAGGAAGATTTGGAAACCTTAAAAGCTCTAAACCGCTTCCTACAGAAATGCCCCTCGATCGCCAAATTTGAGAAAGTCTACTTCTCTTAAAAAACTCTGAAACCTAAACACAAAGGACTTAAAGCAATGCCGAGACTTAATGAAGCTGAATCAAAATCGATTGAACTGCCCAATGTAAACGGCAAGACCAAGCAATCTAAGAGCGATCGCCACACTGCCACAGCCAGCGCTGCCCATCAAGCCACCGTGCAGGATAAAGCAACCTTAGCCGTTCGCACTCAGCAGCAGTTGGCAGGGATTCAGCAATCACTAGGCAAAATTGCCAGCGACAGAACCAACGCCATAGAGCAGGTGAGTGACACCCTTGCCTACCTTTACTCGCCTCAAACATTTCACGCCGACGTGATGACCCGCACGGCTGAGAAATTGGGGCTGAAAGCTGCTGAACCTGAACCCGAAGTCATCACCCTAGATTCTCTTAGTGATTGCTTTTCACGGTTTGCCGATTCGGTAGAGTACCCCGCGATCGCTGCCTCATCTGCCCTTGGTTGCCTGCCAATGTAGTTTCGTACAAAACCCATGAAGCGCCCAAAGATTAAGCCGCCTAAGCCAGCGCCGCCGCCCTGTGATGGGCAATTGCCCCTATTCGACCGCATGACAAACATCATCATCGAAACCGACAGTGACCCCGACTATGAACGAGCCAAAAAAATCTTTAGCGAATTACTCAAAGAAATGTGATGACAGCCAAAACCGCCGCACCCGAAACAGATATCAGTGATGAAGCCAGAAACGAGCAAATCTATCATGCAATGGCAACAGAGCTTTTAGGCGATGCTCTTAGGCGATTAGCCTGGTATCAAGAAAAATTTCAGTTGCCACTCGAAACCGCTAAAGGTGTAACCGCCGCCGTGGTGATTAACTTCTACGAATCTTAAAGAGCAGTGCGATCGCATCCCTGAGAAAGTCGCGATCGCCCCTGCCTTGTCCACTCAACAGGACTATTGCCATCATGCAGCAAACAGACCAGACACTACAAATTACGCCCTACCAGCAATCCACCGGATCACAACTGGTTCAAGTGGGCGATCGCGTTTACAGCATCACCGAAGTTCATCCCACTGCCCTACAGCCCAATCCAGCAAGCCCTTACCCTAACGGCTTTTGGGATTCCTTCAGATGGCTAGCAGCAGGTTTAGTTGGAATGTTCTTTTTCGGCTTCCTTGCCTACAGTATCGGTCGATTGTTCGTTCCGGCTCCCTTGCCAGCCGCCCCCGCCGTTCCTCCGTCACCACCCGTCATCGTTATTCAGCCGCCCATCGAAAAGAAGCCATTCACCCGTAGGGATTGCAAAGCAGATGGTCTTTTTGGATGGGGCGAAACCTGTACCGAGGAGCGCGGCTATGAGTGACCAAACTCCTTCAACCGAAGACTTTCAGACGGTGATCAATGCGCTCCTAGGGCAGATCAAACAGCAGAATAAACCCACCAAAATCCCACCTAAAAATACTTGGGTACAGAAACACTTTGGCGCACCAAAAAGCTTAGAAGCGGTGATATGGCGTGGCTGTTGGCTGTTCGTCATTCCAGCGATCGCCGCTCGGTTGTGGCTACCCGTTGCGGATTGGTGCTTTTCCAACGGATATCCACTCATCACTTTAGGAAGCGCTGTTGGTATTGCGATCGCCTGGTATCTGCTCTATCTGTTTGCCATCAACTCAGAAGGAGCAAAGGATATCCAAAAGCTGGTAGAAATGCAGTTCACCATTCCCAGTGCCGTCGCTTTCTTTGTCATCGCATGGGAGGCATTGAGCCATGGTGGATGAGATTAAGCCCTACCAGTTGGTAGAAATTTATGGGCAGAGCCGCCACACCCGCACCAATAGTTGGGTTTATAGTTTGTTGGCACTGGCAAGCGCCCTGGTCGGGTTTGGGTTTCAGTTTAGTGAATTGCCCCGCAGAACAGAAAGTGCGATCGCGTTTTGGATCGGCAGCGCTGCTCTATGCCATCGGGCTAAATCTGCCACAGAGCAAGCTGAGAAATATCAACATCGCCGCGATGTGTTGGAATGGGCATCGGAGGAAGCGACCCTAAACGCGATCGTCAAATCGGTGCAACCGTCCCTGCCCTCTATCCAGCTTGCAGCGGCACAACGCACCGAGCGCCCCTTACTATTACCCGCAGGCACAAGCCAATTAGAAGCATTTGCCTCAGCAGTGCAACAGCTTTTAGCTGAACACCTGGAAATTCGCACAGATTATGTAAACGCGATTGCGGGACCACAAATGGTTCAGTTGCAGTTGCGCCCGCATGACCTGAAGAAAATTAAACAGCTTCAGTCTGATGGGGTAGCAGATTCGATCCAAGCGCTGCTGAGTTTATCGGATGCCCCCGTGCTGACTTTAGAAAAGGGTGCGATCGCCCTCTCCATTCCCAGACCGGATCGCCAGTTCTGCCACTTTGCCGACTACATCCACCCGGTAACAGATGGGGCGATGCGGATGGCGATTGGGGTGAATGTCAGAGGCGAACTGGTAGAGGAAGAGTTGAGCGGCGATCGCTTGCAGCATTTTGTGGTGGGAGGTGCCCCGCGCCAGGGCAAGAGCCAATGGATTCTTTCAGCAATGGGCAGCCTAGTCGATAGATACAGCCCAGAGCAGATTCAATTTATCTGCGGTGATGGGAAAGGCGGCGTGACGTTGGGATTCATGAAAGGTAGTCCTTATCTATTGCAGCCAGTGTCTTACACCCGTGAGGATGCGGCTGAGTTGGTGAAATACCTAAAAGAGTTGGTGGGCGATCGCTATGCCCAGTTCAGGACAGTGGGTGCCCAAACCATTGATGACTATGGTTCTACCACGGGTAAACCCATGCCCTACATCGGTGTGTTTTGGGATGAGTTTCAAGACTTGTTTGCCCTTGACCCTCGTTCGCCAGAGTTACCGATCCTTGAATCACTGGCAAGTTTAGCCCCTGCCGCTGGTGTCTTTTTTGTCTGGTCATCACAGCGGATCGATGGAAAGCTATTGCCTCCGCAAATTAACAGCAAATGCCTTTCAAGGCTATGCCTGAAGGTGCAAAAGGATCGGGATTCTGAGTTTGTTCTGAATGGGGATACCGCTGGAGTTAACCTACTCGGTAAGGGGGATTTGCTCTATGACGACGGCAAAGAAACCCAGCGCTTGCAAGGGCTTTATTTGCCCCATCGAGATACGGTTTTCAAATCTAATCTAGCCCTGCCGACAAGCATTAAGCCGGGTCTATCGGCTCCCACATTGGAGCAATTTAGCCAAGAATTCAAAGCACCCACGCCGCGAGAACTGCTTGAAAAATCCTTCAGTTTGCCTACCGTCGATCAGCCTGAAGCTGAAAGCGAATTCGCAAATGATGACCTAAAAAGCTTGGCTCAATACCTGCAAAAGAAACGAGAAATCTCAGTGCGAGACGTGAAATATTCTTGGGGCAGTAATCGCGGTTTCAAAGCGGATCAGGTGGATGATTTCTTAATACAGTTAATGGAACATGGTTCAATCGAAACCTATACCCCGGATGGGTGCCGTGCTGAGTGGGTGAAATGGCTCAAATGAGGGGATGCCCTCAAAGTGCTGTTTAGTGCTGTGTTCGCTCATAAATCGAGAACACAGCACTTTTTAGGTTTAGACAGCACACAGCACTTTTTAGACAGCACACAGCACTTTTTAGACGGCACTAACACAGCAGCGCTAGACAGCAGCTTTGTAGAGAGAGAAAAGCAAACTTCCTCAACTACAAACCTAGGGAGTTTTTATTAAGTGAGGCGATTCCTACGGCGATCGCAGCCTGAAAACTAACGAACTAACACTTGCTGTAAGTAACACTTTTCGATTTTGCCTACCTCTCTGCCAAGGGCGATCGCTGCCTAGAATTTTGGCTGAACTGTCACTTCCTATAAGTGTCACTTTTGGAGCGGAACTTTCATTTCCTATAAGTTCAACTTTTGGAAGTGACACCCTAGATCCAAAAATGCCGCAATCATCTACGAGCAAAGCGATTGCGGCGTTTCTCCCTCATAGAAACTTCCTTGCCACACTTCACTTTCTATAAGCTTCACTTTTCTCTTTCAGAGTGAGGGCGTTTTGTACAAAATTAATTGAGGATTTGTAGTGCCTAACTTTATCGTTTTAGCTTCGCCTGAACCTGAGCCGGATCAGCGCACCGTAATCGCGCAAGGGCTAAAAAATGCTCGATTGTTAGAGGACTCACTTTTGTTGTTACGTCTGGCGATCGCAGAGTTTGAACAACTTGACGACCAAAGCAAGCAATATCGCACGGTCGCAGCGTTGCTTGATGCACTAGCTTCACAGCTTGATTGTTTCGGGGAAGAAAATCGTGTCGGATGGGAGCGATTAGAAAAAAGTTAGGCACTACATTTTCAAACTGGCAACCCTAACCGCGCTGCCGTTCTTGCCAGTTGGTCTAATTGGGCAGCGACCTTTTTAATCTCGCGCTCGATTTTGGTCAACTCCTGACCACGGGCGATCGCCGCTTCCATCTTGCCCAATTCAGCCAGCGGCACATATTGGGATTTTGAGCCATTGCTTAGCAGCTTGCCCTTGCCAGCGCGAAGCCGTCCATACTTGCAATTAGTCTGACTTTTGCCGCTGGCAGTTCCACCCGCCGATGATGCTTCCAGCCGAACGCCTTGCAAGCATTGTCCTGACCCTCGAATTGCCGCCGCTTCAGTCAAGAGACCGTTCAGTTTTGCTTGCAATGCCTCAACCCGGTTCATAGCTATTCATGTTACTTTTGCACACTACCTTACAAAGGTAACATGAATAGCAAAGGTGAGGCAACATTCAACCCGCACGAGGGAATCGGGAAAAGTGGAAGGCAAGGATCGGACAATTAATCAGTTTCCCTGATTGGACTAAATCTACTGCTCCCAACGGCTGAAACGCAATGAATTCGATGACTAATTGCTCACACGGCAATTAGTCAATGATCTTAAATGCTTACTGAATAGGAGTTCTAGAATCAGTCCAGCTTTTTGGACTAAACTTGGACTAACACCCTGTTTTTGACCTGTCAATTTTTGAAGTGAATACAGGGCGTGAGTTAATCAGTTAATCGGATTAATCAAAATGAAACTTGCTCACGTCGCCGGGAAAATTCCACCCGATCATTATACTGCCCTGCAATTGATTCAAGAGGCGACCGGGCAGTCTGAAAGCGCCCTGGTCAGAGAAGCGATCGCACTCTATCTGAAGAAGTCAAAAGCGCCGATCATCAAATCGCGCTTGGATCAGATTGAAGAGAGGTTAAACAAGCTTGCAGCGCTCATCATCCAATAAGCGTCTATACGATTGACTAGACAGTTTACTATATCGTCTATACTAACAGGTAACCAAGTATAGACGGCGGTATAGATGACACCTTCCATTCTGGCAACATTCAAGCTTTCTCCTGAGCAGTGGGAGGCATTCAAGGCAAGAGCCAACACCCGCGATACTAATGCTTCACAGGTATTAAAGCGCTTGGTATCCAGCTACCTAGAAGGGCATCTAGATGATTATCTAGATACAGGCATAGACGCACCCAATCGTATAGACGGTAATCTAGGTGAGAGTATAGACGCTCGTATAGACGAAAGATTGAAGCGTATAGACGAGAGTATAGACCAGCGTATAGACGAAAGATTGAAGCATCTAGACGCTAAAACTAATCGTATAGACGTGGGTATAGACCAGCCAAAAAAGCGACGGGTGGCGTAGCTGCCACTGGCAACGAGCAACGAGCCGATGGGCAAAGATTGCTCACCACTCAGCAAGCGTATGCCGTTGCTGTTGCCGCCGGATGCGATCGCAGCTACAACGGGTTTAGAACTTGGAGCAAGCGCAATCCTGCCGACTGCCTCGCGCTGTACGGTTTAAAAGGCACTGGCTATTCTGGCAAAAGCAATATTGCGTCTAGCTTTGAGCGAGTGAAAGCGGACGCTGCGCCGCTCCTATCGTCGCGCCCCTGACTTAAACTATTGAAGTTCCATCATGCCTAGCAGCCGCTTACCAGGCTGCTTTTTAATGCAAAGCTACTTGTCATCTCGCAGCATGTCAGGACAGATATCCGGGTATTGGGAATTGTCTTCTCTAATCCTCTCCTGAAACTCCCGATTCTTTTTTCAGTGGAATCCTGACACTCTGTTTTAAATTCGCTAATCCCCTCAGGAAACTCAGGATTAATTCTTAAACTTGTTGAGCCAACTTGATTCGATGCCAATTTCCAGCTTGCGATCGCTCGGTGACGGCGCTCCGCCAGTTTTAGCTTTTTCTCGCTTACCTTGCTGCCTGCCAACTTAAACTCTCTATAAGTTAAACTTTCCTCTCTGCAATTTGCTCAACGGGTCCACGCCAATCGTTGTTGGCTGTTTGCCGGAACAAGCGAACGGCAGGATAAAACATTGATCCGCTGGTGCCTAACTGCCAGCGCCAATCTGGACTTTTTTGCAGCAAGATAGCTGTTTTTACACCCATTGCCGCCGATATAGAACCAGCCAGTCACGGGGATACACTTTTTCTCCGAGCGATGCCAACCCCTCAACCAACTGCATATCAGGGTTAATGTAAACTCTGATTCGGTGTTCAGGAGCAAATGATTTAATCGTCCAAAGTGCCATTAACTGACGAGCAGGTTGATTGCAGCCCTCGCCAGTGAGAACCACGCGATCGCCCAACTTGAACTGGGAAGTCATGCAATTGCCCTTTCTAAAACTGCCAGTGGTACAAATTTCCTAATCTCTGCCCTGACTTCCTCCGAATCTGCCCCTTTCCACATCGCCTGCACGTCTGCTAAGGACTCTGAAGTGAGCCACTTTTCAAGCTCCGGAGGGATTTTCAGAGAGATCGCACCCCCCTGATTTATCCCTTGATTTAGGGGGGGTGCGATCGCTAGCTTACGCCTTTGGATAATCCCTAAAAGTTCTTCTAACTGAGGTTTTTGGACTTCATAGCGCAGGTTGTTTTTATTGCCTCGTCGTTTGGTCTTAATCCCGTGACGGGTGAGAATCTCGCCCATTATCTGCTGAGCGGACAGTCCCTCAATATTTCGGAAACCGAAGGCTATCTTAAATTCGTGAGGATGATTGCGGATGAAGTCAGCGATTGGCTTTATCAGGTCGGAAGTAAGTTCCTCTATTTCTCCGGCTGCGATCGCGCGAATTAATGCCGCTGCCCCTGACTGCTCCAACAGCCAAACCTTGACCGCTAGAGGATTCCAATCTTGTGGATTCTTTGGGTTTTGGTTGATGGTTTTGGCTGTTGCCTCGGTTGCTAAATCGGGCGATAGCACCGCTTCAAGTGCTTTGATCTGAGATCGGGTTCGCCCCTTGCGATCAAAAGACACATCAGAAGCTGAAACCTGTTCAAGTCGATAGAATTCACCGATATAGAACTTTTCAAGGCTTAGCACCTGCTCTGGGGCGAGTGGATCGGATTGTTCGGCTAACTCTTCCGCTTGTTGCTTGGTGATGGATTCTGCGCTTGAGACAGCTTGATAGCGACGCTCCTTAACCGCTTGGCTGGCAGCCTTGACCACCGTTCCCATGACTGATAGCGCTGCTTTAGATAAGGCTGGTGCTTGAATCGTGACTCGCTTTCCTCTCCGCTGGAGTAAGGCAATCACGGTTTCTCGCAGAGCAAACATGCCCCGATTACGACGCACTTCGATCGCCGCCAGCATTTTCAAGTTTTGACTTTGCCAGTCCAGACAATCAATCCCAATCGCAGTATCAGGAGTCAACGAGTTTCTAACCAGCCGCGCCGCCGTCGTGTTCAGTTGCTTAAACTCTTTCAAGAAGGTTGCGATCGATTGCGCTTTACTTAATCGGCTGTAAGCGCTGCCTTTATTGGCAATCCAAATGAATCGGGGAACGTTGCTGTCTCTCGGACGATCGGGCGCTTGAGCAATGCTATGGGCTGAAATTGAACACCCTTCATAGAAGCCCCAAACACTATCAATTAAGTTGGTGTGATGCTCGAAAGAGAAACCCTGAACCACTGAAGGCGACGAGATGACGTACTTGATACCTTTCAGGATTAAGCTGGGTAAATCACGCCCCTTGCTGCTTAAGAGGCTTGCCTGAAGTTCACCGCCGCTGGTGTCTCCAGTAATTAAAAGTGTTCGCTCTCGCCCTAAAAGCTCTGTAAGAGTCTCAGCAAAAGCTTTTGAGTCAGCATTGATATAAATAATCTTGCCTTCGGGCGCTTGCTTATCGCGCTCTTGGAGCATGGCGATCGCACCATTCTTGGAGCCGTCGATGATGGTCGCCTCGTAGGTGAGTGCCTGCCGGTTCGATCTGACTAAATAAGCTCGTTCCCCTCGAATTGCTTCGACATGTTGCAACACTTCCTCCGACAGGTCAGCATCGGCGATTATTACTAACCCAGCCTCTCGAATCCGCCGCCCTGTCTCACTTGATAAGAGCGGTCGCATCCCATTTTTGTTAGAAAGCTTTGAACTTAATTCAAACTCAAGAGTGGCTGAAGTCTCGTCCAAAACAAACACTTCAGCTTCGACGGCTGAGACTTTGAGCAATGAAGGCACACAAACCGAGCCGCCGTTTACAGGCACTCCATCTTTAAGTAGTTTTGAGCCGTGTCGATCTCCATCGTTGATGAACACGCCGTCCCAGCCTGCCGCCTGGTCACGCCCCAGGCTGGTAAGGGAAGTAACTGATAACCATTTCCGCCCTTCGACCATTAAAGCGATCGCTTTTGATTTGGATGTTCCAGTATTGCCATACAACGCAACAAGCCCCTCTCTAGGAAGCTCTAAGGCGACTTCGGTAAATTCTTGATCGCCAATATTGAGGTCAGGTTTACGCCGTACTTCATGGGCTAATTGACGAGATACAGCCCACTGAGCAAACGAGATGGCTTCAGAATGGGCTTTTTCCCAAGCGCTCGCGCCGCAGTTCACAATTAAGTCATCTACGCCCTTGCCTTGGGTTTGGCTCCACTGGGCGATCTCCACCTGACAGCCAGCCTTACCCAGGACGAACCCCAAACGAGAGAGAGCCGCGCTGACATCTGCTCTGGTTTTGGGCTTATCGTCCTGGTCAAAGGCGATCGTAATCTTGCGCCCTGGCGTAGCGAACCGTTGCAAATCTGGGATGAGTTCTGGTTTCAGCCTGCGAACTCTCTCACCGTTGATGATGTCATTCTCCAGGACTCCACAGCGAACGCCGTACAACGCGATCGCAACATAGCCGTGGGATAGTAAACAGAGAGATTTCTTTCCGCCCTCAGTGAGAATGACTGGGATTTCTGGGTGAAGCTCTAGCCAATCCCAAAAACTCTCACCGGGTGGGGGAACTTCACAGCTATAACGCTGAGCGATCGCCCGTCTCGTTTCCCGGTTGACCGCTGGCAAAAACGCCCGTAAACCGTTGCCTTTAGGGGTCTGGTACTTTTGTGTTTTACCTTTTTTGTCGGTTAACGGTTTCTCTGGCTTGAACTGCCAGAATGAATCGGCTTCATTTTTCAGCCCTGCCAGAGTTCCAAAGTCGTGAGGTTTGCGGGTTTGCCATTGGGTATGAACTTCAAACCCTAGCGTCTGGTGTGTCTCCCAGTAGCCCGTGTCTTCAATGAAGTTAACGGCACTTTGGAACAGGTCAGGGGCGATCGCGCTGCCGTGAATGAACTCATCGGCGGTTCGTTGCTCAAAGTTTTTTTGGATAGGGTCGATCGCACTCATGACTCGCCCCCCTCCAACAATGAAAGCTGCTCCGGTGGCTGCGGCTGTGGCTTGGGCAAATGCCGACTAAATGATTGCGCCTGGGGCTGAGTGAGATTGCGAATGAAGCGATCGCACTGTGGGCAATGCAACTCTGCAAAATGCTGGTCGTCGATGCCAGTTCGGATCTCAAGGTTGAGACTGCGGCAACCGCTGCAACGTAAAACCAGACTCATAAGCCGCCCCTTGCCGTAGGTTGGGCTTGAGTCCCAAAAATCCCGTTGTGAGATATACGAGTAAGATTGATATAAAATGTTAGGACAAATGTCAGGAAACTCTGACAAACGCTTTCAGGTAGCGTATTTTGGGTTAAAAATGGAGACATGGTAACTGAAAAATGGAGACATGGTAACTGCCTCCTTTTGTAGTTATTCATACTAATTTCCCGCTTAGCGGGGAGTGACCCTGATGAGTTTGTTGGGTGTTAAGCAATCAAAACTCACTCAGGCTGAACAATCTAAAACCCGATGTAGGTGGAACTACGTCGGGTTTTTTGATTTATTGAGAAGATTGTAAAAGGCTTCGTTGCAGCATTTCTCTTGCCATCCCTGTAAGAGTGGTTTCGTTGGCGATCGCCTGGTTCCGAATTGCTTCAATGTCTTTTCTGGGCAGTCGGACATTCATAACTTCCAGCGGCTCTTTTTTCATTGCCAGATCCCTCTTTGTTCGGACGTTTGCACACGGACTTAAGCAGAATAGTAGCGTTGATCTTGCTATTTGCGATCGCTTCTTTCAAACTTTCTCCAATTAAGTACAAATGCTCAGCAGCTTTCTAGGCAAGCTTTTCACGCGGTATACCGTGATATTTGAGATGCTAAGCTTCTCTATTTCTCTTAACTGCATACCAGATAAAACACGTGAACCTTTTTCCACCCTAAACCTCAGCAGAATTAAATATCTGGTCAGCGGTCAGTTGCAGCCCTGGCAGAGCAATCGATATAACCTGTTCATCCGCTCGAAACTGCTGAAAGAAATACTCACCATCGACTAATTGATAAATGGTAATTGTCGGACGTTTAGGTGAGCCAATATACCGAGCAGCCCCTAAAGGAATGTAGTCCACAATCCAATATTCAGCGATGCCCATTTCTTCATAGTCAGTTAGCTTCACCCCATAGTCATCCCGCCAGTTGGTGCTTGCCACCTCGATCGCTAGCTTAACGGTCGCTCCATCATGGATGGTTGACTTTTTTGCCCAATCTGGTTCATGGGCGATCGCCGCTCTATCGAGTAAAATCACGTCTGGCTTATAGCCTTGTCTATCCCGGTAGGGCTTGACTGTAGCTGTTTTAGGAATGAAATAAGGTAACGATGCCCGGTCAAGTTCAATTCCCAGTTTGAGAGAAAGGAACCCAGCAATCGCTTCATGTGTCCCTGTAGGATTCAATTCGGTTGGCACCCCTTCATATAGCTCGAAAATCCGACCGTCTTCAGGATGCCATTCCAGGAACTCATCGAAAGACATTGGTTTTGGGATGGCTTGAATCATTGCGATCGCTCCTCCTATCCTCTGACTGCCAACATCCGATCCACCGTTTGCGCCTGCTGTTGGGCAAGTGCTACCAGTTGGGCAACAGCATCAGCGTTTTTATCCGCAGTTGCCGCTTGCCTTTCTACAGTTCGCTCTAAGCGGGTGATGTTGTCACTCAGAATAGAATTTTGAGCCGCTAAATCGTCAATTTTGCCGCCTAGCGTGGTGCCCATCTGGTCAATGCGATCGCCTAAGCGCTCAATGCTGGCATTTACCTCACGGGTGCTTTGCTCCATCAAATCAGTCAACCTGGTGAGCGCTTGACGGTTTAGGTCAGCAAAATCTACCAGGGTGTCTAGTGTGCGGTCTAGCTGTGATTTTGTCATCGCGATCGCTCTCCTTACGCTGCTAATGATTGCCCACTCCGAAGGTGTACTGCTGTAGAGGGTTGAACTTGAGAAGTAAGCTCTTCCCAGTGATTCAGCAACGCCTCATCATTTGTGGATACTATTCCTTGATGAATCAGCAACACAGGTTCTAAGACTGACTGCCCTTCTCTGAAATATTCAGCAATCCGCAACTCTGGAGAGTAGCCGAGCGCGATCGCCATTGCTTCAACCTGCTCCGGGGTATGGCTTGTTAAATGGGCAAGGTCAACAAATAGAAATACGCCATCATCAGGAGTGATTTTAGGAATCCTTAGTTGGCTCCTGTCTCTCGACAAAACCGCCGAATTTGCAGACATATAACTTTCCCCTTTTCTTTGATGGTTCTTGGATTTCTAGCAGTTCTAAACCTCTTGTTTCTGCCAGCTTTTGACAGAGTTTCTGAGCTTCTTCTATTGAATCAGCCAGAATCGCCTCATAGTCTGTCTGCCACTCCTCTCGTTCAGGGTCGTTCAACATTACCGCGATCGCCCCTTACTTGCCTTTAGATTCCGACATTTCAGGATACTTCTCAGCAAAGCGCTGTTTGACCGCTAATTCCACAAGGAAAGCGGCAAGGTTAGCAGTTGGTCTGCCTTCCTTGTCTGCCCAATTCTCCAAGTCGTCAAATATGCCGTCCGGGAGAGTAATGGTTGTGCGCTTGCTCATATTCAAGTCGATAGACTTCATCGTGATCTTAGCTCCATAAAGCGAATTTGATAACACTAGCTATAAATTAGCAGCAATCCTATGCTTATAGCACTAATCCTATGCTAGTATCCAAAGCATACAACAGAGTTCATTGGACACGGCAAACAATCGCTGAATCTTTTAAACCCTGTTGCACTGCTACAAATTCCCTCTAACCCCAATGACGCGCAATGAACACTGTCCAAATCATTCAGGGATATGACTTTGAGGAACTAAGAATCGAGTTAAACCGAGTGAGATCGGGTGGAATGCCTAGAACCACTCTTTACGGCTGGATACGTCGCCTCAAGCTGATTCCCGGCATTGATGGGCTATAT
>NZ_JBXBCE010000011.1:0-27548 GCF_056784215.1 Leptolyngbya sp. CALU 1928 | reverse complement strand
AGTAGGCTTAGTTTTAGCAACGGAAAAATTTTGGTCGTTAAGACTGAAGCCCAGGCTGGCGTAGCTCTCGGAGTTGCTGTTTCTTGCCAACCTGCTCCTGGTTAAAGTGATACCGTCCATAAACATTGATGTGAGCATATCGAGTGGGCCAGATATGTTTCAACTCTTCATCCCCTGGAAATTGCCCCTCTTGCTTCAACTGTTGAACCACCTTCTCGATGTAAACCGAGTTCCAGACGATCACCGCATTCGTTACTAAATTCAGGCAGCCAACCTGATTGTGTAGTTGTTCATCCTGCTGCCCTCGGATTTCTCCCTGATTGGCATAACACAGATGAGAGCGCAGGCTATGTAGTGCTTCCCCTTTGTTGAGCTGGCGATTGAGTCTGCGACGATTGGTCTCGTCGGCATACCAACGCAGAATGTGAATGGTCTTGATCAACCTGCCATACTCCTGCAGTGCCCGTGTCAAGGGATGTTTGCGTGGGAACGCCTGCAATTTTTGCATAATCAGCGAAGCCGTTACCCATCCCTGTTTGAGTGACCCTGCTAACCGCAACATATCATCCCAATGCTGAACAATCCGTTCTTGATTGATGACGTTGGAGAGATGGCTTTTGAGGTTAGGGTAGTTTTCCAAATTAACAGCACTGGTGCGGTAAAGCTGCTGGTCTGCCAAATCGCGAATGCGGGGGGAGAATTGTAAACCTAATAAATCAAACAAGGCGAAGACGACTTCGGTGTATCCTGCGGTGTCAGTAGTATGCTCCAGAATCGGCAGTTCAGTTTCGTTATTCAGAATCTCGTCAAGGACGTAGGTGGCATCTCTAACCGTCGTTGGCACTGCTTTAGAGCCATACTGCGAGAATTGATCACTGGTCCAGCTATAAAATGTAATGCCTTTGCCATAGCCGAAATAGCGCGGAACTGCCCGCCCCTGCCGCACCGACCCTTTAACTGGGAATCGTTGCCCATCCGATGAAGACAACGTCCCACCACCCCAGAGTTGACTTAAGGGTTGGCGGTAGTGGTAGTTCACCAGTGCATCATTGGCTTCCCGCAACGTGTCTTCACGAATATACCAGGTGTTGCACCAACTCAAATGAGGATAGGACAGTGCCGCAGACGTTGCCAGTTGCTTTAATTCTAGGTTGCAGGCTTGTGCCAAGAGACAGCCATATAGATGCAGCAACAGGTGATTGTCTCGATGGGATGATCCGCCGAGGTGTTTGAATGCATCTGAGAAGCCTGTCCAGCCATCAACCTCAATCAGCAAGTCTGTAATGTCGAGTTGAGGTAAACGGGTTGAGATCGCCTGAGCCAGTTGCTTCAATTCAGCAGATCGTTCCTGAGCTTCAATCGGTGACAATACCAGTTCGCCCTTTTCTTCTCGCAAATCTCCATCTGGGTCATTCAGTAAGGTTTCTACCGCATCCATTAAGGAGAACAATTCGGTTTCCCGTTCTGCCAAACGCGCTTGAGCCTCAAGGGGTGTTCCCAGGAGGTTTACTGTCTGATCACGTTGGACAACCCACTTCTCTTGGGGAATGAAGTAGCTCTCTAATTCACTAAATCGACGGCTATGGGTCAGGTAAATTGCTCCAGAACGTAATTCCTGCCGCAGCATCCACAGAGCAGCCAGCTCGTAGTAGCGACGATCTATCCCGTCGGGTTGCACCACGTAGGACAGCCATGCCTCCGGTACGAATCCGGTAGGTGCGTCATCCGGCACTTTGCGGCGAATTCCTGCATGGATCTCTCGCACCAATTGAAGCGCCTTCAGTAATCCTTGACCCTCCTGACCAGATTGGAATTGAAGCGTTGCCAGAAAGCGACTGGAGAAGTGCCGTACCCGTTGATATGACTTCCCAAAGTAGTCTACATACGCATCATTCTGTGGACGAATGAGCTGTTTTGCTTCTTCAAGTGCCGTTTGTAATTGTATCTGACTAATCTGTTCAAATGTCTTCGCGCGGATGGTATGGTCTTCTACCTCTGGGTTGAGCAGAATCTGTCCCAAATCATACAGAGTCTGAAGTTTCTCGTTAATCGTTGCAGTCGCTTTCAACCGGTCTTGTTCAAAGTGCCGCTTTGCCTCACCGTACAACTTCCAAATTCGTTGGTCTACCATCTCAATCAAGTCATCGGTAAAGTTGTAGAGAGATTGCTTGAGGAACGCAGCCAAGATGGGATATCGTTTGGCTTCATTTGCACGTTGCAGATATTGATTGGTTGCTCTGGCTCCAATTCTTGCCAAGTGGTTGATACGGTTAGGGTTGAGTTGGGTCAGCTTCCACTGATTGACTTGGTGCTGTTGCAAGAAGGCAATCTTATCAAGGGTTTCCAGGATTTGTTTGGGGTTGTCTCCAGTGGGAGTTCTCTGCAACCAGGACAAGGGGGTTCGCCCCAGATCGTCATCCACCTTCAGTAACTTGTCCAGAACCAAGCAACAATCCTTGGTCAGTAACGATTGCAAACTTTGATAGATTGTATTTTGAGCCTCGTGCCTTGCCTTAGAGACCTTATGTGCCAAGCGAGTGGTGCCGATGCGGATAATCTTGTTCTGCTTCAGGAATTCACACGCCATTGTGAACAATAACGTGGGCTTGTCATGCTCCAAAGCTCTTTGCAAAAGCCACTGCTCTAGCTTTACAATATCGGCAGTCGTGGCTCGACGATACCCTGCCAGTTTTTGAATTTGCCGTTGGTGGTGGCGTTGGGTGCTGGTGCGTTTGCCGTAAAATGCCAAGAGTTCCGCTACAATCGCTAACTGTTGAGCGACGTACTCCACAACAACTTGAGGAATTTGCAAGAGATCGTCTGGGAAAAAACCTAGATACCTTAAGCAACCCAGTTGTAGTGAAAATCCTAAACGGTTGTGATTTCCTCGAATAGAATCAATTTCCTGATGGTCAGCAGAAGAGAGTAAAAAGAAACTGTTTAATTCCTCATGGCTGATTTCTTGAGGAAAGCGATTCAATTGGTCATGATCTGCTTGCGATAGGAACTGGACAGGCATGGTTCAAAGAGGACAAACTGTCCCATTATGGTTTGTAAATGGGACAGTCTATTCCTAAAACTGCCTGAAAAAGCCGAGTTTGCGAGGTCGAGACTAGAGATGCCAACTATCGAAAATGGGACAGTTCCACCGAGACATCTTCCCAATGCTCAAAAGCGACCGCGTGAATATCTCACACCTAAAGAAGTGGAAGAGTTAATTGCGGTCGCGAAAACGTATGGGCGCTATGGGCACCGAGATGCCACCATGATCCTTCTGGCTTATCGACATGGCTTGCGAGTATCAGAACTGTGTTCATTGCGATGGAACCAGGTCGATCTAGAGGCAGGACTGTTGCACGTTAGACGACTGAAGCATGGCATTCCCAGTGTTCATCCCTTACATGCTCCAGAACTACGAGCATTGCGGAAGTTGCAACGAGAGTCCGAGACATTCCCCTATCTCTTCGTTACAGAACGGGGTAGCCCTATGACTGCTGCTGGGTTTCGTAAGTTGCTCAGTCGTATTGGCAGTCATTCGTCTCTTACGTTTCCAGTTCATCCCCACATGCTGCGGCATGGGTGTGGCTATAAGTTAGTCAATGACGGGCATGACACACGATCTATTCAGCACTACCTGGGACATAAGAACATTCAGCACACAGTGCGCTACACGGAGTTGTCACCAGACCGTTTCAATGACTTCTGGCAGGACTGATCTCCTTAACGACCAAAATTTTTCCGTTGCTAAAACTAAGCCCAGTAGCTTTTAGACGGGAAGCCGGTGCTCTACCCGCTAGAGTGAGCTTTGAGAGGATGTCACGACGGAAAAGATGTTAATCATCTAGTTCTTGTAGCGCCTCATCCAAAAGGAGACGTACAACATCAGCTTTCTTTTTACCAGTACGGGCGCAAAACATGGACAGCTTGCGATGCATTGATTCTGGCATGTCCACAGTTAGCCTAATGGTTGCTTCCTTTTCGGTAGCAGAGTCTAAAAGCTGACTCATGATGCTTCCCTTTTTTTGAGCATTTGGCGATGCTGTTTTTTGTTTGCTAGTAGGCTTCACTTTTTTCTCTGGCTGAACCAAGGCGGCTGACACTTCATCTGTCGGCTCATTTTTTGGTGGTGAGCCGTAGACAAACTCAGAAGCTAATGCATCGTCTAAGGGCTTTCTGCCTTTTTTGATGTTCATGGCAATAGCCCCATTATTTCGTTGAAGAGCTTATTAAACTCTCTGGCTGATTCAGCGGCGGGTCTACCGGATAGCTCCCAGACGACAGCACCTTGACCAAACGTGTCAGCAATAACCTGCCGTTGGTGGAGAACCGTTTTAAGAACCGGAATCTCAGTTTTCTCTAGTAGCGCGATCGCCTCATCTAACAGTTTGGTGCCCTTTACCGCACGGCTCAAAAATACAGCCGCTCTGGGTTCCCCTTTCCGCACTGATTGAGCTTGCTTGATCAACCTGACGGCATCGGAGGCTGACCGTAAATCAACCCCGGTAGGCTGGCAAGGGACGATCGCCAAGTCAGCACGAAACAGAATTGCCCTAGTGGTTTCGCTTAACCCGGCGCTGCCATCAACGATTAGATAATCACACTGTTCTGCTAAGCCTGGTAATCGCTCTAGCAGATCGTCTGCACTCTGAATTACTTCCGAATGAATGGGCTTTTCTAGAGCCGATAGCCAAATGGAGGATGACCGCTGAGCATCAGCATCAACTAAAATCACGCTGGCTTGTTTTTGAGTGAGCCAGTAAGCAAAATGAACCGATGTTGTGGACTTAGCGCATCCCCCTTTTTGATTGACAAAAGCAATAGTAAACATAACGCAGTAATACAGTAGTGCAGTGATGCAGTGACTCAGTAAGTATATACTGCGTTACTGTATTAATGGCGCTACAAGTTTTCTTAGCTTCTGTTACCCTTCAGAAGAAGTCTTCCCAGCGACGTGAGCAATTTTCATGTTGATTAATTTGGTTAACTGATTAATTCATGTGGTTAACTGATTAATTCATGCCCTGTCTTCCCTTCAAAAAGTAATAGGTCAAAAACAGAGTCATAGTCCAGATTTAGTCCAAAAAATTAGACTGTCTCTAAAAATATTATCTATCAGCAGTTTTATCCCATTGACTAATTGCGGGTTAAGCAATTAATCAACGAATTCATTGCGTTTCAACCCTTTTGATAGTTCAGAGTTGGCAGCGCAATTCGTTCCACGATCGCTTTGCGAATCGCAATCAGGAAAGCTGATGGCTGATGGAATCAGATCTCGAATTTTGGGCTTTTTCCCTGGCGGTGGATGTGCCCTAGTCTAGGTTCTTATGTGTGTGCAAACACCCTTTAAGGTTCTTGATGATGGCGCTGGGGCTCGTGCAACCCATAGGAATTTCCAAGAGCAACGTGTAAAATCAGACAATAGTTGCAACGCTCAAAATAGCAGCATTGTTGGATAAGCGATCGCCATTCAGCAGCTATCTTTGAAGGGTTGGAATTTTTTGGGTACTCCACTAATGCCAGCACGATTACAAATTAAAGCGGAAGACTGCTCCCCTCTGGGGCAATTCATCCTGCAATATCTTGAAAAGCAGACTATTAGTATGAATCGTCTGGCGGAGTTGTCTGGAGTGCCACAACCCCGGTTAAGAGGAGCTTGCTTTAAAGGAACGTGCCCCACCCCTGAAACCCTGAGGAAGTTAGCGAGAGTGATGGGCAAGCATCACTTGGAGCTTTATACCTTAGCTTATGAAGGACGGATAGAGACGCTTCCAGAAGATGCCGATAATGTTTCGCTAGATCGGTTGATGCGAGAGTTATTTGAGACAGCTAGAGAATTGGAATTAGCAGTTCCAAAAGTTCTTCCTTCTAAAGTGAAAATCCGTAAAGCGTTGCTAATGCTGGGGTTTAGCTCAGAAGATAATGCGGTTTCTGAAGTGAGTTGATTAGCCAGTGATTTTGCTTTAGGTGCTGCAAGCCTGCGATCGCTGATTAAGATTTGCAATGTTACGCCACCTGCCTATTCCAGTTATTCTGCCGACCGCTAAGGCGCAAACAGCGGCAATGCGGCAGTTTAATAAGTTGGGGGTGAGGGGTGAGCGGTGTAATGACCCAACCCTTTAATTCGCTGAATTTACCGGAGCAGATTGCCCAAATTCTCCAGGCGGTAGACATCAATGAAAATTTTGCTAGTAGAAGATGATGAGGTATCAAGCAAAGTCCTGACGAAGACTCTGACGAGGCATCATCATATTGTGGATGTCGTCACGGATGGCGAGATGGGCTGGACGTATGGCTCGACCTTTGAGTATGACCTGATGGTGCTGGATATTGTGTTGCCCAAGTTAGATGGCATCAGTTTGTGTCAGCGGTTTCGGGCAAAAGGCTATGACACGCCAATTTTGCTGCTGACGGCTCAGGATGCCAGAACGGTCAACGTGCAGGGGTTGGATGCGGGAGCCGATGATTACGTCGTGAAGCCCTTTGATCCAGTGGAACTGATTGCTCGGATGCGGGCCTTGCTCCGGCGAAGTAGCGGCAATCCTTTTCCCTTACTCACGTGGGGCGATTTGCTGTTGAACTCCAGCACCTGCGAGGTCACCTATGGCGGTCAACCTCTTGCTCTGACGACCAAGGAATATGAGTTTATAGAACTCCTGTTGCGCGATAACCAATATGTCTTTAGTAGCGAAGAGTTAATCGATCGCCTCTGGTCTTCAGAAGATTTTCCATCTGCGGCAACGGTGCGATCGCATCTGCGGCGGCTCCGACAAAAGCTATCTGCGGCGGGTGCCCCCCCAGATTTTATTACGACCCTACATGGGCGCGGTTATTACCTGAAGACCATCGAGGCAGAGGTTACTCCGGCAACTTCTTTTCCCTATCCCCGAAATGATTCTGTTGATTGGGATCCAATAACCAGTCAGGGAATTCTAGCGAATCGCCTCGATCTGGTTTCTGAAGCTAATCTTTCACTGGACTCGCAGCCACACTATTTAGAGTTTCTCAATCAAACTTGGATTACGACCCAACCCAAAAGTTTGGCTCAAGTGGCAGTTTTGTTGCAGACCGTCAATGATTTACAGCGCGATCGCCTAACTGCTCAACAGCAAGCCACCGCCCAACAGATGACCCATGCCCTACTCAGTACCCTGAGCATTTTTGGCTTCACTAAAATCACTCATTTGGTGCGGCAACTGGATTGTTGGCTAGGCGGGCGGGAGCCATTGCAACCTAAACAGGCACCGCTGATGCACGCCTTAGTAATCGCCCTTCAGCAGGAAATTCAGAACACGACGCAGATTCAGCCTTGCCAAGTTCCCGATCAGCAGCGACCTCGATTATTACTGGTCAGTTCAGATGAAACGTTTAACCAGTTGCTCCAAGGGGCAGCCATTCGCTGCGGGATTCAGCTTGAAATCGTATCCACGCTGGAGCCGCAGGCATGGGGGGAGCTACAGCCCAATGTCGTCTTATTGCGGCTACCCACTGAGTCAGGCAAAGCAAAAGGATCTGAGCAGTCCACAGTTAATCTGCTGTTAGAAGCCATACAAACCGTTGCCCAGCGCTATCCACAGTTACCGGTGTTGGTGATGAGCGATCGCGGTGATTTGAGCGATCGGCTAGATATTCTCCGACGGGGCGGCACCCTATTTCTAACGACTCAAATGCCGATTGAGCAGGTAATGGCTGCGATCGTGCAGGTATTAAAAAAACAGAATGTAGCTCCCAGAGTGATGATTGTGGATGGCGATCTCCGTTGGCTTAGCACCCTCCCCACCTTGCTCAAGCCTTGGGGCTTCAAAGTCACGACCCTAGCCGATCCGCAGCAGTTTTGGACTGTTTTAGAAGCCGTGGTGCCAGATGTGCTGATTTTAGAGGTGAATATGCCTGAAATTAATGGCTTTGAACTGTGCCAGATGCTCCGCAGCGACCCCCATTGGCAGCGGCTACCCGTGTTATTTCTCAGCGTATTGAGCGATTCTGTCAGTCAGCAGCAAGCCTTTACCGCAGGAGCCGATGACTATTTATCGAAGCCCATCATGGGAATCACGCTTGCCAATCGGATTCTCAGCCGATTACAAAGAATGCGTGACTGTAGATGAAATGCACTTCACAGAAAGCGCCAACCCTTGCGCCCGTTTGACCTCATAATTATGAGTCGAATTGTAACTATAAATTAAGCATCCAAGGTCATCAAAAAGTTGCTAAAACTCTTTCAAATAGACTCTTTGAGCGTTTTGGTAATATTTTTTAATAGTATCTTTTAGCGGTCTTTCTAAAATTGCACAAAATTTGCACAAGTGAGTTGCTTTAATCAGGGGCAGGTTCAAAAACAAAATGGACGCTCAAACTTTAACAGTTGAGGGTCTAAATTTTTAAGCTTGACTGTAGTTCAGGTTGCGTCTTGAACTTGGCAAGCAACACGTAACAGTTTTTAAGATACTCGCTAGTTTGATGAACGCCTCTGCCGATTTATAGGAAGGGGATAGAGCTAGCCGACTTTAGCAGTCGTAAAAATAGATCAACCCATTCAAAGGAGATTAATTATGACGAGTTCTATGGCTGCAAAACAGCTAGGGTTTGAGCCGTTCGCACAAAGTTCTCCTATAGAACTAAGAGCGAATGCAACAGAAGAAGACGTGCAGGCGGTGATTCGGGCTGTCTATCGCCAAGTCTTTGGTAATGATTATTTAATGCAGAGTGAGCGCATGACCAGCGCAGAATCACTGTTGCGCCAGAGAAATATTACGGTGCGCGATTTTGTGCGGATGCTGGCACAGTCTGAACTGTATCGCACAAAATTCTTTTACTCCACTCCCCAAGTTCGCTTTATTGAGTTGAACTACAAGCATTTGCTTGGTCGCGCTCCCTATGACGAATCAGAAATTACCTTCCACGTTGATTTGTATACGCAGGAAGGGTTTGAAGCTGAAATCAATTCCTACATCGATTCTCTAGAATATCAAGAAAATTTTGGCGACTCGATCGTGCCCTACTACCGGGGATTTGCCACGCAGCGCGGACAAAAAACGGCTGGCTTTAGCCGGATGTTCCAACTGTATCGGGGCTATGCTAACAGCGATCGCGCTCAGGGCAAAAACAAATCTGCCTGGTTGACCAATGAACTAGGGATGAATCTGGTGACACCCGTACAAACGGCTAACTTTGGGCGATCGCTCTCAGGAGTCGTGGGCGGTGATCGCGGTCTCTATCGAGTGCGGGTGATGCAATCCAATAAAGGACGCACTCCCCAAGTTCGGCTAGCCGTCAGCGAGTACCTCGTGACCTACGATCAACTTTCGCCGACCCTGCAACGCCTCAATCAGCGCGGCAGTAAGGTGACGAGCATTACCACCGTATAGACGGTTTCGAGTTTCCAAGTACCATTTACTCAATTTTAAGGAGAGTCATTCGTGGCAATTACAACCGCAGCTTCCCGTTTGGGAACCACTGCTTTAGGTGATTCTTACCCAGTTGAACTTCGCCAAAATTGGACATCTGAAGATGCCAAAGGGGTGATTCAAGCGGTTTATCGTCAAGTGTTGGGCAATGACTACATCATGCAGTCAGAAAGGCTGACGAGCCTAGAGTCGCTCTTAGCCAATGGTCAATTGACGGTGAGGGATTTCGTTCGGGCGGTCGCCAAATCAGACTTGTATAAAACCAAGTTTCTTTATCCTCATTTTCAAACCCGTGTGATTGAGTTGAACTTCAAACATCTGCTGGGTCGCGCGCCCTATTCAGAAGCGGAGATCACGGAGCATCTCAATCGCTACCAGGATGAAGGGTTTGAGGCAGATATTGATTCCTATATCGACTCCGAGGAATATGATGCCAAATTTGGCGACGCGATCGTCCCCTACTATCAAGACTTTGTGACCACGGGCATTGGTCAACGCACCGTCGGTTTCACGCGCATGTTCCGTCTCTATCGCGGCTATGCCAACAGCGACAACGCTCAACTGGCTGGGGCACAGTCTCACTTAGCCACGGATCTAGCGAGAAACAGTGCATCGGCGATCGTCGCACCTTCCGGTGGCAGCGAAGGGTGGGCATACCAGCCATCGAAGCAAGGGGTTGCCCCCGCGCGTGCCTTTGGACGCTCCTCGATCAACTCGTCTGATCGCCTTTACCGAATTGAAGTCGCAGGCATCAGCCTCCCACGCTACCCCAAAGTTCGGCGGAGCAACAAAGAGTTCATTGTTCCTTACGAACAGCTCTCTAGCACCCTTCAACAAATCAACAAGTTGGGTGGCAAAGTCGCCAGCATTACCCTCGCACAATAAGGACACACACCATGTTGGGACAATCTGCCCTCACTGGAGCCGCTGGCTCATCTGCGAATAATCGCATCTTCATTTATGAAGTAGAAGGACTACAGCAAAACGCTCAAACAGACAATAATCAGTATCCGGTGCGGAACAGTAGCACCATTTTGATGCAAGTTCCCTACAGCCGGATGAACAGCGAAATGAAACGCATTACCCGCTTAGGCGGCAAGATTGTCAACATTCGCCCGATGACTGAACCCGCAACAACAGAGCCTGGTTAATTGCTGCATTCGGCAAAATCTTAGCCGATGTGGAGTGATTACGACGGTTAGAATAAGGGCGATCTCGAGGCATGAGTGCTTTTGCGATCGCCCTTACTATTGCCTTCTATTGCGGCGGCTCAATCCGAATCGTTTTTAAGAAAGTTCCAATAGAAATAACGTAGAGGATTAAAGCAGGTAAAAATATTGAATCGACGATCCACCAAGGGGGTGGAGTAGTCTGCAAAGTAGCTAAGTTATCGGTCGATAAGTGAGTTTGAATGAAGGAATAACAGGCTTTACCTTGATTCCATCCATAGCAACTTGTAGGGCTTGTCAGAATAACTAGGAGTTGAAAAAGAATGCTTAAAAATAAAGGCAAGCGTTTATATTTCAGTGACTCTTGATAATGCTTTAAATTAAAGTTCGTTAGATAGAGAATACAAATTAGATAAAACGGCACTAGAAAAAAAGAATAAATCAGCCAAGCAGGGATTGTGAAAGACGCGATGAAGTAAACCGCCAAACTAACAATTACATAACCAGTAAAGAGCGCAGTGAAATTTCCGACAGAAATTGCTTGTGACATTGCTGCAATTAATATTGCTGAGTTGATTAAGCCTCAATTTTTATTCTCAAATATTCAGATAAAATTATCCATCGAAGTTTATGCAAGCATTGAGAAATCGCCAGCACCCATTAATTCATCGATTGGCAGACACCATTGAAGAAACCTGGAAGACTTATTTGGAGCTATCTCCATTCCAAATTCCAGATGGGTTAGGCTACGTTGAAGGAGCTTTGGAAGGTGAAAAGCTGGTGATTGAAAATCATTGTTACCAAGCTCCTCAATTTCGCAAACTGCATTTGGAACTGGCGCAGGTGGGCACTGGGCTAGATATTTTGCACTGTGTCATGTTTCCCAATCCTGAATATGCCCTACCTATTTTTGGCGCAGATTTGGTAGGTGGACGGGCGGGAATTAGTGCGGCGATCGCCGATTTATCGCCAGTGAACCCTGAGCGATCGCTACCAGAAAGGTATCAGCACGCTTTATCAGCACTGCCTGATTTTCAGTTTTCTCAACCTCGCGCCTTACCCGAATGGGCAGATATTTTTTCTGAATTTTGTCTGTTTGTCCGTCCCATGGGCGCACCAGAAGAAGATGCATTTTTGCAACGCGTTCAAGATTTTTTGACCGTGCATTGTCAGCTTGCCAGTATGGAACCGTTGCTGACCTCAGAGTTAGCGATCGCCCAAACCATTGCTGGACAAGGATATTACTGCACCCAACAACAGCAAAATGATAAAACTCGCCGCGTCCTTGAAAAATCTTTTGGCACCGAGTGGGCAGATCGCTATATGACTACGATGCTGTTTGATTGTGCCACTTGATCCAAAGCTCGACGAGAGCTTTAAGTTGCAATGTGAATCGATCTGGGATGAAGAAAACTTCAACTCTACTTCTGTCGCTTGATAGAGAAAAACTACCTCTTTTGGGGATAGTTTTCTGATTCACAGAATTCTATATTGAATTCACGCTTTACAGCAAATTGGCATAAATGTCTATAAAAAGTAACATCATTTACAGAAGTTGATATTTAAAGTGGCAAACTTGAAAGAAGCAAATCGTTGCTAACTGACTATGTTCTGTGAGGAGAAAGTTATGACTGAAACATTTAAGAACGGTCAAATGCTCTGGAAGTTAGAAGGAAACGATCGCATCTTGCACCTAAGACACAACGACTCAGAGCCATGGCGACCCTATGAAGAATTTCCCCAATACACATTGCCCGATCCAGAAGGCTTTTCTAAAGGAATCGCCACCTTTTTAGGGGTATGACACCGTTCCTGGCAATTAAGTACCACATCGGCTGAAACCTTTATTAGGCAGTACTTCCAGGAGACAATTTTTCAAGAAAATCATTGATCCGATGACTTTTGGGAGACAACAGGGATACCAAAATCAATGGGAGGAGGGCAACGGTCCATGTCCAAACTGTAACGACCAAACCGATTAATATGCTGCGTCCAATAAGGACTGAGCGCTGCGATGGTTTCGGGTTCAATCTTCACGCCCTCTTGCATCAGTGCATGCAGAATGCGGCTGATCTCAAAAACGTTGTAGAAGATCAAACAGTTCGCGACCAAGTGGTTGTACTTCACCAATTTGCGCTGCTCATCGCGATTATTCGTGGCAATCACCCCTTCGCCACCAAAGGCTAACCACTTCAAAAAGCCATTGAAGGACTCACTCTTATTAGTGGCAGCCTGAATCAGCGCCCGAAGATCAGCGTCATGAATGTAACGTAGTAGAAATCCAGTTCTGATGGCATAACCTAACTCCTGAAATGCCTGGTAGAGTTTGTTTTTGGAACTATTCGTACCCAATTTCCGCAGAATCGTTGAAGCCGCAATCTTGCCAGCTTTAATCGATAGCGTGACCCGCAACATATCAGGCAAAAGAGTTTTAATCAGGTTCCAGTTCACCCGGTCAGAGAATAGGTTGTCGATATGGGTACAGCGGGTTGTGGGATCACTGCGATAGAACTTGAGGTCTTGCCAACTCCGAATCCGTGGCATCAAGGTGATTCCTAGCAGATAGGACAACCCAAACACCGTCGTACTTTGAGCATGGGTATCCCCATGAATGGTGTCTGGTTGGATGTTGGAAGTATTTTTTAGCAGTCCGTCGAGTAAGTAAACCGCCTCAAACACTCCGCACGGAATGAAATGGCTGAACAGGGCAATGTAGGTATCCGAGACATGATAATACCCAATCCCACCATAACCGCCATAGCGGATGTGGTACTCCGCTAATAGATTCTGCTCATACACATCCCACTTAGTTCCATCCACGGAGGCATGCTTGCCAGTGCCCCAGTGAGCCAGTAGGGCAAAGCGGTTGTAGGCATTGATCACCACCTCGATTGCAGAGTGCAACTTGGAGTCATCAATGTGGCGATGATGAATATCCGCCAACTGTCGCCGATCAAACTCGCTCAGTGAGCGGGCAATCTGGCTAGGACCAATGTTACAACCGTAGCAGAAGGTTGTTGCCAGGTAACGGGCGGCGGGTTGTTTGAGCTTGGCATCATAGCCAGAGATCGGCTTAAACGAGCGAGTCCAATGCAGCCACAGTTCAGTGTCAGTGAGGACATCGAGCAAATTGACTGGGGTCAGGCGTTCACTGATCAGGGCTTTGAGTTTTGCTAATCCCTTCGGTGGTTGCGGCTTGCGGCGATGGATCACCAGTCGATCTTTTTTGTACTCCACCTCGGTATTAGCAGGGAACGCCTGGTCGGTCGTCTGAATCTGCAATGCCAATTCCTGTTGGACATGGCTGACAAACGCTTGTCCGTCCACTGGTAGGTTCACTAATTGCCCGTAGTCCGCCACCGTTGCGTGGTAGTCTTCCCAGGAGATCAACTGACTGTAGTAGTCACCATAGGCATCACTCCCTTCGACATAAAGGTCGCCCGATTTCAATTCCAATCGGACTTGTGAAAAGACGCATGCCTCAAAGTGGCGACGATGGATTTGGCTGGGGTAAGGGGTGCGATGCCGTTGCCCAGTCACCAAAAACCACCATTTGCCCTCAATCCAACTGAGATCTAGTAGTGGCACCCCATGTTCTTCGGGTGTCCCCGTCGCTTCTTTTTTGACTGTGGCAACCCAGGGACTCCGACCCGTGCGCTGAGATTGGATAAAAGCAACGGCTTCTATCAGACTGTCATCTTGTGTGCTAGAGCGCAGCGGCAGGATCTCCAGCAACCGAAACAGGGTTGCCCGATGGCTTTTATAAAATTTTTGGAATAAGGGAAAGTGGTTATTCCCTTCATAGGTCAAATGGGCTGCGCATTGCTCCAAAAGGGTTTGACTGTGTTCTCCAACGACGGTGGCGATCGCAGCAAAGCGTTGCGGCATATCACCTTCACTTTGATAAGCCAGCACCAAATCGCGCAAGGTGGCAATCAGTTCATCTGTGTTTGCCTGCTTTACAACTCGATATTGGGTCAGGGCTGCTTTACTACGATGGTGCAGTTGTTGCATCTGCTTGATAAACATCTCCGTCAAGTCATCGAGCACCCGGGCGTACTGTTGGTTGAGCAGGGTGATCGCGAGGGTGTAGCGTTTTGCCACTGGCAATTCTTTCATCCCACTGGCATCTAGGGTTTGGGCCTCAGCCGCAAAATGTCGCAGTTTACTATCGGGGATATACTGGTGCGCGGTCTTTCCTAAACGTAAGGAAGCTAACCCCTTGAGGCGATCAATCAACACCTGTAAATGAGTCAGGGTGGGTCTACCGGGGTCTTGTTTCAATCGATGCCAGGGCGTTGTGTGAGTGACTGCCTCCGCTTCAAAGAGTTGATCAATTTGCCCACACTCTGCCTGGGTAAGGCTGTTCATAACCTGCTGGTACAGTGCCTGAGTCACGTGATTGCGAGCTTGCCGAGAGGCTTTCAGCAGGGTGCTGAAGGCAGGTAACTCAAATCGTTGACGAACTAATCCTTCAATTGCCACATTAATTAAGTCCACCAAGTCGTGTTTAGTCCGTGCTGCATCCGCCATGACTTCGTTCATCTGTTGTCGGGCAGTCTGACCAAAAACTTGCAGGTTCAAATATTGTCGAATGATGGTCAGATGCCGCTTGCGGCTAGTCGAAGCATCATAGGCAGATAAGGTATCGGTACGGAGTTTTAGCTCGGCAGTCGTTGCAATATGGCGGATAATATTTATCGGTACATCCGCAACAGGGACCGCATACCCTAGGCGCTGAAAGGTTTTTACCAGTACCAGAAACCCCACCTGCGATTGCTGGTTCTTGGTGACTCGACTCGACAGCAACAACTCTTCTGGACTGGGTGTGTAGATGGAGGTCAACTCTTTGGAACTTAAGCTACTTTTCAAGCGTGGGTAGGCGGTATCTTGGGGACTGGGCATACAAACTCCTCACATTCTGCAAACAAGCAAGTTGGAGGGTAGCAGACAACCATTGATAAGTTCTACTGAAGGTGAAAAAAACGTACTACAAGTGGAGTGGACTTGTTCTGGACTGATTCATTTCCAGAACCTGATACTACAAGCGTAATCTTGCAGGTTTTAAGCACTCCAAAGTCCGATCTCATCGTTGACTCATTGCCTCCCACGCAATCAGTGTTCACCAAAAACAAGATGAGCAGAAGTTATCAATCAAGCACCGCCACTATCCCCTCGCAGCAGATTCTGTTCATCAATTGGGTCTAAAATTGGCAAGATCACAGTCTGGACCTTCCACCAAGAAAAGGTTTCAGCCGATGTGGTACTTAATTGCCAGGAACGGTGTCATACCCCTTTTAGCGCTACTCAAAAAGGATTGGACAGCAACCAAATCTTAGACAAGCAAGCTGTAGAAGTGGGTTAACCCCTGCAATTGCCGACGACCCCATCAATCTCCGGCTACCCCGCTTCTGCTTTCTTGTTGGGAACTATTGAAAGATGCGTTTACCAGGTCAATGTGTCAAGCACCTATGTTTCAATCGGGAATATAGGTGCTTGACGCATTCATCCGGTCTTGAGGGTTCTAGCTAGCTCTCTAAGGACATCATTTAAGCTGCGTTCTTTGTTTTCGCAAGACTTGAAAAAGAGTTCATACTCTTCATCTGAGCATCTCAAAGTAAGCGTTTTCAGGCTTTCATCCTGAGTTCAGTATGCTGTCATAAATGCTGCAACCTCAAAAGAGGTTGAACAGGCGCAACTACGCTATCGGGCTGAAAAAGACCCGGCACGAGGAATGTTTAATCAATTTTATGGATCTGAATGGACAGAAGAATATATCTATGGGTTCTTGTTTGATTTGGGACGAAAAAGGTCTGCGATCGCTTAGCAATGAGCCGGCGATCGAGTGAAAATTAAGCTCAAATAATCAGATTTGTAACATTTCTTCATCTTCTAGCTTATTTCTCTTTCGCTGCTCATTGCTATCTTGTGGCTGATTTTGGTTTCTGATGCTATTGGAAATGGGTTAAGTTCTTGACTAAAATTGATTCACTGCGGAAGACTCTTACCCGCTGACAATGGCTTCAGAGCCGTCTAGCTAGTTATAATTCGTAATAAATAAGGATTCAACGACATAGTATAAACAGAGATGTTGGAAAACTTACACAGCAGATAGCGACCGTTTAGTTATCCGCTTAGGGAAGGCTCCATAATATTTAAGAAATGTAAAATCTTCCAAGCTTCTTCCCCGGAAGAACGGGAGGCATTTTATAGGTTATCTATAATAGTTTTTGTTTTTACTCAGGCTATTTAGATAAATTGGTTGCTGAGCTTCTCAAGAGTTAGTTGTGACCTAATCCCTATTTCACTTGAACACATTAGGAGATTGAGTTTATGTTGGACGCATTTGCAAAGGTAGTCTCTCAGGCTGACGCGCGGGGTGAATACCTTAGCCCTTCACAACTGGATGCTTTGAGCGCTATGGTTGCTGATGGCAACAAGCGTATGGATACCGTAAACCGCATTACCAGCAATTCATCGGCGATCGTAGCAAATGCGGCTCGTTCGTTGTTTGCTGAGCAACCTGGGCTGATTGCACCCGGTGGAAATGCTTACACCAACCGTCGGATGGCGGCTTGTTTGCGTGACATGGAAATTATCCTACGCTACATCACCTACGCTATTTTTTCTGGCGATGCCAGCATTCTGGACGATCGCTGCCTCAACGGCTTGCGTGAGACCTATTTGGCTCTAGGAACTCCCGGCGCTTCTGTGGCAGTCGGCGTTAACAAAATGAAAGAGGCTGCGATCGCCCTCGCCAATGACACCAACGGAGTAACCAGAGGCGACTGCTCTAGCTTGATGTCTGAAGTGAGCAGCTACTTCGATAAGGCGGCTGCGGCTGTTGGCTAGAAAGAGAACACTAGAAATCGCTTGAGTTGATTTCTACTGGTTCATTTGGTAGTCAAAGCAACGACAACACTCATTTCATAAAGCAAACATTACTGGAGCAAGTTTAATCATGAAAACCCCTTTAACCGAAGCCGTTTCGGCTGCTGATTCCCAAGGACGTTTCCTTAGCTCTACCGAGCTTCAAACTGCATTTGGTCGTTTTCGTCAAGCGGAAGCTAGCTTGGAAGCGGCTAAAGCGTTGACCTCCAAAGCGGACAGCTTGGCTTCTGGTGCTGCTAATGCAGTTTACCAAAAGTTCCCATACACCACCTCGATGCAAGGTCCTAACTACGCCTCGACTCAAGTGGGCAAAGACAAGTGTGTTCGGGACATCGGCTACTACCTACGCATGGTCACTTACTGCCTCGTTGTAGGTGGAACAGGTCCAATCGATGATTACCTAATCAGCGGTTTGTCGGAAATCAACAGCACCTTTGAACTGTCTCCTAGCTGGTATGTTGAAGCTTTGAAGAATATCAAAGCAAGCCATGGTTTGACTGGAGATCCTGCTGTTGAAGCAAACTCCTATATCGACTATGCAATCAATGCATTGAGCTAGTCAGGCTTGTGCCCGGAGAGTTAGGCAACCACCGACAGATGTTGGTCGTCGCATAATTCTCCGGGCATTGTTTTTTTAAAGGAATTTCCTCTCGTCCCCATGAGTCACGCACCGGATATTCAAAGCGATGTTTCACTCACCGTAGACCAGGCGATCGCCAATCTTCAGGGGGAAGATTTGGGGTTGCGGGTCTATGCAGCATGGTGGTTGGGGCGGTTTCGGGTGGATGCCCCTGAAGCGATCGATGTATTAATCGCAGCATTGACCGATGAGGACGATCGCACCGGTGTGGGTGGCTATCCGCTGCGGCGCAATGCAGCGCGGGCATTGGGCAAACTGGGCGATCATCGAGCCGTTCCAGCCTTGATTCAGTCCTTAGACTGTAGTGATTTTTATGTGCGAGAAGCCGCCGCTCAATCCTTAGAAAAGTTAGGAGAGCCTAGCGGAATTCCCCAATTAATTGAGTTACTCAACAACCGCGTGGCTGGCACCCTGCCTGCACCAGAACCGCCCCAACTCACTCAGCCGTTTGATGCGATTTTGGAAGCGCTGGGCACCTTAGGCGCAATGGCTGCTGTTCCTGACATTTTGCCATTTTTAGATCACAGCGTTCCTCGGATTCGGTATGCGGCGAACCGGGCGATGTATCAGCTAACTCCCAATCCTGAAATTGCCAGCGAATATGGCGATCGCCTAGTGCAGGCGCTTTCAAACGATGATTTGCAACTGCGTCGAACCGTTTTAGCAGATATAGGCGCGATTGGATATCTTCCGGGTGCCGATGCGATCGCCCAAACCTTAGCCGAAAATAGCCTCAAGCTCATTTCCCTCAAAGGACTACTGGAAAAACAACTCCAGCAGACCACCCCGCCCACGCTCTCCGCAGGGGCAATCAAAGTCATGACCTTAATGGATGAGTTGTTGTAAGCAGAAACATTCACAATAGAGAGAGCAGGGCATGAGATGAACATCCATTCCCCACTCGTTAATCCCATTCGTCATTTGTCGTTTCCCATGGCTGATTCTCTTTCCTCTCTCATTCAGGCGGTAGATGCGGCTGATTCTGCCAATGGGTTGCTCGAAGCCGTGCAAAACCTCGCAGCAGCACAGCTAGAAGGAGCGATTCCCACGTTGATTGCGGCTTTGAGCTATAACAATCCAGGGGCGGCGGTGGCAGCGGTAGATGGGTTAATTCAACTAGGAGAAGTGGCGGTTCCGCCGCTTCTGGAGCAACTGGATCTGCATAACTATACGGCTAGAGCCTGGGCAATTCGCGCCCTGGCGGGCATTGGCGATCCAAGAGGACTGATTACTTTGTTGGGCGTTGCTACGGCTGATTTTGCCATGAGTGTTCGTCGAGCCGCTGCGAAAGGACTGGGGTTGATGAAATGGCACTGGTTTCCCAAGGACTTGCTAGAAATTGCCCAGTCAGAAGCCTTAGAAGCGTTGCTGTTTGTAGCGCAGCAAGATGAAGAGTGGGTCGTGCGTTACTCGGCTGTTTCTGGCTTGCAGTCGTTAGCCGACGCGATCGCGCTCACCTATCCAGAGTGGCGATCGCAAATTGAATCCCAATTTGAGCAAATGGCAACCCAGGATAGTAACTGGGCGGTTCGTGCCAGGGTTTGGATGGCACAGCAGCACCTTCAGGAAAAGGCAACGCAACCGCCCGTATGTGCACCACAGCCGTCCCCCCTGACCGCCACAGATTGGCAACAGATTTTAGGGAAGCTCTACGATCGCAAAGGGGAAGAGCGCATGGTTTTTGCAGAGGGCGACCCGCGTCGCTACCAGAAACTGGCAGTATCCATGGCTCAAACGCCCGACCCTGTTTAAGCCCCCGATGCCACGATTTGAAAATTACCAACAAACAAGCCGCTATGACCCTGGCGTTAAAAGAATCAGTTGTTGATGTTGCAGCGATCGCACCTCTGACAAACTGGCTTCAACAGTCTGCAAAATCTGCTCAACGGTTTTTTGTTGCGCTGGGTTGCCATCACAGGCAAGCAAAAACTGCCATTCTGCCTCTGTCAAATTCACCACCTGATAATCCTGGTTGAAAAACTGTCGGCTATCGCGCCAACCCTGACTACAAGGACTGGGTTCTGGCATGGCTGCCAATAGATCCGCATCTAATGACCAGTCTTGTCGGGGGAGGGGAGGGCGCGCCAAAAAGAATTCATAGTGAGTAATTGCCTGCGGATCAAGCAGTTCAATCAAGCGATAGCGTTGGCGATCGCTCAAGGTTTCTGCCCGTTCAATCAGTTCCGGCGCTTTTCCAATGAGCCGATCTAATTCCCAAACCTGCGGATTAGAAAACCCAACAAACTCCAGCCCAGACGCATCAATCAATTCAAACACCGTATTGATGTTGTAATCAATCTCTTGGGGGTGGACATACATATCGGCAAAATAGCCATCTCGTTGATTTTCCCAAGACCACCGCTCTGCTTCCCGTTTTCGCAATCGATTCTCTTCAGGCAACGCCGCAAACAGTTGTCGCCCCACCTGAACTCCGTCTGTATAGTCACCCCGGCGATCGCCTTGCAGCAGCGCGATCGCCTCCTGCATCAACATAATTTCCCACCGCCCCAACTCGCCATACACAAAAATATGGAGTATGCCCCCCGGTGCCAACTTTTTGGCTAACGCCTGAATGCCACGAATCGGGTCGGGTGTATGGTGCAGCACCCCCACACAGTTAATCAAATCAAACTCACCGGGCAGTTGCTCGACATCAAATAAGCTTAGATGATGAAACTCTACCCCCGTAGCCCCCGACTTCTGACAGCGTTCCTTTGCCACCGCCAGCGCTCCAGCACTTAAGTCAATCCCCACGATCGCAGCATCAGGATTGAGATGAACTAGATATTCTGTTCCGACACCCGTTCCACAGCCCGCATCGAGAATTCGCACATTTTGGCGAGTTGGCTTTTGCCCCGTACAAAAGTGATAGGCGGTCAGCCAGTTCCAGCGCCAGTTATACCCCGGCGGCGGTTCATCTAATAAGGGTTCGGGTGGAAAAGGATAGGTATTGTAGAGTTTGGCAACCGCAGCGCTAATCGCTTGAGAATCGGACATAGGTGATAGGTTCAAAAGTGGATAGAGTGGATATTTAAAAACTAAAAACGCGAGGGCTGTGCTGAATGAACAGATAGCCCCCGCGTTCTTAAATGGCTCAGAATAACTTACTTTTTGCGATAGGGAACAGATTGTTCGATATCGATGTTGAGCGCTGAAATCCGTTGAGGCAGATTACCTTTGGGGTTGATGTTCCGCGCCATATTGAGGAATTGAGCGGGGCTACCAGCAACAGGCTTTTGTTCTTGAGGAACATAGCTGCGAACCGTAGTTTGCCAAACAAACTGAGGGAAACCAAGCTTACGGCGATGGTATTCGTCGTAGCGAGGAGAGGTGATGTTAAAAGGACGTTCGCCCTCTGCCCGACCTGGCAGGATACGACGGCGCTGATAGGGAACAATATCATACCCAAACGCATTGAGGTATTCATCACTGTCGATCAGTTGATCGACAAAGCCGATAATCCCTTTGGTGGCAACGACGATTGACCAAGCGATCTTCTCGCGCTCACTGTAGACATCACGACCTAACACGCGTTGTACGGTCTGCTCCACAAAGCGGTAGTTGCTATTGAGATCATAGAAACTGCGCTTGTAAGTATTGGAGAGCAACAAGCCGCGAATAAAGTCTCGGACTGTAATTTGACCGCTGCGAAGTTGAGATTCTAGAAACTTTTCGCGATCAGCGGCGAAAGCATGGAAAAACATCTGACGATAGGCTGCTTCAATCAGAGCATCCATGTCTGTGGAAGAAAGCAAATTGTCTGTGGAGTAGATCCTGGGTTGCTCATCTCCAGGGACTTCATAGCCCTCGACCCGGTGATTTTGACTATTAGGGGAATATTCTAAAAGAGGAAGTACCACGCCTACAAAATCTCCCTTTTCTTGTTAAATCTTACAAAGTTACTCCTGATCATATGGGAGGGGGACGGCATTATTCGATTTAGTCTGATGAAAATTACATAACTTAATTTAACGATCGCGAATTTTTCCCTTTGCCGAGCCAAAATGCCAGCGGGTCTTGGGTAGGCAGATAGTCTGGATAAAACTGTAACCAGTCTGTTTGAGCAAGCTGATCGTGCGGAAGGGCAATTTTCAATCCTAAGCAGAGATGGGTAAGCGATCGCTCGAACTGTGAATGATGTCCAGGAGATCCTGCATGAGCATGAGCATATTCATGAACCACTAACCGCCGCCAGTCTTTTGGCACCACCCGCCCCACGTCAATCAAAATAGTGACGGGGTTGGTTTGCAAATTGCAAAGCCCATCAATCTTAAAAGACTGAACGAGCGGAGCCGCAAAAATCTGGATGGGGCGCTGCTCCCAAACGTGAAAACAATCGTGACAAGCCTGAAGATCGCGAGCGAGTTGCTTGTTAACAGCATCAATATGGTTGCCGATCCAGGTACAACTCGGTATCCGGTTATCCAGTTGATCAACCAGGTCAATCATTTCTGGCTTTAAGGCTAAACTACGAACCCCATAGAGATAATCCAGCCCACGGGTAAATGGATCGGTGCTAGTGGTGATTATTAATGAATTAGCCAATGACTCAGGCAAGATCTAGCAGCCTAAAAACGAGAAATATTTTGTCGGCTCGGCGAGGGTTTCACCAAGGGTAGGCACCGACTCAACGACCTGGGCGATCGCATCTGAAACGCGCATTTCAGTACAAAAAGTAGCGGTGCTAAAGCCGCCAAATCGTTTGACCGTACTGGTTCTCATCCGCAGGCTGGGGCTGGCAAACCAGAAGCGCTCGATTGAACTCATGGTTTCATACTCAGTGGTTAGCACTAATCCATTTTCATCATCCATGTGATATTGCCCTGCAACAGGCACAATTTCGGCATAGCCCCGCTCTCGCAGCAAAACCCCTTGACGGGGGCGATCGCCATCGGGGATGAGCGCAAATACTGTAGATCCTTCGTGGTTTTCATCCTCGTTGCGATCCCAACTCATTGACCCATTCCAAGAGACAAACGCGCCGCCGATCGCCAGTGCTGGGTCAACTTCATGCAATTCGCAGATCTCAATCACTTGAGGATGCTCGGCGGCAAATGCCTCAACCCGAATCGCCGATTCTCCCATTTCAGCGCGTTTGAAGGCGAGATGATGCGTGGTTCGCTGCGATCGCCAAGTTCCGGTACTTAGTTGAAAAAACTCCATTACATCCATTGGGATTCTAAATTCTAAACAACGATATTTTTGCTTTTAAGCCCACACAACCCTAATTTTAAGTCCGGGGGCGCTCAATCGGCATTCAGCGCGGCGTAGGGGTTCAAATCAGGTCAATCAGGCGATCGCTTAGGTTTTAGGAAGTCAAGATAACAAAAAACCCTCAGAAATCGCGTAGACTTCTAAGGGTTCTAGTTTTTTATTCACCCTGAACACTGTTCTTTATCTTCAAAAATTCTCTCTCTGAGTTTGGCGACCGGGGAAGAACTGAGAAGTCACAGGAACAAGAGTCAGGACTAATGAAGCCTTTTTATGGTTTTCTTACCTTTCAATGTACCTAATTATTACGAGATGTGCACACCCCCTGTCAACTCCCTTGGCATCTGAAGTTGCAGTCGCAGGGTTGAACCCCGAATCATTTTTTCCAGGTGTATTGGGCTGTTTAGATAGATCTAGACGCTCCCCAAAAACATCTGATCTCATTCATTCTAATACTAGACTTAAGTTGAGATTAGGTCTAACGACTGCGCTGCGAGGAAAAGCGAAGTTCTTAGCCCACATTGCAGCAACCAGGGTTCCTTTGTTCCACCGATTGCTGCTATACCTTTCGCTGCTGTACCACCTTGCAGACTTTCTAACCAAGCTGCCTTACCCCAACCTATCAAGTCAAATTGTGGATCGGGTTTTAATTTGCTGCGAACGACCTTCGTCGCGCAAGCTTCGCGGGGGTGAGTCATGAGTGTCGTAACTATTCCTCTTCAGACCTTTAAGCAGCACATCGAGTATGAGTTCATTCACGGCAGCGCGATCGCGCCTAACCTGTTCCAAAGTGCCGTTAACTTCATTGAAGACACGGGCTACTGGGAGACACACCAGGCGCTAGGGTTTGAAGTTAGACCCCAATGGCAAACCCGCAAACCCCACGACTTTGGAGTTTTAGCAGGGCTACAACAGGAAACGGGCGAGTATTGGCAGTTCAAGCCAGAGAAGCCGTTAACTGACAAGAAAGGCAAAACACAAAAGTATCAAACAGCTAAAGGCAACGGCTCACGGGCGTTTTTGCCGGCGGTAACGGTGTGGGTATGGGTTGAAGTTGCAAAACGATATAACTTACAGGAGGATTTGCCGAAATGGGTAAAAAACGCCGCTATAGCTAGCTTATGGAACAAAAAAAGCGACTCCCCCCCGTTGATTGCAAAGGAAATCCCGTTACCGGAGCAAGAACCCAGGACGAAGCCAATTGGATTTACGAACTTGGGCACGTCATCGAAAACCAACTATGCGCCGCAATTCTCGAAGGATACAAACTTCACTCAACAGGATTCGCCGAAATGGTTTTCAAAAGCGATCTGGGAGGAATCCTCCCCCTTGCCTTGCAATCCTACACATCCAGAAATCCAAGAGACGAAGTTGCCTACGACGGATGGGATGGTTCTGGATATTGCGTCAGAATTAAGCCCTGTAGACGATGGCTTGATTCCATCAACTACGACCAAATACCAAGGACATAGCTTTTGGCACTGGTTGGCAGTTCACCCAGAAATTCCAACTATCTGGACTGAGGGCGGTAAGAAATCGCTGTGTCTGCTCAGTCAAGGCTATGTGGCGATCGCACTCTATGGGGTGCATGGGGGCTACCGGGTCAAGGACGAACTAGGAAATCCCATCAGCCCCATTTTGACTGCTGACGTTGCCAGGTTTGCCCAACCAGGACGCAAACATATTCTTGCCTTCGACCAAGACGCTAAACCATCAACCATCACCAAAGTAAACCGGGCGCTGTGGCGGTTTGGCTGCTTGCTGGAACAATCAGGCGGTGAAGTGGCGATCGCGTCTTGGAAGCCCGAGCAGGGCAAAGGCGTAGATGATTTGCTCGTTCAAAGTGGTGTTGAAGCTTGGGACGTTGCCCACTCTGAAGCCATGCCCCTAACCCACTGGCAAATCTGGCAGCGACTCTCAGATCAACTCACCCATAAAGCATCTATTCGGCTCAACACCGCACACCTAACCGAGTTGAACCCTCAATGCTTACCTGACACTGGCATCATTGCGATCGCGAGTGCCAAAGGAACTGAAAAAACAAAGCTGATTGGACGGCTGACAGCGCAATCTAAAACTGTCTTGGCAGCAGGGCACCGCATTTGTCTGATGCGGAACCTGTGTCAGCGTTGGGGCATCCATTACCGAGGCGATTTAGACAAGGCAAATGGACAATTCATCACCGGGTCAGGCTATACCCTGAAAGTCGGGTTGTGTGTTGATGGTCTCTTAGCAATCGACCCTGAGAAGTTTAGAGGCTGCGACCTCATCATTGATGAAGTCAACCAAGTCTTGAGGCATCTGATCACCTCTACCACCTGCCGAAAAGATGGGAGATTGCCCGCGCTACTGGCAAAGTTGCACCAATTGATTCAGGTGGCAAAGCGGGTGATTGTTGCGGATGCTGACTTGAACAAGGGGGTATTAGACTACTTGCGATCGCTGCGGGGGGATAATGTCCCTATCTTTCTGGTTCGCAATGACTACCAGCCCCAAGGCTACTCGGTTGAGTTCCTTCAATCGAGTAATGCCACGGTGATCACTGCACAACTGCTGAAAGATTGCCGTCAGCGGCTGCCGGGTCAAGTCTTATTTGTTGTGACTGACAGCAAGATGGGTAGCAAGACCTTAGCGCGGTTAGTCAGCCAGGTTGAGGGCTTAGGGCTAAGAGTCCTAGTAATCAACTCAGAAACCAGCGGCGGGAAGGATGAGCAGGAGTTCATCAATCACCCGGATCGGGTCTTAGTCCGGGGTGAGTATGACGCGATTATCTGCTCTCCCAGTCTGGCAACAGGAGTCAGTATTGAGGCTCAAGGCATTATCAGTAAGGTTTATGGCATTTTCTATGGTGCTAGCAGTACGGATGGCGATATGGCGCAATCGCTGGCACGGGTGAGAGAACCTGTCAATCGTGTGGTGTGGTGTGCCAAATATGGTCGCAACTTTTCTAAGGTGAGCCGTTCAACCAATCCGCTGGAACTCAAAAGCCAACTTAAACAGCGAACGGATGCCACGGCGATGCTGATTCGCTCTCAGCTAAGAGAAGACGTTGTCGGGGCGATCGCGGGATACGATTGGCAGTCTGATCTACACTTGAACTTGTGGGCACAAACCACGGCTGATCAGAACAGGGCAATGCATAGTCTCAGAGATGCTTTGCTTGTGAGGCTGCGATTTGAAGGGAATCAAGTCACCATGATTGATGCGGGTTCGGACCAGGCAATGAAGCTGCTGACCAAACAGGCGAAAGAAGAAATTCGGCAGATTGAAGCGGATACCGTTTCAAAATCAAGAGTGCTGACTCGTTCGGAAGTCTTGCGACTGGAGGCTAGGCAAGCCCACACACCCAATGAAAAACTCGCGATCGCCCGATACTACATGAGTGATTTCTACGCCACTGACGATGTTTCTTCAGAGTTGGTGCTATGGGATAACAATGGACGACGGCGCAGTGAACTGTTGAGTTTAGAAGCGATGCTCTATCCAGACGTGGCGATCGAGCGTGACGTGAGGGGATTGGAAAAACAGGCTGCTTGGAAGAAAGGGGTTGTCCCTTGGGATGTGGGCACAGCGGCACTCAAGCGACGGCTGCGAGGTGAGTTAAATCTTGATGATTTTCTTGACCCTGACAAAGAATGGACAAAATATGACCATAAGCCTTATGCAGACAAAGCGAGAGAGCTAAAGTCACAAATTAAGTTAGGGCTGAAATTTTCCATTCCAGACGGCATGAGTGATACCCAAATCATTCACCAGTTGCTTGCCGATATGGGGATTAAATTTGAGTTTCGCTGGTCCCGTTTTGTGGAAGGGCATGAGGGCGAAAAGCTGAGGGTTCATCGGCTTGATAGTGCCAACTGGCAACAGTTGATCGATGTTCTAGACCGTAGAGCAGTAAAGCGTGAAAAACCACAGATGACAGAGCAAGACTGCGGATCATGCTTGTTTGAAAGTTCTTATACAGCAGGGGACGATCCCATGGTGAAAATACCCTTGGAACATGCAAATTGGTTTACTTTAGAGTCCCTAAATGATGTTCGGCTGATGTGGATACAGGCAGATTCAGAAGAAGTGAGGGCAGAAATTAGGCGATTTGTACCACCGGCAGTTTTAGAAAGGGCAATTTCTTGATTTAACTTGCCCCAGAGACCGAAAAAAGACCTCAAACGGACGAAAAGGAACCATCGTTGTAACGGCGGGCGGAGAAACACGCCCAACTACGCTTTGACACTTTCC
>NZ_JBXBCE010000010.1:0-28362 GCF_056784215.1 Leptolyngbya sp. CALU 1928 | reverse complement strand
AGCAATTCCAAATTCAAAACTTTGACAACTCGCTGAATCAGACTGGAGGATAAGGAAACACCTCGTGGGAGCACGGTGATGGAATCATTGCCTTTAAGTTTTGGGGTGTTGTTAGGCTATCTGCATCAAGCCATCAGTCGGATTGAAGACCCAAGGCAAGCGAGTAACGGCACCCGCTACAGCGTGAGTGACGCAATCTTGGCAGCGTTTAGCGTGTTTTTCATGCAGTGCGAGTCTTTCCTGGAGCACCAACGGCAAATGCAGAGTCGGCAGGGCAAGGATAACGCTCAAACATTGTTTGGGTTAGCTCAAATTCCGAGTACACCGCAAATCCGCAATATTTTGGATCACCTGGCTGCACCTGTCCTAACGGGTGTGTTTGAGCAGGTGTATCGAGGTTTGAGGCAAGGGGGATACTTGCAGGCATACACCTGCTTGGGAGGGCATTTGTTAGTCACCTTAGACGGGACGCAATATTTCAGTTCGCAGAAAATTCAGTGTCAGCAGTGTTCAACTCGAACGCATAAAAATGGGCGTGTGACCTATTTTCATAGCGCGATTCTACCCGTGATTGTCGCTCCTGGTCAGTCGCAGGTGATTGCCTTAGCCCCCGAATTTATCAGTCCGCAAGATGGGTCTGTGAAACAAGACTGCGAAGTGGTGGCGGCTAAACGCTGGATGCAGACCCATGCGGGGCAATTTGCCCAACACCCAATAACGCTGCTGGGGGATGACCTCTATAGTCGTCAACCGATGGTTCAGCAGTGTATAGAGCTTGGCATAAACTTCATTTTTACCGCTCTACCCGACTCTCACCCTGCTCTGTACCAGCGCTTGCACGTGCTTGAGGTTTTGGGGGCGCTCGAGACCCTAGAAATCCGGCAATGCCACCAGCGCACTCCAGCGATTTATCACTACCGCTATGCCAATCTCGTGCCGATTCGGGACACTCAACCCGCCTTGCTGGTCAATTGGTGCGAACTGGTCGTTACCCGGGAACACGACGCTCAGGTGCTCTACCATAATGCCTTCATCACCCACCATCGCTTGGGTCATACCACCGTTGCCTCAGTGGTCGCTGCTGGTAGAAGTCGGTGGAAGACCGAAAACGAAAATCACAATGTCCTCAAAACCAAGGGGTACCATCTCGAACACAACTTTGGGCATGGGCAGACAGCATTTAGCCAACTTTTTGCTCACGCTCAATCTCCTGGCTTTCCTGTTCCATACAGTGCTTCATCTAGTGGACACGTCTTATCAGAAAATTCGCCACCAACGGGGCACTCGCAAGGGTTTCTTTCAAGACATCCTCAGCCTGACTAAGTATTTGCTATTCAATAGTTGGCAGCATCTAATTGACTTTATGCTCTCCGATGCAGACCCCTCTCCTATCACTGATTCCTCTTAAATTTTTGAATTTGGAATTGCTGGCACTCCAGAGGCATACTATGCCATCCTCTGTCCTTTCCTCAAACGTAATCAGCAGCAAATCTCCCAGTCTTTTCAGGGTGTTTCCCTTGTTGTTCAGTGCATTGATATAGTCTGGAGCTTTATCAAGGGCGCTATCATAAACCCCAATCGCCTGCTCATAGGTGCTTAGAGCCTCCCTATGCTGAGACAGTCCAGCTTGCAAATCTCCCAGTCTTTTCAGGGTGTTTCCCTTGTTGTTCAGCGCATTGATATAGTCTGGGGCTTTATCAAGGGCGCTATCAAAGGCGGCAATTGCCTGCTGATAACTGCTCAGCGCCTCCCCATGCTTAGACAGTCCTGCCTGCAAATCTCCTAATCCTTTCAGGGTGTTTCCCTTGTTGCTCAGCGCATTGATATAGTCTGGGGCTTTATCCAAGGCGCTGTCATAAACCCCAATCGCCTGCTGATAAGTAGTCAGCGCCTCCCCATACTGAGCCAGCCCCGTTTGCAAGTCTCCTAGACATTGCAGGGTGTTCCCCTTGTTGTTCAGCGCATTGATATAGTCTGGAGCTTTATCCAAGACGCTATCATAAACCCCTATCGCTTGCTGATAAGTGATCAGCTCGCCATGTTCCCATGCTGAGCCAGCCGTGCTTGCAAATTCCCTAGACTGTGCAAGGTGAGACCCTTATTATTCAGCACCTTGGTAGAGTCGGGGGCTATATCAAGGGTGCTATCAAAGGCGACAATCGCCTGCTGATAAGTGATCAGCGCCTCCCCATGCTGAGCTAGCCCTGCTTGCAAATCCCCCAGACTTTTCAGGGTGAGACCCTTATTATTCAGCGCAGCGATATACCTGGGGCTGTATCAAGGGCGCTATCAATAGGCGGCAATCGCCTGCTGATAAGTAGTCAGCGCCTCCCCATGTTGAGCTAGCCCTGTCTGCAAATCCCCCAGACTTTTCAGGGTGGTTCCCTTGTTGTTCAGCGCAGCAATATAGTTTGGAGCTATATCCAGGACGCTATCATAAACCCCTATCGCCTGCCCATAGCTCGTCAGCGCCCCCCGATGCTGAGCTAGTCCCGCTTGCAAAGCTCCCATACTTTGCAGAGTGTTCCCCTTGTTGTTCAGCGCATTGATATAGTCCGGTGCCTGGGCGAGGGCAGCATCATAAACCCCTATCGCCTGCCCATAGCTTGTCAGCGCCTCCCCATGCTCAGACAGTCCTGCTTGCAAATCTCCCATACTTTGGAGGGCATTCCCCTTGTTGTTCAGCGCCTCGATAGAGTTTGGGGATTTGTCCAGGACGCTACCATAGGCAGCAATCGCCTGCTCGTAGCTGGTCAGCGCCTCCCCATGTTGAGCTAGCCCTGCTTGCAAATCTCCCATACTTTGGCGCAGGGCATTCCCCTTGTTGTTCAGCGCATTGATATAGTCCGGGGTTTTGGCTAGGACGCTACCATAGGCGGCAATCGCTTGTTCATAACTGCTTAGTGCCAATCCATACTGGGACAGTCCGGCTTGCAAATCCCCTAGACATTGCAAGGTGATCCCCTTGTTGTTCAGCGCCTCGATAGAGTCTGGCGCTTTACTCAGGGCGCTATCATAGGCGGCAATGGCTTCTCGATACTCCTGCTCAGCGGCTTCGTACCGGGCAAGGCGCTGAAAATACTCCCCTTCCCATTGAGAAATCCAGCCCAGGTGCAAATCATCCGGCACAACCAGGTCGCTCCGCACCTCTAGCAGTTCCCGGCAGAGTTCATAGCGGCTCAGCTTCAACGCTTCATCAAACACCTCTACCCAATCCCGCACCCCTGGCTGCCAGTCCAGCCGATTAAGATGAAAAATTGCTTCTGCGACTTGCCCTTGTTCCCGGTAGTATTGCTCCAATACCTGGTGCGCCGCTTGGGTCTTTTCCTCTCCCCATTCATCGTTCAACCGCCGCAGCAAGTCATGCATCCGATAGCGCCTCTCCGTCGCCCTCCGACGGTCGCCACCGGGGAACTCGTCACAAAGGAAAATCCAGTCAACAACCGAAAATCGGCATCATAGGGCGGGAAGTTCAGGGCTTTTGCCAGCAGTTGGTACAGGTTTAGATCAAATGATCGACAGGCGCTCAAGGCATAGATCCCATCCCGCACCGACTCACTCACATATTTCAGCAATCGCTCAATCAGCACGGCTGCTTTCTTCTGGGCTTCGGGCAAACTCACAAAATCCGCTGCGGTCAGGCTGATTCCCTGACTCCGCGCCTGCATCACTACATCCGCTCCCAAACCCAGATAGGGGGTGCACTTCCCCAGCAGACACCTGGGCATAGTTCATCACTGCTTCAGCCAGTTCCCCCGTAATCCCTATCGGCTCTCGCTCCAGATAAATCAACCCATCGGCTTCCGACAAATTCCCCACCTGTTGCAAATTCACATGCTCAGGCTTAATGTCCGTCCCCGCTTTCATCGCTTCCTCCTCCTGCCACCGGGGTGCATCTTGTCCCGCCACCACCACCACAATCCCCAATTCCAGGTTCAGCCCCAGCAACAGTTGCCGCAGCCACTCATCCCGATAAAAGTAGCCTTTCTTTGGCAGCCCCCGCTCATGTCCCCAAAAGGCTTCATGGGCATCAAACAGCAGCACAATCCGTTCGGGAGCTTGGGGCTGCTCCATCGCCACGTTCAAATCCTCGGCAAACCAACCCGGCAACTCATTAATCAACTCTGTGTTCAGGTCTTTCTGGCAGATTGCTTTTACCTGCTCCTGCGTCAGCCCAGTCCGCGCTAGATACAACGTGAACTTTTGCCCCAAGTCCTTCACAAAGAAGTCGAGCACAGCCTTACCCGCAGTCCCTACTGGATTTTTGCTGACAATATCAATCAATGCGGCGATCGCTCCCACTGCCTCTGTTAAGGGAAACAGCGCCTTAATGTTTCCCGCGACTCACCCTTTCGGTGCAAATACCAGATACAGGCAAAGTCATACCGGGGAAATTTCAGCCCATAGCCCAGCTTTGACTGTTCCACTGCCTCCGCCAGTTGTTTCCGCAGCAGCAGCAGCCCATAAAACGAGTCTTGCGGACGCTCATTCCCTCCCTCCCGTTGGGGCAAAATCAATCAGCACCGCTGGCACTGGCTCACAGTTTTCCAGGGGTTTAGCCCGCTCCATCACTTGGGCAAGCTCTCCATCCGAGCGCCCCTTTACCTGTTGCCATTGTTCCTGCCGCAACCGCTTACAGCACTTCTGCTGCAAATACTTCAACAAGGCTTAGTTTTAGCAACGGGAAAAATTTTGGTCGTTAAGACTGAAGCCCAGGCTGGCGTAGCTCTCGGAGTTGCTGTTTCTTGCCAACCTGCTCCTGGTTAAAGTGATACCGTCCATAAACATTGATGTGAGCATATCGAGTGGGCCAGATATGTTTCAACTCTTCATCCCCTGGAAACTGCCCCTCTTGCTTCAACTGTTGAACCACCTTCTCGATGTAAACCGAGTTCCAGACGATCACCGCATTCGTTACTAAATTCAGGCAGCCAACCTGATTGTGTAGTTGTTCATCCTGCTGCCCTCGGATTTCTCCCTGATTGGCATAACACAGATGAGAGCGCAGGCTATGTAGTGCTTCCCCTTTGTTGAGCTGGCGATTGAGTCTGCGACGATTGGTCTCGTCGGCATACCAACGCAGAATGTGAATGGTCTTGATCAACCTGCCATACTCCTGCAGTGCCCGTGTCAAGGGATGTTTGCGTGGGAACGCCTGCAATTTTTGCATAATCAGCGAAGCCGTTACCCATCCCTGTTTGAGTGACCCTGCTAACCGCAACATATCATCCCAATGCTGAACAATCCGTTCTTGATTGATGACGTTGGAGAGATGGCTTTTGAGGTTAGGGTAGTTTTCCAAATTAACAGCACTGGTGCGGTAAAGCTGCTGGTCTGCCAAATCGCGAATGCGGGGGGAGAATTGTAAACCTAATAAATCAAACAAGGCGAAGACGACTTCGGTGTATCCTGCGGTGTCAGTAGTATGCTCCAGAATCGGCAGTTCAGTTTCGTTATTCAGAATCTCGTCAAGGACGTAGGTGGCATCTCTAACCGTCGTTGGCACTGCTTTAGAGCCATACTGCGAGAATTGATCACTGGTCCAGCTATAAAATGTAATGCCTTTGCCATAGCCGAAATAGCGCGGAACTGCCCGCCCCTGCCGCACCGACCCTTTAACTGGGAATCGTTGCCCATCCGATGAAGACAACGTCCCACCACCCCAGAGTTGACTTAAGGGTTGGCGGTAGTGGTAGTTCACCAGTGCATCATTGGCTTCCCGCAACGTGTCTTCACGAATATACCAGGTGTTGCACCAACTCAAATGAGGATAGGACAGTGCCGCAGACGTTGCCAGTTGCTTTAATTCTAGGTTGCAGGCTTGTGCCAAGAGACAGCCATATAGATGCAGCAACAGGTGATTGTCTCGATGGGATGATCCGCCGAGGTGTTTGAATGCATCTGAGAAGCCTGTCCAGCCATCAACCTCAATCAGCAAGTCTGTAATGTCGAGTTGAGGTAAACGGGTTGAGATCGCCTGAGCCAGTTGCTTCAATTCAGCAGATCGTTCCTGAGCTTCAATCGGTGACAATACCAGTTCGCCCTTTTCTTCTCGCAAATCTCCATCTGGGAAGTCATTCAGTAAGGTTTCTACCGCATCCATTAAGGAGAACAATTCGGTTTCCCGTTCTGCCAAACGCGCTTGAGCCTCAAGGGGTGTTCCCAGGAGGTTTACTGTCTGATCACGTTGGACAACCCACTTCTCTTGGGGAATGAAGTAGCTCTCTAATTCACTAAATCGACGGCTATGGGTCAGGTAAATTGCTCCAGAACGTAATTCCTGCCGCAGCATCCACAGAGCAGCCAGCTCGTAGAGCGAGCCGATGATCCCGTCGGGTTGCACCACGTAGGACAGCCATGCCTCCGGTACGAATCCGGTAGGTGCGTCATCCGGCACTTTGCGGCGAATTCCTGCATGGATTTCTCGCACCAATTGAAGCGCCTTCAGTAATCCTTGACCCTCCTGACCAGATTGGAATTGAAGCGTTGCCAGAAAGCGACTGGAGAAGTGCCGTACCCGTTGATATGACTTCCCAAAGTAGTCTACATACGCATCATTCTGTGGACGAATGAGCTGTTTTGCTTCTTCAAGTGCCGTTTGTAATTGTATCTGACTAATCTGTTCAAATGTCTTCGCGCGGATGGTATGGTCTTCTACCTCTGGGTTGAGCAGAATCTGTCCCAAATCATACAGAGTCTGAAGTTTCTCGTTAATCGTTGCAGTCGCTTTCAACCGGTCTTGTTCAAAGTGCCGCTTTGCCTCACCGTACAACTTCCAAATTCGTTGGTCTACCATCTCAATCAAGTCATCGGTAAAGTTGTAGAGAGATTGCTTGAGGAACGCAGCCAAGATGGGATATTGTTTGGCTTCATTTGCACGTTGCAGATATTGATTGGTTGCTCTGTACTCTCAATTCTTGCCAAGTGGTTGATACGGTTAGGGTTGAGTTGGGTCAGCTTCCACTGATTGACTTGGTGCTGTTGCAAGAAGGCAATCTTATCAAGGGTTTCCAGGATTTGTTTGGGGTTGTCTCCAGTGGGAGTTCTCTGCAACCAGGACAAGGGGGTTCGCCCCAGATCGTCATCCACCTTCAGTAACTTGTCCAGAACCAAGCAACAATCCTTGGTCAGTAACGATTGCAAACTTTGATAGATTGTATTTTGAGCCTCGTGCCTTGCCTTAGAGACCTTATGTGCCAAGCGAGTGGTGCCGATGCGGATAATCTTGTTCTGCTTCAGGAATTCACACGCCATTGTGAACAATAACGTGGGCTTGTCATGCTCCAAAGCTCTTTGCAAAAGCCACTGCTCTAGCTTTACAATATCGGCAGTCGTGGCTCGACGATACCCTGCCAGTTTTTGAATTTGCCGTTGGTGGTGGCGTTGGGTGCTGGTGCGTTTGCCGTAAAATGCCAAGAGTTCCGCTACAATCGCTAACTGTTGAGCGACGTACTCCACAACAACTTGAGGAATTTGCAAGAGATCGTCTGGGAAAAAACCTAGATACCTTAAGCAACCCAGTTGTAGTGAAAATCCTAAACGGTTGTGATTTCCTCGAATAGAATCAATTTCCTGATGGTCAGCAGAAGAGAGTAAAAAGAAACTGTTTAATTCCTCATGGCTGATTTCTTGAGGAAAGCGATTCAATTGGTCATGATTTGCTTGCGATAGGAACTGGACAGGCATGGTTCAAAGAGGACAAACTGTCCCATTATGGTTTGTAAATGGGACAGTCTATTCCTAAAACTGCCTGAAAAAGCCGAGTTTGCGAGGTCGAGACTAGAGATGCCAACTATCGAAAATGGGACAGTTCCACCGAGACATCTTCCCAATGCTCAAAAGCGACCGCGTGAATATCTCACACCTAAAGAAGTGGAAGAGTTAATTGCGGTCGCGAAAACGTATGGGCGCTATGGGCACCGAGATGCCACCATGATCCTTCTGGCTTATCGACATGGCTTGCGAGTATCAGAACTGTGTTCATTGCGATGGAACCAGGTCGATCTAGAGGCAGGACTGTTGCACGTTAGACGACTGAAGCATGGCATTCCCAGTGTTCATCCCTTACATGCTCCAGAACTACGAGCATTGCGGAAGTTGCAACGAGAGTCCGAGACATTCCCCTATCTCTTCGTTACAGAACGGGGTAGCCCTATGACTGCTGCTGGGTTTCGTAAGTTGCTCAGTCGTATTGGCAGTCATTCGTCTCTTACGTTTCCAGTTCATCCCCACATGCTGCGGCATGGGTGTGGCTATAAGTTAGTCAATGACGGGCATGACACACGATCTATTCAGCACTACCTGGGACATAAGAACATTCAGCACACAGTGCGCTACACGGAGTTGTCACCAGACCGTTTCAATGACTTCTGGCAGGACTGATCTCCTTAACGACCAAAATTTTTCCGTTGCTAAAACTAAGCCGTTTACCAATCTCGGTCGTATCCTCAACCCTATCAAAGAACAGCATCAACGCAGGCGAACAGTTTGCTATGTGCCAAACTGCAAGAAAGGAAAGACCGCATTAAAGAGCGGGTTGCTTACTTAGCCAAAAAGCGCGGCATTACTCTTGATGAAATGTAGAGGCAGATTTTGAGGGGAGAAGCACAAGACATAAATCCAGACGAAATTCAGCTTTTAGAAGAGGAGTAGGCGATCGCAAAACTTAACTAACCTAATGTTCTTATTAAAGTTATTAGGGATAATATGGCTCAAACCTTATTTAAGGAAGATAATGATTGCAATAGACAAGCTATCGGTATTGCTATCAATGCCAGAAAAAAAAGTAGATGAGTTTGTAATGCTTCAGGTTCGAGTGAGAGAGTCTATCCGCGATCGCTTGAAACTTCAAAGCGTCATGCTGAAGGAGTCAATGGGCGATCTTGCTGACAGGCTCCTAGATGAAGCGTTGAATCAATTAGAAAAGCCAGCCCCTAGCAAGGGCAAGTAAGGGAGCAATCTCATGTACGCAACTGCTGAAAGACCACTGACTTTTGAGGAGTTTCTAGCCTGGGATGACGGCTCAGGACGAAACTTTGAATTACGTGATGGGTATCCAATGCCAATTACCGATCCAAACGCGAAGCATGAAGATGTGGTACATCACCTTTGTATCTCTCTTGATAGCCATTGCGTCGAGAAGGACTTACCTTATGTCCCTCGCCAAAGTAAGCAAGTTTTGTTAAAGCCCCATGTCCTGACAGGGCGGCAGGAAAGCCGAAAGGCTGATATTGTCGTGTTTGCCAAAGGTGAATGGGAAAAAATGAGAAATAGCTCAAGCTCGGCTGCTGCTTACCTCCCTCCACCTTTAGTGATTGAGGTTGTTAGCTCCAACTGGAAGGATGACTACGAAAGTAAGGTCGGAGAATATGAGGAGGCTGGCATCTCAGAGTATTGGGTTGTAGATTATGCCGGGGTTGGCGGTATTCGGTTTATAGGAAAGCCTAAGCAGCCAACCATCACCGTCTACACCTTGACTGAGGAGCAAGAATATCAACCTAAGCAATTTAGGGGAAGCACTTTAATTGAATCGCTTGTTTTTCCAACGCTGCAACTAACGGCTGACCAAATCTTTGCAATGGCTAACCTGTAAGTTCTACAGCGATCACTACCCGCAAACCTTTAAAGCTCGTTCTAACGACCTGAAAAATCGTCATCGACGCTAACTGAAAATGTCCCCGAACCAATTCAAAAGTACTGATAAAACTCATCGCCATCGCTAATTGTTTTTCCCAAAAGCTATTTTGTAGAGCCAGTTTCGAGAATCGGCAATTTTCAAGAAAGGGGGTGCGATTTTATTGAATATCGGATATTGTTAAAAGCGGTCGCACCAATGCAGTAGCGACCGCTTTCAAAGAAGCAGAATTAAATCGTCCACCCGACCTATCCGACCCAGAGTACTGATGCCAACAGACCTCGGAAGATAGGCGGATTTTGAAATGCAAGGACAAACCCCTTGACTACTAAAATATTAGCCCAAAAATCCGTCCAACGCTACAAACTTTCATCCCAGACACCAATGCTGCCCCATACAGTATCGGCGGCTTGGATAAAAAGTTTTCTTCAAATGCCTGATCTTGCCTATCCGGTGAGGCTGCTGATCAGCCAGTGGCGACCCATTAGGCTGTTGTGGAAAGACTTCTCTCAGCTTGGGGCAGGAACCGCGTTAAAAGTGTTGGAGGTTCAGTCATGAGCCGCGCAACCTTCCCCAAACTCGGATACGATGCTCCTTTCGCTGGTATCACTGAAGAGGTTGATCAACTCCTCCGCGGACTAATCCCGGCTGCGGGTGCTCTGTGGCGGGAATTGCGCCGTACTGCGCCCCCAGGTGCAGTAATCGAATTCAATCTGCACGATTTAGCGGGCAAGTTGAAATATTCTGTGCGTTGGCTGTGCAAAGCATTTAAGGAATTAATCAAATCAGGTTTGCTGGAGAGCGATCGCCGAAGCTGGGAATATTGGTTCCGGGCGCGAGTAATTGATCCAGGCATTGTGCAGAAAAATTCCAGCGATCGCGACAAAAACGGAAAAAAACAGCCCTCAAACCCCGATTCTCTGGTTACCTATTCTTTAAAAGATATAAAAGAAGAACTAACTACAAAGGAAGAAAGTTTTGCTAACAGCCCTAAACAGAAAGAGGGAATTCGATCTAATCCTGCACCAAAACTAAAATCCCAGAATCAAGAACCGAACCCAGAATTAGGAACCGAACCAACCATCGAAGCGCTGGGGTTAATCGCAGAGTACGGTGTGAAGTGTGGGAGTCCAAAATTGGCATCCAAAAAACCAGTCCAGCAAGCGATCGCCAATATTGCCCGAAATTCCTCACCAGAGGAAATCCAGCAAAGAGTGCGGAATGCGATCGCAGCGACCGAGCAACAGCGGTTAAAGGGCGGCGTAAAGTGCTTAGAGGCGCTGCTGAGTGCTGCGATCATCAAGGGGCACACACTCAATATTCCTAAAGCAGCGGCTATCCCAGTTAGCCCACCGCCTTCTGCGGTAATCGCCGGACTCGCGGCGTGGATTTGGGAGGTAAATCAATCCTTTCCCAATTCAATTTATGAGATCGATCGCCAGGGCGTGGCAACTATTTATCGCCGCTCGGATCAGTCACCCCTAGGCACTTTCGAGGAATTGCGGGATCTCCCCATCGAGGAGATTGGGCAGTTGGTCAATGCCCCTAGTGAGAATGTGAAAATGGGGAGATCCCCTATCCCTCTTTCCCCATTCCCTACTCCCACTAAAACGCCACCCGTAGTTAGCAAGCCCAGTGAAGACGAAGTAATTACAGCGCGGGCGCTGATTCCTGCTTACGAGGAAGAAAGAGGGATTATCCGCAGCGATCGTCCATCTGCAATTTCTAAATTAATTGGTGTAACTGCCAATGGCTTAACCAGGTTGGACGAGACACAGCTAATTCAGTATTTGCAGGCACTCCAGAAACCCGAGCCGCCGGAGTAAGGAGTGATCATTGAGTTTTTATTCTTAAAGGATTAGTTACTCTTGTAGGGGCAACCTTCTTACCCATTCTCCGCAGAGTAGGGTAGTCAGCCACACTATTCTCACAAGTCAGGTATCGCAGTTGCAGCACGAAAAAATCACCCTCAACCAGCTTGAAACCTTCCTCTTCAAATCCGCCGATATCCTGCGGGGCAAGATGGATGCATCCGAATTTAAGGAATTCATCTTTGGGATGCTTTTTCTCAAGCGTCTGTCGGATGAGTTTGATCGCAAGCGTCAGCAGCTCATCAAAAAGCAATTCGCCCACATCGACGATCCGGCGTTGCTAGCGGACTTGCTGGAGAGCAAAACCTCCTACGGTGAGACTTTCTTTGTGCCGCTTCGCGCTCGCTGGCATGAGCCTTGGATCGACACCGATGAGGATGGCAAGGAATCTCAGGTGCCCCCGCTAAAGCACCTGAAGCAGGACATCGGCAATATGCTAAACAAGGCTTTGGCAGCCGTGGAAGATGCCAATGATGCCCTGGCTGGGGTGTTGAAGAACAACATCGATTTCAACGCCACCAAGGGCAAGACCAAAATCCCCGACCAGAAATGGAAAGACTTGCTGGATCACTTCAACCAGCCGCAGTTTGTGCTGGTCAACGACAACTTTGAGTTTCCTGACCTGCTGGGAGCGGCTTACGAATACCTGATTAAATACTTCGCCGACAGCGCCGGGAAGAAGGGCGGCGAATTTTACACTCCGGCGGAGGTGGTGCGGCTCTTGGTGCAGTTGGTCAAACCCCAGGCGGGCAATACCGTCTATGATCCTACGGTGGGTTCTGGTGGCTTTCTGATTCAGTCTCATCAGTATGTCGAGGAGCAGGGGCAAGACCCGAATGACTTGGCGCTCTACGGGCAGGACTCGAACGGCACGGTCTGGTCGATCTGCAACATGAACATGATCCTGCATAACATCAGCCGCTTCACGATCGAGAACGGGGACACGCTGGAAGATCCGCTGATTTTTGAGAATAGTCAAGTTCGCAAGTTTGACCGGGTGCTGGCGAATCCGCCGTTCTCGCAAAATTACAGCCGTGCCAGTCTGAAGTACAGCAACCGCTTTCGCGAATTCTGCCCGGAGACTGGCAAGAAGGCTGACCTGATGTTTGTGCAGCACATGATCGCCAGCCTGAAGCCAGACGGACACATGGCGACCGTGATGCCGCATGGGGTGCTGTTTCGTGGCGGGAAAGAGAAGCTGATTCGGGAAATTTTGATTGAGGATGACGTAATCGAGGCGATCGTCAGCCTACCGCCCGGTTTGTTCTATGGGACAGGGATTCCCGCCTGCGTTCTGGTGATGAACAAAAGCAAGCCCGACGAGCTACGGGACAAGATCCTGTTTATCAACGCCGATCGCGAATATGCCGAAGGCAAAGCCCAGAACAAGTTGCGTCCAGAGGACATCGAAAAAATCGATTCGGTGTTCACTCACAAGCAGGAGTACCCCAAATACAGCCGCCTGGTGGATAAACAGGAAATCGTCGAGCAGCACGACTACAACCTCAATATCCGCCGCTATGTGGACAATACGCCAGAGCCGGAACCGGAGGATGTGAAGGCGCACCTGATGGGTGGCATCCCAGAGGCAGAAATTGCCGCGCAGCATGGCACGTTTGCCAAATTTGGAGTGAAGCCAGAGACGCTGTTTGTGTCCGATCGCCCTGGCTATGCTGCCTTTTGCCCAGACGTTGCCAGCAAAGCAGCGATTAAGGAGCGGCTGGAGGCAAACCCTGACCTGCAAGCCGTGGTCAGCGCCCACCACACGACGCTAGAAAGCTGGTGGCAAGAGGCACGGGACGATTTTGCCAAGCTGGAAGGGAACAATATTCTGCCGCAGGTGCGCCAGGAGCTACTGACCAGCCTTAGAGAGAAGCTGATGCCGCTGGGGGTGCTGGATGCCTTCCAGTCGGCGGGTGTGTTTGTTAACTGGTGGCAGCAAATCCGCTATGACCTGAAGACGATCGTCAATACTGGCTGGCACCATACGCTGATTCCTGACGAGTACTTGCTGGCGGCTTTTTTCCAGGCGGAGGTAGATCGGATTGAGGAACTGGAGAGCAAGATTAGTGCGGCTCAGGGCGAACTGAGCGAGGCTGTGGAGTCAGCGCAGGAGGTTGCCAGTTACGAGCCGGAAGAAGGGGAAACCGTGACGGCAACGATCATCAAGAAAGCACTCAAGGAGTTGATTGATGACTTGCAAAGCTCCGCAGGCAGTTCTGCCACTAAAGAGCGCCAGTCCTACGAAACGGCATTTGATGCCATCGCCGCGATCGAGAAGCGCATCAAGCAGTTCAAGGACACGCTGAAGCAAGAGCAAAACGAGCTAGAGCTGAAGCTGCGCCTGAAACGCATCGGCGGTGATGAGGCAAAGGCAGAAACCAGCGAACTGCTGCAACAGGTGGAAACCCAGCTTGAAGCGCTGAACCCAAACCACAAGGACGACAAGAAGCAAATCACCGCGCTGCATAAGGACAAGGCAGCACTGGAGCTACGGCTATCGCGGATTGATGGGGTGCTGGCTGCGATCGATGGGCAGATGACCGATGCAGAGGCAAAAACCCTGATTCTGAAAAAGCTCTACGACTGGGTGAAAGAGCAGCTTACCCGTTATCTGAATGCAGAAAAGCGGGCGCTCATCGCCACAGTTGAGAACTTGTGGGACAAGTATGCCGTGTCGAGCCAGAAGCTAGAGTCAGAGCGAGAGCAGACCCTAGCCGAGTTAAAACAGTTTTTGGTTAAGTTGGGATATGGATAAGAAAGGATGGCTTAACCTTACATTTGGTGAAATTTGTGTATCCTTACTGACGGGTGGTACACCAGATACAAGCATTGCTAAATACTGGTCAGGCTCGGTTCCTTGGATTACTGGAGCTGACTTCCTGAACCAGAAAATAGCTGAACCGCGCCGCTATATCAGTGAAGAAGCCGTTCATCGTAGCAACACACATATTATTAAGGCTGGGAATTTACTAGTTGTTACTCGAACTGGGGTTGGGAAGGTAGCGATCGCACCTTTCGATATCGCAGTTAGTCAAGATACAACTGGAGTCTACTTTCATGAGAATGTCAGTGTTGACTTTATGTTCTATTGCATACAGTCACGGATTGAGGAGCTAAAGAAACTTAATCAGGGAACTAGCATCAACGGCATTCTCAAAGCTGATTTATTAGCCCTAGATTTGACAATCCCAGAATCATTTTCCGAGCAGCAAAAAATTGCCGAGATTCTCTCTACGATCGATCGCGCCATTGAGCAAACTGAGGCAATCATCGCCAAACAGCAGCGCATCAAAACCGGACTGATGCAGGACTTACTGACCAAGGGCATTGATGAAGATGGCAATATTCGTAACGAAGCCACTCACGAGTTTAAGGATTCTAAGATTGGGCGCATTCCCGCAGGTTGGAAAGTCGTTCCACTTCTTGATTTCGCTTCTAATTTGCCTAATTCTTTTGTGAATGGTCCTTTTGGAAGCGATTTACTTGCTTCAGAACTAAAATCTCAGGGTGTTCCAGTTATTTATATTCGAGATATTTCACCTGGAATATATCAAAGAGTTTCAACAGTACATGTTACCCGCACAAAAGCAAAACAGTTGCAAGCTTGTAATGTGCATTATGGAGATATATTAATTTCTAAAGTTGGAGACCCACCGTGTGATGCTGCGCCTTATATTCTTCATGAAAGAGCAGTAATTACACAGGACGTTATTCGTATTCGGCCCTCTAGTGAAGTTGTTTCTTCGTTCCTCTGTTATCTCATAAACTCAAATGTTGGACGTAATGCCATTAAAGAAATAATTATTCAGGGGACGAGAGCAAGAGTTTCACTTACCGAATTTAAGACCTTGCTTCTTCCGAAACCTAAACATTATGAGCAGCAAGCAATTTCTAAATTTCTCGAATCAATTCAGAAAAACATACTGACAGAACAATACCAATTAGATAAATTAAGGCTGATAAAAACCGGACTCATGCAAGATCTTCTCACTGGCAACGTTCGCGTCACTGCCTTACTCAATGACCAGGAAACCGCCCAGGTATAAAGCTGTTACCTTTAAGTAGTGCCTCTGTTCACCCTCAAAATTGTCACGATCGAGGTTTCTTATGCAGGCAATCGAATTTCAGACCACCCTCCACAACGGTGTTGTCACCATTCCCCCCGAATACTCCGCCCAGTGGGAAGGCAAAACCATCCGCGTCATTGTCTTAGATGAAGCTGCCCCGACCCCAGCCACAGCAGCTAATCCACTCAAAGGTAGCGTCACTTTTGAAGGCGATCTGCTTGCGCCGATCGATGAAGCGATCTCGCCCGACTCCTTACTATCGCGCCTTAAACAAATCAAGATAACCGCCCCTCCCGACTTCTCAGAGAACCTAGACGCTTACCTCAACGGTGAGAAAAATGTCTGATTCCCTGTTTGTGGATACGGGGTATGTCATTGCCCTGATCAACCAAACCGATCAGCACCATCAACAAGCGCTGCAACTCGCCGACCACTATGAAGGCACGCCGATCGTTACCACCGATGCCATTCTGCTAGAAATTGGCAACGCCCTCTCACGTATCGCCCGCAACGAAGCCAGTGCCATTATTCGCCACTTCCAAACCGCCTCTGAAGTCACCCTTGTCCCGCTAACCCCAGAGCTAATGTCCGCAGCTTTGAGCCTCTACGAAAAGCATCAAGATAAAACCTGGGGCTTAGTCGATTGCGTTTCGTTTGTCGTGATGCAAAACCGTAAAATAACCACCGCTCTCGCCTTCGATCGCCATTTCATTCAGGCGGGCTTCACCCTCGCCCAATAACCCCATGCCACCCAACCAAACACCCCAAGCCGTCAAACTTGATGAACGCAACCACGTCGAGAAACCCCTGCTCGACCAGCTTGCGGGCTTGGGTTGGGAAGTGCTGGATCTGGAGATGAAACAGCAGCCAGGGGAAACCTTTCGCGACAGTTTTACCGAGGTGGCGCTGTTGCCCGTGTTGCGCCAGCAGCTTCAGGTGATCAATCCCTGGCTAGAAGCCGATCAGGTGGAGGAAGTGGTCAAGCAGCTTACTGCCAGCTTCCCCAGCAGCAGCCTGCTAGAAAACAACCGCCATGTCTTCACCCTGCTGCAAGAAAACACCAGCATCTCAGAAAACCGCCGGACGGGTGAAAAAAGCCCCACGGTGAAGTTTATCGACTTTGATCACCGGAGCAACAACCGCTTTATCGCCGTCTGCCAGTTCAAAGTGCGGATTCTTGGCACCGAAAACCACATCATCCCGGATATTGTCCTGTTCTTAAACGGCTTGCCCGTGGTGGTGATCGAGTGCAAATCGCCCAAAGTCAAAGAACCCATTCCCGAAGCCATTGACCAACTCCTCCGCTATAGCGAACAGCGCGGAGCCAAAGGCGAGGGCAGCGCTCCTCTGTTCTTCTACAACCAGTTTGTGGTGGCGACCTGCCGCAATCAAGCCAAGTTTGGCACCCTCACCACCCACACAGAGAAATACTTTTACCGCTGGGCTGACCCCTTCCCCCGCACCTTAGAAGACCTGGATCATGGCAGCAGCTCCCCCAACGATCAGCAGCGGCTAGTGGCTGGGATGCTTGCCCCCGATAACCTGCTGGAGTTGATCCGCAACTTCACGCTCTTCTCCGTCAACGACAAGGGCGAAGCCATCAAAATCGTCGGGCGCTACCAGCAGTTTCGTGCCGTCAAGAAAGCAGTGCAGCGGTTGCTGGACGGCAAAACCCCACGGGGACGCAGCGGCATCATCTGGCATACCCAGGGTTCAGGGAAGTCGCTGACCATGATGTTTATGGTGCGGGCAATGTACCGCCATCCCAACCTGTCCCAGTGGAAGGTGGTGTTTATTACCGATCGCACCCAGCTCGAGCAGCAGCTCGCCGAAACGGGTCAGAACATCGGCTTTACCGTCAAACCTGCTGGCAGCATCGCCCAACTCAAAGAACTGCTCCGCAGCGACTCCTCGGATCTGGTCATGGCGATGATTCACAAATTCCAGGAGCGCGACCTGCAAGAAGCCTTTCCAGAGCTAAACCGCAGCGCCAACATTCTGGTGATGACCGACGAAGCGCACCGATCTCAGTATTCCCTGCTGGGAGCCAACCTTGACAAAGCCCTTCCCTACGCTTCCCGTATTGGCTACACGGGCACGCCGATCGACAAGACCGAGAAAGTCTTTGGTGACTACATCGACAAGTACACCATGCGTCAGTCCATTGAGGACAAGGTGACCCTGGAAATCGTCTATGAAGGACGCACCCATAATGCTGAGGTGCCTGACCAGGAAGGGATGGACAGCGCCTTTCAAGACGTATTCAGCGAATACAACTTACAAGAGCGGATGCAAATTTTGGGGTACGGTTCGCGGGATGCCTACCTCGAAGCCCAAGATACCATTGCTGCCAAAGCTCAAAACATCGTGGCGCATTATCTGGAATGGATCTTTCCGAACGGCTACAAAGCTCAGGTAGTAGCAACCTCCCGCGAGGCAGCCGTGCGGTACAAGCAACATTTAGATGCAGCCATCACGGAAGCGATCGCCCAACTGGAGCAGTCCAACCCGCACCAGATCCCCCTTGATCGACTGCAAAAACTGCGTACTGACGTGGTGATTTCGGGTGGGCATAACGACCTGCCGCAGCTCAAGGCATACACCAACGCCTCGAAGCACGAGACCAGCATCAAGAGCTTCAAGTTGCCGTTTGATGCCGAAGACCACGGCGTGACTGGCGACATCGGCATCATCGTCGTTAACAACATGCTGTTGACCGGGTTCGATGCACCCGTCGAGCAGGTGATGTATCTCGATAAAGTCATCCAGGCGCATAGCCTTCTGCAAGCGATCGCCCGTGTGAACCGCGTGGGTGGGGCTGATAAAGACAAGGGCTTTGTGGTGGACTATGTGGGCATCGGTCACCACCTGAAACGAGCCATTGACACCTATGACGAGCTGGAACAGAAGGAAGTTGAAGAGACCCTGAGCTTTCCAGAGGAGGAAATCCGCCAACTTGAAGATGACCACCGGACGATCCTGGGGCTGTTGCAGCAACATGGACTCACCGACCTCACCGACCACGACGCTTTTTATGATCTCTTTTATGACGAGGACATTCGCTTCGAGTTCATGCTGGCGTTTAAGAAACTGACCCGGAGCCTCAACCTGGTTTTTCCGGCGAAGGAAGCCCTCAAATATATGCCTGACTATCAGGTGTTGACCGAGGTGAATGTGCTGGCGGGCAGACACTTCCGCGATGCACGGCTGAGCATGAAGGGCATCCCTGCCAAACTACGGGCGCTGACCGATGAGTACCTGCGCTCAAAGGGCATCGATGAAAAAGTCAAGCCGATTTCGATTCTGGATGACGACTTTGAAAGCCAGGTTGTCAAGCACAGCCGCACTAAAACCAAAGCCGCCGCCGTTGAGCACGCCCTGCGTCATCATATCGACATCCAACTGGACGATGACCCGGAACTGCAAGCCTCGTTTGCGGCAGCACTGACCGCTATTCTGGAGCAGTTCAAAGACAACTGGGAACGGATCTACGAAGAGCTAGAAAAGCTGCGCCAGCGGGTCAAAGACGCAGACAAGGAGCCGACCTACGGCTTGCACAAGAAAAAGCAGATGCCATTTTTCCGTATGTTTCGGCGGGAATGTTTCGGGGAGGCAGCCCTGGATGATGATACGATTGCCCAGATAGTTTCTCTGACCCAACATGTGTTCACCATCATTGAGCGGGAATTGCAACTGACGGGCTTCTGGGAGAGCATTCCAGCTCGCAAAAAGCTCGAAGCTGAGATTCAAAATGGTATCTTTTTGTCGCCTGCTTTCATCAAAATACCGAATCTGGTGAAAAATCGGGAGCAGATCATTTCACGCGTGATGGAGCTGGCCAAGAAAAATAATGACCAGATTCTGTACGCTGAATAGACGAAACAGCGGTGCATCATCATGAAACTTGACTACAACGTTGTCTATTCTGCCAACCGCAAAACGCTAACGATCACCGTCGAGCGCGATCGCTCGATCGTTGTCAAAGCACCCACAGGCACCCAGCCTGAGAAAATTCGGCAAGTCGTAGAGTCACGCAAGCAATGGCTTTATGAGAAGACGCACCACGCACAAAAATATCAGCCGCTGCTCCATCCTCCCGGCAAGGAACTGGTGAATGGTGAATCCTTGCTTTACTTAGGGCGCAACTATCGATTAGAGCTGGTGGACGCGGATAGCGGCATCCAGTTTGCCAATAGCCGTTTTCTCGTCCCTAAAGCCCAGGCAGAAAAGCGTGGCAGTGTTTTCAAGGATTGGTATATCCAGAAAGCCAAAGAGAAAATTCTTCCCCGTGTTGAACTTTACGCCCAGCGCCTTGGTGTCGAGTTTAATCAGGCGAAGATTGCCGATAGCAAGTACCGCTGGGGTTCCTGCACCCCAAACGATAATGTGATCTTTAACTGGCGGCTGGTGAAAGCTCCGATGTTTGTCATTGATTATGTGGTGGTGCATGAGCTAGCGCATCTGCTCGAGCCGAACCACACCCCTCGCTTTTGGAACATCATCGGTGCCCAAGTGGCTACCTTGGAAAAGGCTAAGCAATGGCTCAAGGAGCATGGTGAGATGTTGGAGCAAAACCTTTAGGATAAAAGTCTCTACCTCAACAAGGCTTTAGTAATTGATCTGAAGATCGGGGCGTTTAAGCCAGAGGATGCCGGTAAGATGAACTTCTACCTGTCGGCATTGGACGGCCAGGTGAAGCACACAGACTATAGCCCTTCGTAGGGGTATGACACCGTTCCTGGCAATGAAGTACCACATCGGCTGAAACCTTTATTAGGCATTACTTTCAGGAGACAATTTTTCAAGAAAATCATTGATTCGATGACTTTTGGTAGACGACAGGGATACCAAAATCAATGGGAGGAGGGCAACAATCCATGTCCAACCTGTAACGCCCAAACCGATTAATGTGCTGCGTCCAATAAGGACTGGGCGCTGCGATGGTTTCGGGTTCAATGCAAACGAAACGAAGTAAGTTGGAAGGTAGCAGACAACCATTGATAAGTTCTACTAAAGATGGAAAACCCATACTACAGATGGAGTGGACTTTTTTTGGACTGATTTAACTCCAGAACCTGATACTACAAGCGTAATCTTGCAGGTTTTAAGGACTTCAAAGTCCGGTCTCATCGTTGACTAATTGCCTCCCGCGCAATAAGTGATGACCAAAAACAAGATCAGCAGTAATTATCAATCAAGCATCGCCACTATCCCCTCGCAGCAGATTCTGTTCATCAATTGAGTCTAAAATAGGCAAGATCACAGTCTGGAACTGCCACCAAGAAAAGGTTTCAGCCGATGTGGTACTTCATTGCCAGGAACGGTGTCATACCCCGGATTGACGCAGACGATCTGCCATGGCACGAGCGGTATCCCGTTCGTAGCGGGTGAGTTTGCTATCAAAGGCAAAGACCTGGGCATTAATGGTGTTGACTCCGGTTTGGGCTAAAGAAGAAATCGCCGATTGAGTTGCTTCGTGAACCTGCTCCAATCGTTGCTGTTGCTGCTCACGATTAGGGGTTGGGCGCTTCAGGTTGGGTAATTCTGGTGACTTGAGGTTCACAGAATTCTTAAGGGCTTCAGTGTTCATCGGCATGTTTTTCTATCTCCTGAATTAGTAGCTGTTTGAACTTTTTGAGCGATCGGCATCGTTTGAGAAACAGCACCAAACGAGTGAGAACTTTCAGGTCATCAACGGTGTACATTCCAAATTCATTGGATTCAATGCACAGTTCCTGAAGCCACCAGTGCAAGGTGCGTTCGGGAACTCGTCTACCCCTGACTCTGGAAAGTTGCCAGCGCAGTTCTGACAGGGAGTAGGTCTGTGTCTCAATAACTTGTGCTGAAGACATTCCGTTCGTTCTCGTTGCCGGTTGATTGCTGGTGCATTGCAGCGGCAATGAATCTTTGCTGAAATAGTAGCATACTAGAGTATTAAGTATGCTACTTTAACAAGAAAGAATTCATAGGATGTTGAGGTAGAGTATTGTGGAATCAAACAAATTAGAGAGTCTAGACGATTCAGTGCCTTCTAAATGGCGAGTCTGTGCCTACTTCTCAGATGATGAAGTAGTCAAAATCCTTGAACGCCAGGCTGCGATAGAAAATCGCAGCCTGAGCAATTTGGTTGCAACAATTCTGATAAAAGCTGCCAAGGAGTTTGAGGAACAGCCAAAACAGGATGATGAAGGAAAATAGGGGCAAGCACTATGACACAACTGCTTCAACAATCCACTGATCAGCGCATCGTCATCCAAGGAACATGGGATCACTTCAAACTCATCCAGCAGGGTTTTGAAGCAACCCCCGGTGCCAAATTGTCTTATTACCAAGGGACGATAGAAATTCTCATGCCTGGAGAAGACCACGAGTTTTTTTCCCGTGTCATCCACTATTTGGTGACGACGTTTCTACTCAAACAGGGAATCAAATTCAAGATGACCGGGGCAAAGACTCAGGAGAAACCAGGGGAGGTGTCTGCTCAGGCCGATGAGTCCTACTGCCTGGGTGGTTCTAAGCCAATCCCTGATTTGTCCATTGAGGTTGTTTTTAGCAGTGGAGCGAATAAGCTACCGCGATATAGAGCCTTGGGCGTGATTGAAGTATGGTTCTGGGATGATGGAGTTCTCACGCTGCATCATCTGCGCGGCGACGGGTATGAACAGATTGAACGGAGTGAATTACCTGGATTAGACCACCTGGATATGAATTTATTAAGGCGCTGTATTCTGATCGCTGAAACTGATTTTGCTGAAGCGGTACAAGTTTTCCAACAGTCAATTTAGAAGAGTTTTGCAAAAACTGCCGCATTTTCCCCGATCTGCGCTTAGATCATTCAAGCGACTCACTCCAGCCCATTCGCTGAGTGTAGATAAGCGCCGGATCGCAAACAAGTTTTCCCATTTGAAACCCCCAGGAGGTAAGCCCGTGACATAGAAAACCCTTTAAAAAGTCGAAACCCCCACTGCGGCAAACAGAAGGGGCGAAAGACTTAATTTAATTCTGGATAGGATTCGGAGACTCTAACTACCGCCCTCTAAAAGCAAACGTTAAGTCATCCAGCTTTAGCTATGCCAATTTTAGTCGCAATTTGTCAAAAGGTGCAACATCTTTGACGAATTTCACTAATTTTGCCTAGCTTCCTATCTGCCGTTGTTCACCAGGCATAGGGAGTTCATCATGCATCGAAGATTTTGTGACTATTGGGAGGACAGACCATGACTCTGCCTCTCGCCCCCTCATTCCAGGGGTTTGGAGCCAACCTCCAACCCAAACGTTCCCATCTAAGTCCTCCATTTCAGTCCATTCAGGAATGGGAAGATACCTTTCTAGCGCTGTTTTCCCATCGCCATGACTACATTTGGGCCGCACATCCCCAGCCCACCGCCAAGCCACAGTGGCAGACCGAAAGCCGTCACCCCCTCTCAGATCGCTTGATCCTGCAAGGCAGCTATCTCTATGGAGTGCGCTTTGGACCCAAAACCAATTACCTGCTGTTCGATATTGACAGCGGCAGTCTTTACCATCCCCGGCGTGACCCGTTCGCGATCGCCCGTCTAGTCGCTGCCCTGGAAGTGCTGGGACTGGTCAGCTACATTGCCGTGACCAGTTCTTACAGTGGCGGTCTGCATCTCTACTTTCCGTTTGAACGGGCGCAGAAGTCCTATGAACTGGCGGCAGCGGTGCAAGCCCTATTGGAAAATGCGGGCTTTGTGTTGTCTCCCGGTCAGTTGGAATTGTTTCCCAACGATCGCGGTTTCGTCGATGGTAAGCCGACGCTCTATGCAGCTCATCGACTGCCGCTTCAGTTGGGGTCTTATCTGCTCGATCGCGATTGGCAGCCGATCTTGAGCACTCAGGATAGGTTTGTGCAGCAGTGGCAGTTGTGTCAGTATCGCAACGCAATCACGTCTAAAGCGATTAGGCAGATGCTCAAAGTAGCCAAACGGCGGCGCTTTAGTCTATCGGGCAGGGTGGACAAGTTCTTGAATGATTTGAATGCGGAGATTGAACTGGGTTGGACTGGGGCGGGGCAAACCAATCGGATTTTGGGACGAATTGCCTTAAGAACGTACATCTTTGGCAGGATTCTCTATGGCTGTGGGCTAGAGGGTCAGGCGCTGGTGAAGAAGATGGTGGAGGTGGCAATTGCACTACCGGGTTATCGGGACTATTGCCGACATCGGCATGAGATCCAAAAGCGGGCGGAGGAGTGGGCACAGTCGGTGGAAACCTCATCCCGCTATTTCCCTTACCAGCAGAGGAAAGCGAAACCGAAGCGGTCTGCTCAGCCTGCGGAAACTCCAACCTGGCATGAGCAGCAGGGGGAGGAGGCACGGGGAAGGATTAAACGGGCGATCGCGATCATGCTGGACTCTGGCACTCTGCCGATGGGGGCGACGGCAAGGTTTACGGCTTTGACCCAAAGCGGTATCGGGGGAGGGACGCTCTATAGGCACAAGGATCTATGGCATCCCGAATACTTGATGCCTGTGGATAACCCCCCGCACCCCCCTAGCTTAGACATTGAGCGCGAAGGGAACGCGCCAAAGTGTCCAAGCTTATTAGTGCTCAAGTCCAGTAATGCTCCATCTGGTAAGCAGTTGAGCGGTACGAAAGACTCGAATGCGGAAGCAATAAGTAGTAATACTCAAGAGAAACAGGAGGGGGTTGAGTTTGTCAGGCAGAAGTTAGCGGAGGTAGAAGAGGTGCAGGCGTATAAACGAGCGGCTCAGTTGGAGCTTTGGCAGCAGTATGGACAGCAGGGGGGGCAGGTTACTCATCCCTCTCCGGCTCATGTGGAGAAGATGCGGCGGTGGTTGGAGTCGGGGGATGCCATTCTGGTGGCGGAAGCGGAGGTGTTTTTTGGTTTGATGCAGCCGAACTTAAGAGGAACTCTAGAGAAATTGACGAAATCAGGCGATCGCTGAAGGAGGTTCCAATGCAGGATATCTATGCACTATCGATCGCGAGACCGTTTGGCTACTGGATCGCCTCAGCGAAAAAGACTGCTGACGGCATTAAGAGTATTGAAGTGCGTAGCTGGAAGCGAAACCTCGCCCCAAGTACAGTGATTTTGATCCATACCAGCAGTAATCGCTCTTATGATCACTACTTTCAACCATTAACTCTGCTGCTATACAAGGGTGATAACAGCGTGTGCTCTCATCAGTAACAAAAATTGCTATTTTTGGTTATTGTGAGTACAACAGTAGTAGATGAATTGCCGAGAGGGATAACCTGTGAATGTTTCACTCACATCAGAGCTAGAGAAGTATGTCAGCGAGAAGGTAGCCAGTGGTTTATATCACTCTGCCAGCGAAGTCATCCGCGAAGGATTACGCCTACTCAAAGATCAGGATGCCTTGAGGGAAATGCGGCTGAATGAATTACGGCAGCAGATACAGGAAGGCATCAATAGTGGGGAATCTCAGCCCCTCATTATCGAGGATGTCATTGATCGGGGCAGAAAACGCCATGCCCAGCGCAGCAAAGCCAGCAACCAGGTTTGAGCAGCATGGGCAAATTGGTGATCAGACCGCAGGCGCTTACAGACCTGGACAATATTTTTGACTACATTGCCGAAGACAGTCTTGACCGTGCGATCGGGTTTATCAGGAAGCTGTATGAGCAGATGGGGAAGGTCGCAGCCAGCCCAGGCATTGGTCGTCGCCGTGATGCGTTGTTACTTGGACTGCGAAGCGTTCCTTATGGCAATTACCTGATTTTCTATATCCTTCTTGATGATGGAATTGATGTTGTGCGTGTGCTCAACGGAGCCAGGGATCTAGAAGCGCTGTTTCAGGATGAGGGGCTGTAATTTTCAGGATGCTGCTTTTCTTTGAGGTAAGAGGTTATGACGGCTGATCGCTCTGTTACTGGGGAACCATAAAGAAGGCAGAGCGAACTTGTTTAGAAACGTGATTGGCACAAGGTATGACAGTAGAATCAGCCAATTTCCAGTTTTTAAGGCCTCATGATATCCAGCTCGTGTGCCTGGGAGCTTTGGCTGAGCGTTATTTCCGTGATGACCCAAGCCCATGCCTGATCAAGTTGCGGCAGTTTGGTGAAGTGCTGGCGCAATTGACCGCCGCCAGGACAGGGATGTTTGTTTCCACTGAGGAATCCCAAGCAGATTTATTGAGACGGTTAAAAGTTGAACGGGTCATACCGCAAGAAGTAGCTGATCTATTCCATCAGATCAGCATTGTAGATAACAGGGCAACCCCTTTATGGGTTGCCCTGACATACGACTAATTTAGTGCAACAAGGGTTAAACTCAGCGGATCAGTCACCCGATCCGCTGAGTTTAACCCCATTTAAGATTGATCCAATAGCGCTTGCAGCTCTGCCAATATCTTCTCTAGCTCGCGCTGTTTCCTCGGGTCATCCCATGCCTTAGACTTTTTAATCTGCTGATAGGCACTGTTAATCTGCTGCTTAAGGGTTTCAGAATTCTGACCCTTATTTACTACCAATAGCGCTGCAATCCGTTCCTTAATTTTGGATAGTGAGAGGCTCTTAGTGATCGCGTCCTCTAACAGGGCTTCTCGCTGTTGGTCATCTTTGAGACGAGCGATCGCCCTAGCTTTCGTATATTCAAGCTTTCCTTGTTGCAATGCCGTTAGAATGTCCTCTGGCAGGTTTAGAAGTGGCAGTCGGTGATTGACGAAGGACTCCCAATTTAGAAGCCCTAACGCATTAAAAGTAGTCTCTATTGTCTGAGAATCCGGGTAGCCCACAACGTTGTGGGCTGTTTTCCCTTTCGCTTCCTTCTGCATCCGATACAGCAGGGAGATAACCTCATTTTTGGGTTTTTCCAGTTCTATAGCTAGCAACTCCAGAACGCCCTCCGTTTCTTCTACGGGATTTAAGTCTTCCCTCTGTAGGTTTTCGATCAGTGAAACTTGAATTGCCTGTTTGTCGTCAAGCTCGCGGGCAACAATAGGAACTTCTGTTAGCCCTATCTGTTGTGCGGCTCTAAGCCTCCTTTCCCCAGCCACTAGCTCATAACTACCGCCGGGCAGTGGGCGAACCAGTAGTGGCTCTAGAATCCCATGCTCCTTAATAGACTGGATGAGCTGGTCGATCTTCTCAGAGTCAAAGTAACGACGCGGTTGCTTCTTCGGTAGTTGAATTGAGTCTATGGGTGCAGATTGAACTGTCTGCTCTGATGGTGAATCAGCAAGGATGGTGTCGATCGTCCTGATCTGCCTTCCGTAAGGTTTATCGCTTTTCCTCATGGCAGCAACTCCAAGGCTTGGGCAATTTCGTTCAAAACAGCAACACCGGGATGCTTCGGGCTATATTTCCCCAGCGGAAGACCCTGCTCTGATGCGTCAGCAAATCCAGTTGATCGTGCGATCACTGGGAACACTTTTCCAACATCAGTTAGCTGTTCCTTAATGGCTTTAAGAGTTCTTTCGTCCTGTGAGTTCCGAGAATCATAGCGGGTAGGAACAAACCCAGCGATTTTCAACTCGCGGTTAGCCCGTGATCGTATCCGGGTTAAAGTCCCTAGCAATAGCTCAGTACCGCAGAAAGCTTTAAACTGGGTCTCTATGGGAATAAGTACATAATTTGCAGCCACCAAGCTGATGTAGCTCAGTACTCCAAGACTAGGCGGACAGTCAATCAAGATGAAGTCATAATTACCTTTAATTGGCTCTAAGGCATCCTTAAGGCGAACCTCGCGCATTTCCGCTACAACTAATTCCATCTCTGCGGCTGAAAGGGTGATATTTGATGGAGCCAGATCAATCCCGTGAATGTTGGGCTGAATCTTCAGCGGATTCCCATTCACCACAGATTCATAGACCGTCTGTTTGATTTCAACTGGGTCTAATCCCATAAATGTGGTCAACGAGGCTTGCGGGTCCATGTCTATCATCAGCACCCGATGTCCATGTTCTGCTAGTTGATAGCCCAGATTCATGGTCAAAGTGGTTTTACCAACACCACCAGCTTGGTTGAATATTGCAATTACTTTGGTCATTGTTCAGCCTAACTGCCGATAGCCAAATACTACGGCACTTAGGATCAGAAAAAGTAAAGATATCAATTTGAATCACTATTGACTCATAAGCAAACCTGATTCGCCTACAGATTCACAGCACTCACGCAACTGGCACAAGCGTCGCCTTTTATAACTGTCACAGTAGAGGCATTTAGTCCAGACGTAGGCCAGCGCCTCAAAAGCCGACCGCAATGAAAACTAAAAACCTAGTTTTCACAGTACTTTGCCCCCCTTACCTCGCCTCTTGGGTTAGTTGGGGGTAGCAATTAGTCACGTTTCTAGGCGGGTTTTAGGCGTTTTTGTGGGCATAGGGCAACTTATATTGGTGTCACCAGTGATTCACCGTTATCTGTCTTCTGAGTGTCACCAAGTCTTTAAAAGTTGTCTCCAACCTGTTACCAAGTTGATCAGGGTAGGTGTCACCAAAAAAGAGAGAAGCTGTGACCAAAAAACAAGGAAGTGTCATCATGCCTAATCCTAGAATTCAGTTTAGAGTTCCAACAGAATTATTTGAGCAATTGCCATCAAACCCTGACGAGCGATCGCAACTGTTAAAGCGATTGCTGGAAGAGTATTGCAACCCCAAAAACCCAGAGAGTGAGTTGATGGAACTGAAGCTGCGAGTCGAGGCTCTAGAACAGCAAATTCAAACCACATCATCACCGTTGGGCTGATTAAACAGAGCCTGCAACTGGTCGTGCTGTTCTCGGATAAACCGATCATCGGGGGCCAGTTCCAGCGATCGAGAAAACACCTGTAGTGCACTCCAGC
>NZ_JBXBCE010000009.1:0-32381 GCF_056784215.1 Leptolyngbya sp. CALU 1928 | reverse complement strand
AGCAATTCCAAATTCAAAACTTTGACAACTCGCTGAATCAGACTGGAGGATAAGGAAACACCTCGTGGGAGCACGGTGATGGAATCATTGCCTTTAAGTTTTGGGGTGTTGTTAGGCTATCTGCATCAAGCCATCAGTCGGATTGAAGACCCAAGGCAAGCGAGTAACGGCACCCGCTACAGCGTGAGTGACGCAATCTTGGCAGCGTTTAGCGTGTTTTTCATGCAGTGCGAGTCTTTCCTGGAGCACCAACGGCAAATGCAGAGTCGGCAGGGCAAGGATAACGCTCAAACATTGTTTGGGTTAGCTCAAATTCCGAGTACACCGCAAATCCGCAATATTTTGGATCACCTGGCTGCACCTGTCCTAACGGGTGTGTTTGAGCAGGTGTATCGAGGTTTGAGGCAAGGGGGATACTTGCAGGCATACCACTGCTTGGGAGGGCATTTGTTAGTCACCTTAGACGGGACGCAATATTTCAGTTCGCAGAAAATTCAGTGTCAGCAGTGTTCAACTCGAACGCATAAAAATGGGCGTGTGACCTATTTTCATAGCGCGATTCTACCCGTGATTGTCGCTCCTGGTCAGTCGCAGGTGATTGCCTTAGCCCCCGAATTTATCAGTCCGCAAGATGGGTCTGTGAAACAAGACTGCGAAGTGGTGGCGGCTAAACGCTGGATGCAGACCCATGCGGGGCAATTTGCCCAACACCCAATAACGCTGCTTGGGGATGACCTCTATAGTCGTCAACCGATGGTTCAGCAGTGTATAGAGCTTGGCATAAACTTCATTTTTACCGCTCTACCCGACTCTCACCCTGCCCTGTACGAGCGCTTGCACGTGCTTGAGGTTTTGGGGGCGCTCGAGACCCTAGAAATCCGGCAATGCCACCAGCGCACTCCAGCGATTTATCACTACCGCTATGCCAATCTCGTGCCGATTCGGGACACTCAACCCGCCTTGCTGGTCAATTGGTGCGAACTGGTCGTTACCCGGGAACACGACGCTCAGGTGCTCTACCACAATGCCTTCATCACCCACCATCGCTTGGGTCATACCACCGTTGCCTCAGTGGTCGCTGCTGGTAGAAGTCGGTGGAAGACCGAAAACGAAAATCACAATGTCCTCAAAACCAAGGGGTACCATCTCGAACACAACTTTGGGCATGGGCAACAGCATTTAGCCAACTTTTTGCTCACGCTCAATCTCCTGGCTTTCCTGTTCCATACAGTGCTTCATCTAGTGGACACGTCTTATCAGAAAATTCGCCACCAACGGGGCACTCGCAAGGGTTTCTTTCAAGACATCCTCAGCCTGACTAAGTATTTGCTATTCAATAGTTGGCAGCATCTAATTGACTTTATGCTCTCCGATGCAGACCCCTCTCCTATCACTGATTCCTCTTAAATTTTTGAATTTGGAATTGCTGTAGCGGCAGTCTCTACCATCCCCGGCGTGACCCGTTCGCGATCGCCCGTCTGGTGGCTGCCCTGGAAGGTTTGGGACTGGTGAGCTACATTGCCGTGACCAGTTCCTATAGTGGCGGTCTGCATCTCTATTTTCCGTTTGAACGAGCGCAGAAGTCCTATGAACTCGCGGCAGCGGTGCAAGCCCTATTGGAGAACGCGGGCTTTGTGTGCTCTCCCGGTCAACTTGAACTGTTTCCCAACGATCGCGGTTTCGTCGATGGCAAGCCTACGCTCTATGCAGCGCATCGGTTGCCGCTTCAGTTAGGTTCTTATCTACTCAATCGTGATTGGCAGCCAATCTTTAGCACTCAAGCGGAGTTTGTGCATCAGTGGCGGTTTTGTCTACGTCGAAACCCAGTCACCTCTAAAGCGATCAGGCAGACACTGAGGGCGACAAAACGGCGGCGATTTAGTCTATCGGGCAAGGTGGACAAGTTCTTGAATGATTTGAATGCGGAGATTGAACCGGGCTGGAGTGGGACGGGGCAAACCAATCGGATTCTGGGACGAATTGCGTTAAGAACGTACATCTTTGCCAAGATTCTCTATGGCGTTGGCTTGGAGGGTAAGGCGCTGGTGGAGAAGATGGTGGAGATTGCCACGTCTCTACCGGGTTATCGGGATTATTGCCAGCATCAGCATGAGATCCGGCAGCGGGCGGAGGAGTGGGCACAGTCGGTTGAAACAACAACCCGCTATTTCCCATACAAGGGGCGGAGGGGTAAACCGGATCGGTCTCCCAAACCAGCGGAGATTTCAACCTGGCATGAGCAGCAGTTGGAGGATGCCAGGGGGCGGATTAAACGGGCGATCGCTCAAATGCTGGAGTCAAATACGCTGCCGATTGGGGCGACGGCGAGGTTTAGTGCGTTAACCCAAAGCGGTATTGGGGGGGCGACGCTCTATAGGCATAAGGATTTATGGCATCCCGAATACTTGATGCCTGTGGACTTCGGCATGAAGAGTTCGGCTGAGGCTCACTCGAAGTCCGCTCAGTCGAACGATAACCCCCCGCACCCCCCAGAATTGGACATTGAGCGCGAGGGGGACGCGCCAAAGTGTCCAAGCTTATTAGCACATAAGTCCAGTAATGTGCCATCTGGCAAGCATTTGAGTGGTGCAAAAGACTCGAATACTAAAGCAATAAGTAGTAATACTCAAGAGAAACAGGAGGGGGTTGAGTTTGTCAAGCAGAAACTAGCTGAGATTGAAGAGGTGCAGGCGTATAAACGGGCGGCTCAATTGGAGGCTTGGCAGCAGTATGGACAGCAGGGAGGACAATTGACTCCTTCTCCGGCTCATGTGGACAAGATGCGGCGGTGGTTGGAGTCGGGGGATGCCATTCTGGTGGCGGAAGCGGAGGTGTTTTTTGGCTTGATGCAGGGATTTGTAAAGTAGTTTGTGTCAAGAGAGAAAGATTACAGAGGAAACCTCCCTTCAAACTGGCTTAGTTTTAGCAACGGAAAAATTTTGGTCGTTAAGGAGATCAGTCCTGCCAGAAGTCATTGAAACGGTCTGGTGACAACTCCGTGTAGCGCACTGTGTGCTGAATGTTCTTATGTCCCAGGTAGTGCTGAATAGATCGTGTGTCATGCCCGTCATTGACTAACTTATAGCCACACCCATGCCGCAGCATGTGGGGATGAACTGGAAACGTAAGAGACGAATGACTGCCAATACGACTGAGCAACTTACGAAACCCAGCAGCAGTCATAGGGCTACCCCGTTCTGTAACGAAGAGATAGGGGAATGTCTCGGACTCTCGTTGCAACTTCCGCAATGCTCGTAGTTCTGGAGCATGTAAGGGATGAACACTGGGAATGCCATGCTTCAGTCGTCTAACGTGCAACAGTCCTGCCTCTAGATCGACCTGGTTCCATCGCAATGAACACAGTTCTGATACTCGCAAGCCATGTCGATAAGCCAGAAGGATCATGGTGGCATCTCGGTGCCCATAGCGCCCATACGTTTTCGCGACCGCAATTAACTCTTCCACTTCTTTAGGTGTGAGATATTCACGCGGTCGCTTTTGAGCATTGGGAAGATGTCTCGGTGGAACTGTCCCATTTTCGATAGTTGGCATCTCTAGTCTCGACCTCGCAAACTCGGCTTTTTCAGGCAGTTTTAGGAATAGACTGTCCCATTTACAAACCATAATGGGACAGTTTGTCCTCTTTGAACCATGCCTGTCCAGTTCCTATCGCAAGCAGATCATGACCAATTGAATCGCTTTCCTCAAGAAATCAGCCATGAGGAATTAAACAGTTTCTTTTTACTCTCTTCTGCTGACCATCAGGAAATTGATTCTATTCGAGGAAATCACAACCGTTTAGGATTTTCACTACAACTGGGTTGCTTAAGGTATCTAGGTTTTTTCCCAGACGATCTCTTGCAAATTCCTCAAGTTGTTGTGGAGTACGTCGCTCAACAGTTAGCGATTGTAGCGGAACTCTTGGCATTTTACGGCAAACGCACCAGCACCCAACGCCACCACCAACGGCAAATTCAAAAACTGGCAGGGTATCGTCGAGCCACGACTGCCGATATTGTAAAGCTAGAGCAGTGGCTTTTGCAAAGAGCTTTGGAGCATGACAAGCCCACGTTATTGTTCACAATGGCGTGTGAATTCCTGAAGCAGAACAAGATTATCCGCATCGGCACCACTCGCTTGGCACATAAGGTCTCTAAGGCAAGGCACGAGGCTCAAAATACAATCTATCAAAGTTTGCAATCGTTACTGACCAAGGATTGTTGCTTGGTTCTGGACAAGTTACTGAAGGTGGATGACGATCTGGGGCGAACCCCCTTGTCCTGGTTGCAGAGAACTCCCACTGGAGACAACCCCAAACAAATCCTGGAAACCCTTGATAAGATTGCCTTCTTGCAACAGCACCAAGTCAATCAGTGGAAGCTGACCCAACTCAACCCTAACCGTATCAACCACTTGGCAAGAATTGGAGCCAGAGCAACCAATCAATATCTGCAACGTGCAAATGAAGCCAAACGATATCCCATCTTGGCTGCGTTCCTCAAGCAATCTCTCTACAACTTTACCGATGACTTGATTGAGATGGTAGACCAACGAATTTGGAAGTTGTACGGTGAGGCAAAGCGGCACTTTGAACAAGACCGGTTGAAAGCGACTGCAACGATTAACGAGAAACTTCAGACTCTGTATGATTTGGGACAGATTCTGCTCAACCCAGAGGTAGAAGACCATACCATCCGCGCGAAGACATTTGAACAGATTAGTCAGATACAATTACAAACGGCACTTGAAGAAGCAAAACAGCTCATTCGTCCACAGAATGATGCGTATGTAGACTACTTTGGGAAGTCATATCAACGGGTACGGCACTTCTCCAGTCGCTTTCTGGCAACGCTTCAATTCCAATCTGGTCAGGAGGGTCAAGGATTACTGAAGGCGCTTCAATTGGTGCGAGAGATCCATGCAGGAATTCGCCGCAAAGTGCCGGATGACGCACCTACCGGATTCGTACCGGAGGCATGGCTGTCCTACGTGGTGCAACCCGACGGGATAGATCGTCGCTACTACGAGCTGGCTGCTCTGTGGATGCTGCGGCAGGAATTACGTTCTGGAGCAATTTACCTGACCCATAGCCGTCGATTTAGTGAATTAGAGAGCTACTTCATTCCCCAAGAGAAGTGGGTTGTCCAACGTGATCAGACAGTAAACCTCCTGGGAACACCCCTTGAGGCTCAAGCGCGTTTGGCAGAACGGGAAACCGAATTGTTCTCCTTAATGGATGCGGTAGAAACCTTACTGAATGACCCAGATGGAGATTTGCGAGAAGAAAAGGGCGAACTGGTATTGTCACCGATTGAAGCTCAGGAACGATCTGCTGAATTGAAGCAACTGGCTCAGGCGATCTCAACCCGTTTACCTCAACTCGACATTACAGACTTGCTGATTGAGGTTGATGGCTGGACAGGCTTCTCAGATGCATTCAAACACCTCGGCGGATCATCCCATCGAGACAATCACCTGTTGCTGCATCTATATGGCTGTCTCTTGGCACAAGCCTGCAACCTAGAATTAAAGCAACTGGCAACGTCTGCGGCACTGTCCTATCCTCATTTGAGTTGGTGCAACACCTGGTATATTCGTGAAGACACGTTGCGGGAAGCCAATGATGCACTGGTGAACTACCACTACCGCCAACCCTTAAGTCAACTCTGGGGTGGTGGGACGTTGTCTTCATCGGATGGGCAACGATTCCCAGTTAAAGGGTCGGTGCGGCAGGGGCGGGCAGTTCCGCGCTATTTCGGCTATGGCAAAGGCATTACATTTTATAGCTGGACCAGTGATCAATTCTCGCAGTATGGCTCTAAAGCAGTGCCAACGACGGTTAGAGATGCCACCTACGTCCTTGACGAGATTCTGAATAACGAAACTGAACTGCCGATTCTGGAGCATACTACTGACACCGCAGGATACACCGAAGTCGTCTTCGCCTTGTTTGATTTATTAGGTTTACAATTCTCCCCCCGCATTCGCGATTTGGCAGACCAGCAGCTTTACCGCACCAGTGCTGTTAATTTGGAAAACTACCCTAACCTCAAAAGCCATCTCTCCAACGTCATCAATCAAGAACGGATTGTTCAGCATTGGGATGATATGTTGCGGTTAGCAGGGTCACTCAAACAGGGATGGGTAACGGCTTCGCTGATTATGCAAAAATTGCAGGCGTTCCCACGCAAACATCCCTTGACACGGGCACTGCAGGAGTATGGCAGGTTGATCAAGACCATTCACATTCTGCGTTGGTATGCCGACGAGACCAATCGTCGCAGACTCAATCGCCAGCTCAACAAAGGGGAAGCACTACATAGCCTGCGCTCTCATCTGTGTTATGCCAATCAGGGAGAAATCCGAGGGCAGCAGGATGAACAACTACACAATCAGGTTGGCTGCCTGAATTTAGTAACGAATGCGGTGATCGTCTGGAACTCGGTTTACATCGAGAAGGTGGTTCAACAGTTGAAGCAAGAGGGGCAATTTCCAGGGGATGAAGAGTTGAAACATATCTGGCCCACTCGATATGCTCACATCAATGTTTATGGACGGTATCACTTTAACCAGGAGCAGGTTGGCAAGAAACAGCAACTCCGAGAGCTACGCCAGCCTGGGCTTCAGTCTTAACGACCAAAATTTTTCCGTTGCTAAAACTAAGCCTACTTGGAGTCATCAATGTGGCGATGATGAATATCCGCCAACTGTCGCCGATCAAACTCGCTCAGTGAGCGGGCAATCTGGCTAGGACCAATGTTACAACCGTAGCAGAAGGTTGTTGCCAGGTAACGGGCGGCGGGTTGTTTGAGCTTGGCATCATAGCCAGAGATCGGCTTAAACGAGCGAGTCCAATGCAGCCACAGTTCAGTGTCAGTGAGGACATCGAGCAAATTGACTGGGGTCAGGCGTTCACTGATCAGGGCTTTGAGTTTTGCTAATCCCTTCGGTGGTTGCGGCTTGCGGCGATGGATCACCAGTCGATCTTTTTTGTACTCCACCTCGGTATTAGCAGGGAACGCCTGGTCGGTCGTCTGAATCTGCAATGCCAATTCCTGTTGGACATGGCTGACAAACGCTTGTCCGTCCACTGGTAGGTTCACTAATTGCCCGTAGTCCGCCACCGTTGCGTGGTAGTCTTCCCAGGAGATCAACTGACTGTAGTAGTCACCATAGGCATCACTCCCTTCGACATAAAGGTCGCCCGATTTCAATTCCAATCGGACTTGTGAAAAGACGCATGCCTCAAAGTGGCGACGATGGATTTGGCTGGGGTAAGGGGTGCGATGCCGTTGCCCAGTCACCAAAAACCACCATTTGCCCTCAATCCAACTGAGATCTAGTAGTGGCACCCCATGTTCTTCGGGTGTCCCCGTCGCTTCTTTTTTGACTGTGGCAACCCAGGGACTCCGACCCGTGCGCTGAGATTGGATAAAAGCAACGGCTTCTATCAGACTGTCATCTTGTGTGCTAGAGCGCAGCGGCAGGATCTCCAGCAACCGAAACAGGGTTGCCCGATGGCTTTTATAAAATTTTTGGAATAAGGGAAAGTGGTTATTCCCTTCATAGGTCAAATGGGCTGCGCATTGCTCCAAAAGGGTTTGACTGTGTTCTCCAACGACGGTGGCGATCGCAGCAAAGCGTTGCGGCATATCACCTTCACTTTGATAAGCCAGCACCAAATCGCGCAAGGTGGCAATCAGTTCATCTGTGTTTGCCTGCTTTACAACTCGATATTGGGTCAGGGCTGCTTTACTACGATGGTGCAGTTGTTGCATCTGCTTGATAAACATCTCCGTCAAGTCATCGAGCACCCGGGCGTACTGTTGGTTGAGCAGGGTGATCGCGAGGGTGTAGCGTTTTGCCACTGGCAATTCTTTCATCCCACTGGCATCTAGGGTTTGGGCCTCAGCCGCAAAATGTCGCAGTTTACTATCGGGGATATACTGGTGCGCGGTCTTTCCTAAACGTAAGGAAGCTAACCCCTTGAGGCGATCAATCAACACCTGTAAATGAGTCAGGGTGGGTCTACCGGGGTCTTGTTTCAATCGATGCCAGGGCGTTGTGTGAGTGACTGCCTCCGCTTCAAAGAGTTGATCAATTTGCCCACACTCTGCCTGGGTAAGGCTGTTCATAACCTGCTGGTACAGTGCCTGAGTCACGTGATTGCGAGCTTGCCGAGAGGCTTTCAGCAGGGTGCTGAAGGCAGGTAACTCAAATCGTTGACGAACTAATCCTTCAATTGCCACATTAATTAAGTCCACCAAGTCGTGTTTAGTCCGTGCTGCATCCGCCATGACTTCGTTCATCTGTTGTCGGGCAGTCTGACCAAAAACTTGCAGGTTCAAATATTGTCGAATGATGGTCAGATGCCGCTTGCGGCTAGTCGAAGCATCATAGGCAGATAAGGTATCGGTACGGAGTTTTAGCTCGGCAGTCGTTGCAATATGGCGGATAATATTTATCGGTACATCCGCAACAGGGACCGCATACCCTAGGCGCTGAAAGGTTTTTACCAGTACCAGAAACCCCACCTGCGATTGCTGGTTCTTGGTGACTCGACTCGACAGCAACAACTCTTCTGGACTGGGTGTGTAGATGGAGGTCAACTCTTTGGAACTTAAGCTACTTTTCAAGCGTGGGTAGGCGGTATCTTGGGGACTGGGCATACAAACTCCTCACATTCTGCAAACAAGCAAGTTGGAGGGTAGCAGACAACCATTGATAAGTTCTACTGAAGGTGAAAAAAACGTACTACAAGTGGAGTGGACTTGTTCTGGACTGATTCATTTCCAGAACCTGATACTACAAGCGTAATCTTGCAGGTTTTAAGCACTCCAAAGTCCGATCTCATCGTTGACTCATTGCCTCCCACGCAATCAGTGTTCACCAAAAACAAGATGAGCAGAAGTTATCAATCAAGCACCGCCACTATCCCCTCGCAGCAGATTCTGTTCATCAATTGGGTCTAAAATTGGCAAGATCACAGTCTGGACCTTCCACCAAGAAAAGGTTTCAGCCGATGTGGTACTTAATTGCCAGGAACGGTGTCATACCCCTGCAATGCTCTCAATGTGACTCCTGCCAAAATGAAGCAAAATGCTGCATTCGCTTTCATTGTGGGCAATTTGGGCAATACGGTTTTGAAGAATGGAATATCAAATACCCACCCCAGAATGACAAGCGCACCAATCAGAATCACAGCGAGGCTAAGTTTCTTGGAGAGCGATCGCAGAAACACGATCAAAGCAATGGATGATTGAGAGGCAGTGGGTTCTGTCATAGGAGTCAAGGGCGGGTAAAAGAGCCGGAACAAAATCTGCGTTTGCAAGCCCTTCGAGCATTCAGGAAGAGCGGTTGGGGCGAGGGCAGTTGAGTTTGGTTCGTCAATCAGGCAAGCCAGTCAAACTGAAGCAAGCGCTTCCAGGAGAGGGCAAGCCCCATAGTTTCGACGGTAGCTTGCGATATCTTCAGCTACCACAGTCAAAAGGTTGTAGTTTAATGCAATTGGAGGCATTTTTGCCCAGCAGGTGCGGCAAAACCAGTAACGTTCGTGATTGCGAATGTGGCGCAGCATTTGATTAGAACAGCAGGGGCAATTTGTCATAGAATTCACCACTCCTTGAAGAACCTGTTAATAACTGGGATACCGCGTCGATGCGTTGACAGGTTCAATCACACTCACAGCATCAACACTTTGAGCGTAGGTAAAGAAAGTAATGGACTTATAATGTCGTGATGTTTTTTATGAGAACGAAACAATCCGACATGCTTCGCAATGGTTCAACCCTGGAAGAAGTCGGAAAGCTCAGAAATCAGAGGTCTCCGATCGCTTGTATCTGAGTCACAACGTAGAGCGGTTGACCGGAACTGTCGCGTACCAGGGATGGATTGATCGATAGCCGCAGGCTGCGATCGCCCTTGCCACAAAACCGCAGTTCAAGTTGGCAGTGAGTCATCTCATTTTCTAATAGCTGCTGAAAGCACTGCTGCCACTGCTCTCCATCGGCTGGATGAATGAGAGCCGTTACCGTTGCGGTCAGCAACTCAGATTCCGTATAGCCCAACAGTTGGCACAGTGCCGGATTCACCTTCAGCCAGCGATCGTCCAACCCGACAAAGCCAAACCCGATCGTCAGGCGATCGAAGGCATGGCGGAACTGTGCCTCGCTCTCGCGCAACACCTCTCTGGCGTATTGAATCTGCCGATTGCGCTCTGCCAGTTGCCGTTGCTGCTGCCGAATCATCAATTGATGCTTGATTCGCGCCAACACCTCTTCTGCCTGAAAGGGCTTGGTGATATAATCGGCTCCGCCCACCGCAAAGGCTTTCATTTTGTCGGCGGTGTCATCCAGAGCGCTGAGGAAAATCACCGGAATTTGGCGGGCGTTTTCGCTGGCTTTGAGGGTCGCGCAGACTTCATAGCCGTTCATTCCGGGCATTTTGACATCCAACAGAATTAAGTCGGGGGGTTGGCTGGAGATCGCCTCTAAGGCAATTTCCCCGCTGATTGCTTTACGAACTTTGTAGTTTTGTCCATCCAAAATGGCAGAAAGGGCGCGTAAATTGTCGGGCTGATCATCCACTAACAACAGGTTGGCATGAGTGGTGGAGATTGGCTGTTGCAGGCTGGTAGCAGCGATCGCAGATTTCATAGGCATCTTCACCTGGGGTTGGGAAGTCGTACCCGGTTGCAGCCGTGTCTGTTTTTGATAACGCAAGCGTTCTAGCCGACTGACCACCCGCGTCACCAGTTCCGGTCCGACAATTGGCTGACTGACAAAATCATCCACGCCGATCGCAAATATTTTTTGCACCGATTTGGCATCGGTATGAGTCGTCATCGCCAAAATTGGCAAATCCCCCCAGGCAGCATCCTGCCGGATTTTCTGGCATAGCTCAATGCCGTTAAACGTCTGCATTTCCAAATTCAGAATCAGGAGATCTGGAGTTGCCGCCAGCAAAACCTGCCGAAACTGCTCTGGTTGACTGAGGCTAATCACCTCCAGTCCCCAGGGTCGCAGCACATAGCTGATCGCCTCCAGCGTTGCCCGATCGTCATCCACAATCATCACCCTGGCAAATTGACCAGAGCCAGAATCCGCCGTTTGTTGTGCGGGTGTCTTGTCTAAGGTGAAAGAATTTTGCTGAGGCGGAGCCTTGAGTCGGTAGCCCAAGCCATACACTGTTTCAATCAGATCTACGGTCATCCCAGCCGCTTTCAGCTTTTGCCGCAATTCTTTGATATGATTGGTGACCGTGCCTTCGATCGGCAAAACATCTGATGACCAGATGAGATCGAGGATAGCGCTGCGGCTAAACACCCGTTGGGGATTTCCCAGCACCAGTTCCAATAAACCATATTCTTTGGGTGTAAGCGCCAGCAGTTGCCCTTGATAGGTGACGATCGCCGTAGCCGGGTTGAGCCGCAACTCGCCCCACCCGATTTCAGCCGGAACCAGCGTCAGATCTTTGCGCCGCAATAGGGCACGCACCCGTGCCATCAACTCCACCAGGGCAAACGGCTTGATCACATAATCATCGGCTCCGGCATCTAAGCCCAGGGCAATATTGGCACTGGTATCGCTTTCAGTTAAGAGGAGGATTGGAGTGTGATCGCCCTTAGCCCGCAGTTGACGACACAAACTGATGCCATCCAACTGGGGTAATGAAACATCCGAAATAATCAGGTTATAGGTGTAAGTAGTGGCTAGATCGAACCCCGTTTGACCCTCGCTTGCCACCTCAACCGTGTGAGCATAGCTGGTCAGCGTTTTTGAGAGCAAAGTCCGAACCGCTTCATCATCGTCTATAACCAGGATCTTCATGGCGATCGTTAAGGGGATTAATCAAGTCCAGACGACATCCAGGTCTTCGATCCTGTCAGGGGTGTGACTCGCCAAGGCATCAGGCGGTTGGTAAGCGCAGTGACAATTTCGCCCCTCAGCTTTGGCGCGATACAGCGCTCGATCCGCTGCTGCAATCAGATCCTCTGGAACCGATTCAAGGGTTGGAACGAACGTGGCAATGCCCATACTCAGGGTAACAACATTACTCACCTGAGACCGCTCATGAAGAATGTTTAAGTTTGCCAGCGTTACCTGAATGTGCCTTGCCACACACACTGCCCCCTCTGTCGTTGTATTGGGCAAGATGACCGCAAACTCTTCGCCACCATAGCGAGCCGCCAAGTCTGCCGGACGACGAATGCTCTGATCAATGGCTTGAGCCAACTGTTTCAGGCAATCATCTCCTGCCAGATGCCCATAGCGATCGTTGTAGAGCTTAAAAAAGTCAATGTCACACAAAATCAGGGATAGCGGAGCCTGTTCTCGCCGCAGCCGCTGCCATTCCTGAGCTAAAACGTGATCAAAACAGCGACGATTGGCAATCTGAGTTAACCCATCACTGTTAGCTAACCGCTCCAATGCTTGATTTGCTTGTCGCAGGGCTGCCTCTGCCTGCTGCCGCTCCCGAATCTCCTGTTGCAGTTGCCACTTTTGCGATCGCAGCGTCAGTTGTTGCTTGACTCGTACCAACACCTCTTCCGCCGCAAACGGCTTTGTAATATAGTCTGCACCCCCAACGGTAAACGCCTTCACTTTCTCAGCTGTACTGTCCACACCACTGAGAAAAATCACCGGAATCTCACAGGTCTGGGGAAAAGACTTCAACGCCAAACAGACCTCATAGCCATCTATTTGCGGCATTTTTACATCCAACAAAATTAAATCAGGCGGCAGAGCCTGGGCAGATTCCATCGCTGTGCTTCCATCTAACGCCTTTCTGACCTTGTATCCTTGCTCACTCAAAATAGATGCCAGTACCCGCAAATTGTCGAGTTGGTCATCCACAATCAGCAAACTCTCAGTACATTGCGCCATTGATCCCTTCTTTAGGAAAAGCCCGATGTTCCAGGATGACCTTTCAAGGCTCAACATCTAAACCGTTAATTCACTGGCATCTCGTGAATTTCTTTAAAGTCTTAACAGAAAGTCCGTAATTATCTCTCAGTAACTTCAACCAAAAGTATTTCCCCATCCCAATGCCGGAATTTCTGATTCCTATATTGGTGAGCTAATCTGGGTTGTGAAAGCGGCTTCTCCGCTCACAAACGATACGGTAAACCTAGCGGTGGCGTTATTGGACCAGCGGGCGCATCCATGCAGAAAGTTACGGTTTCGATGTATCAGGAAACTTAGAGCTGACCATGTAACCTGATTTTGATTTCTTGATGAGTTTTCTTGTGCTAATCAAGACCTCATTGTGGCAAAAAGCTCGGCACAAAGAAAACGGTCGTTTTTCTTGTTGTTGACTTCACGGGAAATGAAAGCCTTGTCGGATAAAGATTCCAGCCTAAACCGTAACTTTCTGCTCAAATGCGCCCGCTGGTCCAAGCGGTACGGCAAACTCGTTCAATCTCTGTTGGAGAAAAGGAAATCGCGCATGAAACTGGTCACCAGAAACATCACGGCATTGATTCTTTGTTTTTGCTGCATTATGGGAGTGATTGTTGCGGGGAGATCTGTTGCCGTCATCCCTAGTAGTGATGCTGGCAAAATGTTGAGGGTGCGCCCTTATGATATTGGGCGTTGTATGGCTGAGATCGCTCCCCAGGAAAGAGATAAAGGTGTTGTAATTCAGGATGAGCAAACGCTGAAATCACTACGTTGGAATTCACCTGAATGTAGAACGAATACAGCGACCCAGATCGATTTTGCAAAGTGGATGTTGATCGGGCGAGACTTCATCATCCCAGGCGGATGTTCGAGCGGCGGTATGCTTTTGCCGTCAGTGTGACGCAGGATGACCGTCGCCGCCTATACCCACACCGTAACGAGTGGCATTGGATCTTGTGCGGGGCAGTCTACCCATCAAATTTGGTTACTGGTTCCCAAGTTGCCATCGGGGTATCGCGTTGAGTTTCAGAGACTCAAACAACCTGGTTTACTCATTACCTGCGGCTATGATGATATCTGAATGGATACTGGTTTATTTGCCACGGGTCTGACAACCTACCCAAAATCCCCTTGAACTTCATGCTTCTGATAACTGGGTATTATGATCGGGCAATTAATCAGCTTTTCTGATTGGACTAACTTCACTGCCCAAAAAGGCTGAAAGCCAATAAACTCGTAGACTAATTGCTTGTTGCGCAATTAATCAAGCCACTCTATTGATTGGTATACAAGGCTTTCAGAATCAGTCCAGACTTTTGGACTAAACTTGGACTAACACCCTGTTTTTACTCTTCTGTTTTTTGAAGTGGAGAAGGGGAAATGGGTCACAAGTTAACCTGATTAATCGCGATGAAAAATTTTCACATTGCCGCGAAAATTCCACCCGATCATTATACTGCCCTGCAACTGATTCAAGATGCGACCGGGCAAACTCAATCTGAAGTGCTGAGAGAAGCGATCTCGCTCTATTTGAAAAAGGCAAAAGCGGTCACTGTGCGGTCATGCTTGGAAGTGTTGAAAGAAAAGGTTATCGCTTAACTGCTTTATTCATATTTTAGCAAATGAGTTTTCTATACTTTATAGGGATTGGACTGAGAGGAACTGGGGAATTACGAAAAACTTATGATTCAGCGCCCGGTACAACCGTCTGAAAGTCCGATTCTGTGGCTCACTGATAAGTTTTTCCTGATTTCGCTGGCGCTGTTTTTGATTGACTAGACGAATTGGCAAAAATACAAATTTTTGAATTGGTAGATTTTTGAATTGGTGAATTTTTGAATTGTTAACAATTCAAAAATAGACATTGGCGGCAATTTGCAATACATTTCAGCAGAGACTACGTTGTGACGACCCATGTTAATAACCTGTACATCTGCCAAAGGTGGAGTTGGTAAAACTACCACAGCAATTCACCTTGCCGCTGTTATGGCAGAAAATGACACCACACTTCTAATTGACGGAGATCCTAATAGATCGTCGATCAAATGGGCACAACGAGGAGAACTGCCTTTTAAGGTGGTTTCCCTGATGGAATCCCCAAAGTACACCAGAAATTTTCAGCACATCATTTTTGATACCCCAGCCCGTCCAAGCAAGGAGGATCTAGATGCATTAGCTGAGGGGTGTGACTTGCTCATCGTTCCTTCGAGTCCTGACATCTTATCGATTGAGGCAACCCTAGAAACGGTTGACTTGCTCAACTCCATAGGATGTAAGCACTATAAATTGATGCTGACCATTGTTCCTCCAGCGCCTAGGAAAACAGGTGAGTTAGCGAGGGATGCCCTAAGCGACTATCCACTACTTAAGCAATCAATCAGGCGCTATGCCGCTTATGAGTCAGCGTCACTACAAGGATGTTTAGTGAGGGATGTAAAGGGAGATCGCAATGCTCGAATTGCCTGGTCAGATTATGTACGTGCGGGAAAGGAGGTCTTTAGTAATGGCTGAGAATCCTTACAAGAAAGCACTATCGGCAAGGAATGAATTGAAGGAAATTGAGCTAGAAGCAGCAATTGAATCGGAGCCAGAACCAATAGTTAAGTTGGAACCAAACCTGGAAGAACCTAAGCCAGAAAGACAATCGCCTAAAAGCGAACCAAAAACACCAGTCAAGAAAAGGGGCAGACCAGCGACAGGAAAAAGATCCGATGATGAATGGATTGGTAGAACCTTCTATGTCAAACGAGACACCGATTTTGATATAGAGGAACTGCTGGTGAAGCTTCGCAGACAAGGGATTGAGATTGATAAATCTGAACTGATGGAAATGCTTCTTGCTGCCTGTGTGAAATGGCATCAAGGCGAAAATTTGGAAATTCACCTTGCTGAAATTTCGCCAATTCAAAAATACAAAAATCTGAAAAGCTGATATTTTCAACTGTTACAACTTATCTTTTTGTATAAAACTAGCCAATCGAGCAGATAGCGTCTGGCGCTCAATACTGGCAAATCTTCAACGGTTTGATTTTCTGGGTGCATCTCAACCATTGCCGAATCATCTCGCACATTTTTCACCGTCCAGATCGCCATCAATTCATTCGCAGAGCGATTGCAGCCGTCTCGCGTGAGAACAACTAGATCGCCTGGTTGAATGGTGGTAGTTCTATTACTTTCATTTGCCCCCTCAGAAATTCGCGATCGCATGTGTGATCCTTTCTGGGTATTGATTCTTCTATATTACGAAGTCCTCACACACAGCTAAAAATAGAGGTGCTGACTCCATAGACCACTCCGAAAAATGCTCAAACTGATCTACTTTTAGACTTCTGTAACAGGATTTTTCCCTGCATCAAAATCGTTCCTATCAAAAACGTGTGTGAGGTAATTTAGAAGGGACTCACACACGTTTTTTCACACAGCAAAGCCGCCCATCTTTGAGCCGCTTTTAGTAAATTGCCAAGTCAAAGTTACGCTGCCATCGGTGGGGGCTGTTGCCGCTCTAGCCATTGCCGCCGCTGTTCTCGCTCATGAGTCAGGCGATCTCTAATCGCCTCGATAATCCACTCGAAATGTTCTTGGAATAGCTTGTTTCCCGATTCCTCCATAATCAGCCAGCCAACGAACCACACGCTTTGTGAATGGCTTAGTCGTGGTTTGCCATGCCGATCTTTGCCATTGGGGTGTAGCTCCTCCGATCTTTGCCGAATCGTTTTTCCACCAGATTGATATCCATGAAAACTCATGCAGCGTTTCACAATGGCAAAAAATTCTGTCTGGGTATCAACAAAGGGAAATAATTTAGTTAGCTTGGGCGATCTCTGAAAATCTGTCCACAGTTCACCAATGCGGACAGAACAATCTCTGAAAAGGGTTTTGTGTGCGACTACACTTTCCCCTTTCTTCACGGCTGCCAACGACTCTAAGTCCAATTCCTGAAAGAGAGTGTCGAATTGCAACTCCTTATAGTGTTGACTGGTATAGGTGGTGAAGCGCCGTTTCACCTGGTCTTGCAGTGCTGCCAAATCTTCACCAGCATTCGCGCCAGTGGCACTCACCCAACGCTTAAGCTTTTCGATGCGGGGACTAGATGCGACAATCGCAAACTCAACTGCACATTCTTTGGACTCTTCGTTAGTGGATGCCCAAAACTCTAAGAGCAGGTTCCAAATTTTTGGATAGCGATCGTGCTGCTCTGCTAGGGCAATATCCCACACCTCAGCATCAGTGCTAGGGGCTTTCTGTTGGCTTTTAAGCCTTTGTCCATTGGCAAGATTGGCACTCAGCTTGAAAACAGCCTCTTCCTGTTTGATAGCTTTGGAATCTGCTCTATGTGTCGAGCGATCGCACTCCACTTCAACAGTTTCCACTGAGCCAAAGAAGTGCAACAGCAATTGCTGTAGATATTCAGAATGAAACGACTTTTCAGTTTCGCGGGTTAAGTCTTGCCATAGCCCCCAGCCGAGAGTTTTAGCGCTGCTTTCGATATCCAGATCGGTGAATGATTGCTGTAATTTTTCACCCATCTTCAACAGCTTGGGGTTGTCGAGTGAATGAACCATGCAGTCAGGGTCAAGCGATCTCCGGGGTGCGGACACTGCCCACTGCTCACACTGACGGCAGCGCCCAATCATTTGGAGGAAGTCCAGCGGACTGATCACGCCGCTGTAAAGTGCTAATCCCCGGTCAAAACGGGTTTGCACATCCAGACCACTTTGAGCAGTGGGGGAGTAAATCAGCACTTGGGCATCGGATTCTGCCAAGGTGCGATCGGGGTCATTCAGCAATCGTTGATTGCTCTCGATCGTTTCGCTCGTGCAGAGTTGTGAAGAGTAGCCCAACTTTCGTAGGAATTGATCGCAGAGTTTGGCATTGAGTTTACTGTCAGTTGCGATCGCAATCCGGTGCCCTTCTGTCACCCATTGACGCAATAAACCGTAGGTAATGCCATCGTGTGACATTGAGATTTTGCCGTCTTTCGTGCGGGTTTCTAACCACTGAATCGGCTTCTGTGATTGGCTAAAGGTTTGATCGTAGATTGCCCTCGTGCTTGGGCGATAGCGAGAAATGATCCGTGCATCGATGTCGCCGAGGAAGGCATCGATTGCGATCAGGGTTTGACTCTCAGATAGCAACCGCTCAAACTCTGGCATGATTTCAGTTTTGCTGAGAACCTCGCGCCGAATGCCTGAGAACTCGTCTATCACCAGAATGGTGTTTTTCCAATCACAGTGCTTCACTGCATAATCTTTCAGCGAATCAGGGCACATGATGTAAATGCCGGGGTGCCCATCCCTCAGCATTTCACGGTATAAACCAGGGTCATCCTGGAAATGGTAGACAGCAGTAAAACCGAGTTTGAGAAGCTTGTGCATCCGCTCTGCGGTTTGGCGTAACAGTCCGTTGCGACCGGAAATCCACACGATTTGTTTATCTTTGTGTGGCACTAAGGATTGGATGACTGCCTCTGTTTTGCCACTGCCCAGCCAGCCACGTAGGAGGATAGTGTTTGTGTCGAGTGACAGCGTTGGGGCATAGCCTTCATAAGTTTCGATAGTGCGACTTGTGGATGGGCTAAGCCTAAAGTCCTTCTGTAAGTTACCCCAGTAATTTTTAAGGAAGTGCTGTCGTCGTTTGGCAATTAAGTGAGCGCGATCGCTTACATCGGAAGGGGCTAGCGGGTTTGCTTTCGAGTAGGCAATCTCCCAAGCTTCAGCGCCAGACTGAACGATTAAATCATCTACGCCCTTGCCCTGTCCTGGCTGCCAACTCGCGATCGCCACTTCACATCCACAATCAATCAACAAACTGCCAAGCCGTGCAAGCGCATGTTGCACAGTTTCGATAGTTGTTGGTTTTGCGTCCTGGTCAAACGCCAATGTGAACCTGCGTCCTGACTTGGCAAATCGGGCAACGTCTTCAGTTAGATAGGGTGCCGTGGCAAAACCATCGCCACACTTGGATAAATAGCCGCCGTGGCATCCTGAAAGCGCGATTGCCACATAGCCCAAAGACAATAAACAGAGCGCTTTCTTGCCGCCTTCAGTGAAGATTATTTGAATTTCTGGATGCTGCTCTAGCCAATCCCAAAATGAACCCTCTAGGGGCACTACTACCCCGTAACGCTTTGCTATTTTCTTGCGGATACTTGCGGGTATGGGGGGCAAAAATGCCCGTGAACCATTGCCTTTAACGGTCTCGTATTTGATTGGCTCTAGCTTCCCTTTCTTCCAGTCAAGACGGGGGAACTCTGGCTTACCCTGCCATAATTCCCCCGTCTCTTGAACGAGTGCTGCTAGACTGCCATAGCTGTGAGGCGGCTTAGTTTGCCACTGGGTAGAAACTTTTAAGTTGAGTGCGTAGTTTGGCTCCCAACGTCCTTCGTCCTCAATGAATGAGATCGCGCTATTAAACAGGTCACGGTCGATCGCGCTGCCGTGAATGAATTGATTTGCGATTCGCTGTTCAAAGGTCTTTTTGATGGGGTCGATCGCGCTCATGACTCACCCCCGCGATCGCGTAGAATCATCGCCCTGTCTACGAGACGACTACTCCATCCTGAGACCCGCGCTTTAGTCTGCCAGCATTGCCAGTGACGAACCAACCGCTTTTGCGTGTTGGAGAGAAATCGCCCTTCTGATTGCCACTGAATAAGAGCTACAACCTTTCTCTGCCAGTAAAACAGACGTTTTTGTTGATTGTTTGAAGACTTTGAGGCTACAATTTGCATAGACAAAGCAATCCCTCTGCGGGGTTTGTTTAATTGGTAATTTCAAAGGCGACTTGATGCGGGGTGAGATCTGCTGTCAAGTCGTTTTTGTTTTGGAAGGAGAGATCGCGTAATCAACTAGCGGGGTGAGAATCTGCCTTTATTGGTACACGCGCTCACACTTTTAACTTTACACTCGGTACTCTGTTTTCATACCCCCAGTTTTGAGAAATGTTCTGAAAATCGCTGATACATAAGGCTTTTAGCTGCGTACTCCTGAATAAACTACCCTTTGGTTGCTCACCCCCTTAGCTTTGTTGTTGCTGGTCAACAGGCGATCACCCTCAATTCATGCTGTAGCGAATATAGGATTATTGATTACTTTGGCGATCCAAGATTGGTAGGCATCTAGAAAGTCTTTAAACGCTTTTCTCAAATCTTTTCTGAATTCTATGTCCATAATCAAAAAAACTAAACTGTGAGATCGCGTCTCCTATGCTGCTTTAAGCCTGCCGTAGACATGACGAATTGCATCGGGGTTGATTGTTGCAGCTAGTTGATCAAGGCGATCTGAAAGCTCGGAACCAAAAGGTTCAACATCAGAATGCTTGAGTAATAGCAGTGCGTGAATTTCAATCCCATCGCGGGTAGGAATTTGAACAATTTCAAACCTTAAGCCAGCGGCACGGCTGAAGTCTAGCACCGTTGCAGCATCGGCTAACCCTAAATTGATCGATAGCTGGTGTTCCCCTGGCTTAGGGACATTGCGAATTGTGCGTAAGTCTCTAATCGTTGTCGTCGCCATTTTCGGTTATTTCACCTCTAAACCAACAGATAAATCGATAAGTCCCTTCGTAGGGTGTCACTGTCTCCTGACTGACTGACAGAACCTCAGTTAACGGAATATCAGCCGCGATCGCCTCACACTTCTTTTGAGCTTCATTCAGGGTTGATGCTCTAACCTCTCTAGCCCACTCTTCAAAAGGATTTTCAGGGTCAGTCAGCATTATTTATAGTGATCGCTCCTTACTTGTCTTTCTTCTGAATTTTAGCCAGCCAATCTTTCAATGCCTCTTCAATCGCATCTGACTGGGTTAGCTCCTGCAACGTGCAGGTTGCCTTAAATTGCAACGCTAACTCTTTTGGAACAAATCCGCTTACTTGTGCAAATTTCGGATCATCCCGTTTTCCTCCAGCCACTTCAGTAGTTCCTGCTAGGTTCATGCTTGTATCTCCTGATCTTGGCACTTGATAACAATTTTGGCACAAGTTCAAGAATTCAGATGTTTTAGTTTTATATGGATTCATGAACTCATGTTAGTATGTTTGGCATGAACTAGGAACAACTTAGAAACAGCACTAGAACGCACCTGAAACGAAGTCTCTTTGTTTCGCCTGTTCCGTGTGCGTTCCAGCCGTTTCAACCCAGTCCCCAAGCCATTCAGGAGCCACATGAATACATCACTGACCAAATTCTGCAAAGACCATGACCTACCAAAATCCACCGTTCATCGTCGCTGCCAAGAATTGAGGATCGATACCTCAGATGGGTTAGCCGCTGGAGATTGCGATCGCCTGCTGCACGAATTCGACATTGCCCCACCTGAACCAGAAACCACCCCTATCCAAACCACCGTAGAGGTAGGCAACCATCAGATGGTGCTAGCCACCCCACAGCTACCCGCTCAATTCAGCCTCGAATCATTGCGGTTTGGTGAATCCATTACCTTTGAAGATCCCTTAGCCGTCGCTACTCAGTTCATTGAAGTGGCAGATCAAATCAGTGACGCGATGGAAACCGACTTGGACAATCGCAAGCTGAAACTGAACCAGACCAAGCAAGCGAAAGACGCGATCGCAGCCAAAGCAACAGCATTGAAGCTGCAACAACAGCGCTATCAGGAGAAAGCCTATCGGATTGACTCTGAGCAGTCTGACCAGACCGACTCCCTCAAAGAAGCTCTGGAACTGCTGCAAGCCTTGGGGAAGTAACCGCTTTTCTCTGCTTAGCTCTGCTGCTGTTTGTCATCGCCATTCAAAGGAACCCCAATGAAGCGCCCCAAAATCAAACCACCGAAAACCGCGCCGCCGCCCTGTCCTGGTCAATTGCCACTGTTTGATCGCCTGACAACCTTAATCATCGAAACCGACAGCGACCCCGACTACGAACGAGCCAAGCAGATATTTTCTGAATTACTCAAAGAGACGTGACGAGAGAGCGATCGCAAGCCCTGAGAAAGTATGCGATCGCCCCTCCAAATAAGCAAACCCCTAGACAGGTTCACCCCTTGAAACTACCACTTTTTTTATGTGGTGCATTAGCTGCTGTGCTGACAGGCTGCGAGGGCACCTGTACAGCCAGCCGTTGCACCATCTCATCAATGATGAGCGCTGGCAACAGCACCCTTAACTCATCGTCACCCCAAAACGAAGCCTCTGTAATTACTCGCAGCCGTGCCCCTGAACGCTATCAACCCGTTGCACCCCGGTCTACTCCTACTGCCAGTAGTTTTGTCGCGCCTCCAATCATTGAGGGCGGCTGCGAATCAGCAGCCTATGGAGAGTACGACCTAAACGTAAACACAATCCGCATCTGCCAGCCAATGGATGCTGCCATGCGGAGGGCTGTGATCGCCCACGAAATGGGGCACGCGGTTGACTGGCAAGAAGATCGCCAAATGCAGCCTGATTCCGAATACTGGGCGGATCAGTATGCCGTCAATAGCTTGCTGCAAAAGAGTGACTGTGAGGCGATCGCTGCACGGGCTAGGTTTGGCACCTCCAAGCCATCGGATTACACCAAGGGCACCTATTATGCGCGCGAAATGCATTCAGCCCATTGCTAAACGAGAGAGCGATCGCAGCCCTGAGAAAGTAGCGTTGGCGAAGCCTGTGCTTAGCACGTATCGCCCCTCCAAACAAGCAAACCCTTACAAGGATTCACCCGATGAAACTACCATTTCGCTATCGTCGCCGTCATCAGCCCACCATCATCAAAGCAGTTTTGGGTGTGGCTTTAGTTGGAGCGGCGATCGCCTCAATCCCTGACACCCAGCGCAACTTAGAGCGGCTTAGCCAAGTGCGCGACAGAGCCGCCGCCATCTCCACCGAACAAGAAATGCAGCGCCTCGACGCTGAGAAAATCGCGGAACTTGCCAAAGTTGCAGATGCGCGATACGCCGCAGGTTGCAACACCTTTGTTGTTTCGATTAACAACACCAGCAAATTTGCCAATATTACGCCTGGTGGGAAAGTCATCAACCCCACAACCGGAGCCACTCTCGCGCCGAATATGGTGGTGTGCGACGACCAGGGCACGACCGGAATCCTGGCAGACGTGGGCAGCGGTGAGACAAGTATCGTGGATGTCGCCACCACTCAAAACTTTGCCCTGGTCAAAAAAGCGATGCAACTGCATGGCATCAATCCACAAGCAGGCGATGGGCGCATTGGGGGGGCAAATGCCCAAATCAAGCACTGATCAGGAGTATTCCCTGTCACTTTGAGATCGAGCGACAGGGAATATCAGTTGGTATCAGCTTACCCCCACAGAAGGCTCTCGTTGGATTCATCGCCCGTTTGCCGACGACGAAACTCCTACTCAGCTTCCCCAAAAAGAAATTGATCGCATCATGTCGGAGACGGATATCGAAGATTACTACGCCTGGGGGATTACCGACTCGCAAAATCAAACAACCATACATCCAAACAAATATAAACCCATGACCCAAACCGCCGCCAAAACCAACAAACCCAAGCGTAAATTTCGGATTCGATTCGGGAAAAATCAACAGGCTGATGTGGGCAGACCAGACCAAAACGAAGAACAGAAAGAGGGCTGGAGTCCTTTGCTGTTGGTAATTGTCATCGCGCTCTTTTTGCTCCTAGGACTGGCGATCGCTTGGAACGTGCAGCCTTTCATAGACATCATCATCCTGTTAGCAGATCGCATCGACTTCACCAATTTGGCTCGATTCCTGTTTGCCCTGCCTGGGATTGGTGGGCTGTTTCAATGGATTGCGGTTTCTTTTGCCGTCGTACTCGGAATCCTGCTCTATGTCATTTTTCAATGGCTAGAACTCGCGCCCTACCTGTACAAACGTAATCCTAAACGGATGCGTCGAATCATTGAGCAGTGGTCAACTTGGGCGAAATACCGACCGGGTAAAAGTGATGGACGAGCTGTAACCAGTCTCAAGCGCTCCTATAACAATCACCCAATCAGAACCTATCAAACGCTTTGCAGCACTCGGAACATTGTCTACGCCTTGGAGTTGGCGATCTGTTTCATTACCCATCCGCCTGTGACCGATGGAAACCTGCTCACTTTCCTGTGGTATCTGGTCACCTTTCAAGTCGGCAAAATTGATTGGATCAACGTCGCGCTTATGTTTAGCGTGCTGTTCCTCGTCGATCGCATCGTGCGAATCGCCCTATCCATCTACCCCGAAATCTTCCCAAAAAAGGAGGAAGCCCCGCAGGTTTAGGGGCTGAAGATATGCCGCAAGACAAGCCTTACGAGCTACAAGACAAGATTTACAGCGTAATGTTTTGCTCTGGTGAAACAGCACAATTAACCCCCAAACAAACGATTGAGCGCTGTGCGGCAGAAAAATTAGATGCCCGCATTTTTGAAAAATACTGGATAAGAATCGGAACTATTTACCCAGATGGAACCTACAAAGACTTTGGAGCGTTCACGCCTGAAGAAGTCGATGAGCAAGTCATGTTGCAAGATTGCATCTGGAACTGGAAGGAAGACAAAACAGCCGCAGAAGTTGAAGCGGCTCGTGCAAGGTTCAAAGAAAAATACAGTGTATTCCGCCCGTAAAAAAAGAGGAAACCCCCCATGCATAACACCGCAGAAGATTGGAATGAAACCGCTGTTAGGCAAGCGATGGACGAATGCGACAATGTGCCCTACCTGATGATTGGTAGCTTGGGACTAGGGGCTGTTGCGTTGGCATTCACGAATTACTTTGTCGCAGGTGCCCTCACGCTTGGAGGGGTGGCACTCTCACAAAAGAAGCAGAACAACGCGATCGCCCGTGCGGAGTTTGCTATCAAACATAATGGGTCTGCGGTTGCCGCCAGGGGCAATGAGCTTAAAGAGTACACAGAATCCTTTGGGCAGAATGCCGCTGCTGAGCAGTTACTTCATGCCGCTCAACGGGGCATCCCCCTCAATCGCGACGGCTGGAACCTGCTAGAGGATCACTATGGCGACAAACTGGATGACCTGTTGGAACAATCCGAAAAACAAGCAAAAGGGCATCGTTGGTTTGAGCCTGAAATAGTGCCACCCAACAGCGACACTGCCACATCCCAAAATGCTACCACTCCAAGCCCTACCCCCGACGAACCCCACCCGATCGCCCGGTTAATGCATTTCTTCCGATTGCAAAACACTCTGGTGTGGGGTGGACAGGGCAGTGGCAAAACATCACTGACCAGGGCGATCGCCGCTGATAAGCTGGCACACAATCAAAAAGTCATCGTGCTCAATCCCCATGGCAGCGCCGCCACTTGGCAAGGCATGAAGTTGATTGGAGGCGGGAAGGATTATAAAGCTGTAGAGGAGTTCATGCGCTCCTATCTGGCATTGATTAAGAAGCGCTATCAAATCTTTGAACAGTCAGGCATCAGTGAAGATGATTTCTTAGAGCAGCTTTTGAGAGCCGGGTTAGTCGAAAGCGTAATTTGTGAGGAAGCCTCTGGCTGGGCTGCAAATGTGGATCAAGAATTACTACACGACTTCACCCGAACTGGGCTGTGTGAATCTCGCAAGGTAGGCTTGCCGCTGCTGATTGTCACCCATGACCCATCCCTGGAATTTATGGGGCTGAAGAAAGGGGCGCGATTGCGCGATGCAGGCATGGCGATCGTGGAATTGGAGCCGGGTATAGCCGATTTAGACACAGGATTCCTCAAGGCGACTGGCAAAGGGAAACTGCAACTGCCGGGACAGGCTCAGTTATAGCAGCGGAAAAATTCTGGTCGTTAGTGAGCGGGTGGAGTAAACTGTCCCATTTACGAGGTCTGGTCAACCACTGCTGAGAAGTCTGTAATGGCGGAAAACCGTTGCTTATGACTTGAACTGTCCCATTTGTAGCTAAAGATGGGACAGTTCAAGCCAACAAGTACTCAAGCAAAGTAATCGCTGAAAGCTTTGATTCATTAGTCTTTCAGCCTTAACGACCATTTTTTGTCCGTTGCTAAAACTGAGCCAAGTCGGGAAAATCGGGGGATGTTTGCCGAACCCATTGTTTACCCATCCCGTCATCAGGCAAACACTCTACTGTCGTCTTTGCGGTCTTTCCTACAGCGTACACGGGCGATCCTACTGGGGCACCCACATCAATTCCGCGATGATAATCACTACAGCCTGAGCAAGGTTGAGGGCGTGCTCCCCATCCGCTGGTGACTTCATATCCTCCAATCTTCTCGCCTGCTTCTGGAACTTTGTTTAAGTCGCCTGTGAAAAACTCTTGGACGGGTTTCGTAGCTTTTTGCACTGGGTCAATAATTTCGTTTTTGACGGTATCGACTACTCCGCGAACTAAGGGGAAACCAACTTGAACCCAAGCAAGTCCACCTACTAGCAACCCCATCAAAATCACCGTAGTCCGGCGATCGCGTTTTGCTTCATCCTCATGGGCGATCGCGTTTACGGTGGCTTGCAATTGTTGCAACTGATGGGTCAGATCTACAAACGGCTGGGCAGCTTGGGCTAGGCGTGTCTCTACTTGAGCATCTAGATTTGATGCCCACTTATCCAAGGGGTTTTCTTCCATGCTAGAAACCTGTGAAAATCAACTTAAGCGGCAGTTCTGCTTTTTCGATTGAGGCGTTGATCGCGCGTGATCCAAAGATTAAATAGTGATAGGCTTTGCCGCTGATCACGCAGTTAGGCTGTCCCAGCGCTGATTGGACTTGCAGCAGAGTCGTGGGCTTTAGTCCTGCATCAATCTGCTGTTTGAATCTGAGCGCTTGCTCTAATGGAACCTGGGGCGCGATCGGGTCGAAGCTACCATCAGGGCAGGCGGCTAATCGTACATCTAACGGTTTTGGCGCGTTACTGGGCTGGGGCGTTGGGCTTTCTACGGCTCCAGATTTGAAAGATTTAGTCACGCGATCGGCGCTGTCTTTCGCAATATCGACAAATGGTGCGGGGGCGCTCTCTAGTTCGGTGGATTTTTCTCCAGAGCTTAAAACCCACTGCCAGACTCGCGGTGCACATCCAAGTTCAATCGGCTTCTGTCCACCGGCGAAGGCAGCGGTGATGATACCTGCCCAAATCGTGAGGACAGCCAGTGAAACCGATAGCTTGAATAGATTGGTCACCATGATGCTTCTACGGATTGGGGGATTGAGCGGGGGAAGGCTGGAATTGCGCGGGGGGTTGCAACACGTCTGGAGTTCTGGCGGGTTCTCCAGAGGATGGACCCGTCTCACCATCCAGGAAATTGTCTGGTACGTTTTTGACCAAGCTGCGACCAAAACACCCGGCTGGGATTGTCCAGGTCTGGGGCAGCCAGATATTCCACCCTCTGCCACAGGTTGAACCATCAAAAGACTTGAGGAGCATGATCATCATTCCACCCACGGCGACTTGAGCGCCTAACCGAAACCACGACTCAGGCGATGCGGGATTGTAGTGGAAGTTGGTCATCACATCCCAAATGTCGGCATTCTTGCTTCGCGAGTTTTGATTATTATTTTGTTGATTATTGCCGCTCATTTTTTACTCTCCTAAGAGTCGTTTGTATTCAAAAACAGCGCATTGATAGTTGGCGCTTCCTCCCTTTCTAAAACCCCAAATTGCGAGGATTGCTTGAGCTTGGTTAAGTCCAGCCGATTGAAAATCACGGAGGCGGTTCGTGATGTCTTCATCCGTTTTCAATCCCGGATCAAGGGGTTTTAGGAGTTTCTGAGGCGGTTCACGAACTTCTGAACCGGGCTGGTACAAATCGCTAGTCTCGTTGACTGGCAAGCGGTTCAGCGGTTCGTTTTGGCTGGATTCAGCGGTTCGTTGCGGTTCGGAATTTGAACCGGGTTCGCGAACCGTTGAACCGCTAATCAGGTCGCTTTGCGCGAATGGATTTCGATCTTTTCCATAGTTTTTGAGGCGCAACATGGGATACCATCGGTTGGTTTTGCGATCGTAAAAAGCGCGACTCACCGGACTGGCATCAACATTTTCTTGAATCGATTCAATCGATTTTTGACCAGAGGGGATCACGTCAGTGCGGAGCAATCCCTGAACTGCCCCAAGATTGTGCATACTGACGATCGCGACCGATCGCAAATTATTACGCACGGAGGTATCAAAAGGTAGGGATTTGTCGTCTGCCGCTTGAGTAACTCCCCAAAACCATTTGCCTGAACTATCCCCAAGGCTGATTAAATGCGTCAGATATGTACTCATCCACGGCGGCACGGATTTGAATTTGCTATTTTTGTCTAGTTCTTTGAAAGATGAATTGATAGCTAGTAATTCATCGAAAATCAATAGCGCTGGGCTGCTTTTTGGCAACTGCTTGAATGAATGGATCGCCACGGCAACCCATTCAGCAATTTCGTCAGGTGACAAATCTATTACGGCTTTGCGAAAAACGTGGGTATAGGAATGGTTTCCTGTCTCCCACAACCCGTCTTCGTCAGGGTCTGCTTTTGGATCTATCCCGACAACGATAAGCTCTGGAAATTGGGCTTTTATGGCTCGAACGGCATTGCTAACAACAATCCCTTTTCCCGCTCCAGGTGTGCCAACAATCAGGCTGTTTTGGGGGAAAATTTTATTGGCGTGATCGCCGCCTAAGTCTTTAGCAACGTCGTAGAACTGAGTTTCTTTTGGCGCGTCAAACGGACTAACCACGGCAACCTGCTCTAATCTTGCTCCTAACTGGATTGGCATTTGTAGCGGCACTTCTGAGACAGCCGTTTGTTCAGGCTTGAACTCAGTTGCAATGGATGGAGATATTGCCCCTACTGGTTCGTCGCCTCCTGCGAGTGCCAATGATGTTTGAACGCGATCGCCCTTGAGTAATTGCCATGCGGCATATCCTTGAGCGGCGGCTAGGAGCAGTATGAATGGGTAAGCTTCCGGGCGATGCTGTAAGGGCACGACGGTTTTGGCTTGCATATCAATCTTGCACTCGACGCGGGCGGCGAGAGTGGATGCCCACAGCAGCACGGGGCACCCCGCCGCTAAAAGGATTCCGGCAAGCGATTGTTTATTTAACATCGACTGCGCCTCGACTGAAGGATCTGCTGGCATCGGGCATGTCTGCGTCAGTGCCGCCCTTGAATGCTTTGTTGGCATCCTGTTGGCGCATGGCTTCATAGGCGGCGGCGGCACCATAGACTTCGACGGCTTTGGTTGCCAGATCCTCGGTGGCGATCGCGGGGATGGGTGGGGTGCCATCAGTCAGGGTGAGGGCGGCGGCTATATCTTGGATTCGCTCTAGCTTTTGGCGGATCACGTCAGCGCTGACCCCATCCGTGCCCATTTTTCCAGCAATTAACTTCTGTCGAAGATCAAACACTTCTTGCTGTTGCTGATTGACGAGCCAGAGGTAAGGGTTGGGGCACTTTTCAGCACCCATCCGACTACATTCAGCGATCGCTTGCTGATACCAGCGCTGACCCCGTGCTGCTCGCATCCGTTTGGAAAACTCGGCAACAGTGCTTTCAAAGGAGGTGTTGGAGTTCTGTAAGGCTTGCCACAGTTGCACCCGTTTGCTATCAATTTCAGCGGAGGGTGACTGTTCGGATTGAGGGTCTGGGGCGGGCTGAATTAAGCTGGACGGTAGGGGCTGGGGTGCTCCGGCTTCGGGGGTGGGGCTGATTAGCTTGCCTGCCAATCCTAAACTGGTCGATAAAACCCCAATCCCGATCAATCCCAGTACGGCAAAAACGCCCATCTTTGCCGCGCCGGGGAGTTCTGAGAGTTTTTCTTTAATGTCCATTGTTCAGTTCCTCCTGCAATTCTTTGAGGATGACCAGTTTGTCTTCTCCAAAGGCTTGAAGCTCGTATCGACCGCTGAGCTTCCCGATCGCTCGATTGAGTTGGGCTTTTGGGATTACGAATTGACTTTGGATTTCCTTTGCGATTGCAAGTCCGGCGATCACCCCGACAATGACAAGATCAATTCCTTCCATATTCTTCCTTCAGTATTTGGGCGAAAAAACTTTTGTAGTTGGGGTCTGCGTTGGTTTCGATGTTTAAGTTAGTCAGGCGATCGAAGAGTTCAATTTGTCCAGGGCAGGGCGGCGGCGCGGTTTTGGGTGGTTTGATTTTGGGGCGCTTCATTCGAATTCCTTTGAGTGGCAAGGATGAAGAGCAACAGTGCTAAGCAGAGCAAAGCGGTTACTTCCCCAAGGCTTGCAATAGTTCCAGGGCTTCTTTGAGGGAGTCGGTTTGGTCAGTTTGTTCTGAATCAATCCGATAGGCTTTCTCCTGATAGCGCTGCTGTTGCAGCTTCAATGCCATTGCTTTGGCGGCGATCGCGTCTTTCGCTTGCTTAGTTTGGTTCAACTTTGCCTTGCGATTATCTAAGTCGGTTTCCATCGCATCACTGATTTGATCGGCTACCGCGATGAACTGGGAGGCGATGACTAGGGGATCTTCAAAGGTGATGGATTCACCAAACCGCAATGATTCCAGGCTAAATTGGGCGGGTAGCTGGGGAGTGGACAGCACGATCTGATGGTTGCCCACTTCGACAGTGGTCTGGACGGGTACAGGTTCTGGTTCGGATGGGGCGATGTCGAATTCGTGCAGCAGGCGATCGCAATCATCAGGGCTAACTCCTTCTGAGGTATCGATGCCCAATTCTTTACAGCGGTTGAAAACGGTCGTTTTGGCAAGAGAGTAGTCTTTGCAAAATTTGGTCAGTGAAGTCTTCATGATTGCCTCTGAACGGTGTGGGCACTGGGTTAGAACGGCTGGAACACGCACGGAACAGTCCGAAACAAGTAGCTTTCGTTTCAGGTGCGTTCTAGTGCTGTTTCTGAGTTGTTCCAACATCCTAACAAGATTTGTTAGGAATGCAATAGTTTTTGTTAGAATCCATTTAAAGTGATAGAGTTTTCACCATTTTCTTATTGGGAGCGTATGATGATGTCAGAACTGAGCAATGATGAAATGTCAAAGGTTACTATTACAGCCTTTATAGAAGAAGACCTTAAAGAAGGCTTGAAAGCTTTGGCAGACGTTGAAAGGCGTTCCATGTCACAGATGGTTGCTGTTCTTATCGAAAGAGCAGTAAACGATGCTGCAAAGCAAGGTCTAATTTCTGATTCTGCTAGCAAGGGCAAGTAAGGAGAGCGATCGCAATGACTACTGTTACCCGTGATGAATTTGAAACTGTTAAAGAGTTGCTGGTTTCAGCGGCTCGATATGCTGAATCTGCTAATCAGAAGTTAGACCAGGTTGCTGAGCAGCAAAAGGTTAACACTGAAGCGATCAGGCAACTGCAAACTGCTCAAGATCGCACACAGTCGCAGCTTGACCAGTTGAGCGCAACTCAAGCCCAAACCCAAAAACAACTAGATCAACTTGCTGTAAGAGTTACCCAAATGAGCGAACGGGTTGACTCATTTGTATTTGAGTCACAACGAATTTTTACCGGGCATGGAGAGCGGATTACTAAGCTAGAAGGCATCAGCGAACGACTAGAGGGCATTTTGGCTTATCTAGTTCGTAAGCAAGGGGACTAAAAATCGCGATGACCAAAACGCAGTTAGACCGCACATTAGATACTTTGGTAGATTTTGCGGATATTAACCGTCAAGCGCTTACCAGGTTGGCTGAATCAATAGAAACAGGCAATCGGCAACTGGTGAGCCGGATCGATGATTTAGCCGTCAAAATTGGCGAACAATCACAAAGCATCGATCGCCTAACTCAAAGCGTTGATCGGACGGCGCAAACCGTAGACCGACTTGCTCAGTCAGTTGATGGACATTTAAAAGTAGCTGAGCAACAATCGCTCAACATTATGAAGCTGTCTGAGTGGGTGGCAACCCAAGCGGCAACCGTTAATAAATTGCTGGATAGAGTCGCGGCATAGAAAAGCAGGAGAGATCGCGACATTTTCCCAGATCTGCGGTTAGATCAGACAGGCTCTCTACAGTCAAAGCCGCAGATGAGCAAACCAGTTTTCCCGTTTGAAACCCCAGGAGGTCAGCCCGTGACATAAAAAACCCTTTAAAAAGTCGAAACCCCCACTGCGCTAACAGAAGGGGCGAAAAGACTTTTATTTAATTCGGGATAGGATTCGGAGACTCTAACTGCGCCCATCGAAAGCAAATGTTAGACCATCCAGCTTTGCTATGCCAATCTTAGTCGAAATTTGTCAAGTTGACAAATTTCGTCAAGTTTTTTGCATAGCTTCCTACCCTCTGTTGTTCCAACATAGGAAGTTCATCATGCATCGAAGATTTTGTGACCAGCGGGAGGGCAGCCCATGACTCTGCCTCTCGTCGCCTCATTCCAGGGGGTTGGAGCGAAACTCCAACCCAAACGTTCTCATCTAAGTTCTCCATTTCAGTCGGTAACAGAAGGGGAAGATACCTTCCTAACGCTGTTTTCCCATCGCCATGACTACATCTATGCCGCGCATCCCCAGCCCACCGCCAAGCCACAGTGGCAGACCGAGAGCCGTCACCCCCTCTCCGATCGCTTGATCCTGCAAGGCGGCTATCTCTATGGAGTGCGCTTTGGAGCTAAAACCCATTACTTGCTGTTCGATATTGATAGCGGCAGC
>NZ_JBXBCE010000008.1:0-39849 GCF_056784215.1 Leptolyngbya sp. CALU 1928 | reverse complement strand
TGTCAAATGATAACTTATCCCTATATAAGCATATCTTATCTTGCTTTTTTGCGCCAAAATGTTTTTACACTCTTTTTCTGTCCTCGTATAAGCGATCCCCGTAGCCGTGCAGCACTGTAAGCATTAAAACTCCCTCTGCGTATGGGTTCTAGCGTTTTACCTGTTTTAACCCTCTTTTGAATATCTTATCTTACCTATCAAATATTTGTATATCTTACCTCAAAGCAAGACGAATAACTTATCTGTCGTACCTCGAAGCAAGCAATAGATAAGATATTTGTATGCGTTATCTTACCTTACGTCTTCTCAAAACAGAAGGAAAGATAAGATGTTCGTATCATTTAAACCGTTTTATCCTAGGGTCTGTGGCGTTTCAGCCTCTTGAAGTTTAGGGGTTTTAATAGATAATGCTTGTCTCTTCGGAGACAAAAAGATAAGGTAAGATATTATGCAAGGCTTTGCAAGGCTAAGTCCTGTATGGCAGCAAAAAGACATAGCAGATGATAATCAAAAATGTAGGCGACTGCTGCGAATTAGATAGTGACAGCTAAACGGCTCCATCGCCACTCACTAGAGCAGCTTCATAATTAGATTCATCGGCTCAGTTTTAGAGCTTAGTCCGGTTGAGCGGTCTTACTCGCTAACTCAAACTTACTCCACCACTCATAGAATCGCATCTGAACCGCAGTATCTTCAACTTGAGAAAATGCATCCATTAAATGAAACGAATGAATGGGTACTGGGCAATTGCGCTCGTCGGATATAGTATTCTTGAACTAATAAAACCTGGACTCAGTGGAGAGGCAATCAGAATGTCAGAGCCGATGGATTCAGTGGAACAAGCTCAGGCACGAGAACGGGCACAAAACACCCTGACTCCAGAACAGGTTTTAGAGACAATGCGTGACAATGATTTGCTTGACCCAAAGGTATACGCCAAACTTCGGCAGATGAGGTCTCAACTCATTCCCTCTTTGAAACAGGCAATGCAGGAACGCAAGGGATATACCCGCTTAAATGCAGGTAGTTTATTACTGCACTTAGGTGAGGCAGAAGGTACTGAAGCTTTTATCACAGCGCTGCGCCAACCAGATGAACCCTACCTACCGAGGACAGTATTGATTGATTTGGCAGGCATGAAATTGCGAGTCCCCGCAAAAGCTCCCGACATTTTTTCCCATCTTCAGCCCTTGCCCTTACAACGTCAGCCAGTGTTTGAGGCAGTAGTTCCTTACTTGCGGAATCCCGATAAAGATCTGCGAAAGTTCGCGGTTGAGGTTTTGGTGAATCTTGATTTGCCTCAAACGGAGGAAACCATTCTTCCCTTACTTAAGGATCAAAGCCAGGAGGTTCGACTTGCAGTGGTGAGATGGTTTGCGCTTTCTAATAAAGATAGAGGCGCACTCGATGTCCTAGAGGAATTGCTATTTGCTCAAAAGCGAGACCTTGGGGAGCAAAGCGTCATTCGGAATTTAGAAGATTACATCGAGAGCAACAATCCTGTGCTGGTTCAACGGGCAATTGACCTACTGACACGCTATGTTCTCAATACCATTCAACAGCCCCGTCAACCTGCTAATGATGCGATCTCCCGCATGAATCAGAGCGCTGTCGCAAATTCACTCCATTGGGCACTCAAGGCGATCGCCAAGGCAAACACACCTCAAGAGAAATCATTACTGATGGCGGTGATTGAGTCTGCGGCTGAAGATTGGGTACGCGGACACGCGCTAGAACGGTTGGGGCAACTAGATTCAAAGACTTTTTGTGCGAAGGTGCAAACTCTGTTGGGCGATCGCGAGTTAGGCGAATATGCGGCGGCAGCCCTGGCTGACCTCATACGAAAACAGCCTGATACGTTGGCTCTAGTCAATCGCCCGGTTGTCCTGACAATGGTGCTGGAACAGATTCATCAAGCCAAACGACCCGATACCATCAGCAAATTTTTAGAGGCATTGATGGCATTGGGTGGGGATGTTGGAGGCGTTGCTCCAGCGGTGGTTGAGCAACTTGATCCATTTCAAAAGATACAAGTGGTTTGGAAAATGAAGCAACTCACGCCGCGAAAATTGGGCGATCGCTTGATTGATGCGGGGATTATTCAACCTCTGAATGATCAACAGTGGCGCAAGATTGAGCAGTTATGGCAACGGCATGGAGATGCTTTTGGAGTCGTGACTGAACTACTGGCAAATCAAAACCGAATTATTTCATTTGATGCTGAAACCAGCATTCCTGTGGATTATCGAAAACTGATTGAAGACTTGATTCAGATTAGCCAAGATCATTTTCAGGTGAGCGCTGTATCTCAGTTTAGGCAAGCAGATCGGGTCAGTTTAGGGGAGCAGGTACAATTCGTTCACAACAATCGAGTGTATCGGTTTCAACCCGAAGATATGGGGGATTGGTATGACGTTGATGCAACCTTGGCGGCGTTGAATCGCGCTTTACAGGAGAGTGGACGGTCAGAACGATTTATCGCACTGCTGCCAGACGGTCAATTCCCCATCATTGTGTTTGCAACAGATCCGACTTTTCGGGCGATCGCCCAGGAGTTTGCCGTTCCCCTAGCACAACCTGCTCAGGGGCAGCCTTGAGGAAAGGGTTAACAGTTTGAATCAAGACTTGATATTTCTTGAGTGATAGAAAGGGAACGATCGCATAAGCTGTCCTATCTTTATCAGGAGTGCCGATGCCATCCACTTTACAATCCACCCAAACCAACAATGTTGAAGCCACTGATCTGCTCAATCCATGGGACGTTATCGATAAGATGATCGAGCTACGCATTCATTTGCAGGAGCTTGAACAGCAAATTGCGTCGCTACAACCTGCATTCTTGATTGCTTGTCTAGCACTTAATACTGAGAAGATTGAACGGACTCACGCAGTCATTACCCGCAGACTCACTCCAGGACAATGGACGTATTCGATCGACATTTTGGAACAAGATGGTCTCCTCAAACAATTGAAGAAGCAGTTCCACCAGGACCATGAACCCACGAGCGGACGAGCAGTGACTTGGGCAGTGAAGCTGTTATTGAATTTAGCCTGAAGAATTGGGGTGCAATTGCACGTCTGATGCAGCTTGGTGCGATCGCATTTGGGTGAAAGCAAGTCTGCATCGTTCACAACACCCCTCGCTCCATAACGCAGGTGTCCGAAATCCAGTTTGGCAAATGGGGCAGGTAGACAACAAAGGAAGGTTATGGCGCTCGCAAACCTCCACTCCCTTTTGCTGCCAGGTGATACGATGAACTTCAACTTCTTCGTAACAGGTTGAGCATAGGCGGGTTTGTAGATGCAAGTTGCTTGCAGGTAGCATTTTGACAAGTTGCTCAGGATCAACGTCCATCAATTTAGCAAGGGCAATTTGTTGAAGTGGGGTGGGATTGCGACGACGAGAAGGGGTCTCCCAGGCTTGCACCCACTCGACGCGAACCCCTAAATGATCGGCGATCGCTTTATAGCTCAACTCATTTGCCCGTCGAAACCGTCCCAGGAAGTGCCCTAGACTTTCCTCATCATGAGGGACAACTCGAAACACCCAGCTATCTGAAGCCATTACTTATACTCAAGTGCCACTTGGCTGAGTAAGGATGGCTCAATGTGAGATCGCCCATTCTGCAAGGCACGACGGGCGGCGTTTCGTAGAATTTCGTCGAGTGTGCCCAGGTAGCCGCGTGTGGTCGCGACCAGAATCTTTTGCATTTCCGCGCTAGTGAGATTGGAGGGCTGGGGCAATCTCAGCACGTATTCCTCCCAAATCGCAGTGGTGTCTTCTAGCGTTTGGCTATCAAAGCGGTAAAAGCGGTGACACGCCATGAAGCGGTTATGCACCTGCTCATCCCGTCGCACCACCGCATCGAGGCGATCTGTTCCCACTAGTACGACGGAGATCTCTAATAGGTCGAAGATGTCGCGGATTTCAGAGAAGGTTTTGGGGCGAAATCGATGGGCTTCGTCCAGAATGATCATTTCTACCTGGCAAGCTCGCAGCAAACGGTAGACGCGCTCGCGTAAGTCCGCAATTGTGCCGTTGGTGATACGGTATTTCAAATGCTCCAGTAGTCCCACAAACAGTTCACGTTGACCCGTTTCGGTCGTCGCGTGCCAATAAATCACAGGGACACTCGGAGCGTCTCCATTTGCGGTTTGCGATGCGTATTTCAGTCGATACGCATCGCAGGCGATCGTTTTGCCCGTTCGAGAGTCGCCAATGACTCGACACGCCTGCCGACACTGCCGCTTGTCATCTAACCAGGCGTGAAACTGCTTTACAGTCGGTAGTTCCACAAAACATTGCCGCTGAAGTCGGGCGATTGCCTCTTGGGACTCTGACTTAACCCGTTGCGGTGGCAATATAATCCGTTCTTGCTCCTCTGCCTTCATAGCAACCCGGCCTCACGTTTCATCTGCTCATAGTCCAGTACTCGCACAAACGGTACAGGCTTTTTCGGCTTCTCGACTTCAACCGATGGCTCGGTTGTCGGTGCGGAGATCATTGCTGCATCCGTTGGAGCCGGTGACAAGGTTGAGGAACTAACTGGGATTGCATCTGTTTTTTGTCGCTGCTGTCGCTGCACTTGCTTCACCTGTCGGTCGCGATCCCGCACTTCAGCTAACTGCGCTCCAGTGTCGATCGCTTTGCCTGCTGCCCGTCGCCGTTCACTCAGGGCTTGTGCCTCCCGGTAAGATAAGGTTTCAGTTTCCCACCCCATTGCATGGGCACGAGTCAAAAATACTTCTTTATTATCCTGAAGTTGATAAATATAAACGGTGGTGATATCTCGCGGGTTGTAGCGCAAAATCACCGTTTCTCCCGCATAAGCCGCTAAATGCTCACCCTGGTATGTCAGATTGGCAAACTGAAGGTAGCCACTGCGATACACCGTGCGCTGATCGCGTCGCATCAAACATAAGTCGAGTTCACGCTCTCCTAGCAAAGGAAGTTGAGCCATTCGTCCCGCCTCCCATCGCCCTAGCCGAGTCTGATCACCCATCCGGGCATCAATTGCCTGGTTGTAGTGATCCCCCACATAGCGCACGAGCAATCGTTCCACTTGCAGCAATGTTAAACAAGCTTCAGTTTCGGCTTTGGGTGATCGCTCCATTACGTTACTGCTGACATATCCGGGTAAGGGGCTGAAAAATTCGCGATTGAATGTGCCAAATGGTCGCTCCACAATGCCCCCATCGGACGGTTTCCGCCGTAAACACAACACAATGCCTAATTCGGTTGCGACTTGTTCTAAATGCTGTGATCGAAAGTCCTTGCCACCATCGGTGTACAAATATTGGGGCAAGCCATAGGTGCCCCAAACCTGCTGCAACTCATAAGCAGCTGAGTATTGTTTGGGCAAAATGGCATGGCGCAATGCTAAGCCGACGACTTGGGCACTAGGAGCATCAAAACCAAGATGCAATCCCATGATGCAGCGGGAATAGGTATCAATGACGATCGTCAGCCACGGTCGCCCTAAAACTTCGCCGGACTGATCCACGACTAACACATCGATTTTGGTGTGGTCGCATTGCCACACTTGATTGCTCCATTCGATCGCTAACTCAATCCCTTCTCGAGTGGTGATGCATAATCGATCTCCTCGCCAACCAAGCGATCGCTTTGCTTGCTGTTTCTCAATTTGCGGTTGGAGGATGCTGTAAACAGTGGTGCGCTTCGGATAGTCCTCGACACCGATTTCCTGAGCGCGGGCACGAACCCGCAGCACAACTTGTGCCCGGGTCATCCTGCGACTGCCACGATTGCCCTCCCGGTACGTTTTAACGATAAAAGTTTGCCAGTCCTCACTCTGTTTACTCGTCCCTCGATCTGAGCGCGATTGTCTCGTTAATCCAGCAATGCCATGCTTTTGCCACGATCTCACCAGTCGTCGCAAACTGCGAGCGCTCAAACCGAGTTTCTTGGCAGCTTGCCGTTGAACCTTGGCATACTGCTCAGTGCCCCGCACTGCCATCACTTTCTGAATTACTTCGATTCGTTGTTGCACTTCGATTGAGACTTCTGCAATCGCATTGACGATTTCGCAGTTCTCTTCATCAGGTTCTGCCTCTAGCAACGGCAGTGACAGTTGCTCGATTCGCCTTGATTCCAAAGGGTTGGGTTTGGGGTTTGAAGCAGTGTCCATACGCAATTCCCTTACTCGCCCAAATTGTATGTCACAGGCGGTCAAATAGCGTATGACATTTCATTTCAATTGAACTCGTCAAATCTTCCTGAAAATAAGGGTTCTGCTCTCCCTTAGATTTTCATTTCAACTCAGAAGTGGTCAAATACCGCCGGATTCTGGTTCCAAAATCTACGGTCAAATACCGCCGAACGACAAAAACTATCCATACTACAACACTCGAAGCATTGCTAAATCTATCTTTCAAGCTCTCACAGGCGCGGTCAAATACCGCCGGATCGAGGTCAAATACCGCCGAACGCGACAAAACCGTCGGCGCTATATGTGAAAACAATTTATAGTTCTGAGGAGCGACATACATCCCAATGATTAAATCGGGTTTGAGTCTCACGATCGCTTCCAGGTTAGGCTGTCCTTCTTTGCCTAAATTGGTGACCGCTTTGATTTTTTGATTCAGGATGGTGTTTTTGTTCGCAATCCGGTTGGAGGATGTAGCGGCGATCGGATGAACTCCCAGCGCCACTAAAATCTCCAAGCTTTCCTGATCCATCACAATCACGCGTTGGGGGTGAAGTGGAATGCAACTTTCCCCTAATTCATGCTGAACCGTTCGACAGGTTGGTGGCACCGCCTCTGAGAGTGATACCTGAGATCTCTGAGCTAGATTGGGACAGCTCTGGAGTAAGACGACCATCAGAGTTCCGACAAAACATTGTTGGATACGTTGCCACCAGGATTTACGAAGCATCATTAGAATGTCCAGGAAATCGTACCTTTAACGGTGAAAGGAGCGCCATAATAAACTCGTAGAGAACTTTCTGCCGTCTCAAAGTAGCTAACGTCAAACAAATTTTCAAGATTTAATCCAATCCGAAAGTTGTCGCGACGATAGAATAGGGTTGCGTCTGTTCGCGTATAGCTGGGAACCTGGAACGAGTTATCCAAGTCGCCTTCACGCTTTCCAACATAAAAGATCCCTAGCCCAAAGCCCAAACCTCGCAGAGACCCTGTTTGAATTTCATAGGTTGACCAGAGGCTGAATGCATCTTTGGGGACGTTATTAATTCGATTGCCAGCCGCCAAAACGTTATCCTTCGTGATCTGGGCATCGGTGTAAGCATAGCCGGATGCAATTTTCCATCCTGGTAAAATTTGACCAGCAATCTCCAGTTCAAAGCCGCGACTTCTTTGTTCTCCGGTTTGCACTGAAAAATTTGGATTTAACGGGTCGCTGGTTAAGACATTCGAGCGGGTAATCTGGTAAAGCGCCAGGGTTGTAGACAATCGGCGATCGAGCCAATCTGCTTTCACACCGACTTCGTATTGAGTGCCACGCTCTGGTTGGAAGAGAGTATTATCAAATGCTGTCCCTACACTTTGGAGAAACGATCGACTGTAACTGGCATACAACGAGACCCAATCAATCGGTTGATAGACAATCCCCACACGTGGACTAAACGCCTGATCAGACTGACTTGATTCGGTGCCATCAACAAAATTAATTTCCTGCCCCACAAAATCTAAGCGTCCGCCTAGTAAGAGTTTCAGACTAGGTAATAAATCAATTTGATCTTGTAAATAGATACCAAAAGACGTTGTGAAGAAAGGTTCGCGGGGAAATTCTGCGAGTAACTCTCCCCGGGGTTGACGATACACGGGATTAAAGATATCGATGGGAGCGAGGGCAAACTGCCGACTACTGGAAGCATACACATCCCGATTGAAATCGAAGCCAAAGAGTAATTTGTGTCCAATACTCCCGGTTTTAAAGGTGCCCACAACATTGGTATCAAGAATGTAATTATCTTGAGACTGGTCTCTGGTCGCAAATAAACCTCGCTCTAAAGTGCGCTCATCATCCAATAACGCCGCTGGAAAGAGGGAGTTTTGCGGCGTGCGCTGAAATGAGGCTCGAAAGGCATTGCTAAATTGCCAATTGGGACTCATTTGATGTTCAAAGGTGTACCCTAACCGCAGCGCATAGCGATCGTTTTTGTCGAGTTCATCTTCAGGTTCGCCAATAAATCGGCTTCTGGGTAATCGCCCATTGATGTTGGGCAAAACTGTTCCTTTGGCGGGTAGTCCGCGCGCGTTGGGTTGCTCCGACAGAGTGTATTCACCTTCTAGTGTCAGTTTCGTTTCTGGGCTGATTTGCCAGGTCAGGGTCGGCGCAACCACTAGATTAAAGCGATCGAAAAAGTCAATAAAGGTGCCTGAACTAGAGGCTCCTGCCACAAACCGATACAACAGCGTTTTAGAATCATTCAATGGACCTGTGAAGTCGATCGCACCTGCGTAAGTATCAAAATTGCCGATCGTGGCTTCAACCGTATAACGGGGGATCGATAACGGCTGCTTCGTCACAATGTTCACTGTGCCCCCCGGCCCTCCCTGGCTGAATAGGGCACCTGCCGGACCTTTTAACACCTCAATTTGCTCAATATTGGGAACGGCAGTTCGGGTTGTGACGTTGGTGTCATCCCGCAACCCATTGCGAATAATGTTCCGCCCTGAAAATCCGCGAATCGTAACGCCTTCAAAGGCTGAGGATGATGGATTATCGGGTGTGACTCCGGCAACCGTTCGCAGGGCTTCATTCACGCTTTCTACCCGGCGATCTTGCAGCAATTCTTGAGGAACAACCTGCACAGAAAAGGGTAAATCTCGGATGGGCGTATCTGTTCTACTTCCAGTGGTTGCGTTGGGAACCCGATAGCCCCGTGGTCCTTCACCCGTGACGATAATTTCTTCATCTGCCTCTTCGGTTTCTGGGTTCAAGGTGTAAGCAAAATCTCCCGTTCTCAAGGAAACTTCTTGCTTGGGCAAGGCATTCGTTCCATTCACGATTACCCGAATGCTATTGACACTCTGTTGCACTACCTGCACAGGGGCAATCTCGTTTGTGGGGTTTGTTGCTGTGAACTCCTGAGCAGTGGGCAGAGCCAAAACCGTACGGGGAATGTCTGCAATCAGACGGGTTCCCTCTGCCCGGAATTTTGTTGCATCAATTTGTAATGGCCTGCCAGTCGCGGTTGTCAGGATGATTTCTAGCCCCAACTCGGTAGGCTCAACCCGTACCTCTGTGACTTGGTTCGTTTCTGCATCGATTTGTGCCAGCCACTCTTTCACACTGGTTGCGGGCTGAGAGTTTTTCTGTTCTTGTAATTCTCCCGCCCAACCGACTTGAGCCACCAGTATCGAGGTTAAACCCACCCACCAAAATGCCAGTTTCCAGTTCATCCGCCGATCCTTCACACCTAAAATCTTAGTCAGCTAGTTAAGAATACTTCTCAACTGCTTTGAATTCAGATAGTAGAATGAATCGGTGATTGAAACTTTGTTGAAACGGAATTTTTGTTTGTTGAAACGGAATTTTTTAGTTAGGCAGTGGCAACAATCACTAAGTCACCAGAATTTTTACCCCCTTGAATGGCTCTTGGACTCACACCATACTTTTTGCGAAAGGCGGCACTAAAGGCTGAAAGATTGGTGTAGCCCACAGCTTGAGCGATCGCCGTAACTGAGTGTTGGTTTTCCAGCAGCAGAGATCGCGCTATTTCCATGCGGTGCTGATGCAAGTAGCCAAAGACAGTTGTGCCGAACACCTGTTTGAATCCGCGTTTGAGGGTGCAGTCATTCAGGCCAACCCGTCGCGCTAAAGTGAACAATGAGGGCGGATGGTCAAGCTGCTTGAGCAGAATTTCTCTTGCTTGATGAAGGCGATCGATATCGATTGCTGGTAGGGGCGGAGAGGCGCAAGATTCAGAATCACTTGAACGCGCCTGGTCTAACCACAAAGCCAACACTTCCACAGATTTACTTTCCAGATACATCTGTTTGATGACACCTTGGTAAGGACAATCCAGCATTTGCTGTAAGGCACTCTGCATTGCAGGGGTGATTGTGCGAACAGCAGAAAAGGGAAGTGATTCATCTCGTGCTAGCATCCGTTGCAACTCAGTTGGCAAAACATCAAGCTGATTGCTGATTAGAGTCTGCAACCGTTCTGGCTCCAGATGAATATCGATTTCTACTGTTGTTGTATTAGACTGTCCTGCAAAATTTCCACCTGGTGAAACCAACCCGGCTACGAGATGTTGCCCCTGGCAGACCTGCACCCCGTTCGGCAATTGAACTGCTGATGAAAGAGTAAACATCCACTCCAAACAGTCCGTCTCCCCACATGGAACTCGATCCACAACCAGATCATCCTTGAGCTGATAACGATGAAAAGTCAGATCAATGCCATTGCGGAGTTCAATGTCTCGCTTGTAGCCCTTCCCTAATACCGATGGACATATGGCAATGCGATCGCCTGCATCCTGAGGGTCAGCTTGCTGTGACTGTTGACGGCTCACCTGCCAAAGGTCATCACAACTCATGCCAGAAATTACACTACCCATATCCAAGATTGCAGCTAGATAGAGGACTTTAAAGTATTGAGATACCGTAACACTATTAAGAATAGATTTCAATAGAAAAAGTTTTAGATGCCAGAAGCCTTAACTGTGTTGTGCCATTTACGTTTACAGCGGTTTTCAGATAAGTGCTACACAGATAACGACTCTGGATTAAGGAAAACAGGCAGTTCGTACAGTACACACAAATGAAAATTGCTGTATGTGTTTCCATGAAGAGGCAAATTTGATTACAATAGCCTAACTATTTTGCTGAGAAAACTTCTCATGTCGCTATCATCCGGACTCACGACCCGCAACCTGACCCTGGGTTATGAAAACAGCACAATTGTTCGAGATCTAACTCTGGCAATTCCTGCTGGGCAAATTACAGTATTAGTTGGTGCAAACGGATGCGGCAAATCAACCTTACTGCGCGGGTTGGCACGGTTGCTGAAGCCAACTCAGGGAGCCGTTTATTTAGATGGGAAATCGATCGCGCAACGCTCAACCAAGGCAGTGGCTCAACAATTGGGTTTACTGCCTCAAAGCCCCGTTGCACCTGAAGGATTAACCGTCAAAGAGCTTGTGTCACAGGGGCGCTATCCCTATCAGAATTGGCTACAGCAGTGGTCCGCTCAAGACGAGCAGCATGTTCAACAGGCATTAGAAATTACAGATTTAGTCGAATTGGGCGATCGTCCCCTTGATACCCTTTCCGGCGGACAGAGACAGCGAGCTTGGATTGCAATGACCCTCGCCCAAAACACCCAGATTTTGTTATTAGATGAACCAACTACCTTTTTAGATCTCGCTCATCAAGTTGAAGTACTCGATCTATTGCATCATCTCAATCAGCAACAGGAACGCACCATTGTCATGGTGTTACACGACTTGAATCAAGCTTGTCGTTATGCTGATTATTTAATTGCCATTCAAGCAGGGCAGGTTTTTGCAGCAGGTGAACCGAAAGCAGTGATTACAGAAGACACGGTAAAAGCAGTGTTTAACTTGCAATGCCGAATCTATCCTGATCCGATCGCAGGTACACCCATGTGTATTCCAATGAGCACAAAAACGAAAAGAGACTTAAACAGAAAGTAAACGTTGCACAACCGATGCTTGGGAAGCCCTTAACGTCATCTTTTACGTGCTGGCAGAAGAGTGTCGATGGCGATCTTTACAAAGAGACATCCCCGATTGGCAGGCAGTGTACATCTATTTCCGGCGTTGCTGAACATAGGGATGAATCAGGTAGGGATGGGCACATCTCCAAATATCAGGTAATGCAGTAACAAACGAATCGAATGTTTCAGCATTGGTACGGATTTAGAATAACAGAGGGTCTTCCGATGCAGGCGTGCTAAATAATTGCGTAATCGGGTGTTTTCTCCTTCCACTCGTGTCATATAAGTCTTACTGACAATCTGGTCGCCATCGGGAATAAAGCAGGGATAGACCGACCAACCGTCGGTGATGTAGAAATAACACTGCCAGGTCTCCACAATTGCCCATAACGGGGCAAAAGTCTTGGCACTGTGGTCGCCTAACACCCAACCTAAAATCCCTGGTTTGAAGTGGTCAACCGCCGTCCACAGCCAGATCTTGTTTTTTTTGAGTGGACAAAGGTTTCGAGTTCGTCCAATTCTCCCACCTCTGGAGTGGTCTGCGGGTCGTAGGCATCTGGTAGCAGTTCTCCCACCTGTCTAACCCAAGTGATCACAGTGGTGTGATGCACTCCTTTGACCCGCTCAATGGCGCGAAATCCCATGCCGTTGACATACATTTTTAAGCACTCCCGCTTGACAGCATCGCTGTACCCTCGCAAAGCAATGTAGTCGTCGATGAATTGGCGACCACAATCCACACAGATGTGATTTTGTTTACCTCTGCGATGACCGTTCTTGCGAATATGCGTAGACTTGCACTCAGGACATTGCATTCAAATTGACCTCAATCCATCCCACTATTATGCAACGCCGGTTTCTCCGCTGTAATCTTCTCGCTGTGCTGGGCATTGAGTCCATCCACCGCTTGATTGATCAACCCTTGATATTCGGCAATGCTGCTGAACTCACAACTGCCACGCAGCAGCAGGGCTTGCTTAATCCGGTTTTTCAAGTGTCCGTGTGGAGACTCATAGAGCTTCGCTCCGCCGAAGGCGTACGAACCGTTTTCGTGGGCAATGCTGGTGTTGTTGCGGGTCGGTTGCATCCGGTGGTGATGGCAGAGGTCGTCATATAATCGGGTTAAGGGCTTGTTGCGAACGCCGCCCAAGTTCCGGTACGCCGCACTCAAACTATCAGTCCGATGCTGTTTCGGCGTACCCCCACAAGCAAACAGGGCATTTTGCAACCCTTCGGACAGGGCAATAAAGCTCTCGCCACCCTGGATGATTTGGGCGGGATGATTTGGGCGTACTGCCAGCCGCTGTACCCTAAGCGATAGTGATAGATCAAGTGTTCAAACACTTTTCCGTTCAGGGTGATCTCGACTCCTTTCAACTCGGTGAAGTCAGAAAAACCCATCATTCCGGGTTCATGCCGTAACTCGAACATCACCTCTGGCGCGGGTCCGTACAACGCTTTCCAGGTTGCCACTCGCCGTTGGAGCGTCCGCAAGACTTGCCCATATTTGCCAGGGTACTTCGCTTGCAAGTACTCATACAACGTCATCGGCTTGAGTGCGGGCGCTCCTCTGAGCATCGGTTCCAGTTCGCTCTCCCACACTTCGGCTAATGGGTCAGCACAGGTTCGCCATCCCCGCGCTTTGCCCCGATTCGGCTGGTAGTCGCCCCCTTCAATTCGTTGTCCACTGCGTTCTGAAAAGCCAGCCACAGCAGCAGACTCGGCTTGGGTTAAGCCGAACTCTCGTGATTTCATGTACACTCTGACTTGATTTATTTCAATTCGTTTTCCAGGCATTGGAGAGGCTCCCGCATGGGTGATCCTCCAGTGTCTTTTTCATTGCTTGATTTGACGCATCAATTTGACTAACAATTGGCAGTTTGAAATGCTGTTCTCACCCGCCAAGTACCTGTCATTTACCCGCCATGCTTATTGTCGTCTGATACTGTGTTTGACGAACAACAGGATGCCAGCCAATGGGAATGGTCGTGCTATCGAGCAGAGATGCCATGCGATCCATGCAAGCAGCCGAGCTGAGGTCATTTTGGCATCCCTCAATTTGCACCGCGTTTTGAATGATTACTGTGCGCGTTGCGGTATTCTCGCTGATTCGTCTGAGCATATACAGAGAATCTGCATTGATTAGCACTGCCAAAACAGCACTGACCAAAACTGTAAAGACTTTGACGTGATGCCGATAGATACCGGAAATCCGAGCGGTTGATTGCTCGTACCAGAGCATGATCTCATGCCTGAATTGCTCGATCTGCTGTTCAGCCTCGTCTGTACTTTCTTGGGCACGTTTAGCCATCCGGTTCAAATTATCTTTTAGCCGAGGTGATAACTCGGATGAACGCTCTACTTTAGCCAGTAGTGCAGTTAGGGTACGAACCGATTCTGTGGCATCCTGCTGCAATTGCGGCGCTTCAGTTTCGAGATCTGGTAGACTTTGTAGCACTTCGAGCAGAGCATCTGCAAACACCCCAGTACGAACCGATTCTGTGGCATCCTGCTGCAATTGCGGCGCTTCAGTTTCGAGATCTGGTAGACTTTGTAGCACTTCGAGCAGAGCATCTGCAAACACCCCAGAGGGAACGTAGGAAGGGGTGATCGTCAATTTGCCTCTTCTTGATCGCTGCGTGATCGAAGCGATTAAGGAACTGTGGTAGAGTTTGTCGGTAATCGTGTTCTTAAACTGTTGGGGATTGCGCCTGAGTGCTGACGACTCACCTAGCAGGATCATAATGCCTCGCTGTAAATGCCTTGCTCTCCAGCGTAAAGCTGTCGTCAAAATCTCCGTTAATTCAGAGGAAAGCAGGCTCAAGAAGGTGTAGATCAGAGACAATCCAATCACAACATCTAACAATGGGAACTGTCCCATGACTTGTCTCCATCAAAAACTAGAGAACAGCTCGAATAATCAAAAAGAAACCAAACAGACTTCAGTTGAACACACACCATTCATGTAGCCGCCCCCACAACTGGCTGAATGAGCAGCGATGATTGCATCAAATTGACCTTCTGTAACCGCACCCACGAGCCTGACTAAGCGTTCTGCCTTCAGTTCTTCGGAGTCATTGACCAAGTTTTCTTTGTGCCATTGGATAAATTGCAGCATCCCGACATGCGCGTAGTTCCAGGTCTCCATGCCCTTGAAGAATTTGCGAAAGACAGGCAGGTGAGCGATCGCATCCATAAACGCGGCATCTGGAACAATGTGGGGAACAATGTCATTGCCGTATTCATAGCGGATGTGATTCAGAATTTCCAAACTATACTGGTTGGCAAAGGTGGTATCTCCGGGATGGGGAGAAGCGAATGTATAAACGGCTGTAGGAGTAATACCTGCCTCTAATTTGAGCCGTAGTGCTGCAAGACTTGATAAGGCACCGCCTTTACTATGACCTGTGATATAGAGCGGCAATGATTTTCCACCTGCCGTCATTTGCTGTTTAATCTCCTTCATCATTGGTTCCCATAGGGCAGATAAGCCTTGCCAAAATCCCTCATGCACTCTGCCAGGAATACCAGGAGCCACGATCGGGTTATCAGTTAAGTCTCCAAGCCAGTCCAGCACACTCTCTTGGTCATGAATATTGGGTGGAATGGTACCTCGAAACGCAAGCACCACACCTTGATCCGTAGTACCGACTAAACAGGCATCGATATCATCATCTCCGGCGACAAAGGCAATGGGTGGAGCGAGATAGCCGATCGCGCTGTAATAAGGATCTGAGGGAGTAAACGTGCCAGTTGGATTGATATCATAAGCGGCGACACTGGCACACAGCGATCGACTTTGCATACTGAGAGTAGTTGAAAGCATAAGATTTGTCCTTTTCTCCTTGTAAAGAATGGTGTGTGAACTACATTTTTGATACTGATTACGAGATTGTTGAGTTAACCAACGTCACTTGAACGGCATATGAACCCTGGCTCTCGAACAGTTGGCCCTCCGCTGTTCGCCGTCGCAGCAAGCCGGGATGAACGTTTGGATCATCCGGGTCTGAGTACAGCAGCATTGTCTGTGGCACATTACTCCAATCACGATCACTAAGGACAGTGGTGATTGAGGTAAAACCCGGATCACCATAGAAGTAAGCACCCAGGTTATAGCCGAATGAAATGAGAGCGGATGTTTGATTACTGTTCATCTCGCTCCAAGCGGGAATCGAAGCTGCCAAAGCATTTATGGTCGATTCAAGATCGTGCGTCAGGTACTGTTGAGCCGTTGCCTGATCAATGTTTGGATCACCAAACCGAACCGGTTGACCATTGGGATAGGTTGTTGTGCCGTAGCCGATCGTGGCAACACCGACCCCATCGTTATAAACATTAGGAACAAACCCCTCAAACTGGGCCACAATCTTGACCGCTTGGGGCGGGACATTACTGGAACCATCACCGCTACCACTTCCACCGATCGGTGACCAATCTTTCTCAAAGATGTACCAGATACCAGCGCCAAATCCTAACGTGACCTTGAAATCTCCATTGGCAACAGTTGCAGCAGTCTCAACGTCGATCGTTTCTCCTATCTTGTAGAACTTCTTCTCGGTGCTGGGCAGTTGACTCGATTGAGCCATTGATTTTTTGATGTATGTGTCTTTTAGGGCGGTTATTGTTTCCATCGTTAAACCTCAGTAGTGAAATCGTGTCAGTTATTGTCCTTTCGTGATGCGATGCGCCCAAAGCTGATTGTCACTAGAAACGGTTTGGTACATCAGATCCCACGAGTAGTGCAGGTTCTCTCCACTCTCACTCTCGTTGTATCCATCGGGTGTCCAAATGCCGTTCGGGTCATTTACCCACACGCCCGTCTCGTCATATCCCCGCAGCAGAATTACATGACCTGATTGCGTTAACTGGGTATGCACCACAACCGGGAGTCCACTCGCAATCCAGGTTTTAATCGAACCCCAATTGCTGTCATAGCTGAAGGTATCCTGGCAGTTATAGGCCTCTACCACTTTGGCTAAATCGAGGGGAGAATGGCGGTCTAACCCATTTGCATCACAGTAAGCATCTAACTCGTCGGGATAACGCATCTCAGGATGCTTCTGAGGAATACCGAGATAGGCTAAGTTCATGGCGATCGACGTCACATTGCATGACCCTCCCGGCGCTTCCTGGTTGTCATTTTGGTCGTAGTAGTCGTAGTGAGGCACTGGTAGGTCAACCGAGGTGGGAAGTAAGTTGAGGAGTTGACCATTCTGTAGAATTTCAACGTGGGGTTTGAAAACATACCAGGTATTGTGATTTTGATATTCAAGTTGTTTACCTTGAGCACTGTCGCTGAGTGAAACTTTGATGTGATCGCCAACAACTTCGTAGCTGGAAATGGGTAACTCGGTTCCGGCAGAAACGGCTTGCTTTTGGTCAGCAGGAAGGGTGGTGCTTTCAGCAGTGCTGAGTTTGAGCCAGGTATCTTGAGTAATTTTGAGGGTGTAAGACATTAGGATTCTCCCTGTTCAATAACAATGAGATATTCGTAGAAGTAGCCCGTTTCACCCGTAATCGGAGAGGGCGACTTTCCCTTTAGCTGATTAGTGGCGATCGACAATCGGTAGGAACTATTTGAAACGTTCATTGCAAGTTGAGCGTGGTGACCATGATCAATGCTCTTAAATAGTTGCTTGCAGTTTTCGGTATCTTTGAGGTCAACGAACAAGGAATTGTCACCATCTGCTGGAATATTGATCACAGCCGCCATTCCTGGAAAATCTCCTGAGCCACTGCCGTGAATAACAAGGCCAAGACCTTTAAGACTGGAATCATTCTGAAACTGGTAGTCTGCTCGGTAGATTACAGGATCTAACGGCTTCACTCCTGGAGGTGCGGGTGGGATGCCGACTGGTGGCACATTTCCCGATTGGGGAGCTTCTTTAATCACCAAGTCATACCCGTAGCACAACGCCAGATTCAAGGTTTGATCGGTGTAGTTGTAAACCTTGACAAGACAAACCATGGTCTTGGCGAGAAAGAACAAGATGACTGCAATAATCAGTGCGATCGCCGCGATCTCAATTCCAACAATTGCCAACGGACTGAAGGTGAGCGAAAGCGCGACTTCATCCGCAATCACTTCTCCATCAATGGCTGCATCCTCTGCTGCATCCTCTGCTGCATCCTCACTAACTGTCGCTGAATCAGTCGCACCTTTGGAAATGGCATTGTAAGCACGAGTCAGGTAAGATTGCAGAAAAGTCTTGAATGCTCCCAATATTGTTAGAACAGCCGGAGCGATCGCAACTGAAGCGATTGCTGGGCCTAGCTTTTCTACCCAATTGACAATGATATTAGTCGGCCCTTGATCGGTGACAAGATACGTTATTGCAATACCCACTTGTTTGTAGTCTGGTGTATCTTGCTGCAAGAGGCTACTGTCAGCCAAAACTTGTACAACCAAAGTCCCTTTGCTGCCTTGCACATATTGAACAGGCAGGTTGGGATCGAGAAAGTCGTATCTTAGAGAACTTGGTTGAGAAGTCTGCTGCCAAACTTGATCACCCTTTTCCGCAATTTGTTGAGCGATATCATGCATGGCAGCCATTTCTCCTGCGAAGAAGTCATGGACTACCCTTCCGCCTCTCAAAGCAGCTTGTAATTCCTGTGTCAGGGTTGGACGATCGGGTGTGCCGTTAAACGTATTTGAAGCTCGAAATTGTACCTGTGTTAGAGAGTTAGTCATAGATCCGAAATGAGGATTGAGGACATAGATAAGCGCAGTTTCAAGTTGCTCATGATAAAAATCTCACGCATGATTTGCTGAGTTTGCGATCGTCTCCCTAGCTTTCCTCCAGCAGAATCAGGTATTCGTAGTTGTAACCGAGCGCTCCATCGGTCGGTGCAGGCGATTCTCCCTGTAGCTGATTGGTCGCAACACGCAATGTAAAATTGCCAGATGCGGTGCTGACTGTTGTAGTTGCCGATGAGTTTTTGTAAGTTCCCCAGTAGCTCAGACAATCATCCTGGGTACTAAAGCTGGCATACAGTGTATTTTCACTGTGATTCGGAATACTAGCGAGTACGTTAAAGCCAGGAAAGGCTCCATTGGGCGACGCTTTCAAGACAAAGCCCAGGTCTGCGGTGGGACTGGTATTGGTGTAGGCGAGATCGATATAGTGAATCGGATTGGAGCCGATGCACCATTCGGGTGCCCAGCCTGGAGAGATTCCCGGAATCGTTTTGACATCATTTGGAATCAAAGGAGCAAGCACAGAAGTACAGTTTTGTTCAAGAAAGCAGAGGCTAAAATCAACCTCTTGCGAGGTTGCATTGTAAAAGCGCACGTAAGCCGTCATCTGTTTCGCCAAGATGCACATGATAATCCCGTACACAAAGGTTCCCAATGAAATCGCAACATCAGCAGCCTCAAAGACGAAAGCGAGACCAGCCGTAATACTATCTCTTGCAGAAATTGCAATCACTTCGCTGTCGGTTCCTGCTTCTGTTTGTGCTGTTTGTGCGCCTGTGGTGACGGCTGTATCGGCTTCAGTTGCACTCAGACCTAGCTGATCGAGTAGAGCCTTAACAAATGTTTTGACAAAATCCGTGACCCTGTCTACCAGAAACGCAATGAGTGCCGCTTTGGCTTGTTCCTGCACTGTTTCTACAATCCCATTGCCTGCATAGTTGATCGTACAAGCCATGATTTGACTGGTGCGCTCCTGGGCAGTGCCTGAACCGACGGTGAGGGCGAGATAGCTCACTCCGACTTCTGCGAAGGTATTGGTATCGGCAGTGCCATTTTGAAGTTGCGTAATACCCTCATTGGTGAAATATGACCCAGCCATCAGATAGTTATTGCCAATCTGCACATACTGAACGGGTAAGCTGTTGGGGTCGGTTCCGCTCAGCCAGGCGTTCGGATCAAGGCACGCCTCATACAAGTTCTGTAACGCTGACAGATCGCTGGCAAAGAATTGATAAATGCCGTCTCCGCCTTGAGCTGCGATCGTGTCCAGAAGATTCGTCAATGAGTCGATATTTTGAACGGCTTGATCAGACACATTAAAACCAAACTGAAACTGGTGATCTGCATCAGACATCAGGATGCTCCTTTTTCAAGATTCATGAGAGATACGTAGAAGTCGCTCGTTGCGCGAGTGATTGGGGAAGTTGAGTCAGGACGATCGCGCCAGCTCGATCAGAACGCTTGAATCCATACATCGATTCTGGTCTGGATGGAGTGCAGCGCTCCGCCCTCGACTCAAGCGGAGCTAGGTTCAGGAGGGCAACGGAATACTGCCATCGGTCAGGACAATCAAATGCTCGTAGTTGTACCCCTTCGCGCCGCTGGATGGGTCAGGAGATTCACCAGAGACTTGGTTTGTCGCAATGCTCAAGGTGTATTTACCAGAGGTCGCACTCATGGTTAGATTGGATGTTCCAACGTAGGGTTCGCTTGGATTATCACTGCTATAGTTGTTGGTCAGGTCAGTCCACACGGTATTGCAGTCGTCGTTGGTGAAGCCGACATACATATAGTTATCATTTGTGTTAGGCACATACACGGCAACTCGAAATCCAGGAAAATCACCGCTGGGTGTTGCTTCCAGCACGTAGCCAATATCGCCTAGAGGATTAGTGTTGATGAATTGCAGCACCGAGTAGTAGACCGACGTATCGGAGCCAGATACATAGGAAGGAGTGGCTGATGCACTCACCTGCGGGACAGTCGCAGTTTGACCCACGGCTGCGGGACCCGTGGTTGATCCTCCGCTTGGTACTTTACCAATGCCAAACTGGATATCTTCGGCGGTCACATTGTAGAATCTGACGTAATTGTTCATCTGCTTCTCAAGCAGTTGAATCAGCACCATGATGCCGATGATGATCACACCGACCGCTGCCGCAATACCTGCGCCAGCGGAAATGCCAGCATCAGTAGTCGTTTCAGCCGCCCCTGAAGCCAGTTCAAAGCCCTTCCACTCTGCCGCCACCTCTGCTTCATACTCTGACTGGGTCATCGCGCCGTATGCCGTATCCAGGACTTCGGTGTCGCCGAGACTCGCAACTTTCTGGAACAGCGCTTGCACAAAGTTCTTCACCGTTGTCACACAGGACGAGATAAACGCTTTCACGATAGCCCCAGTCAGAAGAGCGCCAATTCCATACCCTGCATAGTTAATGATATGAACGGTAAGTTGACCCGTGCCAGCACTGGTTGTCATCGTCATAACGGCAGTACCGACTGGTGTGTAGTTATCCGTGCTCCCAGTGCCGTTTGTGAGCGTGTTGTGGGCATCGTCATTGAGATACGCAGAGACCGTGAGATAATTGCTGCCCAACTGGACATACTTGACTGGATTACCAGTGTTGGAATCAGTGCCATCCAGCCAAATTGTGTCATCGCCGGTTGCAACGGTTGTGAAAAACTGTTGCAGGGCTTGGTAGTTACCCGAAAAGAAATCATAGACTGGATCTCCCCCCTTGAGGGCTGCCGCTAGATTTTGCAGCAAACTAGATTGATTGGGATCGGCGCTTGCTAGAGTGGGCGATGGTGTCAGTTGAATTTGGTTGGGTGAAGTTCCCATTGTTGTTTCTCCTTGTATTTTTAGGGTTGAAGATGAACGATCGACATCAGATCCACCAGGTGAAGCGCAAATCTGAGCATGCGTCGCTTGCATTTGCAAAAAGAGTGAGAGGTTGGTAGAAGCCACTCGTTTCAAAAGTCGTCGGGGAGGGGAATTTGCAGGAGTAATGGGGAACGATCGCGATCAGAACGATTGAATCCACACATCGATTCAGGTCTGGATGGATTAGTGCGATCGCCCCTCAACTCAAGCGGGTCTAGATATCCCCTCAATCGTGCGATCAATCAGGAGGGCAATGCAATACTGCCATCGGTCAGGACAATCAAATGCTCGTAGTAGTATCCCTTTGCGCCACTTAGCGGGTCAGGAGATTCGCCGTAGTCTTGATTCGTTGCAATCTGCAAAGTGTATTTACCAGAGGTCGCACTCATGGTTAGATTGGTTGTGCCAATGTAAGTACCGCTTGGATTAGCATTGTTGTAGTTATTCATCACGTCAGTCCACACCGTGTTGCAGTCGTCATTGGTGAAGCCGACATACATATAGTTGTCACCCGTGTTTGGCACATACACTGCAACTCGAAATCCAGGAAAATCACCGCTCGGTGTCGCTTCCAGCACGTAGCCGATATCGCCCAAAGGATTGGTATTGATGAATTGCAGCGGTGCGTAGTAGACCGATGTATCGGAGCCAATCACCCAGGGAGGCGCGGTTGATGGACTCACGTGCGTGACGGTCGTGGTTTGACCCACCGGTGCAGGACCTTGACTTGCTCCTCCGGAGGGTACGCTGCCGATGCCAAAGGTGATGTCTTCGGCGGTCACATTGTAAAACTTCATGTAGTTGGTCATCTGCTTCTCAAGCAGTTGGACAATGACCATGATGATGATCAGAACCGCGCCTACCCCAGCAGCAATACTTGCACCGGAGATAGCGATATCGGCAGTCGTATCTTCAATCAGTTCCCAGCCGTCTTCGAGTGATTCGTCTGCCGCGCTGTTTGAGTCTTGGTCAGCATTGTTTTCTGCCTCATTTGGGTCGGTTTCACCTCCCCCTTCTGCACGATCGAACGTTTTCTTGAAGAAATTTTGCAGATAATTCTTCAACGATGTCAAACAGCCCTTGAGGAAACTGAAGATGACCGGTGCAGTCAAAAGTCCACCCAATCCTTGCCCCGCATAGGTAATCGTATGAACGATCAGTTGACCCGTGCCAGCATTGGTTGTCAATGTCACAACAGTAGAACCGACCGCTTTGTAGTCAGTCGTGCTACCCGTGCCATTTTGCAGCGTGTTTTGGTCGGTGATGTTGGCAGATAGCGTGAGATAGTTGCTGCCCATCTGGACATACTTGACTGGATTACCAGTGTTTTCATCAGTGCCATCCAGCCAAATTGTGTCATCGCCGGTCGCAACGGTTGTGTAGAACTGTTGCAGGGCTTGGTAGTTACCCGAAAAGTAGTCATAGGTTGCGTCTCCCCCTTTGAGGCAGGGCTAGTTCATCAGTGGTAGAAAAATGATAATGGGTGATGCTCTTTCACCCCTAGCTAGCCATGAGCCTGATTGATGCTCTCAAACAAGTACGAGACTATCGAACCCAACCCCAGTATCCATTGTGGGTGATTTTGTTGCTGGTACTGATGGCAACGATGAGCGGGTGTGTGGGGTATCGAGCGATCGCGTGCTTTGTGGAGCGCCATCAAACCCAATTGTTAGGGGTACTCGAAGTGCCCTATGAGCGGTTACCCTGCTACTCGACGATTCGCCGCGCTTTGGTGCGAGTGGACTTTGAGGCGTTAACCGAGGTTTTCAATCAATGGGCACAGGAAACGGTTGAGCTGGAAGAGCAAGCCGCTTGTGCCGTTGACGGCAAGAGCATCCGAGTCAGTCTGAGAGATTACGACCAGGCGTATCAAGATTTTGTCAGTGTGGTGTCGGTGGTCAGCACTCGACTGGGACTGGTCGTTGGGGTGCAATCCATGCACAACAAAACGAGTAGTGAAATTGTAACGGTACAAACCTTGTTGGAGCACCTTCAGTTGCAAGGGGTGTGTTTTAGTTTTGATGCCCTGCACGCCAAAAAAAAAACAGTTCAGCAAATTATAGCCAGTCAGAACCACTACTTAATTGCCATCAAAGGGAATCAACCCAAATTATTAGCCCAAATCCAGCAGCAGTTTGAACACTCGTCTCCCCTCAGTTGTCACGTGGACTCAGAGCGGACGCGCAATCGCTCAACCCAACGCCGTGTGTGTGTATTGGAGCCAAGTGCCACCATTGACCCAAGTTGGGTCGCTCTTAAACGAGTGATTCGGGTCGAACGCACCGGACTAAGAGCAGGCATACCCGTTTCACAGACGGTGTTTTATATCAGTTCGCTGGCAACCGATGCCGCCGAGTTTGCCCGTCGTATCCGGCAGCATTGGCACATTGAGAATCGCCTCCACTGGTGTAAAGATGTGGTCTTTCAAGAAGATACGACTCCACTGTGTGAGGGTCACGCTTTGATTAATATGGCAATTGTGCGAACCTTTGCCCTTAATCTCTTCCGGCAGCATGGGTTTGACTCTTTGACTCAGGCGATTCGACAGGTTGCTCATGATATCCCTCGCCTATTTTCCTTCTGCCAATGAATCAGCCCTGCCCTTTGAGGGCTGCCGATAACTCCTGCAACAAACTGGGTTGATTGGGATCGGCAGTTCCTAGATTGGAGGACGGTGTGAGTTGGACTTGGTTTGGTGAAGTTCCCATGGGTTATTTCTCCTTGTATTTCTAGGGCTAAAGATGGGCGATCTACGGAGATCGATTAGGTGAAGCGCAAATCTGAGCATGAGTAGTCTGCACAAGTTCCACCAAAGGCGGATTGCAATGAATCTGATGTAGATGGCGCTGATTGATGCTCAACTGAATTTAGGTTCAGCCTTCGCTTTAAGGCGTTGCTTTAACGCAGTTCAGAAGGGTGAAATCTAATTGCGGATTGTTGTCAGGAATCTCAAGCAGGAAGTATCAGATGAGGTATCGGTCGCTGACCGCTCTGTTCCGTTGCTCTCGACTTCCACGCTCTTACTGTAGGCGGAGACTTTGTCACTGTCGTTACCTGAAAGTTCTTGTCATTTATGTAAAGAAACATTGAAATGTTACGGGAAGTTCCGTAATGTTCCAGTAAGTCTTAGGTGACCGCACCTAAGCTAATAGTGTCCTATGGAAGCGGAACAGTTACTCACTATCGCTAATGCCGTGGCTCAGACTCAGTGCGGGAGGCATCTGAGCGATTTAGAGACCACGATTTTGCGGGGCGCGATCGCTAATCAAACTTACGAAGAGATTGCCGAACAGTCTGGCTACTCGATTAGCCATGTCAAACGCCATGTCGGTCCTCAGCTTTGGCAGTTGCTGTCGCAAGGGCTAAATGAGAATGTCAGCAAGACCAACTTTCGCAATGCACTAATGCGGCGAGCCAGTCAAACTGAAGCAGGCAGACAATCGCCCAGTTCGATCGTCCCTCAACTAGCACAGCAAGCAACAGCAGAAGTAGACACAGAGCCTCGTCATCCAATCCAGCCAGCCCAATCACCCTTGCCTCAGATCGATTGGGGGGAAGCCATCAGCATCGCTGGCTTTTGCGGACGCATCGCAGAGTTAACCACTCTTTCTAACTGGATCATTGAAGAGCGCTGCTGTCTCATCGCGTTGTTGGGCATCGGGGGAATTGGTAAAACGGCTCTCTCGGTCAAACTCACTCACGAGATTCAACTAGAATTCGAGGTGATCATTTGGCGATCGCTGCGGAATGCGCCGACTCTCGAAACGCTACTAGCAGACCTGGTGCCATTTCTTTCCGATCAGCAAGACCTCAAAGCCGAAGTCAGACGCTTGATCCACTGGTTGAGATCGCGGCGCTGTCTGGTTGTCCTCGATAACGTGGAAACACTGTTTCAAGCAGGAGATCGAGTGGGACAATATCGTTCCGGTTATGAAGCTTATAGCGAATTATTCAAGCTGCTGTGTGAGGTGCAGCATCAGAGTTGCGTCGTGCTGACCAGTCGGGAAAAACCGAGTGAAGTTGCAGCTTTAGAAGACACCGAAGCTGTGCGATCGCTGCAACTCAAAGGCTCATCTGAAACCGCTCAAGCCTTGATTGTTGCGAAAGGTTTAGTTGGTTCGGAGGCAGACAAACAACGCCTAGCCGAGCACTATGGCTGCAATCCTTTGGCAATCAAAATTGTGGCTAGCTCCATTCAAGATGTGTTCGATGGCGAGATTGAACCGTTCTTGCAGCAGAGTACCATTCTGTTTAACGGTGCGCGGCGTTTGCTTGACGAGCAGTTTAAGAGGCTCTCTCTCACCGAACAGAGCATCATGTATTGGTTAGCCATCAATCGGGAATGGACGACGATTGCAGAGTTGGCTGAAGATATATCACCTCCTTTGCCACGGGCAAAGTTGTTGGAAGCTCTGGAGTCGTTAAGCTGGCGCAATTTGATTGAGCGTAGACACGGCAGCTACACGCAGCAGCCCGTTGTGATGGAGTATGTCACGGATGCGTTGGTAGAACAAATCGCAAATGAAATAGCCAATCAGGATATCAATATTTTAGGTAGTCATGCGTTACTCAAAACAACCGTTAAAGAATACGTTAGAGAAACGCAGCGGCGACTTATTTTAGCTGGAGTGGTCACGCAGCTACAGCCAGTATTTGGAATTTCAGCCCGAATGGCAGTGGGATTGCAGGACACGATTAAGCTGCTGCAAAGAAAGCCTGTTTCACCCCTCTATGCCGCTGGAAATTTAATCAATCTTTGCTGCTACTTGCAAACCAATCTAACTGATTACGACCTTTCCAATCTCACCATCTGTCACGCTAATCTCTCAGCAATTAAGATGCGTCGAGTCAATTTCGCCAACTCCCGGTTCATGAAATCGACCTTTACTCATACCTTTGGGGGAATTCTGGCAGTTGCCTTTAGTCCAGACAGTCAAATGATTGCTACTGGAGATACGGATGGCACAGTCCGCTTGTGGCAAACGATGACTCACAGTCAGGCTGAATCGAATCTAGAACAACTCCTTTTGAGCTTGAGTGGTCATCGAAGCTGGATTTTAGCTGTAGCTTGGCATCCCTACAAACTAAAGCTTGTTAGCAGCAGTGGCGATTGCACGATTAAAATTTGGGATGTGCAGACAGGGCAATGTTTACAGACGCTGCGAGGACACCAGAAGGCAGTTTGGAGTCTTACTTGGAGTCCAGATGGAAGTCAGTTTGCTAGCAGTAGTGGCGACTGCACGATTAAAATTTGGGATGCGGAAACTGGAGATTGCCTGCACACGCTGCAAGGGCATCAAAATCTAATCTGGAGTGTTGCTTGGCATCCCGATGGCAAAATTCTTGCCAGTGGTAGTGATGATCAGACCCTCCGACTTTGGGACACCCAGACGGGACAGTGCCTCAGAACAGAATCAGTGACAGGATATCAGGTGGGTTGCGTTGCCTGGAGTCCCGATGGAACCATGCTTGCCAGTGTAAGTGCAGATGCAATCATTCGGCTACGGGATGGACAAACAGGACAGGAGATTCGGCGTTTAGTGGGGCATAGTACCTGGATCTATTCACTAGCCTGGAGTCCGGATGGGACAATGCTCACAAGTTGTAGCGGCGATCGTACCGTCAAGCTTTGGAACCCGCTCACCGGAAGCTGCTTGAAAACAATGCAAGGACATCAAGAAGCGATTTGGGGCGTGAGTTGGAGCAGCGATGGTAGCGCGATCGCCAGTGGTAGCCTGGATCAGATGGTACGGCTGTGGAACCCACAGACAGGGCAGTGCCGCCACACGCTCAAAGGCTATACGAATGCGATCAGAAGCGTGATGTGGAGTCCCAATAGCAAGTTCTTAGTCAGCCCTAGCACAGATAGTATTGTTAGAGTTTGGGAGGTTGAGACGGGACAATGCCTGAAGACATTAACAGGACACCACGGTTGGGTGCTGTCAGCGGCATGGAATCCGATCCCTCCATCTTCTCATTACCAAGGAGCAGCAGGACTCCTTGCCAGCAGCAGTCACGATTGCACCATAAAAATTTGGGATGTGCAGACCGGACGATGCTTGAGAACCTTATCTGGGCATCAAAGCTGGGTGTGGTCGATTGCATGGAGTCCAGTTGAACTTGACCTGCCAATAGGCACAGGACAATTGCTGGTGACAGCAGGCAGCACGAATGATATGAGCATCAGAGTTTGGAATCTTGAAGGGGAATGCCTCAAGGTTTTATATGGGCACCAAAGCTGGATTTGGTGGGTAATCTGGAGTCCAGATGGAAAGACACTGGCATCGGCGAGTGCGGATCATACCATTAAGCTCTGGGATGTACAGACGGGCGAGTGCGTCAAGACCTTGCACGACGATCGCTTGATCGGCATAGCGATCGCGTGGAGTCCAGACGGCAACTGGTTGGCAACCAGCAGTGCAGATCGAACGGTGCGGCTGTGGAATCTTCAAACCGATACATTTGAGCGCGAACTCGTCGGGCATCTGGAATTGATTTGGGCAATCGCCTGGAGTCCGAACGGTGAGTGGTTAGCCAGTGGCAGCAATGATGGCACCATCAAAGTGTGGCATCTGGAAACGAATGAATGCAAATTCACCTTACAGGGGCACGAGAACCGGATTTGGTATGTCTCCTGGAGTCCCGGTGGAGAGATTCTTGCCAGTTCTAGCGCAGACGGAACGATTCGGCTATGGGATGGGCAAACGGGTAACTGTCTCAAAACGTTGAGATCTGATCGACCCTACGAAGGGATGAATATCATAGGTGTGACTGGGATAACCGAAGCCCAAAAAGCCACGCTCAAAGTTTTGGGAGCGATTGGGGTATGACACCGTCCATGGCAATTAAGTACCACATCGGCTAAAACCTTTTCTCAGTGGAGGTTTCGGACTGTGATCTTGCCTATTTTAGACAACTGTTAGATGACAATGAGGGTAGTGTTCTAGACCTGTGGATCGACCTTAGAGGTCTAAGCCAAATTCATAGCGGCTGATGAATAGACCAATGACGACATCGTGCAACCAAATTGACTTAGAAAAGCAAATGGTTTTGCGGGCTAGTCGTTTAAATCCGAGTGCGTAAGGTCAAATGTTTACGTTCAATCTTCTGAGTATTGCGTTTGCCTACGGTGTGAAGACTTGGGTCGAGATGTCTTTCATAAGCTCCCCAACCATCCGTATAGAACTGCATAATCCCACCTGATCGAGCGCTGCCCATTGTGGTAACGGTTGCCAATGATGATTGCGAAATCGAAACCCGTTTCAGCTTCAATGCGTTGACGCAGATTGGCTAATGGCTCAGTCCAGGGTAGCGGGTTTAGAAGTACCGACGAAGAATAGAAATAGCTGCATCCCTCATCGCCATAGATAGCTTCCAGGCGAGGCACAGGCATTAACCGACCAAACATCCGAATATCGTTTTGCTGCCAACTTAGAGCCTTGCTGTGTTCGTACAACGCATCGGCTTCAGCCTGAGCAAGGAAGTGAGGAAGGTAATAGTAGGGTTTTTGAGTCATAGCACCATGAGGAGCAATGAACCTTTATTTCAAGTTATTTACTACAGCGAAAGGATTACAACCAGAGAAGCTAATTGAGTCTTCGTCAAGGAACCCCGCGATCGCCATTTCAACAACCGACTCAACAGGTTGCTCAATCTGGGCGGCATAAGTCAACAAACCCAACCGAATCTTTTCTGGAAGCACCTGGAGAAACGCTTGGGCGGCTTCAGGAGAGAGGTGTTCGGTTGTAATCTGCATTTTGCTGTCTCCTAGTTCATGCGAGTGTTGTAACGGGGTCGAGCCATTTGAATCATCAAGGTTTCAATGTACTCAACTTGCTGAAGTGAACGCCGACCCATTGCAAAAGTCGAAATTCTAACGTCATCTGGATTGAGCCTGTCAATAAATGCCCAACTCAGAGCCTTATGTCCATTACGGAACCGTCGTCTAAGATTATTGCCAATTCCAATATACAAAATCTCATCACGATAACGAAATGCATAGAAACCCGGATGAGAAGGAACGGGTTCAAAATCACGGCTAAGCGGATAGCATTCCTCAAACAGGGTAGAAGAAAGCGCCTTAAGAACCATCTCGGCATCCGATCTAAGTGTTTCGCTCATTGTTATAAAGTGCAACGGAAACTCAGAACACAGTTTATTACGGTAGCCACTGAAGACCATTGCAAAGCCAGCCGCGCATAACCCCTCTGTCGGTAAATTATTTATCTTATCTTTTACTGTCTTATCTTGCTTAGCTCAAACAGGCAAGCGCTATCTATTAAAACCCCTAAACTCCGAGAGGCTGAAACGCCCGAAACCCGTAGGGCAAAATGGTATGAATGATACAAGTATCTTATCTTACTCTTTATTTTGAGAAGCTCTGAGATAAGATAAGAAGTACAGTTTCCATTCAATTATCCCTTACTAAAAAACTAAGTCTTGTTGGGTTAAGCTTGAGCCACTCACTTTTCTTTGACACTCCCAACGATGCCTAGCCACACGATTCCCACGGATAATGGCAAGTACGACCAGTTAATCACCATCACGCTAGAGGGGTGCAGGGTTACGGCTCGAGAAAATGATAGACGGGATGGCAGTGGTGTGCTGATCTGGTCTGAAACCCATGAATTCGCAACGGAAAGCGAAGCTCAGACCTGTTATGAGGCACAGATTCGCAAGTGGAACCCGCAGTATTTTGCGCGGTTAGAGGCAACAGCCAGGGCTACGGCGAATGCAGTGCCTGTGTACCTGGAGTTTCATGATGGCAAGTCCCACAAATTTTATGAGGTGACGGTGATTGAGTCCACGGTCAATGTCCGCTATGGGCGGGTGGGAACGGAGGGAAAAACGTTTAGCGATGCCTACGTCAGCCCTGAACAGGCTCAGGCGGCTGCCGATAAGAAACTCAATGAGAAGCTGAAAAAGGGATACGCTCATCTCAATGCAGCAGACTCCGCCCCCGCAGCGGATACCGCATCCATCCCAGATCTCTTGACAGATATTGATGCCACGACTCCCACGGTGATGGCAGTCACCTTGCCAGCCAGGGAACAACTGCTGTGGCGCACCACTCGGATTCGACCGGATTGCGTGGTGCTGATTCGAGCCATTGCTCGCACGAATTCCTATTCGTTTAATTTGATGTCCCAGACGGATATTGCTTATCACTTCAATCCGCGTCCGAACGAGGCACAGGTTGTGCAAAACACTCTGGAGCGGCACCATTGGGGACCAGAGGAGCGGTTTCCATTCCCCCCTGAATTAGAGCAAGGGCAGGAATTTGAGTGGGCGATCTCCATCCAGCAGGCGGAATTGGTGGTTTACCTGAATGGTTGTCTGTTGTGCCGTTACGATCATCGCATTGCGCCACTGTTGATTGATGGGTTACGCCTGGATTGTGGACAGGGTGCGCTAGAGGTTTTATCGATCAAATTATCCAGTCGGGCACTGCCCCAGGAGCAGCCCCAGGTATTCACTCCGCCAACGCCTGCCGTTGTTCCTCCGACCGCTGCCACCAAGGGAAATCGGCTGTCTGAGGAAATCGAAGCCCTGCTCTCCTATTTTGAGCCGGGTGTGGTACGGCGGTTTCCACCGGCGACAACGGAGATGATTGCCAATGCAGAGCAAATGCTGGGCACCCAGTTTCCCCCTTCCCTGCGCTCATTGCTGCAAGTGACGAATGGACTGGATGTGCCGGGATGGATGGATTTATTGGGAGTGCCGGACATAGGAGTGACCCCGCAGAATACCATCGTGGATTGGAGTCTTTGTTACCGGGATGGCGAAACCAGTGATTTTATCGTTCTGATTCAGGATGGCACTGGAGATCCGTTCTGCTTACTTGACAACCAACGGAATGAGCGCGGTGAATGCGCGGTGACCAAAGTGAACCACGAAACCTGGGAACCGAAGGGGATAATTGCATCCTCCTTAGATCGGTTGCTCTGGTTTGTGTTGAGCGATATGCAAGGCTACTTGCGACCGGATGGGGAGTTTAAGGATGAAGATGAACTGGAGGAATCGGAGTACGGCGATGAATGGAGTTGGTACGACGATCCGGATTACTGCTTGCAGCATGACCCAGATATTGCGACGTTTCGTTAAAGCTCAGTCTGTTGAATTAACGTTAGTTGATGGTGTGTCAGTTAGAAGTGTCAATTAAACGAAGGATTTGAGACAGGGTAGCGTGAAAACCTTGTAGGGTAGAACTTTCGCTAAATCTGATTGTAAGTCTGTTTCAACAGTTACGACCTACTTGATCGCAAAGTCCTTCAGAAAGGGGAGCCTGCCTTTTTGTCTCAAAACTCATCGCCATCACTTGGTTTTGAGAGTTTGATTGTGAGACGAGTTTTCAGACACATCACAGCCAGATCTGAGTGGTTGTGTAACGTAGCGGGAAATCGGGTCGTAGGATGGCTGCAAACCATCCTACGACCCGATTTCCCGCTTCCATGGCTATGGCAATGTTAATCCAACGCCCCTAGAGACTCCGGTAATGAACCATACTTTCGGTGTTTTCATCGTATGTCCTCGGTTTAGGTGTTGTCTAAGTGTATTGCCGTTAACTTTGACTGCATCATCTGAAAAGAACAGGCAAAACCTCTTCCATATAATGGTCAGCGGCGGCGGCAGCCTCTTCTGGACTGCTGCCATTCTGGCACGCACTTAGATAAGGCGCATACCATTCCCACCAGTGATGCTCGGCGTGAGTCTTCTCGTAGGGGTCATGGTGCTCTGCCGTCTCGCGGAGAAGGTTTGCCAAGGTGCCAACGTCCAAGTTTTGTGCTCGTGGAGAGTTCCACAGGCGATCAGGAAGCCGCGTTGTGATTTCCTGGAGCAGCCAGAGGTTTCCGTCCGGATCTTCAAACGAGGCAAATGAGAAATAGGAACGACCTTGCGGGTCGCATCCACCGATGCGTGGGTTCTCCACAGCGTTGTTAAAGGAACCTCCAGCTTAGTGGAAAATTTCGCTCACGTTGACCCCGCGATCGCTCAAGTCTTTGCGGACAGCATCAAGATCGTCCACGGCAAGAACCAGGTTTTGCACTGAACCAGAATTGTTCGGAGTGACCCCCTGACCGAAGATGATTGAGGCATCCGAGTTGGGTGGTGTCATATGGACGTTGCGATAGTTGCCCTCTGCAATGTCGATGTCGAGTCGCCAGCCAAGATTCTCGTAGAAGACCTTGGCGCGATCGACATCAGAGACGTTGAACACCACGACTTCAAGCTTCATGGTTAGACTGTTTGCGGAGTTGTCACTCATCTTGTTCTCCTGTTGGTTGTCAGTTTGAGGTTCGGATTGATTACGTTTCATTCTTCTGAGATCGCCCCATACACACTACTCAAGTTCTTTGAGTTAAACCACAACTTAAATGGTTGTCTTCCTAGATTTTCAGCGAGTGATCAATGTCTAATTAGGTTGTCCAGCCCTGCTGTCAGCCTTTCCTGGTTGACTTCAAGCGATTGCGATAGGAACTGCAAAACTCGTCGGTTGAACTTTTCTGGATTCTCGATGAGCATGAAATGTCCGCCGCCTTCATCCGCTTCAAAGATTACCAACTCAGAGTTCGGAATACTTTGATTGATCCAAACCTGCGATCGCCAGGGAATGATACTTTTCCTGCCGCTAATAATCAGCATTGGCTTGCGAATTCTGACAATTTGATCGCGCCAGTCCGTATGAGCATGGTTGTATAGTAGTGTTGCGGCGATCGCTCGTGGACAGCAAAGATTGCACTCAACGATCCATCAAACTGCTCCTCTGACATCGCTGGCGTGACCATTGAAGTGAGGAGGCTTCGAGTCAGTTCTTCAACGTTGCCGTGTTCTAAGGTGTGTACTATCGTGTTGAGTTGCTCAGCCGTAAATACTGCTCCGGACTCTGCTATTTCTTGAGCATTCCAATGCGATAGCGAAGCGCTGCTGCAAGCAGCTCGCGAGATGACCAGTGGAGATTGATCAACCAACACTAATCGATCAATTTCGTCTAATCCAAATAGATCAAGATAGCTCCAGATTAGGGAACATCCCATTGAGTGACCGAGTAGGTGTGGCTTTTCGAGTTGCAGAGTACTGATCAATTCCTGGACATCTTGAGCCAATTGAGAGATTCGATACCCGAACGGTACTTTTTCTGACTCGCCGTGTCCTCGTAAATCGATCGCGATCACCTGATAGTCTTCGGCAAAAACAGGAATTTGATATTTGAATTGTTCTGCCGATTGCGATCAGCCGTGAAGCATCACGATGGGTTGTCCGCTACCCGCGCTGATGTAGCTTGCTGATGTAGCTTAATTCTGCACCATCAGAGGTTTTGAATGTTCTTCTTTGCATGTTGTCCTTTCCCAGCACAGTTTGAAAATCATTGACAATCAGTGCGTGCATTACTGGTGATGGCTTTATCTTTCAATTCCCGATCTGTAATGGATGGACTCAGATAGCGATCGCCGTATTCCTTCTCCAGCCTAATGTTCTAATCACTTCTGTGAGCTAGCTCACGATCATCGAGAAATGAGACATTGTTCTCAACTGGATCGCGCCGAATACGCAAGTGATTAGGAGGAAAGTCAGAATCGGTATAGCCAACGGCTAAGCCACACAGAATCGATAGTTCCGGTGGGATATTCAACTCACTGCAAATAACTTCGGGATAAGCGGCTAGCGAAACCTGGGCACAAGTACCCAGTCCACGAGCAGTCAGGCTCAGCATCAGCGTTTGCAAATAGATCCCTACACTTAAAGCATCCGCATTGCCCAGTTCTCAGTGCATACAGACGATACCGATCAGCGGGGCACCAAAAAATTCGTAATTCCGCAGAAGGGCTTGTTCTCGACTCACTTTATCTGCACGCTCAATCCCCATTGCTCCATAAATTTGTGCGCCCAGTTCCTGGCGGTAGTGCTGGAATGCCTCCGGCAGTTGAACGATTTTGGGTAATTGAGCCACGTCAGAATGCTGAGCTTGCTTTAGCAAACAGGACTTACGCATGGAAAGGCTGGGGCAAAATAAGGGAACGCTTAAACGAGAAGAATGAGCTTCACTAAACTTGACTACTGTCAATATCTGCTGAGCAGCCCTATCCATTACACGGTGACAAATTTGGCTGACCATCTTGATGGAATTAGCCATGACCGAATCAATCGCTACTTGCGAAGCGAGAAACTGACTCCTCGTCTGTTGTGGGAGAACGTGAAACCATCGCTGCAAGAGTCTGAGAATGCAGCAATTCCAAATTCAAAACTTTGACAACTCGCTGAATCAGACTGGAGGATAAGGAAACACCTCGTGGGAGCACGGTGATGGAATCATTGCCTTTAAGTTTTGGGGTGTTGTTAGGCTATCTGCATCAAGCCATCAGTCGGATTGAAGACCCAAGGCAAGCGAGTAACGGCACCCGCTACAGCGTGAGTGACGCAATCTTGGCAGCGTTTAGCGTGTTTTTCATGCAGTGCGAGTCTTTCCTGGAGCACCAACGGCAAATGCAGAGTCGGCAGGGCAAGGATAACGCTCAAACATTGTTTGGGTTAGCTCAAATTCCGAGTACACCGCAAATCCGCAATATTTTGGATCACCTGGCTGCACCTGTCCTAACGGGTGTGTTTGAGCAGGTGTATCGAGGTTTGAGGCAAGGGGGATACTTGCAGGCATACCACTGCTTGGGAGGGCATTTGTTAGTCACCTTAGACGGGACGCAATATTTCAGTTCGCAGAAAATTCAGTGTCAGCAGTGTTCAACTCGAACGCATAAAAATGGGCGTGTGACCTATTTTCATAGCGCGATTCTACCCGTGATTGTCGCTCCTGGTCAGTCGCAGGTGATTGCCTTAGCCCCCGAATTTATCAGTCCGCAAGATGGGTCTGTGAAACAAGACTGCGAAGTGGTGGCGGCTAAACGCTGGATGCAGACCCATGCGGGGCAATTTGCCCAACACCCAATAACGCTGCTTGGGGATGACCTCTATAGTCGTCAACCGATGGTTCAGCAGTGTATAGAGCTTGGCATAAACTTCATTTTTACCGCTCTACCCGACTCTCACCCTGCCCTGTACGAGCGCTTGCACGTGCTTGAGGTTTTGGGGGCGCTCGAGACCCTAGAAATCCGGCAATGCCACCAGCGCACTCCAGCGATTTATCACTACCGCTATGCCAATCTCGTGCCGATTCGGGACACTCAACCCGCCTTGCTGGTCAATTGGTGCGAACTGGTCGTTACCCGGGAACACGACGCTCAGGTGCTCTACCACAATGCCTTCATCACCCACCATCGCTTGGGTCATACCACCGTTGCCTCAGTGGTCGCTGCTGGTAGAAGTCGGTGGAAGACCGAAAACGAAAATCACAATGTCCTCAAAACCAAGGGGTACCATCTCGAACACAACTTTGGGCATGGGCAACAGCATTTAGCCAACTTTTTGCTCACGCTCAATCTCCTGGCTTTCCTGTTCCATACAGTGCTTCATCTAGTGGACACGTCTTATCAGAAAATTCGCCACCAACGGGGCACTCGCAAGGGTTTCTTTCAAGACATCCTCAGCCTGACTAAGTATTTGCTATTCAATAGTTGGCAGCATCTAATTGACTTTATGCTCTCCGATGCAGACCCCTCTCCTATCACTGATTCCTCTTAAATTTTTGAATTTGGAATTGCTGCATCGGCTTTGAGTGTAAAAACGAAATGTGATTGGCAAGTGACAGGCCAACTGACAAGTGACAGGGTCAACGGGTAATGCGAAGAATTTTGTCTTGCTGTGCGGGACAACTGCCGCGCCCATCACAGTTACTTGTTGTGACGTACAGTTCCCCATCGGGACCCATGACTGCATCACGCAGCCGCCCCTGTTGACCCTGTAAGTACACTTCATGCCGCTGCACCTGACCCGATCGCGGATCAATGACGACGCGCTGTAAGTGTTCTGCCCGAAGTGCTGCAATCATGAGGCTGCCTTTCCATTCAGGAATAGCATTGCCAGTATAAATAGCGGCTCCTCCGGGCGGTAATGCTTGCTGCCAGACGATCGCAGGTGTGACTAATCCTGGCTTTGATTCACAGCGGTAGGTGGTGGGCTACCCCAAATTATCCCCTGCCTGGGCAACGCTAACCTTATCATGTCCCGATCGCCCTAACTCCCCACTGGGACCGTGATCACTGACCCACAAGGTAGAGGCGTTGATCCAATCAAAGCCTTGAGTATTGCGAATGCCTGTAATGTAAACCGGATTACCCGGAAACGGATTATCGGCAGGCACCTGACCATCAGGAGTGACGCGCAAAATTTTACCTGCCAGACTTTTCACGTCCTGAGACAGGTCAGGGTTTCTGGCATCCCCAGTGCCAACGTAGAGCATGCCATCAGGACCAAAGCGAATACGTCCGCCATTATGAAATTGCGCGACTGGAATGTTGTCGATAATGGTGCGATTACGAGTTGCACTCAATCCATCGGGCGACACCTGCCATCGTTCCACACGATTCACCGCAGCACCATTGGTGTTAGCCGTGAAATAGACATAAAAGAAGCGGTTGCTGACAAAATCAGGATGCGTTGCGATTCCCAGGAGTCCGCCTTCACCTTGATCGCTGACATTGATGGTGGCGATCGGGTTTGGGCGCAATACACCCTTCTGTACCAGCCGCACCCGTCCCGATCGTTCCGAGACAAGCAAATCGCGGTTCGGCAAAAAGGCAATGCTCCAGGGCACATCTAGCCCGGTCACGACTTCTTCAACCCGCACGGTTACTTTCCCCTGGGAACCAAAGCCGTTTTCAACCAGCGTACGGCTTGCTTGCCGCGCTGAAGCAGGGCTGGGAGTTGCCTGCACTTGTTTGAGGTTGGTTGCTGGAGCACTAGGAGAGTTGCCTGCTGGCGGTTGTGGCGGTGTGCAGCCAACTAACCCCATGACGATAAACATCAGCCAACGGGCAACAGTATGGGGTCGTTTCATGAGAACTATGCCGATAAAGTGAATCAGATGGAACGATTGAGTTGCGTTCCAAAACTAAGGCGACGTTGTGGGGGCGGGGGAGGGGAAATGGTTGGGTCAGTAGTCGGAGTTGTCGTTGGAGATATTATTGTAGGGGTTCTTTGCACAACCCCTCAAAAAGGTACAGTCCACCACGAGATAGGTGAGTCTTACATCAAGAAAGTTCTGGATCTTTGTCTCCGATTCAAGCAAACGCTGCATAGTTGAGAAACTTTATGAACGCCATCTTGAGCCTTTTGTTCATACTGTTGGCAAAGCCAATACTCAAACCATTGAACGCAAACATCTCACCTTGCGGACTTGGATTAAGCGGTTAGCTCGAAAAACAATTTGCTTCTCCAAGTCCATTTGGTTACATGATGTGGTCATTGGTTTATTCATCAATCGCTATGAATTTGGCTAGACATCTAAACTTGTCCACAAGTCTAGAACATCACCGAGGCTAAGTTGTTTTGAGGTGTTTGGTGAGGCAAAAACTTAATTCAGCCTCTTGACGTTCAAAATGAGTGCATATACACTTAAGCTATGAAGAAACACCCCAACCCAGTCAATTCAACTGAATTAGGTCAAGTGGTTTCCTCGTGTGCCTGTTTCAATCTCCGTAAAGCCTCTCGTGTTGTTACGCAACACTTTGATGAAATCCTCAAACCAAGCGGTTTGCTCATCACTCAATTCACCATCTTGGTGGCGATCGCACTGGCAAAGTCAGGAACTATTAACGAGCTAGCGGAGCAATTAGTCATGGATCGCACGACCTTAACCCGGAATCTCAAACCGATGGAGCGAGAGGGATGGTTAAAATCTGAGCCAGGGCAAGATCAGCGAACTCGTGTGATTAGCCTGACACCCAACGGAGAAGTTGCATTAGCAAAAGCATTACCGTTGTGGAAACAAGCCCAGAATGGTGTGGAGGAAGCGCTCGGACCCAAACGCTGGAACGCTCTACTTTCACATTTAGCTGAGACTACCGCGCTGATTCGTTGAGGTTAGATTTTTCTGCAAAACGTGTATATACACTTTATTGAATTGTTGAACTTTGGAGACTTCTATGGTGTCTTTATCCTCGAATCAGCGTCATCACATCGCACAACGACTACTTTTTATCGTCAGCTTTTGGGGACTTGGTGTGGCAGTCGGCAGCTATTTCGGACTCTTTAGTACCTTTCCATTGCCGTGGTTTGCTTTGCTCGTGGCAATGGGGATTATTATACCCTTGGCAATTTATTACGGGAACTCTAGCTTCCGCGCCTACATTCAAGGACTCCATCTCAATTACCTCACTCTTTTTCACATTTGGCGTATTCCAGCAGCCCTAACCTTTTTCTACTACGGCAGTCAACATCTGTTGCCGTCAGCTTTTGTGCGAAATGCAGCTTGGGGAGATTTAGCAGCAGGTCTATTGGTTCTCGTAGTACTCGCATTACCAAAGAGTACTTGGAAATATTGGGGCTTTCACCTTTTCGGTTTTGCAGACTTTGTAACTGCGGTTAGTACAGGCTTAACTTTCGCACTGCTTCAAGTTCCGACGATGGAAACTATTGCAACTTTTCCTGTTGCCTTGATTCCATTGTTTGGAGTGGGTATCTCAGGAGCTTCACACATCATGGCGCTAGATATTCTAGTTCGGCACACAAGAAAGCTTCGTAGTGTCTAAAGCGATGCTGGATAACAATACGATGGAGTGGACAGTTGGGAACCTTGTCGTCTAGCGTTAAGGTTGATCTGCTGCCGCTCATCTTTGCTGTTAGACGAATTCAAGCATACTTCAATCGCTCATCAGGTGTTTAAGATTTGAAAGTGTTTATAGACATTACTATCGTGATGCATTAAACCTAAGTAACCACCTCGACGGGAGCGCTATAGAGCTATAAAAACGCTAGGTGAGGGGGCAATGAATACCAAAGACTCGGTTGATCAGCATTCACAATATTCACAATGGAAGACGCTGGTGTTTGAGCGCTTCATGCAGATATTGAAGGCTCCCTATGGTGACTTTCAGTCGATCTGGAATCTAGCGAATGCTGTGAATGATGAAGCGGGCTTTAGACAGACAGTAGAATTTCTCTCTGTTCATTCCTCAGCCAAGGAGTCCATTCAAAACCGTTTACTCCTGGGTGCTATAGATCTTCAGCAACTTCATTCTCTGCCCGAAGAAACTCTAGGCTATTCCTACTCGGACCATCTGCTTCGCAATGGCTTAAATCCGATTCAATACCAAATAGTTGAGGACGAGTATGACTACTTAATAGTACATCTCGCGGAAGTCCACGATATTTGGCACGTTGTCATCAATGCTGATACTAGTATGGTCGGTGAGACCAAATTACAAGCTTTTGTGGCAGCGCAATTGCGAACTTCACGGTTCTCATTCGCAATGCTAGCTAAAAACTTGTTAAAAACAGCAGTTGAGGATTTAGATTTAGCAGAACAGCTAACGGATGCCCTAACGGAGGGATGGCGTATGGGCAAACAAGCTCAACCTCTATTCGGTGTGCAATGGAATACCCTTTGGAACATCCCGTTGATAGAGTTGCAAGCAAAGTGGAACATCTTGCCTAATACTATTGCAGAATCATTGTCTAACAAGTGCATTGCAGCGGAATGAAATCG
>NZ_JBXBCE010000007.1:0-46240 GCF_056784215.1 Leptolyngbya sp. CALU 1928 | reverse complement strand
TAGAGTACACTCTTTTTGGCGATGTTTTGCCGCTCAGTCAACGCTTGAAATTCCTGGTCATTCAACAGACGAATTGGAATGAACCCTATTTGTCAGGGTGAGCCGAGGGAATTTGACTCAAAGTGCAAAATAGCGTTGAAGACTGAGTGCAGAAAAATTCGGAAATTTACAGCTCAAGCAGCGCCATGTGATCCCAATCGGAGTTCACCAACAGTATCGGGTCGTTACTGAAGCAGATACCACCAGGGTGATAAACGCCATAGTCCTTGCCGTGGATCGTGAATCGATTGAGGTGGTCGTCACTCCATCCCATGGCAATTTGTAGAATGTAGTGTAGGTCGGCGATTGTGCTATCCCCACTCACCACAAGTCGTCGCCAAATCATCGGGCTGATGCCGATCAGAGAAACATGGATCTGATAGTTTGAAGAGGTATAAGGTTCAAGCATCCCTTAATGGTAATGCACCACTTCTGAGGCAATCCCCAACTTTTTTCCACTCTCCAATCATACTGAAATTTCGATGATAAATTCTGTGCCTCCACCTAGAACAGAGTTAAGACTCAATTTTCCGCCGTGAGTTTCTTCGACAATTTGTCGAGCGATCGCCATTCCTAACCCAGTTCCTTTACCCACTGCTTTAGTCGTAAACAAATGGTCAAAGACTTGTTGTTTGACGGCATCAGACATGCCCACACCATTATCTTGAATACGAATGATCACCTGGTTTGTGGCGGTATCCAGGTGTGTTTGGATTTCAATCCGATTGGGATTGGCTTGAATCTCTGCAAAACTCCGGTTTTGATTAGTTTCTTCTAAGGCTTCGATCGCGTTTGCCAGAATATTCATAAAGACCTGGTTCAGTTGACCAGGATGGCACTGGATGGGAGGGAGATCACCGTATTTTTGAATCACGTCAATCTCTGGGCGATCGCTATTCGCTTTCAAGCGATGCTTTAACAACATCAATGCACTCTCAATCCCTTCATGGATCTGGAATTCTGCCTTGTGTGAAATGTCAGCGCGGGCAAAGGTTCGCAACGACAAGCTGATGTCCTGAAGGCGATCGATCCCATGGGTGAAAGAGGCGAACAGTTTCGGTAAATCTTTCGCGAGATAATCTAAATCAATTTCATCAATCAGATCAGTAATCTCTGGATTGGCATCAGGAAATTTTGCTTGATAAAGATTCACCAGCCGCAGAAGACCCTGAACATATTCTTCAACATAAGTAAGATTGCCTGAAATAAAGCCAATGGGGTTGTTAATCTCATGACCGATCCCTGCAACCAACTGCCCTAACATCGACATTTTTTCACTTTGAATCAGTTGCAGTTGGGTGTCTTGTAGCTGTTGCAGCGATTGGGTTAATTCTGCGGTGCGGTCTTGTACCCGTTGTTCTAGCGTCTGAGTCAGATGGGATAGCTTGAGATGCAATTTTAAGCGGGCAATCACTTCCTCCTGTTGAAACGGCTTTGTAATGTAATCCACTGCACCAATTTCCAACCCTTCGACCTTATCGGTTGCATTCGCCAGGGCAGTCATAAAGATGATCGGAATATGGTGAGTGGTGGGATTGGCTTTCAGCCTGCGGCAGGTTTCAAACCCATCGATTCCTGGCATCATCACATCCAGCAAAATCAGATCCGGTATGGCATACTCTGTTTGCTCGATCGCAGATTCGCCATCGGTTGCCATCAAAGTTTTCCAGCCCTGACCCAGGATCGCCTCCGAGAGGACTTTAAGGTTCGTTGGGTTATCGTCCACTAAAAGAATGTGAACCAGGGTAGACTGGCGATTCAAATTCTTTGGAGTCGCCTCATCAATCGGAGTGTTTTTGCTTAACTGATGATTCATGCTCATTTGCCTATCCCTGTTGATACGCGAGTCTTGAGAAACTGACGGATTTTGCCAGTTTGAAATTGTGCAGTTAGTTTTCTCAGTTCCGTTGTAAACGGAATCAACTGCCCATCTTTTTCTGCCAATTCATTTAGAGTTCCCTCAATCGAGTCCACATCTCCCATCATTGCCAGATGGTAAATCTGATCAACGACAGTTTGCTCCGGCAAAATCATTTCTTCGGCAGGCATTGAGCCGTTGGTTGAAGCAGCGATCGCAGGGTGTAGCCTTGTCTGGGTTGCGTTGGGTTGATCCTCATACACCCAGTTCAATTGCAGAATGGTTTGAATTGTGTTGAGTAGGTCATCGACTTTTAGGGGTTTGGGTAAAAAGGCGATCGCGCCTGCCTGGAGGCTACGCTGGTGATCCGCTTCAAACGCGCTAGCACTAATCACCACAATGGGTACTGTGGCGCTCTGCGCTTGGGTCTGAAGCTGATGCATGAGTTCAAATCCATCTATATCAGGCATCTGTAGATCGAGCAGGATGAGATCGGGTGTATGAGTGGCTGCGAGTGCGAACCCTTGCTTACCGTCACTTGCCTCCAAAAGTTGAAACCCGATCTTTTTCTGCAACAGGTTTTTTAGAATCAACCGATGGGTGCGATCGTCATCAATAATCAACAGCCGAGGACTACGATTTTGAATGCCGATAATTTTTCGAGATACGGCTGGTTTCTGCCCCACATCCCAATCGGTTATCCGCTCAAATTCCAGATCGATGGTAAAAAGGCTGCCTATACCCACCTGGCTTGTGACCTGAATCTGGCTGCTCATCAAGGCAACAATTCTCTGGCTAATTGCCAACCCTAAGCCAGTCCCATCGGTTTTGCGCCCTGCTTCGCCCACTTGCTCAAAGGGCAGAAAAATTTTCTCTACCTGATCAGGTGCAATGCCTACACCAGTGTCTTGAATGGCAAACCGAATCAGGGGACGGGAGTCGGGGGTTGCTGCTTGGTTGCCGATGCTTTCAACCCGCAAGGTGACGCTGCCACTGTCTGTAAACTTAATGGCATTGCCCAACAAATTGATCAATACCTGACGCAAGCATTTGGGGTCAGTTTGAATCCCTGTTGGCAAGTGGTCATCCAGTTCAGCCTGAAAGTGAATGCCTTTTTGCTGGGCGCGAATCCGGCAAAGGTCAATGATGCCATGGAGAAAGTCATCTAAGTTAACTGAGACTGGCTCTAATTCCAGCTTGCGGGCTTCGATTTTAGACAGATCCAAAATATCGGTAATCAGCGTGAGCAGATGGGAGCCACATTGATAGATGACTGCAATACCATCTAGATCGGCGGTTGAGAGGCTGCGCGATCGCTCCAGCACTTGAGCGTAACCCAAGATGCCATTCAGAGGGGTTCGCAATTCATGACTCATATTTGCCAAGAACTCGCTTTTTGCCTGGTTTGCAGCATCAGCGGCTTGTTTTGCCTGAACTAATTCGTAGGTGCGTTCCTCAACCTTTGCTTCCAGATTTTTGGAGTAGTCTAATAGTTGGTTGTTGGCTGACTCCAATTGATTGTTGGCTATCTCCAGTTGACGGTTAGTGTCCTCCAATGTTTGCTGTTTGTAGGCAAGCGTAGTGGCAATGACGCTGCCAATCAAAGCAGTTAGGGCAGGCGTAACGGGAATTAAAATGCCACTTAAAAACAGGTAATATGCCCCACCCATTAGCACGCCGCTGGTGCCGATGGTTGCTCCTAGCCCTTGACCTCCCAACAGGCGCTTTTGGTGGCGACGGTTAGCAGCCCACCCAGTGCCGACTGAGCCAACCAGTGTCCAGAGAGTAATCCAAGTCGAGAATGCTGCACCAGAAAAGCCTTGTAGATTGGTGCGTCCAAGGGTTGCTCCTTGAACAAGGTGATGGGCAAGATTGGCATGAACAATCACGCCAGGAGTCGGGTTTTGTGCGGTAAACCAGGATGAACTGTAGGGGGTGCCGAAAAAATCATTGGTGCTGGGGGCAATGGAGCCGATGAAGACCATGCGATCGCGCATTAAATCAGCGGGAATTTGACCGTTTAATACATCGCGCATGGCAACTGTGCGGAAGGCAGATGTGTCTCCATGCCAGTTCAACAGAATTTGGTAGCCGCCCAGATCAACACTTCCATAACCTGCTTCCTGATTGCTTAAAGGCACAAAAGAAGCTTTGCCTAACTGAAATTTTTGCTGCTGTGCGTCAACGCTTTTCAGGGTGATCCCGTCTGCGGCAAGATACTTCAGCGCGACCTGAGTGGCTAATCCTGCCTTGAGTGCGCCTTTCTCTTGTACATCTTCTGCTGTCAACAGAACACGGCGGACATGGCGATCGCCATCCAGCACCAGATCTGCGAACCCAACTTGATTGCGTTTTTTGAGGTCGGGTGGGGGTGGAACGCGATCGCTAATAATTTTCTCAACGCCAATCAAAGAGGGAGTCGTTTGAAAAATTTTGCTCAGTTTTTCATACCCTTTTCCTACGGGCAAATCGCGGTAGAGATCCAGCCCAATCGCTCTGGGTTGTTGCGCCCGAATTTTGGCTAACAAGTCTGCCAGTGCCCAGTCGGGAATGGGCCAATCCTTGACGGTTTGAATATCCTGCTCATCGATCGTCACGACCACAATGGCATCGGCGGCTTTGTCTGAGGCTTGCAGTCGAAAAAACTCATCCCGTATCTTCCACTCAGGCAGATTGAATAGCCCCAACGTCTGTCCAGCGATCACTGTGAGCGCCACACTGGGGGTAATGATGAAAATGCTGCGATGTTGGTGGAGAAAGTATTGAAGTTTGTGCCTGAGTTTGAGCCACATGGTTGGTTGGTGGGGCGTTGGTGGGGCACAGTATCTAGCATCGCAGTGTGCAGTATCACTGTGCCCCGTTGATTTCAGTCTCACATCAGGAAGGGGGATTTGCTAGTTTGCAGGTGGCATGATAGGGGCTTTCGCAATGTCCTGTAAGCCAACGGATACCAGCAGGTCAGACCAGTCTTTAGCGAGTGCCTCCCCGTCGGGTTGGGTCGTCCGCAGCATTGCCAACGTCGCAACACAGTCGTACCAGACTCCCTTTGCCCCCAAAGCAGTTGCCCGCTTCAAGGCATCAGGATGTTGCAATGCTATTGCCAAGGCAGCATCCGGTTGGATTCGCTTCACCCACCCATCCACATAGGGCGTATTGGGACTCAGGTGGTCATCAATTTTGAGCGCTAGGAACCACTGATAGTTTTTGCCAATATCTAAGGCAGGAACCTCAGCAGGTAGCTTGATCGCCACAACGCCTGCCATCCCAGAAACAGGTAACGTCATTTGGTGCTTCAGATTCCCTGCTTCGTCTTTGAGACTGAAAACGGCTTCTTTTGCCGTGGATGCTGGTAAGTAGACCAAAATCGTGGGGTGCTCCAATACGGTTGTGCCAAAGTAGTTTTGGGGCAACAACGCCAGAATTGCAGCGGGTCCACTTGCACCTACGGTGGAGGGGTTGAGCAAATAAGTACCTTCTCTAGAGGCACCCCCTGCGGCTTGCTGCGGAGACCTAGTGCCTGGGGCTGGGGTGAAGACTGGATTCCGGGAAGCACCGCCTGATGCCTGCCTTGGTGCGCCATTTCCTGGGGCTGGGGTGAAGATGCCATCTCGCGAAGCGCCTCCTACACTGCCTTGTCGCGGCGCGCCATTGCCTGCTGTGGGCACAAATAAGCTACCCCGTGAAGCACCGCCTGTAGTCTGAGTGGGCGTTCCCTGTTTGGGTGGAGGCAGGAAGTTGATGGTGCCGCGTGAAGCCCCCCCGGTTGCTTGGCTGGGCGCACTGCCACCCGGAGGGGGAGTGAATGTCATGGCGTGGGCACTGCTTCCAGAGACCCCGGCGTTGCTGGCAACGATCGCGATCGCGCCCACAATGCCAGCCAGTTGATGTTTCATAACGTTATCTCTGCTGAATGTAATTTTAGACACTGGATTGATTGATGAGAGTAAGTGAACAACTTAGACAACAAGTTTTAACCGCGCTACAACTGCTTAGGGGAACCATACTTAACTTTAAAAGGCTTTGTGCCTTAAAGCTGTGGGGAAGTTACGTGTTTACTTCAAAAAAATTGATTAAAGCAAACGAATATCCAGTAATTTCACGGAAGTTTTGTTCTACATCCAGTGTCCTACTAGGACAAATGATGACCAGAAGAAGGGTTCTCGGAAATCTGTTTTGCGAATCAATTGAATTTGTGCTTGCCGGAGTGCTTCGCCTTTGGTGATACCGGGCTGCTGAAGTTGTTGGTAGAAGTAGGTCATCAATAGAGCGGCGGCTTGGTCTTTGACGGGCCACAGGGTTGCTAGGGTGGAATGGGCACCGGATTTGATGGTCAAACCTGCTAAGCCTAGAACCGCGCGATCGTCCCCCGTAGCAGTGTTGCAGGCACTTAAGACGAGCAGTTCGATCGCATTGGCTGGATCACGTTCGCGGCTCTGCAACAGGGTAGAGAGTTCTTTCACATTGACCCGCCCATCCCAGGTTAGGAGAAAGGTGTCTTCGATGCGGGAGCTAAATTGTCCGTGGGTTGCCAAATGCACAATGGGAGAATTGCTGTTTTTGACGCGATCGGCAAGCGCTTTTTTGGTGAACTCCTGATTCAGCATTTTAGAAGTGGAGACAATTTGGGCGATCGCCTTGACTTCTGTCTCCACGGCGGGTAACCTCGCAAACCCCGCATGGGCTTGGCTAATGCCACCGATAATCGCCCCTTTTTTGGCAACGAGCAGCGATCGTGTTGCCATTAGCTGCAATCCAGGTGAGAGGGCGATCGCGTATTTTTCAATCAAATACTGCTTGCCATCATAGAGCGCTGCCATGGGAATATTTCGCAGCCGACCATCCAGTACGAAGACTAACGTTTTTGTCTTGCTCAGGGCTTGATCGGCTTCTGCGGGGGCGATCAACCAGTTGTAAACTTGGTTCGCTAGCCGCTGGCGCTCTTGGGCATCGGAAACCGGATTCAGTGCTGCCGATAACTGATCAAGCGTTTGATTGATGTCTGCCTCAGACTTGGGCGCAACGTGGTAATGCAAGGGTTGCCCTGCGGTGGAAAGAATGACTGCGAGGCGATCGTGTAGGATGATTGGATAGACAATAGTTGCATTGGCATCCACTTGGTCAATCTGCTGCGATTTATCCAGGCAAGCCTCCTGGAAGAAGTCGTCGAGTTCTGCCAATTGCAATGATTCAATTAACCCACGGGCTTGAATAAGCGCAGTTTGACTGGGGCGATCATCTAGCAATAAGCCCACCAATTCGCGATACACAGGTTCAACGCTTTCACGAAACGAGAACTGGACTTCTGAATTGACTGCGACTAAATCACTCCGCATTGCCTGCAATGACTTGATGGCTTCGGTGTAGGCAGCGATCGCCTCTGATTTCTGACCCTGCTGACGATAGAGCCGCCCCACCTGCCACGCTGACTGAGCAATGATTGGGTCTGCTTGAAGCTGACGGGCGATGGTCAGCGATCGCAGGGTCACTTGCTGAGCATCTGCCCATTGCTGGGTGCGGGTGTAGAGTTGCCCCCACTGATTCAGCGCATAGGCTTCGGCTTGGGAATCTTGCAGGCGTTGGGCGGCTTGCACGGTTGCTGCCATTAGCTGTGCCAGATCGGTGTGCGGCAAAGTTTGGGTTGGAGGCTCCAGCTTGTTGAGCGTAGCCACCAAATTAATCGCACCATAAAGCGAATCATGGCTGGCAGGAAGAGTGTTTAATTGCTGCAAAATCTGCTGCGCTAACGGGGTTGCTTCTGGCAATTTTCTATATTCAATCAAAAGCCTGAGTTGGCTGAGCCGAGCCTGTAATTGCTTGACCTCGTTGGGGGTGGTTTGTTCTGCCTGCTGGAAATACGTGAAAGCATCATTTGGATTGCCTAAATCAACCGCAGTTTGTCCTAATCCCAGCAGAAGTGGACTCAAATCTGTCTTGGCATCTATTTTTTGAGCCACCTTTAAGCCTTGGGCAAATACCGCTTGGCTCTTGTCCGCATCGCCCATGCCTTCTAATACTGACCCAAGGGACTGCAATCCACTCACTTTTAGGTCAGAATCGGGCAGTTTTTCTAAGGTTTGATTCAACGCTTCTAACTGCTGACGGGCACGCCGATAAAAGCCTAAGCTTTGCAGTGCCTTTGCTTGATTGATCTGGCTGCCGAGGCTTCCCGCTGCATCGCCTGCCTGATCGTAATCTTGCTGGGCTTGCTTCCAGGTTTCCAGGGCGGTTTCCGCTTTACCGCTGTGCAGTAGCAAGCTGGCTTGGGCATTGAGGGTTTGTGCCCAGATAATGGCGCTGGCGGTGGGGGTTGTTTTCAAAATCTCTAAACTTTGCGCGATCGCCCGTTCTGCTTCATTCCACTGGTTCAATTCCTGGTACGCGAGGGAAAGATAGCTAAAACTGAGTGCCTGGTTTGGACGATCGCCCGCCGTTTGGTACTGCTGCCCAGCCTGTTGCCAAGCGGCGATCGCATTCTTAAACTGTCCGGCTTGATAGAAACTGCGTCCTTGCTCTAGTCCGTTTGTGGCGGCTGCAACGATTAGCGGTGCTGGGGACTGCGGCGCAATGGCAGGAATTGCGGATGGCAGCGACGCTTGAGCCGGATGGAACGAGATCGCCAGCCATAAACTGATGATCCCAAAACTCACTGCTAGCCAACGATGAGGCGATCGAACATTCATAGGAAACATCGTAAATTACGGGTTAGTCACTAAGAGCCACTAGCAGCTATATCACTGTTCTACGGTTTAGCTGGGACACAGGTCACTAGAGCATCGCCAATCTCAGTATTCCCCGATCCAGGCGATGCTATCAGTTCAATGCCTCCCGTCGTGGAGCGGATCAGGGCGGTGGCTTCGATAATCGCGGGTTGGGGGGTGCGAGGTGCAGGATGGGGTATATGAGAGACGGATTGACCGGGCTGTTGAAATTGAGAGACATCACGAATGTCAGACCAGGGGCGATCGCTCCCCACCGATTCATTCGGATTCCGTGGCAACCCGCCGCGTCCCGTCGCCACAAAATGGCTACCTTGAGCATTGCAACCTGTAGCAATTTGTTGACTAGGATCGACCAAACTTGTAGGCAGTTGCACGATTCCAGCATCCGGATCAATGCCAAAGTTATTAATTTGCACTGTGCCACTGACTCCAAACTGCGAACTGGCGGTGATGTCGTTCTCTAGCGTGAGTTGGGGACGAAACTTGAGTCCAAAGATGCCTTGCGTGGTGATTTGAATGTTGCCGCCGCGACCTCGCACTGCATTGGCGATGATGTCGCTGTTTTCAAAGCCAGCGATAATCGGGGCATTAATCGTGATATTGCCGCCATCCCCATTACCACCTGCTGTCGCGGCGATCGTGCTATTACGTCGCAGCAATAACAAGGAGCCAACTTGTAAGGTAATATTCCCGCCATTCCCGGATTCAGTTTGTGCCTGAATGCTGCCTTGGCGGTCTAGTTGGATGGTATTGGCTGTGATGTTAAGACTGCCACCATCGCCGCTCCCTTGACTGGTGACACTCACAGTGCCTCCATCTGTCACCGTGAGGCTTGGCGTGGCGATGCTCACATTTCCCGCGTTTGCCGTAAGGCGATCCGGTAGACCAAAGCGTTGCCGCAGTTGTGGAGCCAGCCGCGTGCTAGAGGAGTTGATGCTGCTGTTGTTGCTCGGACTGCGACCGCTGATTTCGATCGATTCTGTGGCGTTGATGCGAATATCCCCGCCATTCCCGGCAAAAAATGTGGTAGCGGCTACGGCTCCTCCGTTCAGAATTTGCAACCTAGCAGTATCCAGCGTCAACGTTTTGGCGCTTCCCGTCGCAAAAGTGACAGAGCTAATGGTGCTATAGAGTCCAGCGGGGCTATCGCCGCTCACGGTGGTCGCATCGGTGCGGATTGCCACTGTTCCACTAGAGCCACTGCCAAAGGTCGCGGAAGTCAGTGAGGCACCATTCGCGACGAGTAACCTATTGGCATTGACAGCGATCGCGCCAGCGTTGCCAGAGCCATAGGTAGAGGTCACAACGACGCTATTGCTATTTGGATTGGCTGGAAACAAGCCATCTATTTCCATCGCGATTGCATCAGTGTGAATCTTGCCACCGGAAGCTACTCCAAAGGCAGTACTAATCAATGCCCCTCCCTGCTGGATAGCCAGATGGGGCACACTGACGCTGATGTCTCCACTTACGCCGCGACCCACCGCTTCACTCCGCACCCCACTCCGAATAGAGCCATTAGGGGTCGCGCCAATCAGGTCAATTGCTTCCGTCGCCTGAAGAAGAATATCGCCGCCAGGGAGACTGCCGAAATTTCGTGCCAGTATTAGAGAGCCTTCGGTGAATTGAATGTGTCGTCCTTGGACTTGAACCGAACCTGCATTGACCCCGCTCACATCCAGGAGCGATCTCTGGGTAAGCTGAATCTCACCAAAGCGTTGCCCAGTTTCATAGCCCAACCGATAGCCTAGTGCAGTTGGCAGTAGACGCACCAACCCTGCGCTACTCACACTGCCTAATTCAATTTGCCCTTGCTTGGCGGTCAGCGTTGCCCCGTTCAGTTCTAAATTGCCACCCACCAAAGCCAGCGTGTTTCCGGGCTGTACCCGCAATTCTGTCGTACTCGGTGTTAGCGTGACCAGAAGCAGTCCACCGGAGTTATTTAGGGCGTGCCCTGTACCCTGAACCGTAATAGCGGCAGGATTGCTACCCATTTGCAAGCCCAAAGGAAGATTGATGCTCAACAGCGGAGCCGCCTGGGGATTAATGGCACTAAACTCAGCGCCATCCGCAAACTTGATGCTGTTAGCAGTGGTTGCCACAAAAGAGCCACCGATATTGAGACTGGCATTTGCCCCAAAAATAATTCCCGCTGGATTCATTAGGAAAAGGCTGACGGGATTACTACTGTTGAGGGTACGAATCAAACCATCAATGTTGGAGACACTGCCACCAGTAACGCGGCTAAAAATGGTGCGAATACTCGGAGTGGCATTCAGATCAAAGGTCGCAGATCCGACCGTGGGCACCGAAAACTGCCCAAAGCTGTGATACAGATTAGTGCCTGCCGCCGTGCCATTGGTGATGGTGGTGTTTAGCCCAGACTGGGTGACGGTGGTGTTGAGGGTGCCATCGGGAGTAATCTGAGCTTGCGCGATCGCTGCAATGAAGGGAACGCACAGGAATCCACCAGCTATGCCAAACAGCAATCTAGAATTCATAAACAACCTGAATATCGTTTGTCAGCCGGAATCTCTTTTTAGAGTGCCCAGGCTACTACTGGATACAACAGGGTGGGTGGCTTAAGGGTCGATCGTTCTCGCACCGGTAGCTAAAGCAGCAACGTTCCTGCGCTTGGGATTGCCCAGCTAAAGAGGCACACCACTGCATGAAGACTTCATACAGTGGCAATAGAATGCATCGTTTCTCAGCAAAAATATGGGAACACTCATTGCATTCATCTAACGCAGGAACCATTATGCGCCAAGACTCTCCCATCTCCCATCCTTGCACTTGTCACAACCTTGACAAGTGCCATACGGGGGAAGCGGGTCGGCTCTTTCTCTGGTTTCCCATGCCCCATACCCTGGCGAAAGTCACACCTTATTTAGAGCAGACTGCGATCGCGTATGAACTGATGCCCGAACGACCAGGTTTGAGTTTGAACTGTAAGGCTGGGCAGGCTCAGGAGCCTGTTAGTAGTCTCGCTCAACGACTGGCACCGAGGGAACTCAGTGAGACACACGTCTTGTTCATGCGAGTCACAGTACCGCCACAATTACAAGATTTTAGCGATATGGTTTCCTTGCCACGCTTCCTGAAGTTCGCTCAGTCCGACTGGCTGGTTGAAATACTGGAAACCGAACGCTTCACGAGCCACTTTCAACCGATCGTCTCGATCCAGGACACATCTCAGATTTATGGGTATGAGGCACTGCTGCGGGGACTGGATACCTAGGGCAACCTCGTGATGCCATTGCCCATGCTGGAACTAGCCGCAGAGGCGGGACTGCTGCCACAACTCGACGCATTGCTCGTCTCAGCACGATTGCCCAGGTCAGCCGCCATCAATTACAGGGCAGGATTTTTATCAACTTTGTGCCTACCGCGTTGTAGGCTATTTTAGCCTTGTACGACCCGGCGTTTTGCTTGCGGAGTACGGTAGACGCGCACGTCCAAATTCATAGCGATTGATAAACAATCCAATCACCACATCATGCAGCCACTCGGACTTAGAGAAGCAAATCGTCTTGCGAGCTATAGAGCTTCGCTCCGCCAAGGGCGTACGCTTGATTCGAGTTCGTAAGGTGAAGTGTTTCCGCTCAATTTTTTGGGTGTTCCACTTGCCAACTTGATGCTGATTTTCATCCAGCAACCGAGCATAGGCTCCCCAGCCGTCGGTGTAAAACGTTTGAATGCCAAATGGCTCTAACAAGGCTTTCAACTCCACCAACGCTTGGTCTTTGTGGTCTGCCAACACATACGCCAATACTTGCCCAGTTTCATGATCAATCGCGTGCCACAACCAGCGCTGCTGTTTTTTGGATTGGATAAAACTCCACATCTCGTCTGCTTCAGCTTCTTCAACCTGTTTGACCATGGTCACAGCCGTTGGCTTGAGTTGTTCTAATAGTGCTTGATTCACCTGTTCAAGATGACGATCTTTTTTTAATGCTTCAATCACCGTAGTGGGGCTAATCTTGAGCACACGCGCCGTATCTCGAATTCCACTGCCGTTCATCGCCATATCGCAAATCTGTTGCTTCACGCTGGGTAAGTAGCCTCGGTAAGAATACTCCAAAACAAAACTGTGACGAGGGCATTCGGAGTTGCGGCATTTATAGCGTTGTTTGCCTTCAGCCGTCTTGCCGTGTTTAACGATGTTCGTGCTGTTGCATGCAGGACAATGTACGGGTTCAAGTACCATCGCAGTTTTTTCGGTCAAACTTGCGCTGGATGAACTGGGGTGTCCGAGTATCGCCGATCTGTTTCATGCGTTGCGGGAACTTTCGCAAGGGATAGGCAGTGAGTTGTCTGATCACCTGTTTCGAGTCAACCGACGACTGCGCGAGTTGGATGACTCGGCAGCAAACGCCTCCTTAAAGCAGCAACTGCAAGTCCAACAAAGTGGGTTAGAGCAGGCTCAAACCCAATCCCGTTCCATCTTGCATCAACTGACGACCACGCTCCATCCTTTTGCGATTCGGCTAGGCATTCCTCAGACGAGCAAAATGGTTGAATCTGAATTCCAGCAGCAAGCGACCACCCTGAGCACTCTGAAACAAACCTATCAACTGTTAGATAAACCGGGCAGTCTCGCCAAGTTTGAGCGTCAACGGCACAACTTGGCAGCCGTGGTTGACCTCTGGTGGGAGTGGGTCGAGCAAAGCTTGAGCGTTCGAGACTGTGAGCAATCCACTAGCGATTGGGTGAAGCAACACCTGTTGCCTGTCCACTACTGGCACCAGCAAGGTGTTCGCACGAAAACCCCAACCCTTAAGGCTGCTTACCAAATCGCGGCCCAACACGCTCAAGCATCGTTGATGCGCCACCCTATCACCACGGCGATGTCTTGTGAGCAGTTCACTCACTGGCAAACTTGGGCAACCTCGATGGTGACTAAATTCCAACGAACCTCTTCTCCGGTTGAAGGACGCAACGGCTACCTGAGTCAGATTCATCACAATCGCCGAGGCTTATCGACCCGACGTTTACGGGTGATGACCACGATCCACAACTTCCACCTCCAGCGCTCTGATGGCTCAACAGCGGCTGAACGTCTCTTTGGCAAACCCTCTCCTGACCTCTTCGAGTGGCTAGTTCAACAGATGCCAGTCCTCCCGCAAGCGCGGCGGGGCAAAGCTGCTGCCAAAGCTAGAACTCCCTTCCTTCCTACTGTCCCGGCTTAAATCGGTAGCCGCAAAACTTATCTACTGTGATTGGTTGCTCTGGTTTACATTTGCTCATGGAGCAAGTCTGTCCCCTCAGTGAGCCGATTTTCGATCGCTTTACGGGTGCGCTCTAGCTCAGCTGCTAATAATTTCTCTTCTGGCAGGGCTGTCTGGTACTCGGCTGCCAGAATATTGGATAGACCTTCAAGGGCATAGTGAGCAACCGCTTCATTCTTCTTGTTGCACAGAATCAAGCCAACAGGCGGGTTCTCGTCTGGGTAAGTCCAGTTCTCGCGGGCATAATTGAGGTACATATGCATTTGTCCTGCATCGGCATAGGTGAACTCGCCCAGCTTGAGGTCGATGATCACCAGGCAGCGTAGACGACGGTGGAAGAAGAGTAAGTCTACCCTAAACCACTGATCACCAATTCGTAAGCGACGTTGACGCCCAACAAACGTAAAATCACCGCCCAGTTCCAGCAGGAAGCTCTCAATGTGGCGGATGAGTGCTTCCTCCAGATCGTTCTCAGAATATTCATCTTTGAGGTCAAGGAACTCCAGAACAAACGGATCTTTTAGTTCCTCTTCAGGGGTAACGGCATCTTCAGGGCGTAAAGCAGCGCCCTTCTCTAGCATGGCTGCTTTGTTGCGGGAGAGTAAGGCACGCTCGTAGTATTGTGTGCTAATCTGTCGGCTGAGTTGGCGCACAGACCACCCGCCGCGTAATGCTTCTGTTTCGTAGAAGGTACGCGCTTCCGGTGCTTTGACAGTGAGCAACTTCACGTAGTGGGACCAGGGGAGTGGAAATTTTCCGGACAGTGTCTGGAAAATCTCAGGCGCGAGCGTTTCAGGAGAAAAGGATTGTCCCTGATGGGGATAAGCAAGGTAGAAGGCACGCATCTGAAATAATTGCTCTTCTGGAAGCCGCGTCCGAAGCGATCGCTCAAGTCTTTAGCTAACCGCTCGATAATTTGTTTGCCATATTCAGCACGGCTTTCCCCTCTCTGCTCTAGTTCGATAATGCGGCGTCCGATTTCCCAGTAAGTTGCAGTCATAATGGCGTTAACCGATCGCGCAACAGCACGACGGGCTGCCTCCATGAGTTCCACAACAGCACCCAGTACAGTTGTGTAAGTATCAACAGTACCGATCAGTTCAAGTTGTTCGGTGGGTTGCTTGTCTAGAGTGGGTTGATCTTCGGGTTGTTTGGGCACATTTGGCTCCATGAATCTTTAAGCAGGCTTAGCCTTCCAGCATGGTGATGAGACGACGCAGCTTACCAGCCCGTTTGCGATCGGCATAGCGACGCTTGGCTTCTGCCAGGATCTCTTCCATTGCTTTTGGGTTAGCGGTGGTGTGCACCCAAGCAGCTTCGAGAAATACCTCAATGGTGATGCGATTGTCTTTGCAATAGCGCGTCAAGCTTTGATCAAGCTCCTTTTCCAGAACGATCGCTGAGTGGCGGTTCGTTTCTGGAATTTTCGCCAGTTCCGCCTTCAAATCCTCTAAGGCATCGTTAGTTAGGGGAGCAGCCAATGCCTGTGCTTCTGGTAGAGTCTTGATGTGGTCGAGGCTCTGAGGCGCTTCTGGCTGCTGCACTCTGCTGATGAGCGTATCGTCTCTGGTTGGGACGGCTGGGCGCTGGCGGTTTTGGCGGATTCGATCTAGAACACTATCAGACATGATCTTTAGAGGCTTTGAGGACAATTAATTAAAGCTAAAATAAGCAATTTATTGAAAGCAAAAAAGTTAAAAGGCTAATTTTAGCTTTTTATATTTTACTATCTTATCACTTTAACTCAAACGAATACCTGGGGTTCACTGTCATGTCAGTTTTTAGTAAAAAGCTAAAAGGACAAAATTAGCTTTTTACTTTTTAGACAGCTTGATAATTTTGTCGATTAGCATCTCGAAGGGATATTCCAACTCGGTGTAGCCCATGTCGCTTAAAGTAGACCGTCGGTTGATGGCTTGTTTGTATCGTTCGGATTCTCGAATGGAAGGCAGGATCAATTCCTCACCAACCTCTTCACGCATGCCAGTGACAGCCGCGCGGCTTTCCTGGGTTTGGGAATTGCCAATCCACCGATCTCGGAAGGGTAGGACTCCCATTACTTGAGCTTCTGTTGCACCGACATCCTGAAGGTTTCGCAGTAAATCCAGCGTTCTTACCAAAGAGCCATAGCCTTTCACAGAGGCTTCAGCGGGAATGATCAGGGCATCCGCAGCACCGAGGACAGTGAGACAGATTTGCGATCGTTGGGGTGGCGCGTCAATGATGCAAACTTTGAACGCGTCAGCGATCGGCTCAAGGCGGCGCTTCAGCAAGGTTGCACCGACACCACTATTAGAAAGGTAGTCCTGAACAGTATCAAGTTGGTCATCGGCAGGAATGAGAAAGAGATTGTCGTTTCCTTCGCTGGGATAGATGCTGTCTTCTGCCGAAACAGTTTTTTTCAAGAACTCTAGCAATGTGGGCTGATTTGCCTGGAGTTCTAGATCCATGTATGTGGTCAGGTTGTGCTGTGGATCAGCGTCAACCAATAGAGTCGGGAAGCCTTGGCGCGAGAGCAGACGACCGAGCATTAGAGAAGCAGTGGTCTTGCCCTGCCCGCCACTAAGCAGGGCTAGTTCATCAGTGGTAGAAAAATGATAATGGGTGATGCTCTTTCACCCCTAGCTAGCCATGAGCCTGATTGATGCTCTCAAACAAGTACGAGACTATCGAACCCAACCCCAGTATCCATTGCTTGGGTGATTTTGTTGCTGGTACTGATGGCAACGATGAGCGGGTGTGTGGGGTATCGAGCGATTGCGTGCTTTGTGGAGCGCCATCAAACCCAATTGTTAGGGGTACTCGAAGTGCCCTATGAGCGGTTACCCTGCTACTCGACGATTCGCCGCGCTTTGGTGCGAGTGGACTTTGAGGCGTTAACCGAGGTTTTCAATCAATGGGCACAGGAAACGGTTGAGCTGGAAGAGCAAGCCGCTTGTGCCGTTGACGGCAAGAGCATCCGAGTCAGTCTGAGAGATTACGACCAGGCGTATCAAGATTTTGTCAGTGTGGTGTCGGTGGTCAGCACTCGACTGGGACTGGTCGTTGGGGTGCAATCCATGCACAACAAAACGAGTAGTGAAATTGTAACGGTACAAACCTTGTTGGAGCACCTTCAGTTGCAAGGGGTGTGTTTTAGTTTTGATGCCCTGCACGCCAAAAAAAAAACAGTTCAGCAAATTATAGCCAGTCAGAACCACTACTTAATTGCCATCAAAGGGAATCAACCCAAATTATTAGCCCAAATCCAGCAGCAGTTTGAACACTCGTCTCCCCTCAGTTGTCACGTGGACTCAGAGCGGACGCGCAATCGCTCAACCCAACGCCGTGTGTGTGTATTGGAGCCAAGTGCCACCATTGACCCAAGTTGGGTCGCTCTTAAACGAGTGATTCGGGTCGAACGCACCGGACTAAGAGCAGGCATACCCGTTTCACAGACGGTGTTTTATATCAGTTCGCTGGCAACCGATGCCGCCGAGTTTGCCCGTCGTATCCGGCAGCATTGGCACATTGAGAATCGCCTCCACTGGTGTAAAGATGTGGTCTTTCAAGAAGATACGACTCCACTGTGTGAGGGTCACGCTTTGATTAATATGGCAATTGTGCGAACCTTTGCCCTTAATCTCTTCCGGCAGCATGGGTTTGACTCTTTGACTCAGGCGATTCGACAGGTTGCTCATGATATCCCTCGCCTATTTTCCTTCTGCCAATGAATCAGCCCTGCCGCCACTAAGGGAGGCAATCGCGATAGTTAACATAGCTAATTCTTCTTTGAACCAATTAGACTTTACCAAAAATTCAATTGAATTAAAAAATCTTTTGTTAAAAAGCTAAATTTAGCTTTTTATACTTTTACCTTTAAGCAACATTAGCTTTTGACTGAGCCAAGTTGGATAATACGGGCTATAACTAGATGGAAATGAGTATAAAAATGGCTGTCAGTGAAGTTTTAACTGTTATTCCACTCTTCCTCGAACGATTAATACTTGATGGAAGTGCAATGGCATACTTGGAGGAACTAAAGATCTTTCTTGCGTCACCTGGTGACGTAGCTAAAGAGCGTCGTTACGTTGACGAAGTCGTGGATGAGGTCAACCGGACTGTAGCAGCAAAGAAAGGTTTTTCGGCTCAGAGTCATTCGATCTGAAAGAGATGCCTTCCCTGGTGATGGAAAAAGAGGGTCAAGCCATCCTTAACGATCTCGCAAGCTGAATAAACAAGAAAAACCCAACACCGTCTATGAATGTTGGGTTTCAAGTGTTCAATTCAACCGATAAAAGTCGCGATTGCGGGATGCCAATTATGGATTGGCGTAGAAATCGTTGCTGACTGTCAGGTGGAGGTCAGCCGATGGGTCAATCACGATCAGGTTTGGGGGAGTTTGCGTTTGGGGTAATGTTTCAAACTTGTTGTTTTCGATAATAAAGACTACCTTGATAAAAGACTCAAAGATTGCGGAGACTCAAGCATGGTTTTAGAGCCGATTGACTGCCCTCAATGTGATGGAGTCGAAGTGATCAAACACGGCACCACTCCAGACGGCAAACAGCGCTATTTTTGTCAAAACACCCAGTGCCATCGGCGCCCCTTTATTTTGCGGTATGAGTATCAAGGATATGTGCCGGAAGTCAAGCAACAAATTAGCGATATGGCTATTAATGGTAGCGGCATCCGAGATACTGCCCGTGTGCTTCATATTAGTCCGACTACCGTGATTAAGGAGTTAAAAAAAGAGTGTCAACTCAAAGCGGTGAATGAAGCTAAACTCGCCCAACTAGTGGGTCATTTGGCATGAGTATTGCCATATTTAGAGGGACGATTTCTAGAAATTGGGAAGCCGTACAAGCACCTGAACCACCCAACTGATGCTGCCGTCGGATTCGTGCTCTCTGTCGTCGCGCAGACCGTTTGCCACTCCACTCAAAGGGAGTTGGATGCTGATTCCAAGCTTGAGCAACTGCTTCAAACCAATCCATAATTTGCTGAGGGGTTTGGGGATGTTGCCCAGATAAGGCTCGTCGTTTCAAAATCCGTTGGATGGATTCTGCCATATTGAGCCAACTTCCGCCCAAAGGAGTGTAAAGGGGTAAGATGCCATGAGCGCATAGCCAGAGGACAAACTCAGGTGTTTTATGTCCTGCCAGATTGTCGCAAATTAACAGCATTCTTAAGGGCGGCAGTGGTTGGGGCAATGTAAATTTGATGCTCAGATTTTCGCGCCATCGTTGCCATAATAAACGCGTATCCGTTGCACTCGTTGCAGCAATCGGGGCAGGTAGAGATTGGACAATCTCTGCTAATTCTTGTTTCAACCAAGGATGTAATACCTGATTGGTACAGCTTTGTACCCCTTTGACTCGGACTTTCCCTGTCCTGGATGAAAGAGTGTTAACAGCTTGGCAGTCCCATCTTTGACATACTCATGCGAATAAGTTGCTGGATGTTCCTGGGCAATGTCTAAATCTTCGTCCTGTAAGGAACCGTGGTAAACGGACCTGCTTCATCTTCACACCAAACGGCTAATCCCATTGCCTCTGCGACGGTATAGGCTTGCTCAATTAATGCTTTTTTGCTTCACCATCCGGGTCTACCACTGTCACCACTCCCGATTTTCGTTTTCGCACCACTTTCCCGGTTTCACACCAACTCCGGTTCTTCTGCCAACTCCATCCTGACTCTTTCAACACCTTGTGTAAGGTGTAGGTACTCACCCGCGATAACTCTGGTTCCTGCTCTCGAATGCTCCGCTGTAGAGTACTCAAGCTCCAGGTTGCCGTTCCATCGGTTAGTCGTTCCGGTTTGCGTTGCACTGCCTGAAGGATTTTGGAGCGTTGTTCACTCCCATACACAACTTCAGGGCCTCCTCCATGTCGGAAGTTCAGTGCTGTAATCCCTTCTTGGTCCAACCGTGCCACTAATTGGGCAACTGCATCTCCAGAGCGTCGTCCGACTCTCTTCGAGCTGCATCCGTGTAATCGCAACCCTCTGCTACCGCCAGTAATAGTTTGGCGCGGGTAACTCGACTGGCGCTTTCACTTTGCGACCGACTCACTTTTTCTAAATATTGCTGCTCTTCTGGAGTGAGACTCCGAAGGGGATGTTTTTGATGACGAGTCATAGCCTCACCTCACGCTAGAATGTCATCATTTTCGAGCCTTTAGAGAATGGCAGCAACCGTAGCAAATGACCCACTAGAACCTACTCAAAGCATCGTCAAGCTCTGCCAGTGGGAGGATACAGAAGCAGAAGCCGATGAAATGTGGAGTTTTGTTGAGTCTAAAGCACAACAACGATGGCTGTGGCACGCCATTGACCATGCTAGTGGCACAGTATTGGCTTATGTCTTAGCATCGCATCAAGATGAGGCGTTTATCCAACTGAAAATCTTGTTAGAACCATTCGGGATTATGGGCTTTACACCGATGGTTGGGGAGCTTATGAAAGACACCTCGATCCAAGTCTTCACACCGTTGGTAAACGTAATACTCAGAAGATTGAGCGCAAGCCTTTAACCTGACGGACTCGAATTAAAAGATTGGCTCGCAAAACCATTTGCTTTTCCAAGTCCGTTGTGATGCATGACATTGTGATTGGACTGTTCCTTAACCGTTATGAGTTTGGCTTACCTATCTAACCTGAAACAACAACTCTAGAACACGACCCGATGAAATTTACTTCAGTTTCTATGGTTTCCGTGTAGCTAGTCAAAAGCCTCTCCTATATGGAATCAGTCAACTTCCAAAGAATGACTTTCAACAAGCTTTAGGCTTCCGTCTTCCTAACCGTGAAGATGTGGTGAATCATTTCAAGGCGTTGATACAACTCTGGGAAGCAGGCAAAGTTTCAGCATCTGAGGATAAAGAATACCAACAATCTCTTAGAAGTGTTTACAACTATCTCAATACCGCATTCCTTAGCAACCGAGCAACAGATGTAGACCGTCGATGGTTACGAGACCAGTTACAAGGCTACAAGTGTTTGTGGAATTATGGTGAATTTTGGAAGCCAGAACATACATTCCAAGTCAATGTTACATTCGTTGGTAAGCGTCGGCAAAAAATTACTCCATCTTCGCCTATTCGAGAGGTGTATGAGCTTTTAGGACAGAAGCGGCAGCCCGGTGTTGATGACTATCTTAATTTTTTGACACAGTTAGCAAAGGAGTGCAGAGGCGAATCTTTAACTGCTGAGGACGTGAAATGTGTCTATGAAGTTTTGCAGCTTCTGACGCGAGATTTAGAGCTAGAAAAATGTCCCGTTTCTGATTACGACCTACTCTTGCTGACAGACGATAATTTGTTGTTGCCGCCCGATCAGATTCTTATCCCTGATGCACCCTGGAAGCTTGATGCAATTGTTGGTCGTGCTCAAGTCAAAATTTTGCATCCTGAAGTGCCACATAGTTTGGCAAGTGCCGCAGGTAGCCAGTCTTTATCAAGTGATGTGGTCGAAGAACTAACGAAGATTGAGTTGTCAGATGACCAGAACGTAGGTAAATTTTGTCAGAACTGGCAGAGCCTGTTGCGCTCATCAGAGTTTATCAGCGGATTAGAACGGTTGATTATAGACCAGTATGGATTGGATGTTGAAGTAGAACTAAGTGGGCTAGCAAGGGCAGAGGTTAAAGCGGCAGCGACAATTACTACCAATTTGCTTTTAAAGGATCGCTGCATTGCATCTGGTTTACAAGGAGGCTATTACTGTAAGCCAAACAGTTATATATTCCACCTCAGCCATAAAAGCGAAAAATTGATGCGTAACTATCTCACCGATAGTCTTAATCAGCAATTAGGTAACCTTAAGCTGGCTGATACGGCTCGTCTACAGACAATCATTGAAAGTCATCCATCCGAAATCAAACAATTGCTGGATGAACTCCGAGTTAAGCATCTTAAGCGATCGCCTTTAGTGACAGCCTTTGAAGAAACAGACGAAAACGAAGTTGATGAAATTTTTGATGCCGATCTCTTGGATGAGTTTGAAACAAACAGTGCAGATGAGGGCACAACCAAAGATATCAATGAGCGGGAATCAGCAAGTCCTTCACCAGCTTCAACCTCTAATGGCAGTAATCCGGGACAAGCAATTGCTAACCCCTCCAATGGCAGTGTTCCACAACAACCCATTCCTAAATCTCCTCCTGTTACAGCAAATAGTTCACCCGCCGTTTCATCCCCCGTTTCCCCTGCTTTTACTCAACCCACTGCCAATCCAATCATTAAACCTGCGAAACCTACTCCACTAACATCACAGAGAAGAGGCATCCTAGATGTAAAATCCGCTGCCCAGCCTGCCGAGCAAAGTGATTCTGAGGATGCTGACCAAAATGATTCTAAGGAGAGGAATCGGCAGCCGACCCTAACTCACTCCATTTCTAAGAGAAACAATATAATTCGGTTAAAACGATTGGGCGAATCAGGACGATCTCAAGGTGCTGGCAAGCGACGATCCCAACCGAGAACAACATATTCGAGCCAGCAATACCGCAATGGTGTCCGTGTTCGCTCCGGGCTGGAAGTTGATCCGAACAAGAATGCAGAAACGGAACTGACAGAATCCGAAGCACGAAAGATTGACCAAGCTGGAATGGCACAAGTGATGGAGTATGAGCGTCGGCATGGGCGTGAACCTAACGATATGAATGAAGTCAAACCAAATCATCCTGGATATGACATTGAGTCGAGGGATACGCAATCTGGCGCGGTACGTTATATCGAGGTGAAGTCACTGCGGGGGATCTGGGACAGACGAGGAGTTTGTGTATCTCTGAAGCAATTTGAAACAGGCAATAAAAAGCAAGATGACTTCTGGCTATACGTGGTGGAGCAGGCCGAAATGGATGAGGCAACGGTGACTCCGATCCAGAACCCGGTTGGTTTGGTAGGTGAGTTTTACTATGACGATAGCTGGCGGCAGTTGGCAGATGATGAAGCGAGTGAGGCAGACTGATAAGGATGCGCCCGCTGGTTCTACTACTCAGCCCCCTGTGAGTTCTTCTGTATCAAACCAAAAAACACCTGAGCCTCCGCCACCAGAATGGCATCCCTGCAAATTTTCACAAACTTCGGCAGGTGATTCTCAGTTAACTTCGGCAACATTTTAACCTCACAAATTTCGGCACCCAAAATTCAGTTAACTTCGGCAGGTAATTCTCACTCAACTTCGGCACCCATGACTACACTGCACTGGTTCAGTCAATCAGGAGTGTGGAAGATGGGCAAGACAAACGGACAAGGAGGATTACTGCGAATGGCAAAATTTCGAGAAATCTTGCGGTTGCATGAGTTGGGTCACAGCCAATGTGCAATTGCCCAAAGCTGTGCAGTTGCTCGCTCTACGGTGCAAGACTACATTCGACGAGCGACGGCAAAAAACCTGAGCTACGAGCAACTCAGACACTTGGGTGACAGCGAAGTCAAAGACCTGCTGGGTAAAGGCAAACGTAAAGCGAGTCGGGAGGGAGAGGCGATTGACTTTGCCCCCCTTGCGGTGGAACTAGGACGCAAAGGGGTGACGCTCGCCCTGCTGTGGCAGGAAGGGTTAGACAAAGGACAGTGGCAAATGAGCTATGGCACCTTTTGTCGGCGTTATTGCAACGAGTGGCGGTGGCTGTTTGAGAAGTTGAGTTTGCGCCAGGTGTACAAGGGGGGCGAGAAGCTATTTGTGGACTATTGTGGGTTGAGCGTGCGGGTGACTCATCCCCAGACCCGGGAAGTGGTTGAGGCTCAGATTTTTGTGGGGTGTCTGGAGCGAGCAACTATACGTATGCGGAAGCGACTCCAACGCAGGAATTGACGCACTGGATAGGGGCGCATGAGCGTGCCCTATCCTTCTTTGGCGGAGTGCCAGAGTGCATCGTGCCGGACAATCTCAAGTCAAGGAGTCACCGACCCATGTCGCTACGAGCCAGGAGTGAACCGCAGTTACCAAGAGTTTGCCGAACATTATGACGTGGCCATCCTGCCTGCGCGTCCCAAGAAACCACGCGATAAAAGCAAGGTGGAAAAGGCGGTGCAGGAAGTGGAACGGCAAATCCTCGCCCCGCTGCGGCATGAACAATTCACCAGTTTCAGTGCGCTCAATGCGGCGATTCGAGAGCGATTGGAGCGACTCAATGAGCGCGTGATGCATGGCTATGGAGTATCCCGGCGAGGACTATTTGAGCAAGTGGACCAAAGCGCCCTCAAGCCCCTACCGACTCAACCGTTTGTATTTGGACAGTGGAAAAGCGCCAAGGTGAATCTGGATTACCACATTGAAGTGGAGGACAAGATTATCAACCTCGTCCCCTACACGCTGGTGGGTCAGGCAGTTCAAGTCAAAACGAGTGAGCAGTTGGTTGGCTTCACGAACACCAACGGGTTGCCGCTCATGAGCGCTCTCGGGTGCGTTATCGGCATACGACGGTGCCTGAGCACATGCCACCGGAGCATTTAGCTTACAAAGGGCAGTCAAAGGAGCGATTTCTCGCCTGGGCAGAGGGCATCGGCGCCGTGCGATGCTCGTTCAAGTGCAAGCCATCTTCGAGTCCAAAGCTCACCCTGAACAAGCCTTTCGCGCCCTCAAAGGCATTCAACGATTAGTTGGACGCTTTGACTCAACCCGACTCGAAGCCGCGTGCCGACGAGCCAATACTCTGGGACTCGTGGGGTTGCGCCGGATTCGCAACATCCTCGAACTTGAACCAAACGGCCCCGTTGCCAGAATCGGCACCCCTGTCTGAAGTCAATCAACACGCCAATGTCCGAGGTTCCCAATACTATTGCTAAGGTCACCCACATGAATCCATCGACCGTTGAACAACTCACAGCGCTCCGCCTGAGCGGGATGCTCGAGGCCTGGAGCGAACAACACACCAGCGCCACGTATCACGATCTGAGCTTTGATGAACGCTTCTCATTGCTGGTTGAGCGAGAACATTATCGGCGCTTTCAACAACGTCTCCAACGCCGCCTCAAGCAAGCCCAACTCTCCACTACCGCCTCAGTTGCTGATATTGATTTTTCAGTTCCGCGTGGTCTGGTTAAATCCAAGTTCCTCGAACTTGCACAGGGACAATGGGTGCAAGAGCATCTGAACCTCATCGTGGTCGGTCCGACGGGCGTGGGCAAAACCTTCCTCTCTTGCGTCTTAGCAAACGGTTGTTGCACCTTGGGGCATACCGTGCGCTATTTGCGGAGTGCCGATCTGCTACTGGAATTCAAACTTGCTAAAGCCGATGGCTCATTCCCGAAACTCCAACGTCAACTCGCCAGTTTGGGTGTGCTGATTTTTGATGATTGGCTGCGCGACCCACTCCTGCCTCAAGATGCCCGTGACTTGCTGAACCTGCTCCATTCAACCGTATCGCAAAGCATCATCTCTATTTGCCACTCAGATTCCGGTCAATCAATGGCATCAGCAGATTCAAGACCCAACCTTAGCGGACGCGATTCTCGACCGCATTGTCCATGACTCTCTGCGACTGGTGCTCAAGGGGGAATCAATGCGAAAGCTTACCAGCAAAATTGCACCTCAGTTGGAGAGTGCTTGATGCGATCTCACGCAAAAATCTTATTTCGATTTGTGTCATTGACGGTTACTTGGATGCGATCTCACACACGATTAAGGTGATAAATTCACACCTGCCGAAGTTGATGAAATTACCCTGCCGAAGTTGGGTGAGAATCAGGTGCCGAAGTTAGTAGAAATTGGGTGCCGAAGTTGTGAAAATACAGCAAAGAGAGTTAGTCAGACAGTGTTTGGCTTTTTGCTAGGGCATCCCCAGGAAAAGGAAATAAGTCAGACAGTGTTTGGTTTTTTGCCAATACAGGATAAGTCAGGGCAAATTTACGAAAATTTTTCAAGTTGCTGAGGGACAAACCCTCATAGCCGCGTTCTGTCAGATCAGCCGCAATACCTCTTAAAAGGGCTTCCCCATAGGTTGCTTGATCTTCCCCATTTTGCTCATACTCAACAATATGTGCACCAATGAGCCAGTTCCGTAGAGTAAGGGCTTGATTAACTGCCTTTGCGATCGGAGCTTGGGCTGAAGTATTAATTTGCCCAATTCCGTCCAAGAGGCGTTGATATTCCACTCTCAATCCCTTTTACATCAATGCGAGCACTACAAATACAGCGGTTTGCGTTCAGATAGGGGACACTAAAGTGGTGCAAAAGAAGGTAACGAATGAAGCCGTATTCCATCGACTTGCGAGAACGAGTTGTCAGTGCGATTGAACAAGGAGATAGCTCTTTCAGAAAAGTAGCGCAGCGCTTCTGTGTCAGCAAAAACTGTGTCGAGCGGTGGGTCACTCAGAAGCGGACAGAAGGTCATGTGGTGCCACGCAAGCAGGGTGGGTCGGTGAGTGCGGTGATGGAGCATCAAGATCAGTTGATGGCGATCTTCGAGCAACAGACCGATGCGACCTTGGCAGAATACTGTGAGTTATTGTTTGATGCGACTGGACTATGGGTAAGCCAAAGCACCATGTGTCGGACATTCCAGCGACTAGATTTACCACGCCAAAAAAAACACTCCGCGCCCACCAAGCGACGAGCGAACGCGTACAACGCTTAAGAGGGGAGTATTGGACCCAAGTCAAGGGGGTAGACCTCAAGGACTTAGTGTTTCTTGATGAGATGGGAGTTTTGCTGGGACTGATGCGAACGCATGCCCGTGCAAGGTCTGGAGCACGAGCTTACGACTTCAAACCCTTTTATCGCGGTAGTAAGGTGAGTGTCATTGGTGCGATCTCGGTCTCAAAAGTCCTGGCTGTAATGACAATGGATGCTTCAATCTACGCGCCCTTTGAAGTCTATATGTCTCCCAGTGCATTCGTGCCCAACTCTGGCAAGGCTGTTGTGGTCATGGACAATCTGCCGACCCACAAAGTAGACGCGATAGCACCTCTAATTGAAGCGGTTGGCGCAAGGGTGCTGTACCTGTCTCCTTACTCCCCGGAATTTAACCCCATAGAACACTGGTGGTCGCAGTTAAAAGCCTTCTTAAGGCAGTTCTCGCCGACGACCTCGAAACGGGTCGATACGCTGATTGCAACGGCGATGGATTTAATGAATCCGAAGCATTTGCGAACTGGTTTGCCCACTGCTGCTACTGTCCCTCATGAGTCTGCAAACCGCTGTATCCCTCATTAGTCACTTTAAGCAGAGGAAAAGATAAGTTGTAAATTTAGCCGATGCACCAGTGGACAGATAAACTCATTCATCTTCTGCGTGAGTTGTTCAAACCCTAACTGGAGTGATGCAATGGGAAAAACCGTCAACCACTGTTTAAGCCAGTTAAAACAAACTAAAGGTTGAATGACTAAACGTAGGTTGTTTAATAAATTCTTCCAACCGCTTTGGTTATCCCACCAAGGATGCCCTGTAAATCGTTTGATGGGCGAGGGGGCATGAGTCATTCAACGGGTCGGCAAACAAACTGACCATGAGGAATGCACTCATCACTATCTCCCACCACTTCTCAATTTGCTCATAGCTTGTCATGCGAAAGTCTGCCCAACCGAGTGCGTCTTTGGCTTGTTTGAGTCCATACTCAATCCAGGTTCTAAAGCCGTAGTGGTCTCCAATTTCTTTGAGTTTGATGTCTGGGGCACAGACCATCACAAAGGAAGTGGAATTGTCTGGCAAGGTGTCACGGTCAGTGGTCAAAAGCCAATATGGCTTGCGGTGCCGTTTGCCGTAAATCACCTCTGCCATGTAGCGCACTTCGGTGGTGCCATTGCTAAAGGTGCGTTCAAACGGTTGCCACGGCTCCTGATACACCTCCTGGCTCTTGCGGTAACCACAGAGCGTGGTTGCTACGAATCGCCAGAATGTAGGGCAGTTTCAACTCATCAAGCACATGGACAAAGTTCACCTTGCTTTCTCCGTACAAGCTATCGGCAAGCACCAACTCAAAGTGAAATCCCAGGGCTTGCAGGTCTCGAATCATCCTTGCGGCAATTTGCGGTTTACTGGAGTACTCCTCTCCTTCTTTGAGTCGTTGGGGTTCATACACTCAAAGCTTAACGGCAAAATCATGCCATCCACTAATCCATAAGCCGTGACAGCCACGATGCCATTTTCCTTTTTACCGACGTTGCCAATGTATTGCCGTTTGACGTAATCAGTGTGCTTTTTCCCTTCTTGCAATCTCCGGTTTCATCAATCAGTAATATCAATGAGCGACCACCCAGCACCTTGAGGGTTAACTCCAGTCGTTTCTGGCGTAGCTGCTGCACCTGCCAAGGAGATTCGGTTAGGAAGCGATGCAAGTTTTGTTGATTGTCTAAGCCCACTGCTTTGGCAATGGCGGGTAAGGATTTGCGTTTAATCTCGCTAACCATCCCCAAGTGCAACAGTTTGAAGGCTTCAAAGCTTCGCACTTCTGGGAATAATCCCTCATACAGTTGGCAGTATTCATCTACAAAGCGAATCGTCGGTCGAGCGGTTCTAGAGGCAGGCATGGATCATTTAATCTGGATAACCTTAACCCTATTCTAGATAATTTCTACTCAGAGTGACTAATGAGGGGGTATGTACTGTAGCAACAAGGCATACGATTCTACAACAAACTCATAACTAATTGCAACGCAATTTTTCAGGATTAATTTGAAATTGGATATTAGGCACTTTTTCTTACCAGGCAGCTCTTGCGCTCCCAAAACATAGCCCTCCTGTTTGAGTTCATCTACCGTTCGCCAAAAGATTTGATTATTTCGAGATGAGTTGCTGCCCAGCAAATCCAAATTCTTAAACAAGTATTGCTTAGAAATTACCAAGTACTGACCATCTTGGGGAATATCCCACTTCATCCGGCTTGCCAAATAAATCAGTAGCTTCGTTTTATAGTCACTCTTTGCGTTGTTTCCCAGCTTTTGGGTAATATCAATGCTGTTAGCAAACAGCACATAGTCGCCTGTACGGCTGGGACCCTCAAAGAACTCTAGAGACACAGTATAAGCATCTGCCAATTCATACGTGTAGTCTGCGGTCTTCGCCAGATCAAAATCTCGCGGAACATTGTCAATTTCGTAGTCTTTAATCCGTAATACACTTTTAATCATGACTTTGGCGCCAATGTTATTCCCCTTACGGAGGGACTGTGCCAACACCAGTTCTGTGCGATGAAGAGCAACCAGATCGCGATTAAGTTGCGATCGCAGTTTTGAAGCAAAACCTCCGTCTTTCGTGCGGGTATATCCTAGACTTTCCAACAAATCATTTGAGCGAAAGCATACTGACTGCCCCGTCCCCTGTTGCGCGGCTAGTCGATACAAATAAAGCACAATAGAAACCTGTCGGGGATTGAGAAACGTCAACAACGCCATAATCAAGCGTTGAATCCGTCGATCCTGAATTTTCTCTGGTAGCCCTTTACTGATTCCCTGATTAGAGGCACGACTTTAAATCAAGTTTGGCATACTGATCTTTCAGATCTTCCCACTCTTCAGCCGACAGATTTTCCAGAGGCACTCGGCGGGTCACAGCTAACTCGGTTGGATCACCAATATCAGCTTCTACCCGCATTTCTAAATAGTATCCGTCCGCATCGGAGCGCAAGATGGGCAACTGCACATCAGGATTCTTGAGAGCTGCTGCTGCCCTAGGTAACACCATCAGGAGCTGCCCGTCTACTGGAAATGATGTGTCGTTTCGCTTGCTCACAATTCGCTCCTATCGCGTGAGCAAATTGTACCAGCCACGCATTGAACTGAGAAGATTTTCAGGAGCTTTGTCAAGTTCCTACATCTAGGGTTTTTACTTACACTTATCCAAAAAACTGCTAAATGTGGACATCACTCTATACGTCCCGCGTATAGCTTTTTGATAGCCTGTAACTCCGGCGTATGATTTTAGTTACCTAGCCTGTAACTCCGGCGTATGATTTTAGCCACTTAGCCTATAACTCCGGCGTATGATTCAGCCTGTAACTCCGGCGTATAGTTTTTTGGGTAGCCTGTAACTCCGGCGTATGATTCAGCCTGTAACTCCGGCGTATAGTTTTCTCCTATAGGCAATGTAAAAATCACTAGGCTCAAAATTTCATTTCAAAATGCCTGTAACTCCTAGGTTTTTACCTGTAACTCCAGCGTATTCTTAACTGATATGCCTGTAACTCCGGCGTACATTTTTACCTGTAACTCCAGCGTATAGACCACCTATAACTTTGGCGTATTACATACCTATAACTCCAGCGTACAGGCGATTTCAGCATGTTAAGAATAAGTTTTTCCGATGTACACTGCTTCTACTCTTAGTTCGGATGTTCTTTGGAAGCTCGGATCAACATCGTTACTCAATGAGTAACTTTATTCATCTTTTTTCAAATAACAGAAAACCGGGACAGAGCCTCGCCAAAATCTCCCACATTCTGGCTTCCTAGTGACAGAGAGAACGATTGCTCTCTCTGTTTTCTATGCAAAAGCATGATGCATACACTAGCAGTACTCATTTCTGATGAAGAAGTCGGTCTGAAGTTTTTTGTGTTTATTTTGTGTGAAATAAGGCTATTTGGGGTTCTGTTCCATCTCCTTCTGACTGATGGAGCTAATGGATGCGTATTGTTAGTCAAACTACAGAACAGTTTCAATATATCCAGGAGTGGGACGATAAATTTCTCGCGCTCTTTCCGCATCGGCACGACTATATCTACGCCAACCATCCAGAACCTGAACACACACCCGATTGGAAAACCGAAAGCCGTCATCCCCTCTCAGATCGCATCCTGCGTCAAGGCTCCTCCCTCTTCGGGGTGCGCTTTGGCAAGGTGAAAACTCACTGCGTCCTCGACATCGATACCAGCAGCCTCTATCATCCCCAGCGAGATCGCTTTGCCGTCTCCCGCATCCTGGCGGTACTGGAACCCTTGGGACTGGTTAATGCCGTTCTCTGCACCAGTTCCTACAGCGGCGGTCTACATCTCTACTTCCCCTTTCCAGTCGCCCAAAACACCTGGAAACTCGCGATTGCCGTCTACAACCCTATTAGAAAACGCTGGATTTCGCCTGAGCGCCGGACACCTAGAACTGTTTCCCAATCCCAGACCCTATGCCCTTGAAGGGAGTCTCAGCCTGTTCAATGCTCATCGGTTGCCGCTACAAGCAGGCTCCTATCTATTGAACCATGACTTCCAAGCCATCTGGAGTGACCCGCAGACCTTCGTCGAACACGGCAGTTTGCCCAGAACCGCAACACCGTGGAGCGCAAAACTCTACAACGACTGCTCAAACAATTTCAGCGCCAGCACTATCGCATCTCAGGCAAAGCCGAAAAGTTTGTCAACGACCTGAACGCTGAAATTGAACTGGGCTGGACGGGCGCTGGACAAACCAATCGGTTGCTCGGTCGCATCGCCATGCGTGCTTACATTTTTCACCACATCCTCTGTGGGGGTAAACCCTTAACAGGACAAACATTGATTGATGCAATAGTCACCACGGCTCAATCCTTACCCGGCTACGAAGAGTGGTGTCAGCATCAGCATGAAATTGAACAACGAGCCGAAGAATGGGCAAGATGCATTGAAGGCAGCCGCTACTTTCACTATGGAGATGGGAATGGCAAATATAAATCGAAAGCAGAAGCCAGTCAGCCAGAACAACTCAGTTGGAATCAACAGCAATCCCAAGCGGCACGAGCACGGATTCGACAGGCGATTGCAGATCTCCTCAACCACAACACCTTACCCAGTGGTGCCACTGCCCGATGGCAAGCACTCATTCAATATGGCATTGGCGGTGCCTCCCTTTATAGTCACCGAGACTTATGGCATCCCAACTATCAGTTGCTTCTAGCAACTGAACCTGTGGAACCCCCCCCACACCCCCCAACTTCAAATACGGATGCCCAGTTAGATTGCGTTAGGGACGCATCTAACTGGCACAATCCTACAAGCTTATTATTAGAGAATGGCGGTAATGACTTATCAGAAAAGGATTTGAGCGATCGTCTTGGGCAAGCGTTATTCTCAGTAGGCGGTAATGCTCAGGTAGATCGAACTTCTAGACGTTCTCAACAAGGGGAAGGGAGTCAAATGGACGTGATCCCACGATTCAACTCCCCTTATTTAACCTGCAAACTGGGTTGGATGTGGGTCAAGCGGCGGATCAAATCCGCCTTGAAGCAATGCAGGCAGCTCCGATTGCTCGGATGCAGCGATATTTGGAATCGGGTGATCCAATTTTGATGGCGGAGGCGATCGCGTGGGCTGAAATTAATCCAGAGATATTGCAGGTGGAGCGCCTGAATCTCCCGTTATTCGAGGCTTTGGAGTTGGATGACTCGGCGCGGGATCTTATCTGGGGTGCTGGCGGCTATATCGGTGCAGATTCAGCGATTGGGATGGACGCGAGAGCAGGTGGGCGATCACTTGGAGCAATTGTTGGGTAAGCGTAGTCAGGCACAATTGGATGATATGGAGTTGGCGCTGTGGAATCTGTGGCTGGAGGGGCTATCTAATTCCAGAAGGCATGAACCAGAGAGTCAAATCGGCGGCTATCCTAAAGAAAACTGATGTAGATTTTAGACTCCCGGCGGGGCTATGTATGTCTCCTCTTCGCAAAATTATTCACATCGACATGGATGCGTTTTTCGCATCTGTGGAACAGCGGGATAATCCCCTGTATCGGGGCAAGCCCATTGTGGTAGGCGGTAGACCCGAACAACGCGGAGTGGTGGCTGCTGCCAGCTATGAAGCGCGTCAGTATGGGATTCACTCTGCGATGCCGTCTCGAATTGCCAAGCAGCGCTGCCCTCACCTCATTTTTATCCAGCCGCGATTCGAGGTTTACAAGGAGGTCTCGCAGCAGATTCGAGAGATTTTTCATCGATACACTGATTTGGTTGAGCCGCTTTCGCTGGATGAAGCCTATTTGGATGTGACGAGCAACAAGCTTGACAGTCCTTCAGCCACTGAGATCGCTCGGGCAATTAAGCAAGATATTCACCAAGATACGCACCTGACTGCCTCTGCTGGAGTTTCTATGAACAAGTTTCTGGCAAAGATTGCGTCTGGACTGAATAAACCGGATGGTCTTACCTTGATTTCACCCGATCAGGCAGAGGCGTTTGTGGAGTCGTTGCCGATTGAAAAGTTTCACGGTCTGGGCGGCAACGGCTGCCAAGATGAATGCTTTAGACATCCATTCAGGGGCAGACTTGAAAAAGCAGTGGTCAGAAGCTGCTCTCATCGAACGGTTCGGTAAAGCAGGACGCTTTTATTACAGGGTTGCAAGAGCAGAGGATGATCGCCCGGTGAATCCTAATCGCATTCGTAAATTGATTGGCAGTGAGCAATCGTTTGCAGCAGATTTGAGCGATTTGGAATCCATGTTCAGCAAGTTAGAATCGCTTTCCAGGCAGGTCAAGGAGCGGATGGATCGGTATCAGCGCTATGGCTATACGCTCACATTGAAGGTGAAGTACGCTGATTATGAGCAAATTACTCGCAGTCGAACGATCTCGGATCTATTGAAGGATGCGGATGGTATCTATCACCTGGGAAAGGAGTTACTGCTGCTCCATCTTGATCCCCAGCGAAAGGTGCGATTATTGGAATTACGGTTTCTAACCTACTGGAGCCATCTCAGTCTTTAAGCCATGTGCAGTTGTGTCTTGAGTTTGCCTCTTACTCGCGGTACTGACTCCAGCCACTGCCTTTGTATTTGGCATCGAACACCGTCGGGTGCAGGATTTCCGTCAGGATTCTCAGTGAGTCCACCAGCCGATGTAACTCGTACGGTTGAAGTAGGCATTGCCATCGGTCATACCAAATTAAATTGGAGTAGCTACAGATCAGATGAACTGAGGGATGTAGCGATGAGGTCTACCGATGGCTGGAGTGAGTACGATCTCAATCAGGGAAAGTCTTGAGGAGTTAGGTGAGCGTTTACGACAGGTTGAACAGCCGATCCTCAAAGAGCGATTGCAAGTGTTGTACTGGCTTAAACAAGCGCAAGCACCGAGTATCAGCCAGATTGCGGTGGCAATTGGCAGACATCGAGGCACGGTGCAAAAGTGGTTAGCGTTATACCGAGCGCAAGGACTCGAAGCATTGCTAGTCGTTAACGAATCCCCGGAGGCGGCAGCAATCGTGTCATTCCGATGCGGGCAGAGGTTGCGTTAGCCAAGCGATTGCAAGAACCGAGCAATGGATTTGACAGCTATGGGGCAGTGCAGCAGTGGCTGTTGGAGCTTTGAAGGGTAGAAGCCGAGTATCATACGGTCTACCAGATGACCCGCCATCGTCTTAAAGCCAAGCTCAAAGTTGCCCGTCCTCAACACATTAAGCAGAACTCAGAGCAGCGAGAAGCTTTTAAGCAAACCTTGCTATCAAATGTCAAGCATCTTGCCAGGAAATGACAACTACTTGACGGGTGCATAGGATCGCAAGAACTTCATCGAGCACTACAAATAAGAAAGATAAAAACCAACATTCGACTAAAGCTGCATCAAGTTAGCAATGCAGAGACCCGTAGAAAGAAACAATCGCTGTAGGGTGATAACCAGGATCGAATGACAGTCAGGATCAAAGTGACAATTGGGATCGAAATGACAACTAGGATCAGGAGACGGGCTGAGGCCGGAGTGCTGCGGTTGCAGCTTTTGCCGACTTTGCGGTTGCCGATTGTTTGCGGTAACTGTCGGCTTGAATGTCCACAATCAAAGCATGATGCACTAAACGGTCAACCGCTGCGACGGTCATCATCGAGTCACTAAAAATCGCGATCCCATTGGCTAAAGGGCTGATTGGCAGTAATCAGCAGACTCCTGCGCTCGTAACGATGAGCGATTAACTCAAACAGCACACTCGTTTCGGCTTCTGACTTTTTGACATAGCCCAAGTCATCGAGTATCAGTAGATCAAAGCGGTCAAGCTTTTTGAGCGCACTCTGCAATTGCAACTGCAACTTTGCCTGCTGTAACTGCTGCACCAGGGCAATGGCAGAGTAGAACTTGACCCGTTTACCCCACTCGACCATGCGTCGGGCAACCGCTGCTGCTAGATGAGTTTTGCCGACACCACTGGCACCGAAGAGCAACACGTTTTCCGCCCGTTCCAGCCAGGTTGCATCGTCTGCCAGTTGCATTAAGGGTGCAGCATTGAGTTTGGGGCAATGAGCAAAGTCAAAATTGGCAAGGGTTTTGGCGTTGGGCAATTGGGCTGAGTGCTACGCACACGCTACGCACACGCTACGCGAACACTCAATGCCCGTTGAAGTCTGGCACTCCAACGCCGTTGTGCCTCTAATTCGCACAGAGCTAGCAAGAACTGCGCGTAAGACCAGCCCTCCTGCATCGCTTTGGCTTCGAGGGGTTTCCCAATGGGTCAGCATGTGGGAGAGGTGTAACCGTTTGAGGTGCAGGCTCAAGCTCTGGTAAGGGCTGGTCTGGTGCGGGGAAGAGTTGGTCATAGGAGGAAAGATCCCGTTGGGTGGAGCAAGCGCTGGCACCTGCATCGGGGGGAGTAAGCCAAAGTGCTGTTGGAGACTAGCAAGGGTCAGGGTCTTTTGCGCCAATTGAGTGTGGAGATAGTCTGCAACCTGCGATTGCAGGTTTTGGGTCGCCGCAATGTATAAGCTTTCAACTATCAAAAGTGCCGCCGGGTTCAGCTCAAATTGTGCTTTTATCTGGTGCCACAATCCTTGCCATTGCTCATCGGGGGAGTAATCTGCTGCCAGGTGCAATACAAGAAGGCGCGGGGTTTGCGCCGCAGTCCTTCAACGACATGGCGGTAGTTGATACAGCGGGCACGACGTTTGCCCTTGCCATCGGGTCGGAGGCGGGGTAGCTCAACCGCCTGCTGTTGGTGCAGATACCCCACAATCCGGTCGTGATACAGATGCAGTTCCAGTTGCCGTCCAATCAAGCGGGCAGGCACCGTGTACAACACGCAGCGCACATCATTGTGCAGACAACTCACCTTTGCCGTCAGGACTTCATAGTCTGCGACGCGTCCTTTGGGGAGTGGTTGCAAATAAGGTTTCTCCGCTGTAATCTTCTCGCTGTGCTGGGCATTGAGTCCATCCACCGCTTGATTGATCAACCCTTGATATTCGGCAATGCTGCTGAACTCACAACTGCCACGCAGCAGCAGGGCTTGCTTAATCCGGTTTTTCAAGTGTCCGTGTGGAGACTCATAGAGCTTCGCTCCGCCGAAGGCGTACGAACCGTTTTCGTGGGCAATGCTGGTGTTGTTGCGGGTCGGTTGCATCCGGTGGTGATGGCAGAGGTCGTCATATAATCGGGTTAAGGGCTTGTTGCGAACGCCGCCCAAGTTCCGGTACGGCGCACTTAACTATCAGTCCGATGCTGTTTCGGCGTACCCCCACAAGCAAACAGGGCATTTTGCAACCCTTCGGACAGGGCAATAAAGCTCTCGCCACCCTGGATGATTTGGGCGTACTGCCAGCCGCTGTACCCTAAGCGATAGTGATAGATCAAGTGTTCAAACACTTTTCCGTTCAGGGTGATCTCGACTCCTTTTAACTCGGTGAAGTCAGAAAAACCCATCATTCCGGGTTCATGCCGTAACTCGAACATCACCTCTGGCGCGGGTCCGTACAACGCTTTCCAGGTTGCCACTCGCCGTTGGAGCGTCCGCAAGACTTGCCCATATTTGCCAGGGTACTTCGCTTGCAAGTACTCATACAACGTCATCGGCTTGAGTGCGGGCGCTCCTCTGAGCATCGGTTCCAGTTCGCTCTCCCACACTTCGAGGAATGGGTCAGCACAGGTTCGCCATCCCCGCGCTTTGCCCCGATTCGGCTGGTAAGAGGTCGCCCCCTTCAATTCGTTGTCCGCTGCGTTCTGAAAAGCCAGCCACAGCAGCAGACTCGGCTTGGGTTAAGCCGAACTCTCGTGATTTCATGTACACTCTGACTTGATTTATTTCAATTCGTTTTCCAGGCATGGAGAGGCTCCCGCATGGGTGATAACTCCCAGTGTCTTTTTCATTGCTTGATTTGACGCATCAATTTGACTAACAATTGGCAGTTTGAAATGCTCGTTCTCACCCGCCAAGTACCTGTCATTTACCCGCCATGCTTATTGTCGTCTGATAACGGCTATTACGAAAAGGCGATTGGCATTTACACCCATGTCTCTGATCAATACTCAGTCTTCAGTACCAAGGTGATTTCCTGCACTCCGCGTGAAGCTTTATATGTCCTGGATGGGCTGCTGGAAAACAACACGATTCTCAGAATCCGCGAGCATACGACGGACACCCATGGCTACACCGAAATCATCTTTGCGCTGTGTCACTTATTGGGCTTCTATTTCATGCCACGTATCCGGGATTTGAAAGACCAGCAGCTTTATAAAGTCGATAGAAACCATGATTATGGGGTCTTCACGCCCTTATGGACGAAAACAGCTGACCTCAACCTGATTGAGGAACAGTGGGAGGAGATGATTCGGGTAGCCATTTCCCTCAAGCAACGCACAGCACCGGCGAATGTGATTGCTCAGAGGCTCACCAATAGTTTCCCGGCTGACCGTCTGTCTAAGAGAGTGTTTGTAAATAAACATTGCGAAAGTATTTACGAAATCTAGTTAAAAAGCGTACTAAGAAGCCAGAGTTGAGTGAGGTTGAGAGATGGGAGCACTTAAAACCTACAGCAGTGATTTAACCGATGCCGAGTGGCACAGAATTGAGCCTTTATTACCCACAGAAAAACCCGTAGGACGCTTGCGGGAAGTGGATTTACGGCAGGTGTTAGATGCCATTTTCTACCGGGTTGAAAATGGAGTGAGTGGCGCAACCTACCGGCTGATTTTCCAGCTTGGCAAACGGTGTATGGCTACTTTCGCTTGTGGGTGCGTTTGGGGATATGGGAATCGATTAATCAGGCTTTAGTCAAACAGGTACGATGCTCAGTCGGACGAGCAGAAGCACCCCGTTTGGGCATCATTGATAGCCAGTCAGTCAGATTGGGAGAAGGGGAGCACATTGGTGTAGATGGCTTCAAAAAGATCAAAGGTCGAAAGCGAACGATTGTTGTTGATGTCTTAGGACTGGTGCTCAAGTGTCATGTGGGAGCGGCGAATCAAGTGGATGTGAAAGCGGCTCCATGGGTATTATTTAGGGCAATAGACACGTATGGGCGATTGGCTAAGGTTCTAGCAGACCAGGGCTATCGAGGAGACCTAGAAGTTGATTTAGCCCAGGTCTATGAGGTTGACTTTGAGATTGTGGAGCATCAGGGAAAAGGATTCTCAGTCCAACCAAAGCGCTGGATTGTGGAACGAACTTGGGCGTGGTTAGAAAATTGTCGAGGATTAACCCGCGACTACGAACGATTGCCAGAGAACCATGAGGGGTTGGTGTATGTTGCCATGATTCGGTTGATGCTGCGACGACTAGACAATGACTAGACAATAATCGCAGAAGGTGGAAGAAAGAAACTCCTTAACACTCTTTTACAAACATCCTCTAAGGCGTTTACCCATCTCGGTCGTATCCTCAAGACTCAATATATCTTGCGTTATCTCACCGATGCCAGTCTGCGGCAGACGGTGCAACGCCAACTCAACAAAGGGGAATACCGACACAAGCTGCCACGTCGGGTTTTCTTTGCTGATCAGGGTGAGTTCACGACGGGGGATTACGAGGAAATTATGAATAAAGCCAGCTGCTTGAGTCTGGTTTCCAATGCGATCCTCTACTGGAACACCATCAAGGTCAATGAAATCGTCGAAAGCATGAGAGCACAAGGGGAACTGATTGAGGATGAAACTCTATCTCACATCTCTCTGCTCCCCTTCAGGCATGTCGTGCCTAATGGAACGTATTTCATTGATGATCTATAGCTGTACATCCTACAGTCCAAGGCTTTCGGTAATACTCGAATTCAAAACCGTAACTTTCTGTTCAAATGCGCACGCGGGTTCTAGACCTTACATTAATCTCTATCCAGCCTATTTCTCTCGCAGCCGTTTATCCAGCAGCGTGTAGCGTTGGCGATCCTTAACCTGCCTGACTGCAAGAGCGATCGCTTTCTGCGGACCCACCACAATTGCCAGCTTTTTGGCACGGGTTAACCCGGTATAAATCAGATTCCGCGACAGCATCAGATAGTGCTGCATGTAGATGGGCAGAATGACCACCGGATACTCGCTCCCCTGGCTCTTGTGGATTGTCACTGCCCACGCCAGCGTGATTTCGTTCAGATCCGCATAGTCGTAGCTCACGGATCGCTCTCCAAATTGCACCACGACCTCTTGTTCTTCCACATCCACCGCTGCAATTATGCCCAGGTCGCCATTGAACACTTCCCGGTTGTAGTCATTGACCTTTTGAATGACGCAATCGCCCACCCTCAGCATCATCCCTGCCCGCACAATCTCAGATTTGTTAGAGCTAGGTGGATTGACGAGCTGTTGCAAAACCATATTGAGATTGCGAGTGCCCACCTCTCCCCGTGTCATGGGACAAAGCACCTGCACATCGCTGGCTGGGTCAAAGCCCTGTTGGGGAATCAAGTCGCCCATTAGCTCTCGAATAGCCTGGACTCCGTGTTCTGGCTCTGATGCACCCAGCCACAGACAATCTGACTGAGGCGCATTCGACACTGGCTCCAACTGCGGGAACTGTCCTCCATTGATGCGATGAGCATTGCGAATAATGTGGCTAGCCTGCGCCTGTCGGAACACCTGAGTTAACCGCACCACCGGAACCTGTTCAGAGGTAATCAAATCCTGCAATACCGACCCCGGTCCCACACTAGGCAATTGATCCGTGTCCCCCACCAGTAACAGTTGGGCATTGGGGGAGACGGCTTTCATCAGCGAGTTTGCCAGAAATAGATCCAACATGGAGGCTTCATCCACCACGATCGCCTCAGCCGGGATGGGATTGTCTACATCGCGCTTAAACTTCATCGTTTTGGGGTCAAACTCCAGCAGGCGATGCACCGTTTTTGCCTCCTGCCCGGTCATCTCGCTCAGCCGCTGGGCTGCCCGTCCCGTGGGCGATGCGAGGGCAATCGACTTCCCCATTGCTTTCCACAGCGCCACGATCGTCCGGGTGGTAAATGTCTTGCCACACCCTGGACCTCCTGTGAGGATCAACACTCGCTGACTCGCTGCCATCTCGACCGCATGGCGCTGCTGCTCCGAAAGTGGCGTTCCCGTTTTTTCGATAAACCGCGCAATCCACTGTTGGACACGAGTTGCATCAACCTGAAGCGGCTGTCTCAAAATCTGTTGTAACCGTTCGGCTAGCTTATATTCGGCTGCAAAAAAAGGTGGCGCATAGTAACCAAATTGCTCCAGTCCAGTGATCGGCGTTTCGGTTTTGACCAACTCCCGCTCTTGCACCATCAAGTGAATCAAAAACTCTACAGAGTCAGGATTGGGATGGTGATCCTCAATGTCCAATCGCTTCACTACCTGCCCAATTAACTCATCGTGGGGCAAGAAGCAGTGCCCATCTTCAGAGGCTTCCCCCAGCACATGCAGAATGCCAGCGCGGTAGCGAAACTGGGAACTGGGAGCAATGCCAAGATTCCGAGCGATCGCGTCAGCGGTGACAAACCCAATGCCATAGACATCCGTTGCCAGTTGATAGGGATTGTGGGTGACAGTGGCGATCGACTCATCCCCATACTGCTTGTAGATCTTGACCGCATAGGTGGTGGAAACGCCGTGACTTTGCAAAAACAGCATCACGTCCTTGATTGCCTTTTGCGTCACCCAGGCGGTTTGAATCAGCTTCACCCGCTTGTGGGCGATACCGGGAACTTCTACCAGACGCTCAATCTGGTTCTCAATGATGTCCAGCGTTTCCAGCCCAAAGTGAGCAACGATGCGTTTCGCCGTGACGTATCCCACGCCTTTAATCAAGCCGCTGCCCAGGTACTTCTCAATTCCGGTGATGGTGGCGGGTTTAGTTTCCCGGTACTGCGTCACCTGAAACTGGGCACCGAACTTGGGATGATCTTTCCAGATACCTTGCAGTTGCAGGGTTTGTCCTGCCTGAATGTTGGCAAAGCTGCCTGTAATGGTAATGAGTTCGCTGGTGCGGGGAGCTTTCAGACGAGCGACGGTGTAGCCAGATTCTTCGGAGTGGTAGGTGAGCCGTTCGACCACGCCTTGCAGGGACTCCACGGGAGGAGCCTGATGGGTTCCTGGTTGTTGGCGTTGCTCATTCAACTCGCGTTCTCTGATTACTCAGGACAAACGTATTATAAGATAGCCGCTTGGGGCGATCGCGATTATTGGGCATACATCACTTGCGTGGTAGTGAGGATTTCCTAGCGACGAATCTAGTTGTAGCTCCTTTAAATCGCGCGTTTGCTGAGAGAGATTACGGTCTCTGACAACGCAAGTGCTATCTCATTACAGGAGTTACTTCAACTGAAGACAGCAGATTCCTCGGCAACTACACCTCAGAAGTATCTCTATTTTCAATATCTATGCCGTATAAGTGCTTCGCCATCGTAGCATTCAACTTACTTTTCTGAGCTAATTCAATGATAGCTTGCTTCAAGGCTTGAGAACATTTCTCATCTACTTTTTTTAGTCCTTGTTTGATTAAGTAGGATTTATCAGGATGCCTCTCTAAAAGCCATTCTTTATAGTCTTTTACAGTACGCTCATTCAAATAATTAGCTTCTACTTCAGACCAAGATTTATTTTGAAGAGCCTTGCTTAGCACCTGAGTAATACTCATTGTCTCCCCAATGCTCTTGATTTTCTCTTCAAGCTCAGACATCAAGTCAGGAAACTCTTGAAATAGAGATTGTAAATAGTTTAATGACTGAGGAGTATCTGAACTATCAACTTGATGTTTGAGCCAAGCTCTCTTATAACTAGACATGTCTAAATCAACAGCTTGTGTAATATTCTCAAGTTCTCTCAGCTCATGGTAATCTAGAAAAAGGCAGTAATTGTCAAGAAACTCTGTCACTTTTTTGCACAGTTCCGTTTCGGAAGAGTCAAAGGATTCAGAGTAGGAAACATATACTTCACGTAGTCTTTCTCTAATTTTATTTTGTTGCTCTCTGTCATTAAGTTGTTTACCTGCTTCATAAATTTTTTTGTAATCACATATTGATGTCTCGACCAGATGAACGATCTCATCACTTACTGTAGATCCAGAATAGCCAAGATTCATTGCTGCAAAATAGAGATTTCTATCCTTATCCTTTTCGCTACCGAGTAACTGCTGGTAGTCATCTAGAGATAGTAGTCTATCCAAATCGATAGAAAATTTCTTATCAAACTTTGCCAGTGAAATAAAAATGGCTTCTTCGATTATTTGCTGTCGAATAATTGGTAAAAAATCTTTAATATAAGGTCTAAGTTTTTCTAAAACCCATCGTATTTTTTTAAGAACACGAATATTGTTTGTCTGAATATACTCCTTTCTTAAATAACTAAAGATAATCTCTTCATCGGGATCATCTTTGTCAAACTCTAGATGAAAATTTTCCTCTACACTGGGGTCTAGCTTAACTTCAATATCAATAACCTTCTCTCGATATTCATTTAAAGTCTTTTTTGCTTCTTCATCAAATTTATCTTCACAGTATATAAGTATAATCTTACACTTATATTCTTCGGCAAGACTTTCAACGAAACCTAATAGTTCATCTAGCCGCAGTTTTTTTGAGCTTCTTTCAAGGTCATCTATACAAATTAATTTCTCTTTAAGCGCATTGTTGATGATTACATTGCTGATCAATGAAATTGAAGAAGAAGTGACTATTCCTCCTAATGGAATGCCTTTTGTTGCTTTTTCTATACTCTCTGATATTTCTTTTATATGCTTTAAACCTTTTCTAGGCTTCTGATTACCCCAAAATCTGTTTTTTTCTTCCTTATTGACTGGTTGAAAGTTACTCCATAGTTGAATTTTCAATTCATCAATAGATGAAATGCCAAAGACAGAGGCATAGTAATATTCCTTATTTTTATTAGATAAGAGTGTTTTTGCAAAATGCGTCTTCCCGACTCCCCAATCTCCCTTCAGGGCAAAAACTTTAGCCTTATTGTTTAGGTCTAAGAACGCTTGAAGCGCTTCTTCTACTCCTCTACGCTCTAAACCAGCCTTGGATGTACTTTTATGATTAGTCATAGTGTTTATGGGAAGTATTGTAAAGACATACACTAAAGTTAGCGTAGAGAGAAATTGAGTCGAGGTTGCCGAGTTTGGTCTACGACTAGAAGAGAGCAATGGCGCAAGACAAACGTTAGAGCGCTCGTAGAGGAAATAGAAGGTGAGATCGCCCTTCTTACTTCACCAAACTTTCGATCTTCAACGTGCCAAATTTGGGCGACCAAAAGCCCTCCCGTCCCTCAAAAAACGCCACCTCCTTACACTTCCCGCGCCGATTCTCTAGCAGCGAACAGCGCAACATCACCTTCTCCTTCCCCTCCTTCGTGTAGCGATACCGTTCCAGCAATGCGCCACAAACCGGACAGGGAACATCCGTAAACGCTTCTGGGTCAGGAGTGCGCTGAGCATAGGGCACCTCATACCGTTTTCCCTGGGGATTCCAGAACATGACGGCTCCACAGCCCGCCGCTCCACACTTGAGAAAATGATCCGCCTTCAGCTTCTTGGATTTAGAGGGAACTTTGCTCATCGCCTCCCCGCACTTGGAACAGGCAGTTTTTGTCACTGTTGCCTGTGGCTTTGACTGGGTTGAGCTTGACGTTCGCGCAGCGGCAGGTTTATCGCATCGCGCAACCGTAGAGTTCCCGCTTTGAATCGTATTTGATTTCAGGAGTTGACCCGCCTTCTCCAACGCAGGTGCAAAATAGGTGCGGTGCCAATCGGTTAGATACCCCTGCCAATCCTGCTTTCCCTGAGCGATCGCGTCCAACGCCAACTCCATTTTTGCCGTAAACTCTGGCTGAATTAATTCTGGTAGTAGTTTTTCCAAGGCTCCATCCAATTCCATTCCCAACGATGTGGGTTGCAGCTTACCTTTCTCTACCTGCACATACTCCCGCTCCTTCAGCGTCTTGATGGTGGGCGCATAGGTACTGGGTCGCCCAATCCCCTTACGTTCCATCAACTGCACCAGCTTTGGTTCCGTATAGCGCGGTGGGGGTTGGGTTTGCTTCTTTTCTGAGTCTGCCTGCTTCAGCGTCAACGGCTGTCCCTGCTGTAAGGCGGGCAATTGGCTATCGGCACTCAAGTTATTCCAGTAGCGGGTATAGCCCGGAAACTCCACCACCTGTCCGGTTGCTTCCCACTGCACCGTACCCGATTTTGTTATCACTCGTGTCTTTCGCAACCGCACCGGGCAACACTGAGAAGCCACAGCTCGATTCCAGATCAACTCATACAGCTTTGTCTCATCTGCACTCGCTTGCAGTTGGGTAGGCAATTGATTGACATCCGTAGGACGAATTGCTTCGTGCGCTTCCTGTGCTCCTTTGACTGCCCGATGTCGCGTCGTTTTGTTGGGCACATTCGTTGAATCATGCTGCTCCAGGTATTGCCGCACGGCTACACAAAATGGCTCGGCTAACATCACTGAATCCGTTCGCATGTAGGTAATGTGACCCGCTTCATACAGTGCTTGCGCCACCTTCATCGTTTTGTCAGGACTAAAGCGCAGTTTCGCACCCGCTGCCTGTTGCAAGGATGACGTGATGAAGGGTGGCGGTGGCGATTGATGGGCAACTTTACCTTCGACAGTTACGACTTGATGCGGCGTAGAACGAGCGATCGCCACCAATCGATCTGCCTCTGCCTGACTGGTTACTTTATCGGATTCCTGGCTTTCCTTGCCCTCCGCTGCATCATCCGGTTGTTCGGTTACGGCTGCCGAGTTTGCTCCAGGATTGGCATTCCGTTTGGCACGATAAAGCGCCTTGAACCCTTCCCCATACTCCACCCAAACGCTCCAGTAGTCCTGGGGTTGGAACGCTTGAATTTCCTTTTCTCGCGTACAGAGCAGATGTAGCGTGGCACTTTGCACCCGCCCCATGGACTTCGCGCCAATGTTAAGCTGCCAGACCACATGCTTGCTGCCCTTATAGCCCACCAGCTTATCGAGGCAATCTCGTGCCCGTCCAGCGGCAATCAGGGATTGGTCCAACGATCGCGGGTGGGCGATCGCCGCTCTAACCGCTTGGGGCGTAATCTCGCTATAGACTACCCGACGCGGATTTTTGAGTCGCAATTCCTGTTGTAAATGCCAGCCAATCGTTTCCCCTTCGCGATCGGGGTCAGTGGCAATGTAGACCGTCTCCGCCTGCTTCACCGCCTGCCGTAGGTCTGATAGCACCTTCTTGCTTCTAGCATCTCTCGGCTCATAGCGACACTCAATGCGCTGATCAAGCAGATCAAAGCCCAGCGCATCCTCGCCATCATTAGCCAGTTCGCGCACATGCCCCATGCTGGCTTTGACAATCCAATCAGGACCGAGAATCTGACTCAACTTCTTGGATTTGCCCGGACTTTCAATCAACAGCAGGTTCGCCATGCAGCTAGTTTCCAATCAATTTCTTAATAGTACAGGCGATCTGAAAAAGAGGAAACTGTACTGAGTGTGTTGCTATCAAATTCGATCTGTAAGACCCATTATTCTGATTCTCCTTTAGACTACAAACGGGTGGCGTTTGAAGACAGGAATGATCGGATGCCTAAATCAGTGCCAAGGATTGTATCTCTACTGCCCAGTGCCACTGAAATTCTAGCGGCACTGGGACTGACTGAGTTTGTAGTCGGGCGGAGCCATGAGTGCGACTATCCACCAGAGATTCAAGCCCGTCCAATTTGTACCGCTGCTCGACTCAACATCGAAAAGCCGAGCGCCCAAATTGATGCCGACGTGCAAACACTACTCCAAGCGACCTTGAGCATTTATGAAATCAAGCTGGATGTGCTGGAACAACTTAAACCAACCCACATCGTCACGCAAGATCAGTGCGATGTTTGCGCCGTCAACTTCGCTCTGGTTGAGCAAGCCGTTGCCACCCTCAGCCATCCCCAGCCGCAGGTCATTTCTCTGCAACCGCACACGCTGATCGATGTATGGGCAGACATCCAGCGGGTTGCCAATCAGCTAGAAGTCGATGCCAATCTCGCGCTGACAGAATTAAAAGCCCGTGTTGAGGCATGTCAGCAGACAACACAAGCCATCTCAGCCGGAGATCGCCCCAAAGTCGCCGCGATCGAGTGGATTGACCCGCTGATGGGCAGTGGCAATTGGATACCTGAATTAGTGGAACTGGCAGGTGGACAGGATCTGTTCGGGAAAGTCGGGCAGCATTCCCCCTACCTCTCCTGGGAAACATTGCTTGAAGCTGACCCAGACCTGATCATCATCATGTCCTGCGGATTTGACCTCCCTCGTACCCATCAGGAGATGCAGCAGGCATTAGCAACCCATCCACAATGGCAGCAGCTACGGGCAGTCAACCAGCAGCAGCTTTATCTGACCGAC
>NZ_JBXBCE010000006.1:0-121709 GCF_056784215.1 Leptolyngbya sp. CALU 1928 | reverse complement strand
GCAGGGCTGATTCATTGGCAGAAGGAAAATAGGCGAGGGATATCATGAGCAACCTGTCGAATCGCCTGAGTCAAAGAGTCAAACCCATGCTGCCGGAAGAGATTAAGGGCAAAGGTTCGCACAATTGCCATATTAATCAAAGCGTGACCCTCACACAGTGGAGTCGTATCTTCTTGAAAGACCACATCTTTACACCAGTGGAGGCGATTCTCAATGTGCCAATGCTGCCGGATACGACGGGCAAACTCGGCGGCATCGGTTGCCAGCGAACTGATATAAAACACCGTCTGTGAAACGGGTATGCCTGCTCTTAGTCCGGTGCGTTCGACCCGAATCACTCGTTTAAGAGCGACCCAACTTGGGTCAATGGTGGCACTTGGCTCCAATACACACACACGGCGTTGGGTTGAGCGATTGCGCGTCCGCTCTGAGTCCACGTGACAACTGAGGGGAGACGAGTGTTCAAACTGCTGCTGGATTTGGGCTAATAATTTGGGTTGATTCCCTTTGATGGCAATTAAGTAGTGGTTCTGACTGGCTATAATTTGCTGAACTGTTTTTTTTTTGGCGTGCAGGGCATCAAAACTAAAACACACCCCTTGCAACTGAAGGTGCTCCAACAAGGTTTGTACCGTTACAATTTCACTACTCGTTTTGTTGTGCATGGATTGCACCCCAACGACCAGTCCCAGTCGAGTGCTGACCACCGACACCACACTGACAAAATCTTGATACGCCTGGTCGTAATCTCTCAGACTGACTCGGATGCTCTTGCCGTCAACGGCACAAGCGGCTTGCTCTTCCAGCTCAACCGTTTCCTGTGCCCATTGATTGAAAACCTCGGTTAACGCCTCAAAGTCCACTCGCACCAAAGCGCGGCGAATCGTCGAGTAGCAGGGTAACCGCTCATAGGGCACTTCGAGTACCCCTAACAATTGGGTTTGATGGCGCTCCACAAAGCACGCGATCGCTCGATACCCCACACACCCGCTCATCGTTGCCATCAGTACCAGCAACAAAATCACCCACAATGGATACTGGGGTTGGGTTCGATAGTCTCGTACTTGTTTGAGAGCATCAATCAGGCTCATGGCTAGCTAGGGGTGAAAGAGCATCACCCATTATCATTTTTCTACCACTGATGAACTAGCCCTGCTCGCCCCTAGGGAGAGGGCTAGGGTGAGGGGGATTCTCCAACTCCCGCTGCCAAGCTTCCACCAACTTCTCAGCCAAATAGCGACAGGTCTGCACCAAAAACGCCCCACTGCCCATCGCCATATCGCAAATCTTCAGTTGCAAGAGTTCAGCAGGCGATCGCAACCGCCACGCTTCCTTCGGCTTCCCCTCTGCCACGCCCTCATACACCAACGGCTCCAGCGTATACTGCACAATCTCCTCAGTTAGATTGCGCGGCGTGTAGTGTGTTCCAGTCTGACGGCGATCGACCCCTGCTGTCACATACACACTCCCGGCTGGAATCACCACTGGGTAGTCCAATGTATCGAACCGGATCAGCTTGGCAAACGGGAGGATGCGATCCAACAGGGCGCGATCGTTATTGCAGGCAATCAGTAACCGCTGCCGTGCTTGATGATCTTGAGGTGTTTCTCCTGTTCCGCTCGATTGGCTTGCTTGAGTAGCTACAGCCTTCTGCAATGCCGACAGCGATTTACCCGTTTGCTCCTTCAAAAATGCAACCAGGGCAGTTTCCCCCTTCTTCGCCTGCTCCTCCAACGCTGCCAGTGAAATCTCCGGCTCCTTGTCTTTCGTCCCCACTAATCCCAGAATCGGTTCTTCCGCCCGCACTGCCGTGTGATCGAGCAACCCCTCGTAGACATGCCCAATCTGCTCAATGTCTAATGCCCGGAATGACAGCTTACGCGGCTCCACTCCACCGCCCCCTGGCACCTTCACCTGAAGAATCTGTAACGCTTCCAACAGGTGCAACACCGTGCGGTTATTCACAGGAATCGGGTCAGCCGTCTGCAATTTCCAATCAGTGTCCTCCCGCCGCCCCTCCAAAAAGGGAAAGCGATCGGGGTCAAACAGGCTCCCACCATAGGCAGGAATAAACAGCGCATCATGATCTACCCCGGCATACACCGCCCGAAACGTCGCCAGCAAGCGACACCATGCATCCTGTCGTCGCTCTAGCACCTCCTCCCCAAACTGATCCGCCTGCTCCCGCAAGCGCGATCGCAACGTCGAAACCGCATAGTGCGTGTTGTAAAGCTCATTTTCATGGGGCGGAATCAGTTTGCGTTCCTCGGCTGAGAACAAAAACACCAGCCGCATCATTACCGTCAATGCCGCTTCATACAACCGAGTTTCCGAAATGCCCTGCAATAGCGTTCGATTGCGATCCTGGTCAATCCGGTCGATCGACTGCACCAATACATCAACCGCCTTCCGTACCTGATAGCCCAACTGGTCGGTCACTTCCTGCTGGCTATTGATACTTTGCGCCAGCATTACTTCCAGCGTTTGCGGTTCATCCACCCGGAAGAAGCGATCGACCCCCAACAAACTGCGAAACGCTCTCAGGGTAATCGGCTCTTCCTGCCAAAGCGTCGCATACCAGGAGATGTACCCCGTCGTTTCTCCCTTCGGCGCATTCACCAGCATCCAGTGTTCGCCATTCGTCAACAGTCCCAACCGCACATTGCAAGCATGGAGCAACTCCATCATCCGAGTCGCAGGACTGGCAGCCCAGCGAGACCCCTTCAGCCCCTTTTCTAAATCCTGTCCCGCAGGCACCACCTGCACTAGTAACCTCGGTTTACCCACTTCTGCTGCATCACGGGGATTCACCACCACCCAATCGGGACGCAATGTTTCCTGATGCTCAGCGATCGTCACCTGCAACCCGGTTGGAATTGCCTGCCCCGACAACAACACCTCACCCGGCAACCCCAGCGTCTCTTGCAGCACAAACTCCACCCAAGCGCGATGGATGGCAGTCTCCGGCTGCAAGCTCTTCTGGTTGTCTTCCCACTCCTCATGGGCAAGCCGCAGCAATCTCATCTGCTCTGGTTCATGCGCCTCCAGCCCGTTCGGAAATACCTGAAGCAACACAGGTAAGCTCAAAAACGGACCCGATACCTCAACTAGAGAGAGCCATTCAGCGTGGTGACGTGCAGTAGACATTGTTAGACCTCGAACCAACTTGTAAGCGGAAGGGCTGCAATCACCTGCGGATGCATGACCCAGTACCAATTTTGCTGAGAGCTATCGTCTTTTCGTCGCCATCCGCCATCCGCAAGAATCCATGACCAAAAGGGTTGCCCATTTCTCTCAGTTTGCGGCGGTTCATAGCCCAAGAAGTTAGCCACCTTTTGACCGACTTTGCCGTACTGTATATTTGCCCCTTGATAGCCTTCATAGCAGGCTGCTTCTGCCAACTGTGAAGCAGTAATGGTTCGATGCGGAGCGTGGTAGTGCGCTTTGAGCATTGCCCGATGTCTCTCTGTCAGATCAGAGGCGATCGCCTCAAATGCTCGTCGGTAGTCATCTACTGTTAGCCCTGTTTTCAAGGTTGGAAAGCTAGGATAAAGCTCACTGTGGTTTCCCCAAAAGTTATCCATTTCTGCATGGGTTAAATAGCCACGATGCGGAGCGATATAACTACTGATGCTGCGACTGTGGTTTTCACGCCAGGTAATGTTAAAAGCACACAGTTTCGGAAAGAAGCACAGACTTGAGTAAGGGAGGTGGTCATGAATCCACCAGGCAAGCGGTCGAAAATCGCCCGTTTGCTCATACTGGTCGAGATACCAGTTCACAACGACACAAACGGTTCCTCCGATACAGCCATCTTTGTCACGCCAATCCCAAATATGTCCAGCCCGGTTGTTCTCGTTACTACCGCAGTTGTGGTCATGCTCATTTCCAAACTGATTAACCGCCGGAGAACGGTAGGCAGACCGAATAGTAATTCGCCCAAAGGTTTCCTGAAGCGGTTCCAGCAGGTCTTCACATAAATGCTTGCCTACCTCAATGGCAAGTTCTGGATCTTCTGGAATATTAGAGATTTTGTAGTAATTGGAGATCTCGCTATACAGGAAATCTCGCATAAAAAAGTTTTTGGAAAGCCGCACTCGCCCAAGATTTTCAAGTGCATCGTAAGAACCAATCGAGCGCATTAGGATACGCTCCCTGGTAGCTGAGGATATTGCACCAATAGCGGACCTTCAGGAATAAAACGAGCTTGATAGGGCGATCGCTTATCTAAACCGTGAAATTGCTTGATGGGAATCGGTACATTCAATTTCTTCAAGCTCTGAACTTGCCAAAAAATTGCCCAAACAGGCTTATCGCCATTGAGAGCGGTTTCAGGACGTTCATAAGATCGCTCCTTGGGGTAACGCCCATTTCTTGCTTCAATATGCTTCACATAAATTGCATGCCATGTTGCCTTTGGAGTTAAGGGTTGTTCTTCAGCATGAGAAGCGTAGAGAAAAACTTCTACCAGACTTCCTCCATGCCCCCCTCGTAACTCATCAGCTTTGCGAAAAATATTAAAGGCTGTACTGCCAAAAGCAACAATCGGTTCTTCAATACCCTTGGCTTCCTGTACTTGAATTGACTCTAATCCAGATAGCAAGTGCTCCTCTGGTACGGGTGCAAGAATGGCAAAAGCGTGAGTGATTTTTGGGGCAGTAGTCATAAGAACGTTTTTCAAATCTAGATCAACTTTTGAGGAATCAAATACGTAACAGCCAGCGGAAATAATCGGGGTGTCGGATCTCTAAACCTGGCTCGGATAGCGGCTGCCTCCTGTTCAATCTCCTGGGGAATCTGTTCTAATCTAGCTTCGAGGCTCTTGAGATTGCGCTCAAGCTGCTCCCGCTCCGTATTGCTAAATAACTCAAGTTGCTCAACCTCTGGTTGTTTCAGTTCATTCAAAATGCTCTGACGCAGTTCCGTCAAAATTGCCGTAATATCGGCAACCTCCTTATCACAGCGGTCTTGCAGCGCTTTCTGAAGACCTGCGGTGCGATCGCCCATGCGAGCTTCTAGCGATCGCAACAGCGGTTCTTTGTGTCCCTCCCACAACGTCATGAGGCGCTGCTGAACTGTTTCTGGAATCGGATCAGGCAACACCGCATCTAACGCCATCTGCACCTGTCCCACATTGAGTCGGCTGAACCGCCCCTCTTTAAGCATTCCCCCAGCGGTAATCACCTCTTCATGGAGCCGTTGCTGATCGCCGCCTAAAATCACCAAGCGTCCGTGAGCAATCACCACCGGATGCTCTAATGCCGAACTGGGAACTAATCGAGCCGTGACGCGATGCAGCCGCTTCCGCCCTTCCCGTGACCAAACCTCTGCTCGCAGTAGGCGCAAGCACATTTGCACCAACCGATGGTTGAGATGCACCAGCACCACATCATCCCTACCATTCGATTGATCTGGGTCAAAGACAACCGGGCGAATCTCTTGAGTGTGCGGATGTGCCAGTCCTTCCGTGCAGGCTGACCAGCTTCCCCGGAACGCAGGCAGATGATAGGCTTGTCCCCTCAACCCCTCTATCTCTAATGGTATCAGCGGCGGTTGTTCTGCCAATTCCAGCCCAATGTTAACAACGGCTTCGATGTTCTCTGGGGTAAGTCGGAAATTGCGGCGAGTTTCACTTAACTGCTCTCGAAGCTTTTCAATTTGCTCCCGCACCGATCGCTCAAACTTCAGCATCCGCCGCACGGGTTCCGACTCCCGTTCCGCTCGGCTGGTATCCAGTGTGGTTCGCCGCCCTAACATGGCTTCCTCAACCTGGGTCGCAATCACCGGACCTACCTTGCCCAGATCTTCCCGAATCGTATTCACCTTCAACGCTGCCCGCATCAAAAACTCCAGATCCCCTTCCAGATCTCCAGGACGAGTTCCAACCGCAGAGTGCTGATAACCCTTGCCCACAAAGTGGTAAACCAGAACTTCTGACGCTTTCTGCCCGTGACGGTCAACCCGCCCATTCCGCTGCTCCATGCGGTTCGGGTTCCAGGGAATCTCATAGTGAATCAGGCGAGAGCAGTGGTTCTGTAAGTCCAACCCCTCAGAAGCGGCATCGGTTGCCAGCAAAATCCGTACTGGGGAAAGCTCAGGGTTTGCCTGGAATGCCGCCTTTACCTTCTCACGCTCCTGGGAATCCATACCCCCATACAGCGTCATCAAGCGATCGCCTGCAACCAGTCCCTCCGTTGCCAGCAAATCATAAAGCCACTTCTGAGTTGCCCGATACTCTGTAAAAATCAAAACCCGTTCATTCGACCACTGTCCATCGGGCTTGATGTACTGCTTAATCCAGTTCAAGAGCTGCTTCGCTTTAGAATCGGATCGTTTGACCGCTACATCTGCCCAAGCTTGCATCTCTCGCAGCAATGCCTGCTCTTCAGGCGTAACCTCCCGAAATAGCAGGCTAGTATTGGCGATCGCATCCTCTGTCGATTCCTCATACAGTCCATCGTCTGCAAACTCTTCCTCAATTTGCTCAACCTGCCGTCGCAGAATGCCCACAGTCGGTTTAGCAATCCGGCTCGTTGAACGGCGTTTAGCAGCCTGCAACGACTTTTGGTGTTGCTCCAACGTAGTGGCAAAGGCGGCTGGGGAAGAAAAAAGACGCTTTTTCAGGAGCTTCAGAACAAACTCGGTGGCGTATAGTTCAGTGGGATCATCCGCAGCCGCTTTACGGCGTAAATCGGTATACTCCCGCAAAGCCGTGTGAACCCGACGCTCGATGTCTGAGTAATCAACTGGAATAGCTGCCAACTTCCGCTCTGGAAATCTGGGCGTACCATCCCACTTGGGCGGTAGTTCTCGCTTCAATCGCCGCACCATGACGACCTGAAGCTGGTTCCGATCTGGCTCCACTCCCCTGGCAAACCGTTGAGTATCCAACAGTTCTAGCAGAGCCGTAAAGCTCTCTCGGTAGCCATTGTGGGGAGTCGCAGTCAGAAACAATTTGTGCTCAAAGTGAGGAGCCAATAGGCGAATGGCAGCCGTGCGCTGGGAATCGATCGCATAGCGACCACTCCCTGATGGGGCAACATTATGAGCCTCATCCACAATCAGTAGATCAAATCGACGAGGATAGATGGACTCTCCTTCTGCAGGCAACACCTCACGGAATAACCGGATGGGGCGATCGCGCTTCAGGAAGTCGATGGAAGTAATGAGACGAGGAAAGTGCGTCCAGGGGTTAACGTGAATGCCCCGTCGCCGCCGCAACTCTTTCATCAGAGTACTATCGACGATACGAAAATCTAGCCCAAACTTGTCCCGCATTTGATCGCGCCACTGAATTTGCAGCGCAGACGGGCAAACAATCAAGATGCGCCTGACCCGTTGACGCAAAATCAGTTCTTGGGCAACTAATCCAGCCTCGATTGTTTTGCCTAACCCCACATCGTCCGCAATCAACAAGTTGACGCGAGGCATCTGAATTCCCCTCACGACCGGATCGAGTTGGTAATCCTCAATATCAATACCGCTCCGAAAGGGAGACTGGATATTGCGAATATCCGCAGAAGAGGAGGCTCCCCAACGCACGGCATCCAAAAATGCATCAAGCCGTTCAGGAGAATCGAACCCTGTCGGTTCAGGTAGTTCTGTCTTTTCATGGACATGAACCCCCGGCTCCAGTTCCCAGATCACCTGCAACTCTTCCCCCAGGGCATCATCCTCAACTGAGGTCAGGGTGATCAGGTGCTGGGCAGATTGAATGCCCTGAATCAACGGATTACTCGGCAACACTGTCTTCTGAACTTCTGTCACCACATAGCGGCGCTGCCGGACATCAACAAGTTGACCTTGGTCGGGGGGAGACATAATACGCCTAGTCTTTAGGGTTCTTACTATATAAACTTCCCACCCCGTGTAAATACTCAGCAAACTTCGTTAAAATTTAACGAAGCTGCTTTAGCATAGGCTTCCCATAATATTCTACTTTTATAGATTTTCTAGACGGGTAAACCTCTTTCTTCTCGAACAAGCCTTGCCAAAGATGCAAGTACCTCCAATGGAACCTCAACTGAGTGGGCTGCCTCTGAAACTGTCATATTTTCGGTTCGCATCAATTCCAGAAGCTGTCGCACTTTGGCAACAACAGGATCATCGATCGACGTGTAACCTCGCAGAATGGCAATGCTTAACCCGGTTTGAATGTTGTCCAGCGTTAAGTTGAGATTACCAACAGTGGGATAAGCTTGTGAACGGGCGATCGCAGGCAAAATCTGAACACCGACATAACGCGGATTACTGCTGTGAATAATATCAAACGTGTAGAGCCGATTCTGCCCTCTAGCATCTACCGTTTGCACCATCAGGTTGGTTACAGGCGTAGTGGTCGCTCCTGGAAAGCGAAGTGGTTGAATCACTCTCAAGAAAATAGTCTTTGCCCGCCCAGTCTCTAACTCAGCATCAGTGCTGTAGACTACCCGCGAGGCATCTGCCAGTAGGATATAGGCGATCGTTTCATCGGTCTGGCTCAAACTAATCGAGGTTGCCCTTCCAGGAGCCACCTGAACTTGAACCGCACTGGTGGTCGCTCTGTTGCGATCGACAACCTGATAGGCTGATGTTTGTGCCTGAACGGACAGCCCAGGAGATACCAAACCAATCAATAATGCTGTGCTAACTAAGGTCAGAGCAGGCAATCGTCTCATCGGTCTACCCTCAAAAAGCTATTGACCACCACAGAAACTTCGGTTCCTTCAGGAACAAACTGCACATTGGGTCGTTGCAAGAGTTCTTGCATCGTTTGATCAGAGCGGCGGGATATCCGTTCAGCAATAGGATTGAAGAAACCTTCCAATGCAGCCGCCCAAATCTGAGGTTCAGCACTCGAAGTGATCACGCTTTGATTAAAGTTACCTGCCGATGTGGTGGTGCTGGACTGGGTACGCGGTTGATTTATAATGGTTCCCACCCGACCCAGGCTGCTGAGTAATCCTGTAAACAGGTCTTGGCGAGCGATATCAGGTCCCACATCATTGAGCTTTTGGGCTATTAATGGTCGATTGTCTTGCCCCCGAATCTGAAGGCTATCGGGAGGTAAGGTTTGCTGACGAATTTGACCGCTGCGATCGCGATACACAATGGCGATCGCACTTGCCGATACTAAATTATTACCTCGCCCTACAGCACTGGTACGAATCACCAAAACCGTACCCGTAGGGAGTGCTACTGTGCCATTGGTGGCTTTCATATCTTCAACCAACTCTACGGCAAAGCGATTTTCTTGGGCAGATGCTGTACCACCTGTCGAATTATTGCTACCCTCGTCCCAAATCATCGGCATAATCACCCTGGCTTTAGTGAACGTTCCAAGCGCGACTTCCCTGAAACCACCCATTTGTCCATCAAGCTGCCCCGCCGGAGTACGGTTCAGAATGCCAATCATGCCAGGAGTCATGTCAGCACTAAACGTGGAACGCAATTCTGTAGGCGAAGCCACCCCAAAGGAGCTAGGAAGCATATCAGAACTGCTTGTCAGGCTAGATGATTCTGTTTCCGTCCTACCAATAGAGACTACGGGAATAACCGGGTTTTGCTGAGTTACTGATGCAGATGGATTAGACTGATCACCAAGGACACCAGAAGCTGTTCTCGAAGGCTCCATAGCACCGGGACTCACTCGTAGTTGTCCAACATTTGCCAGTTGTGCCCAACGCTGAAACGGATCGACTCTTTCGACAGGTTGAATCCTCTCTGGCGGAGTAACAGGTGATCTTACAATCACTGGATCTGGTCGAGAGGCTGTGATAGGAGGAGATACCGCAGTCGGAGTCGGGGCTGGAGCCGTTGACCTCGAAGCCACAGGTCTGGATGGGGCTGGAGCTTGAGATCTAGCAGCAGATTCAGGCTGGAGTTGTTGCTGCTGATCCTGGAACGCTAGACGGCTTTTCAGTTCAGCCGTCTCATCAAACGTTGGAGGCGTTGTCGGGGTTGGGGTGGGCGACTGAGTAACTTGTCGGGTTGGTGGGCGGGGTTGAAGGAAGCCAAACCACAAGACAGCTCCGGCTCCCATCACTGTTCCAACCACTGCCACGACGGAACCCAATCGAATGCTGGCACGTTCCGCCAGTGGACGCTCTACTGCACTTTCTTGGTCTTGCTTCAGTCGATATTCTTCTGAAATTAGCTGCGGAGTGGCAGGATTAAAACCCGCTAGCTGCTGTTCCTCCTCTGGAGTCAGATCATCATCAGCTTCCAAGCCATGCTGAATTGATGTTGTAGAAGTTTTGCCATTTCCGTTTAAATGATGAGTCGGGTTGGAAAATGCCTCAGACACCTCATCAAACTCATGGGATTCAAACTGCCGATTCGCATTCGTCATGATCATCCTCGCTGCACTACCGCTGTTGCTGGGGGTTAAACTCGACAATTCGGGTGATTTGCAATCCCGCAGCACGCATTTCGTAGATTTTGCGTTCTACCAGAGGTGCATCGGCTCCGAGGGGCGATCGCGGTACTTCAACCGCCTGCAACGTAAAGGTGCGATTGAAAGGAATGCGCTCATCCTTACCCGTCGTGCGATCGATTAGCACCCGCGTCGCCACCAGATCCACTTCCCATTCTCCGGGTCGAATTTCCCTCGGTTCCGACAGGTAGGAAATGATCGTCGTGCTACGAATTTGCCCTGAAAAAAGCGCCGGAGGAACCAATTCCGCAACCTTGGGCAGAGACGCTTTGGCAAACTCCGATTCCAGCAGTAAAGAAGCAAACCAAGCATTGGTCGGAATCCGTTTGTTATTACCAACTCGAACCCCCTGATCGGCTTCATTCGTGCCAGGAATCTTTTCATCCCAGTTGAAGGTCAAGGTCGTCCAATCACTGACGACTTTCTGGATCACCGATGGATAGCGCCAGTTCCGCTCTTGCTCCGAGACATAAATCGTTTCACCATTCACCAACTGAGCAAAGGTTGTCTTCCGTTCGGCAATGCGGTTCACTCGAAAGGCAGTGAATAGCGTTAAGACAAAAATCAAGCTGTTGAAGACAGTCAGGCAGATAAAACACACTGCCAGCAAGTTTTTTGCCTCTGGTAAGAGTGGAGCTTGAAGTCGTTTAATCTGCATAGCTACCCCCGTCGTATCAGCGCAATGCTGGTGACTGTACCGATCTCATTACTAAAAATGTCGATCAAACTTTTCACATTGGATGAAATGCCGTTGTAAAGCGCAAAGCCCCCACCACCCGCAACCAGAACCGCCAGTCCTGGTGCAAAGATGCTGAGGAAAAAGAGAAATGCCACATCCGACACCAGTTCTGCCCCAGACTTAACCAACACAACGGCGGTTAAGCCGACCACAATGTTGTAACCCAGTTGAATCCCGAACAGAGTGATGAACCCAGTTAGCCATGCCCAGATCGGACGACCTTGCAGCGGTAAAAGCGAGAGTCCGATCGCAATTGGTGCAAACAGCGCCGTTAGCAACAGTGCCGCTTCCAGAATATTGACGAATCCCCATTGCAAAGCGTAGAGAATAAACCGGATGATGGGAATCGCAGTATCTCGGAATACGCTACCAGGGTCCGTTGTTAATCGCACGGCTGTGCTGATTTGACCGGGCAATGATGCATTCCATAACGCCTGACCAAAGGCACGTAACGGTTCCAGGGGCGATCGCGCTTGTCGCTCTGCTTCAGCTACGATCGCTTGTGCCTGCTCTTGCTTTGAGTTCCAGCATTCCACCAGTTCAGTGCCAACCTTACCCTGACATTCGCTATAAAGACTTTCAAGCTGTTGTTTGGCGATGCCAGTGATCGTCACATTGGAAATGGCATCCCGAAAAGTCAGCTCACCCACCTGAAGTTGCAATACATTCTGCACTTGCGTATAGGAAAAGCCCCGGATAAACTTGATCGTACCCGCCAGGACATTGCCATTCGCACCCAAGAAAATCATAATCACCAACGGCCAGACGAAGATTGAAGCTAGCTCTGACCAGGACTGCTTATCGATAATGTCTTTACCCGTAGTCATCGCAATAAACAGAATGCTGGCAGCTCCCAGGGTAATGCCCAATTGGATCAGCCCAATCCAGAGTCCAGACGCAAGCGGGTCTAGCGTTACTAGCCAGACCGTGTTCCAGGACTCCACCGTGGCACGGGACAATTCCAGCGAACTGGTGATAATGTCCAGGGCATCGGATTCTCCGCCTGTGGTTGGAAAGGATTGAGCAATTAGGGACATCATGAGCATTAGCCGTCAAATCAAACCATTAAAGACATTACGATTGTTTCGAGTTGGGTTATTGATCGGAACCCAGCGTCACTCCACCTGGCATCATCAACAAACCACCTTGCTGACTGGCTGCATTGCCTGCGGAAATATTTTTGCGACGATCGGCAGTGGTAATCGCTGAAAGTTCACGGGCAGTTTGAGCCGACAATGTATTGCCGATCGCCCGATCGACCCGCGCTTGCTGTGCCTCTTGCAGCACCCGCTCATTCACCTGACTGTTAAGTGCAGTCTGTTGGGAAAGGTTTTGCATAATCCGTTGAGTCACGTCCAAACCCTGGGATTCCTCACCCAAACGCACACTTTCCTGCGTGTTCTGCTGCGTTGCTTGCCGTACTTGAGCCATCTGGGTTTGTGCTTCCTGACTCAAGGTGGACTGATCCGCTACTCCTGTAGCCGTGGATCTAGCAGCATATTTGCTCAGATCCTCGCGAATGCCGTAAGAACTGCGCCCAGTAGTCTTATTCTCTAAAGTCTCAGACAGAACCGCCCCCGGATCACGGCTGGCTGAACCACCCATAATTTGACTCCAGAGTTGAGATAGATCTGGAACCTGAAACGCACCCAGAGTCGATTGAATTAAATTGTTAACCGGACTCAGTAAATCGTTTTGCACAAAGTTTTGCACATCTCCCAAGAAATCATTGATTTGATTGCCTGTATTCGATACGTAAACATTGCTGCCATTTACCTGATCACGAATTGCTGCCTCAACCGGGTCCCTGCCCGTATCTTGAGTGCGTGCAAATGCCGAACTATTTACAGACCCAACACCTACGACTAGAAACAGCATCATGAGTCGAATTGTCATCCACTTGAGTCGCATAGTATATACCTCCTTAACGTGCAATAAGTGAGCGTTGATCATGTTCAACAGGATCACTGGGATAATCCTCCTGTTGGGGCGATCGCCCTGATTTCTCTACAGATAAACCCTGCCCGATATGACTAAACCCTTTGCCTTCCCGCAATGCTGGAATATATTCATCTGCAAACGCTTTCAAACCTATCAATCGACCTTTGGGAGTAGGAGAATACTGTGCCATGACTCGATCGCGCGCCTCGCGTTCATCCTGATTGTTGGCAACGCTGGCAAGCATCAATTCACCGGGATAGAAACGAGTCCTCCAGAAGCGACCACCCAGTTCTAGTAACCAGCAAGAGTAGAGATCACTGCTACGAGGCAAAAAAGCTTCTGTGGCGTTCTGACTGATGATGTTAGGGGGATAGCCAAGATACCGTTGAAAAGAGTTAATCCCACTGCTGGTAATACGTCCAGTAATCCGATAATTAATGTTCTGCATGATTTGCGAACCGGCTGAACACTCGCAAATGGTATCTGGATCTTGAGAGAGCAACAGCACGGCAATACCGTCTTTACGTCCCGTTGCACAGGTCTCTCCGACAATCTGGGCAAATCCATCTCTGCGAAGCAAGACCGAAAGCTCATCCCCTATGAACAAGCTGCGGGGATAGGAAAGTGCATTGCGGATACAGGCAGCGTGGGCATTAATTGCCATCAGATAAGCATCCTGTTCATTGGTCAAACCACTGAGGGCGAAGAATTTGATCGCAGGTTCAGGTGAGAAAGTGCTGGGACGGGCGATCGCCTTGCCCAAGCGTGAAGACAGCAACGCACTTACCTGGCTCTGAATCTGGTTAAGCGAGTGTCGATCCAAATCCTCAAACGAGCGGAGATTTAATCGTTCACGGGTACAGAATTTGATGAAGTCTGGCAAGGTTGGGATCTGTTGCCATTCGGGCGATCGCCAGCCCATTTCAAACGCTCGGTTATAACGAGTGATGATTTCTGGGTCACGCAGAAATACATCCAACGCTCTAATCAACAACGCATCTACCCGTTGTGCTAAGTGAGGATTATGGATTTTCCCCATGGCGATCGCGCTCAATGCACGGCGAATAAAGTCCTTCCAGGACTCCATACGGCGATCACGCTCCAACTTATCAAATCGGCGCAAGTCAGGAGGTTCCAGCAGGTTGCTGCTACCACTGGAGATGTCGTAATACGCTCCTTGATCACCTAAGAGTTCGATCGCCGTTTTGAATGTACTATTACCACTGGAAGAAATGTCCATCCCAACCACTGGAATGTTGTTCGCCAGAGCTTCCATGGCAAAGCGCCAGCCCAACACACTCTTGCCTGAACCTGACGTTCCGGTAATCAGCGCCCGTCCAATCTGATGATGAAATAAGTCAATGTAGATCGGCTTGCCACCGCGTCCGGTCAAAAACTCTACACCGCATCGATCGATATCCTTCGGCATCGTCAGGGGTAGAATTCCTGCCACTGTATGCGTATCGAGGGTCAGTCGGCGCTCATTCAGGTTGTTGCCATGCAGCAGACGCTTACAAGTAATCGGTAATGCCTGAAGCCAGATTTCCCAGGCAATATGGCGCTCTCGAATCACCTTCGCCGTTTCAAAACTGTTCGCCAGCAAATTGCAGGCATGGGTCAACTCCTCAGCACTGTTGCGATAGACCAAAAAGACTGGCGCACAGTGTAGCGCTTTCGTACCCTCATAGAGACGGCGCTGTGCCTCAAAGGACTCTTCCTGCTTAATTTCAGCCCCTACATCTCGCCCCTGCCCCTTCGTAACCGCAATAGTGCGAGCTGCCTTAGACTGCTTTGCCTGTCGTGCCAGGTTGTCCTGAATAAAAAAGTCGTTGCCACGGCTGATCTCAATCCAGGCTTCAGTATCATGCACATAGCTCGAAGAGAGAATTTTCCAGACCCATTTCAGATGTTCTCTGGTACTCGTCCAGCCCATCGGTGGATCGGTCATCGTCATTACGCCGCAGACCTTACCTCTTCCCGTCAGGTAAATCCGATCGTGATCACCTCGATGCTCCGGACAAGCAGAACGCCCTTGTGTTCCTTCAATAAGCAAGGTACACAGGTGCTTGTCCGTCGTCACAGTTTCGGTCAGTTCCAGTCCTGCTTCTGTCTCCTTTAAAGTAATGACCTGCGGAATGGGAGGCGCAACGCCCTGATTGAATCGGCTCCAGAGCCACTGCCACAGATCTACTGAGCTACAGGGCGTTACCTCCAGCCCCACTTTAGTATTGAGCAATACTTCCCATTGAATAAACCCCTGTTGAAACCCTTGTAGTAAAAGCTTTTTGAAAAATACTTCTTGATAGACCCGCTTATTTCCTGTAATCTGCTCGACTACCCAGGAACCCGTTTTTCTTAACCGCTCGATCAGTCCGCCAACCAAATCTTTGTGTTGTGTACCTGCTTCGTCATCACTCGTCCAGGTACAAAAAGCAAGTTGATTCCAGTTCTGCCGCGTCCCTCCCTGAGTAAGTTGCTGTACTCGTAATTGCTCATTGCGAGTCAGCACGGAAACAGGTTTTAATTGGCATTCCTCTGCCAGGGTAGACAGTTCTTCTTGTCGCGCTGCATCATCACTTGAACAACCTGTGCAGAAGGTAATCCGTTCCCCGATCGGCAACTCTTTCATCCCTTCTTCAATCGCATGAGCAAACGCATTCACTTCACTGTCGTACAGCACATCGTGCAGTCCAGCAACACGAAATCCAAACACAAGCTGATACTGAGATTTACCTTTCTCTAGCAACAGTGCTGCGACTTCACGATCATCTTTTTTGATTTCTGCAATACAGCAGATATTGACTTCATTCTGGAATGGCATAAACGTACTTTTGCCTCCATACTGATTGGGCACTTGCACTGGTTTCAGTCGAATGTTGACCCGTGCATCACCATAACGTTTGCGAATCCAGGTTGTTCTATGTTCTGGGATAGGCGAAACATAGATGTTGTTGCCGTTACACCACTCGGTTCCCGGTGGATTACGCCAGCGATCGAGAAATTGATGGGGTTGATTTCCAGTCAGAATCCACCAACTCGCAATCAACCAGAATGATGCTCCAAAGAACCAGCCAAGACCCAGGCTGAAGAAACCATTTGTGATGACATAACAAAGAATAACAATGGCAACCCAGGGACCGAGTTGATCTGCTGGAATGGGACCAATACTCGCTTGCTTGCCTAAAATTCGATTGACTTTGATGAATTCTCGATTGAAATCTCGTTCCATAATGCTTGCAATTCACGTTACCAGATCAACCACCAGCCGTTCCTGTACCATTCCCCACGAAGATAAACGTGACCACATCAATCGCAATCACGATCGCAAATGCCAGTCCTACCTGGGTTACGATCGGTCGCCAGTCGTTTCCTTGCTGCGCCTGGTTGTAAGCAAAAAGTGACGCAGCCGCCACCAGCAACAAAAATACCCCCCGAATTAAGTTGAAAATTAGCCCGATCACATTGGCATCCAGCGTGGCAGTGCCGCCACCTGCCTGTGAACTTTGCTGAGCCAGATTGACGAAAAATTGTTCTAATCCGCTGAGAAAGATAGCCTGGGCAGGTGCCGCGAAGGTGTTGAGCAGCGCCGTGATCGCAATAATGAGTGAGGCAATATGCCAGAAACGAATTCTGGCACCCAGGTATTTTTCCAGAATGGGTACTGTTTTGATCAAGTGCCAGAGACTGAGGAATACCACACTGGCACAACCCAGGATCGTTATAAGCAATGGCTCTTTGAGCAACAAATAAATAACAACAACTAGACAAAGCCCAATGAACAATAAATCAGGTTTGGTAAGGTTGAAATGCCCCCATTGTTGAGTAGAGGAACGACGTAGTTGAGTTAAGTGAGACTTAGTAACGGGAGTTTTAATGTTTTGCATCATCGGTTCTCCATCAATACTGATCCGGCTTGTTAATTAAACTTGCAATTCTTCGCGATTCGGTTTGGCAGACGCTTTACCAGAACGGCGATTCAGATGCTTTTCATCCGTTTGTTCAGGTATTTGCTCATTGATGGCTGACTCCATCTCTCGTATGGGAATACTGCAATGCAGGATGTCTGGCGATTGACCGGGCACCAACATGGCATCAAAAACCTGTTCATCCTTGTGGTTCGGGTCAAACCCTTGTAGCAACTGAGTCCCGTTCGGTAACGTCACAACTTCAAACTCATACTTAGCTTTGCCTTGATCTGTCCAGGTGAATACAGGTTCAGCCTCCCCATTGAATCGATCCGATAAGCGTTCCTGGAAGGTGGCAATCAATGCCTGGGCACTGGCTTTGGTAGCGTATTCCTGCTTGGACTGGGGAAGTTTAGCAATGGTAGCTTTCTCATCAGAACTGAGGTGATCTTCCGCGATCGCCCACTGTCCATCGGTGCGGTTGCCTGCAAAAAGGGTATTGCCCCGGTTGTTGTTAAGCGCGATCGCTACTTGATTCCCTTGCTCTTCAATTTGCAGCGTTTTGTTACTGGAAATCGTAATTCCGGCATCATCCAAGTCTGCATGAGCCGCTCTGGCAAACCCCACTAATGATTCTGCACAGGCAATTTGCTCAGGATCAGCTCGTCGCGCCATCAGTTGTTCCAGCACTTTAGACTCTGCGATCGCTTGTGCGGGTGCCGCAACCTGACTTTCTTCTGTATCCACCTCTGGCTCAACCATTGCGGAATTGGTTTGTTCTGCAATTTGCTTCTCTAAACGGCTCACCGCAATTTCTAACCGGTCAAGCCGTTTGGACAGCCCCTTCAGGTATGCCTCAATCTGGTCAAGCTGTTCGCTAATGCTAGCTTCCCGATCGATCTCCAGGGGTTGCCCTTTGTAAGTGGGGTCTAGTTTTACACCCAGCGTGTCTACCTTACTCCCCACTGTTGCAGCCGCATCTGCTAGAGGATTTTCACCCGCAACTGGTTCTGGTTCCGCCGATGGCGTTACCGTTAAGCGTCCGGTTCTTGCCTCTTGCAAACGGCTGGTTAGATGATCAACCTGCTCATTCTGCCGCTGAAGTTCTCGAACAATTCGTTCGACCCGTTCTTCGTCATCCTGAGCTGCCAGGTTCTCTAACACGCCCTGCCCAACCACAATGCCCAGGGCTGCCAGTTGCCCTGCCAGCCCTGCCACATTGACCCCATTTGTCTCGCGTCCATTCACAGCCGCCGAGGCACTCAGACGAGACGCTTCCTCTATCGGGTCGCGGTAGCGGAAGTCCCGACCATTAGCTTGACTAGCTTTGCCTTGAGTCTGCGCCTTAGATTGAGCATTGCTCTGAGCTTTCGATGATTTAGCTTGATTTTTAGCTGTCGGAACTGGAGCAAGCTCTTCATCCCCCAGATCCTCTAGATCCTCATCAAGGTCTCCGTCCAGCAGGGCATTCAGTGCCTCGTCTGGCTCTTCATCCAAGTCATCGTCCAGATCAAGGGCATCATCCAGGTCGGTATCCAAATCACCGAATTCTGCCTCTTCAAACCCAAACATCTCAGCAATGTTAGAGGGCGTAAAGTAGTTTTCATCCTTATCCGTAACGCCTTCCAGGTTCTTGATCAGATACTTGCCGCTAGTTCTTTGGCTGGGGTCGCTGGTGAGATAGAAACGGTAGCCCCGAATTTCATCATCACTGCCACCACCTTCACAAAGTTCAACGGTAATGGGAGCCTTGCCCGATCGCTCACTAAATGACTCGACAGAAGCCTTGAAGTCCTCATGAGACTCAATTCCTCCTTCCTGGAGCGCCTTAGTGATGGCTTTATCCAGGGTGTTTTCAAGATGGCGGAGTTTGCGGCGATCGGTCAGGTTCTGCCAAGATCGCTTTTGGGTACTTTGCCGCTGCTTGGGTCGGGTGGGTGTTTTGGTAGCCATAGGCAGCCCTGGAACACAAGTTAAGGTTGCTGTAGATGTCACCCTAACAAGGCGATCGCTCAGGTTACCTATATCCAATGGCAACTAATCAACTGTCCAGTTGGCTAAAATGTAGCAATTTAGAGAAGCATTCTTAGCAAGGAAGGAAATTTTGGATTGGTCTAGCTTTGATCTTCATGGCGATGCTCCTACACGTGCCTTTGAGTCCTTAACAGGGATACTATTTGAGCGCTGGTGCTACCAGGAATATTCCTCACAGATTAATCAGGTGATATTTGTTAATGGCGCTGGAGGAGACGGAGGTGTTGAAGCTTACGCAGAATTGATGAATGGTGATCTAATTGGGCTGCAAGCGAAGTGGTTTAGAGAATCGCTCCAATCATCTCAAATCAGTCAAATTAAAAGCTCTCTTAACACAGCTGCAACTCAAAGAAGCAGGTTAGTTCGATATGTAGTTGCTGTTCCCCGTGACTTAGGCGATGTGAGAAGAAGAGGACAGCAAGTTCATACGGAACGAGATCGCTGGAACAACTTTATTAGAGATGCTCAGGTAGAGCATACCAGTATAACTATTGATTTATGGGACGAAACCCGTATAGCTGAATTGCTGGCTGAACTAGGGAGCGAAGGGTTAAGACGCTACTGGTTTGAAGGTTCCGTTGCTGATCTACAATACCTCAGCATCCGACTCAACCAAGCACAGAGTGGCTGGCTAAGCACTAGATATACTCCTGATCTACATCAATCAGGGCAGATAGAACAGGATTTAGGAATTCGGTTAAATGGTCCTAGCAGCTATCCTACATGGCAACAAGAGGTTCGAAGAATTCTGTACCTCTTAGAGGAAGCAGATATTGCAATACAACGCCTAGAACGTTACCCAGAATTCATAGGTCTATCAGATGCTGAAGCCCTCATTCAGTCTGCTGAAGCCTGGTTGGCAAAAGCAATTGAAGAAGAGGTAGAAATAGAAAATTGTTTATCTTCAGGTAATGCATTCCCAATTCGTGCTTTTAGGAACGAACTTAATATCAATACTTCAGGCATACAGGATTTAATTAACATATTGTTAGCTGACGACGGATATTCTTCTCGTCATAATGCAGTTGAACCCATTGGCAAACAACTAGAGATCTTGCTTGAACACTGGTATAGGCGAAAAGCTACTCCTGAGAAGCTGCGAGTCTTTGGGTATCCAGTTATATATATTGGTGATCCTGGGGTTGGAAAAACTCATGCCTTAGCAAATGCAGTACAGCAACACTTGTCATTGAAAAAACCTGCTATTTTAATTCGAGCTAGAGACATTGACTTAGTGCAAAGCTGGGATTCCTTGTTAGCAAGTGCAATCGGTGAGACCGGGTGGAATTTGCGACAAGTTCTTGATGCCCTTGAAGCTACGGCAATTCAATCTGAAGTTCGTTCAATCAGTGAAATCGCTGGCGTGTCAAAGCAATTACCTGTTCGGGTGTTAATTGCAATTGATGGTTTAGATGAGACGACCAGAGCGGAGCGCTGGGCAGAAAAACTTGGGGAGCTAGTTGCAGTGGCGCTTCAACATCCACGGATTTTATTTGCATTCTCAGTTCGACCGAGTCTGATCCGGCAAATTTCTCTGCCTACCAACATTTCTCAGATCTGGCTGAGAGGCTCCGATGCACCAATTTCACAGATTTTTGAAGCATGTTGTCAAGTGAGCCGAATCCAGTGTCCACCTCTTTTAAGATGGGCATTGCGAACTCCGTTAGCAATTCGCCTTTTCGCTGAATTGTACCGTGAGCAGCATATTGGCACCTTTTCACTGCAAGAGTTTTCCTTGGTTGCATTAATTAACCAAAAAATTGACCATGCTGAGCAATCTATCAGAGAACGTGACGCGGAAGGCTGGCCCGCATCTATCAAACCAATCCGTACTTCCCTTCGTTCGATCGCAAAAGCCTGTTTTACCAAAGGAACAGCTTTGCTTGAAGAAGAAACGATACAAATTGTCGAATCAGCCCAATCAACTTCAGGCATTCTGACTCGTTTACAACTGCTGCAAATTCTCCATCAATGCCGTGATCAAGGACTGCTTTTGCACCGTAGCTTACCTTCAGATGATCCACTAGAGGAAGAGAGTTATACCTGGGAGCCAGCTTACGAAACATTAACAGATTTTCTCTTGGCATTGGAAGCACACAAAGATGCCGAAGCATCCCCCACTAATCCTGATTTGCCTTCATATTTGGTAGATCGGTTAGAAGCTGTTACGCTTGCAGTCTATTTACTTGGAGAAAAGAGCTTCAATTTCTTTACTTCTGAATTATGGAGCAACGATCTGAAAGGGCAAGGGCGTGAGGAGGTTCAACTCATAGCACTTTCGATGATGTCCTCTCAGCAGAGTGAAGCCTATCGGGATTGGGTACTTACCTTATTCAATCGAGATATGCCTAGTTGTCGAAGAGTTTTAAATGCTCTGATTGTTCCTGGACTGAGAATTCCTGAATATCCTTATGGCGCTAGATTTGTTCACGAGGCTCTTCTTCCACTGAGAGTAGCAGAACGCGATCTTTTCTGGTCTGGACCTTATCAGATACCTCATAATCATGGTGCTCAGTGGGAAGGCTACGCTCTAGGAGTTTTAGAAGCACTGGAGTTAGCTATCGATGATCCTTGGGATTCAGCCCCCTTGCTTTTAGCTTGGGCAACCACTACAGTTAATAATCGAAACAGACGGCGAATCCGCTCTGCTCTCGCAGTTTGGGGACATAGCAAACCAAGCCAACTTTTAACCCTTCTAGAGACTACCTTTCAAACAAATGATCCTCAGATGAAGGAGGATCTCTTAACAGCAGCTTATGGTGCTTCATGTCTTATTCGACCCACCGAAATATGGGTATCAATATGTGAATGGATTATTAACAGCTTCTTTATTCCTAATGCATCATATCAAACACACAATCTAATCATCAGACACTGCGCCCGTAGTTTGATTGAGAGGTGCCTTATATGTAATATCTTAATCACAGAAGATCTTTTAATTCATCTCTATAAACCATTTATAAATGCAGAAGAGTTACTTCCAATTAATGAAGAGGTAGTTAATCATGTCGATGAACATCACGGGATTGAGCCAGCTACCAGTGATCTTGCTTGGTATGTTGTACCTCAAGCAATAAAACCTTTTTTTGAGAATAGTCATTTTGCTCATGTGATTCACTCAGAGCAAGAAGAATCTTGTGAAGAGAGCCACAAAAACAACAAACTTCTTCAAGAGGTAGAGATTCAAGTGAATTTGTGGGATACAGAGAATGATCCTTCTGAATTTGAGGAAAAATCACAGTCTTCTCTAAACTACTCTAAATCGGCTCAAGCTCTCCTGGAAAAATATGCCAAAACTTATAATCTCCCAAATTTAACACCTAGGCGTCTTGCTTTTGGCTTTGTTAGAGCCTATGCCTTAAACCTAGGCTGGTCTGAAAATATTTTTATTGGAAATCCTCAGGGTGGAAAGCTTGGTGAAATTTTAGGGGCAGACATTGCTATTTTGCGCCAGCATGGCCCAGCATCACATGGAGAACAAAGTTCGATCTCGACTTTCGGTGAAAAATACGTTTGGGCTGCAACTCATGAACTTGCCGGTTTTCTAGCAGATCGCATCACAGCTTATGATTGGAATAATGAGCCTCACGAACCTCCCGTACACTTGGGGCTTTTGGCTGAAGTCAATAACCCAGCAACTGATATTGGGTATGGTCAGATACCTTCAAATGAGGCTTTAGAATTCTCAGAACTTACTCCAGATGTTGACTTAACTCAACCACTCCAGATCGATCGGGTTAATGAGTGGGTACAGGAAGCTCCTCTACCATCCATCGAGCCATTACTCTTAATTGAATCAAGCCAACTTCCCGACTGGGCAAAAAATCATGAGTGGTTAGTCTTAAGGGCATATGTGAAAAGACGCCATGTGGATAGTCAGGCTGAATCTATTTTTTGGACATCTAGTTTTGCGTTTCCCTCAGTTGCTATTCCCTTTATAGAAGATTGTGCACATAGTGGACAAATGCGGGATTTACATGAGTTCCGGGCGATCGTAGATTCACTGGAAACTTATCAAGATCCCTGCGAGGTGGTTTGGGCACCCTGGATTCGAGAAGCAGAAGGGATATTCTACTATAAAGTGCATGGTGCAGCCGAGAAACCAAAATTGATTCCTCTTCTAGCAACTACTTGTCAAATATATTGGCGAAGCCCAGAGGGAGAAACAGAAGAATGGGTCACTGGCAAGTGGCTTGGGAAATTGTTGGGGGTCGTTGACTTCCATGCAGGACGATTTTTAAATGCTTATGGAGAAGTTATAGGCTTCACAATTAAACAAGCGGGCGAAGCTTGGGAGAAACATCAGTGTCATCTTCTTCTTGCCCGTCGTGACATAGTTCTCTCTGCTCTAAACTCAAAGAATTTAAGTTTGGGCTGGGGAACTCGGCTGTACCGAGAACCATCCTATCCCCTCGTTATGTTATCAGGTGAAAAGAGACTATTCAGGGACTGGTGCACCACTACCTATTTTTCAAATAACAAGCTAACAACTTTTACACACAAAGATCTATTAAAACCTTGGTCTTAAAACGGAATCTATTTTCATAAGTTCCACTGATCCATCAACATAATTCACTAGCACCATAAGTATGGTGTTTTAAAGCTTGTCTTTTAAAATTTTTACCTACTCCTTCTTGCCTTAAAATCATAGTTTCTAATTCTTCCGCGTTTTTTTCTATAAGAGGAGCTATCTCCTCTCCAGAGTAAAGATTCCCTCGACATATCGTCCGCCTCGCTTCATTCCGAACAATAAAGTCACCTGTGGGTTGAACGTAAGCAGTCCACTGGTCACCCACCTTAAACTGAGCAATTTCAGCAGCACCTGACCGCCGCTGTTCATAGGTTGTGGCTACGGCTGTCACCAGTCCTGAAAACATCTCCTTACGCCATTGATCTCTATCCAGTTCAAAACTTTGAACAGCTTCCGCACCAGGGAGGACTGGCTCAGGCAGTTGAATGGAATCAGGGTTCAACTTCAGCACTACACTGGAACCTTCAGGACGTAGATTAGCTTCAAAAAAACTCCCGATCGGCAGCTTAGGGGTATCCGGTGAGAAGGTGCCCAGGTTCTTATCGTCGATCTGGACGATCGGGGTGCCGTTATAACGGTAGTACTCTGGATGCGATTCCGGCAGTTCAAACTCCCCTACCTGAATGCTCACAGTTTTATTGCGCCATTGCTTACTGGCAAAGTTCTCCCCGGCAAAGTCATTGTGGCGGATACCCAAAACCTTAATCTCATCGAACTGAAATGCCTGAAGCTGCTGACAGACTTCCTCAGTCAACAGGTTGTATGCCAGCGCCCCCACGCCTGAATCCTGCCGAGATTCCGCCCAAGTATGATCAGCGGGAGGAATAATCCGCAAATCATCGGGCACACGAAGCGTATCCAGCTCATTGACGTTCTGACCGAACTTAGCTTCTAGCTTTTCAACCAAACGGGGCGGCAGATCTTTGAGCGCAAACTCAATCATCGGTAGCTGCGGATGAATCATCGCATCAAATTGAATACCTTTTTGCTCTAAGGTTTCCTTCCACCGAATCGCATCTGCCCCAAACGGTACACTCAACACATAAGCATCTCTGGGTAGCGCTTCACTGGGTACTTCATAGCCATGCTGAAGGGCAAAGGTGATATCCATTTGCTCTGCCAATGCCAGACAATCCCGACGATGCCGATCCATTTCCGGGCGCGTGTGCTGGGTATACCAGAGTGCAGCGGCTCCCTCAAACCGTTCCTCTGGGGTCGGAAACAACTCATTAATTTCAGCACGATAGCTGTCGTAAAGCTTGCCCAATTCCTCATTGAAAGCATCCCGATCTTCCCCAACCCGCTCCTGAATTTCATCCCTGGCTTGCTGGAACCGGGTCTTCAGTTCCTCTGCCCACTCCAACGCATCCACAGACAAATCATCTTTCGGAAATAAATAGCGGAACTCGTGGCGATCGCGGCTCCGAATGCGGGTCGGCTCCCACAAAGGGTTGACGACTTCTCTGGCAAGCACATTGATCGAGCCAGGAGCATCGGCAGGCATCGCAAAACTCCGATAGAGGCGATCGTCCTTCTTAAAGTCAAAAAAGTGGCTGGGATGAGATTCTGACCAGCGTTTTGCATCCGAAAGCAGATTCTCCCCTTCGATCTCTTTGATATGCTCCAACCGTTCTGCACTTTTGGGTGAATCGACCTCGACCTGAAGTGCTTGAAACAGACGGTTAAGCAGTTTTCGTTGACGGCGCTCAAACCGCTCGACATTCTCCCCTTCCCCCGGCATCGACGATTGCACACGCCCAATGTTGGTTGCCACCAAACCTACCTTGTTCTGATTCGCCGCCGCCGCAATCTGAGCCAAATTCTGATACTTTGAGCCACCATCATCAGTTACAACTTCGCTGTAAGCCAGCTTGGGGCGTTGCTTTACTGCCTCAAACCGTCCTGGCTCGCCCGCTCGCAGCGTTTCTTTGGCAAGGTTAGGCAACTGGCTGGCAGGGCTAACCATGAGTTGATCGCCATCGAAGTCTGCCTGGTGATATTCCTCCGCATCTTTGGGGTTAATCCAAATGACACTGCGAGTTTTCTTCAGCTCCGGGTCGTGGCTGTTGCGGTAGAGGCGAATATTGTCTGAGTTAACGATCGGGTAGCGGGTCAGAATCACATCTCCTTCTGGCAGATGAGGCACACAAACCGTGCCACGCGGTAAGTCATCCGATGGCATCGCCATACCAGAACTATGGCTGTAGCCGCTCTTAATCGCTAAATCTCGCCATCTACCTGCCACATAATCCGTTGCAAACTTCCGAAACTTGGGAGTTTCAACCAATTGCCCATATTTATCGCTTCTTAGCAGTGAAATCCAGCGAGATTCCTGTACCTGACTATTGGCAGTCCCATCCATATCCTCAAATTCTTCTTCCGATCGCTCCTGTCGCCGTTGTTGTTCCTTGTCGTATTCCTGCACGATGTATCGTGCCAGTGCCAAAGGATGCCGCTGTAAAGCTGCCAAAACTTTGGCTTTTTGCTCCGTCGGCTGCTTCAAATCCTGCCGCACTGCATCCTCGGAATACCAGATGGTAAATTGCCAGCTATTGTCGTAACTGGTGGCTCTAGCATTGCCCCGGTTGCCCATGGCGGCTCGCGGAAACTCATAATCTCCACACGGAACCAGTTCGTCCAACCGGGCTTTTTTAATCCCCTTGATCGACGATCGATCCATGATGATGTCATAGCCCTCTGCCTCAGTCAGTCGGGCATCGGGCAGTAGCGTTCCCTTAGATAAGAAACTGAAACGCGGACAATTTTCCTCGCTTCCTTCTGCCCATTGCTTCCTCCAGGCAAACCGAAATTGAAACGGACAGTTTTGCTCGCCCCCCAGTTGACGAGCCAGCTGCGGCGAAATCTTACCGTGACAATCGCCAGTCTTGTAGTGGGCATACTCCGGGTCATTAAAATCCACAATTTTGACTCGCAGATTCTCCAACGTGTCAGACCCTTTGTAGCAGTTACTCACCAATAGAGAACCATACCGACAGGCAGTATCCGGCTCTGTCGCAAATAAGCGCCGGATCTTCTTACGCAAGTCGTCATCCGCAAAGTAGTAACTGTTGCCAGAACTAAATGTGAGTCGCCGCGAAGTGCCATCGGCAAAATTGCGCGCCCGCAGATGGTTCGCATTAGGATTACGATTGTCAATTTTTACGAGCAGCAGAGATTGCAGCTCCTCTGGCTCGAACATCTGTTCCAGCAAGGAGTTTTTAATAATCTCCGGCTCCGACAAATACCGTCCTTTCCCGTTGTTGTGCGCCCCATCAAAAATCGGGATACTGAGACCGGAACCCTCAATGACCCGCGTGGTCAGATCCATTACCTACGCTTCATGATATAAACGTACTATTATTTAACTTAGAAAGCGTTAGACTGTTTTTTGACCTTTACACAAAGCAGCACTGGCAAAATCAGCCAGGTGGCTATTCTTGAATTGAACAGCAAGGAGGTTAACAATGCCGTGGCACATTAAACGTCTGGAGAACGGTTTGCTGGTGCAGGCATACGATCAGGAACCCGATGATGAAAGCGAAGAACTCCTGACCCCAGATGGCAGAACTCAAGATGAATGTCATCCTCGGTTTGCCCATCTCAAGCCTGGGGAAAGTTTGGTACTACCCGATGAACCAAAAACCACGACTTCTGGTTCCTGGTATCCCAGCCAGTATGAGGATCTGGGCGAGTTTTTGAATGGTGATCCAGGGGCGATCGATAAGTTAGATAGCGGTAGCGGCTCTCGTCGCTACAACTGGCGCTATTACGAACCTGACGAATCTCTATGATTACAGGTAATACACGGGTTAACGTTGCATGAGCGATGAACCAAGCATTCAAGCTACCAATCCATCTGAACCACAAGCCAGTTTTGATGACCCTTGGAAAGAAGGGCTAGAGCTTTATTTTGAGCCATTCTTAGCATTTTTCTTCCCAGTCGTGCATGAACTGATTGACTGGAGCCGAAGCTATGAGTCGCTAGAGCAAGAATTTCAGCAGTTTGTTAAAGACAGCGAACTGGGAAAACGATTCACCGACAAGCTGTTCAAGGTTTGGCAACAGGATGGTGAAGAAACCTGGATACTCGTACATATAGAAGTCCAGTCTCAGGAGGACTCTGGCTTCGCAGAAAGAATGTTCGTGTATAACTATCGCTGCTTCGATCGCTATCGTAAACCTGTGATCAGCCTTGCTGTTTTGGGCGATGAGCGTCCAAACTGGCGACCCTCTTCTTACGGTTACGATCTGGGTGGGTGCCGAGTTGGAATTGAATTTCCGATCGCTAAGCTGGTTGATTATGAAGCCCAATGGGAAGCAATGGATCAGAGCCGGAACCCCTTTGTCGTTGTGGTTATGGCTCATCTAAAAACAAAAGCTACGGCTGGTCAGCCCCAGCAACGTAAGCAATGGAAATGGACGCTGGTTCGGAAGCTATTCGAGCAAGGCTATAGTAGAAATGATGTAGTAGAGTTGTTCAGGCTCATCGACTGGATGATGACCTTACCCGATCGCCTAGAGCGGGAATTCCGGGCAGAGTTAAGCCAGTACCAGGAGGAACGTCAGATGCCATATGTCACTAGCATTGAACGTCTAGCCAAGGAAGAGGGTATTCAGGAAGGAAGACTAGAGACCCTCCGGGAAACAATTATTGACGTTTTGAGGGTTCGATTCGCGACAATCCCTCCAACAATGGGTGAATTGTTGGCTAGTTTAGAAGATGGTACATTACTCAGACAACTCCACCTTCAAGCAATCACAATCAGTTCAATCGAAGAGTTCCAGCAAGTGTTAAGCCCGCATATCCAGGCTGATTTAGACAACCCAGGCTCTTGAAGGAATTTAAAAAACTTAAGGGCAACTCGGAAAATAGAGGTACTTATTGAAAATAACCCGGTATACCGTGGTTTACTTTCGCGATAAAGCAATTAATCAAGGTGCCCTTTAGCTGCAACTTTAATTACGTTCTTTCTCTCACTCAAGCATTTTCAAGTTGCGGACTGCGCCTTGATCGGCACTAGTAGCAAGCAGGGCATAAGCCTTGAGTGCTGCTGTTACCCGCCGCTGCCGGGGCTGTGCAGGCTTCCAAGCATCTTTGCCCTTTGCTTCCATAGCAGCCCGACGGTTGGTTAATTCCGCTGTCAATAGCTCCACATTAATGCTGCGGTTGGGGATATCGATGAGGATGCGATCGCCGTCGCGCACCAATGCAATGTTGCCTCCCGCTGCTGCCTCTGGAGAGGCATGACCGATCGAGAGTCCCGAAGTCCCACCTGAGAAGCGACCATCGGTCAATAAGGCACACACCTTGCCCAGATCTTTGGATTTCAGGTAGCTGGTTGGGTAGAGCATTTCCTGCATCCCTGGTCCACCGCGTGGACCTTCGTAGCGAATGATCACCACGTCGCCTGCTTCCACTTCATCGCTGAGAATGCCTTTGACAGCGGCATCTTGACTTTCATAAACGCGCGCCCGACCTTCAAACACACGGATGCTGTCGTCTACACCTGCCGTTTTCACAATACAACCCCGCTCCGCCAGATTGCCGTACAGCACAGCTAGTCCGCCCTCGGTACTGTAAGCGTTTTCGACGCTACGGATACAGCCCTGTTCCCGATCGCGGTCGATTGAGTCCCAGCGGGTCGATTGACTGAACGCTTGCTGAGTGGGAATCCCCGCAGGACCCGCTTTGAAGAAGGTGTGAACGGCTGCGTCATCAGTCCGCATGACATCCCAGCGATCGAGCGCGTCTTTCAGCGTCTGACTGTGGACGGTCGGTAAATCTGTATGAAGCAGTCCAGCTCGATCTAGCTCACCGAGAATGCCGGGGATACCGCCTGCCCGATGGACATCCTCGATATGGTATTTCTGCGTGTTTGGTGCCACCTTACAGAGTTGGGGCACTTGGCGCGAGAGCCGATCGATGTCGCTCAAGCTGAAATTGACCTCAGCTTCATGAGCAGCAGCCAGCAAGTGTAGAATCGTGTTCGTCGATCCACCCATCGCGATATCTAGCATCATGGCATTCTCAAACGCTTTGAAACTGGCGATCGAGCGTGGCAGTACCGAGTCATCATCCTGCTCGTAGTAGCGGCGGGTAATGCTAACAACGGTACGCGCGGCGTTGAGGAACAGATCTTTGCGATCGAAATGGGTGGCTAGCACAGTGCCGTTACCGGGTAAGGCAAGACCGATCGCCTCGGTCAGACAGTTCATGGAGTTGGCGGTAAACATGCCGGAGCAGGAACCACAGGTCGGGCAGGCAGAACGCTCATATTCATCAACAACTGCGTCGCTGATGCTGTCATTTGCGGCAACCACCATCGCATCCACTAAGTCCAGTTTGTGATCCGCAAGTTTTGTCTTGCCCGCTTCCATCGGTCCACCAGAGACAAACACGGTGGGAATGTTAAGCCGCAGGGCTGCCATCAACATTCCAGGGGTAATTTTGTCACAGTTGGAAATGCAAACGAGGGCATCGGCACAATGGGCATTGACCATGTACTCGACCGAATCGGCTATAATCTCGCGCGAGGGCAGACTGTAGAGCATCCCGTCATGACCCATCGCAATGCCATCGTCCACGGCGATCGTGTTGAATTCCTTAGCGACCCCACCAGCGGCTTCAATCTCACGGCACACCAGTTGACCTAGATCTTTGAGATGAACGTGTCCGGGGACAAATTGGGTAAAGGAATTGGCAACTGCAATAATGGGCTTCTCAAAATCCTCGGTCTGCATTCCGGTAGCACGCCAGAGCGCACGGGCACCCGCCATATTGCGTCCCTGAGTTGAGGTTTTGGATCGATAGGTTGGCATCGCACGTCTGGTTCGGCTAAGGGTTCTTAACAGTTTAGATTTTAGGGGGGAAATTTGCCTCATCGCAATGGGCTGTACTCATCCGAAGGACTGTGAATCTTGCCAAGGTTCGGGCCAAGGTTAGCGTGGTTCAGAACAAACAAAAACATCTGAATGTTGACTTTCTTCGTTCATGACTCAATAACATCCCGTCACCCATAATGGCAAGGTAAAGGGATTGGCGCTGACGAGCAGTTGCATGGGGATAAATCTAGCTGCCCTCAAACGGAAATTTTTTAGATCGCTATTTCTCAGCCCAACTGCTGACGATTGCCACCTCCGCCTTCACTGGCACCTTTCTTAAATACTGCTGTCCAGCCTGCTCCATCACTTGCTGAAGAATCTGTGCAGCCTGTTCTGCTGAATCTTCTGGAGCTTCCAGCAAAATTTCATCATGCACTGTGCCAATTAACCTGGCTCCCGTTTCTTTTAAAGCAGTGGGAAGTGTTGCTAGGGCAGCCTTAGTAATATCTGCGGCAGTCCCCTGAACTGGCGTGTTTAGCAACTCTGTCAACTTTGGTTCATCCTGCCAGCGTCGGAGGCGATCGCCCATCGTCCTCATCTCCTTTGGCAATCTTCGCTTAATCGCCCCATGCCAGCGGGCAATCCCCTGATACGACTCAAAATAGCGCTTACGAAAGGTTTCTGCCTGCTTTAGGCTCATCTGCACCCCATAGTTGTTGTAAGCGTACTCAGCTAATCCTTTAGCACCCATCGCATAGATCAGCCCGAAGTTGACGGCTTTGGCTGCTTGTCGCTCTGATTTCTCAACTTGATCCAAGGATTTATCGGCAATCAGGGCAGCGGTGAGCCGATGCAGGTCTTCATCATTCTGGTATGCCTCAATCATGCGGCGATCGCCACTCAGTTCTGCTGCCACCCGCAGCTCAATCTGAGAGTAGTCTGCCACAACCAAGCGATAGCCTGGAGCCGGAATAAAACAACTGCGAAAGATTTTGTCTCTGGGAATCTGTTGCAAGTTGGGGTTACGACAGGACATGCGCCCAGTAGCAGCCCCCATCTGTTGATAGTCTGGGTGAATGCGTCCGGTAATGGGGTGAACATGCTTGGGCAGGCTACTAGCAAACGCCTGAACTGATTTTGCTGCTTTGCGGTAGTCCAGCAATGCTCTGACGGGCGGATGCTCTTCTGCCAGCGGAATCAGAGAAAGTTTGCTAGTGTTCTCTACGGGCACACCCATCTGCTGTAGCGCCTCTAATACCTGCGGCTGACTGTCCAAATTGAGAGACACCTCATTTCCCAAGAGATCGAGCTGGGCACTCAGCAAGGCTGGCTGAAACTGTTGTCGCAATGCACCCGCCATTTGGTCTCTTTTTTGTTCCAGTTCTTGTCGTAGGGAAGCCCAACGGGAGAGATCGAGCAGCATTCCATTAACTTCCATTTGGGCGATCGCTCCCAAACAATCAAACTCCAATTTGGCAGTTTCCACCAAACGAGCACCTGTCAGCTTGGGCTTCATCACCTCGCGTAACCGCAGTAGAATCGCTGCATCTCGCGCTGCATACTCTAACTGCTCAGAAGAAAGACTGGGATGACTCCAGTCACTCCGCTGCTGTTCTTTGGAGAGTTCTTCTCCCAGATAGACCTTGACTAGTTCCGCCAGGTTGTATCCGTGCGATCTCACCCCTGCATCCAGCAATTGCGCCGCTATCATCGTGTCGAACAGTTTGCCAGCAATAGGAAGCCCTGCCTGTTGCAGGAATTTCAAGTCAAATTTAGCATTCTGCAAAACTTTGATTGGAGTACCTTGAAGCAGTTCGCGCAGCGGATCTAGCGTTTCCTTCGCAACTTTAAACAGGTCAATGATAATAACGGGTTGATTAGCCGCAGCAATTTGCACTAAACGAATTCGATCTTTTAAGGGATCAAGTCCAGTTGTCTCTGTGTCAACCGCGATCTCCTGACAACTTTGCAAGGGCTTAAGTACTTCTGCAAGCTGCTGTCCATCTTCAACAAACTCATAACTCACAGCAGCATGAGATGAATTAGAATCTGCTTTCTCATCTATGAAATCTTCTAAATCTAGTACAGATACGCTTTCTGTAGCAGCGATCTGGGCTATTTCTCGTAGTGGTATCAAGCAATCTGAATCGATCGACTTCAAACCAGAAAAAGCATCACTACTACACCAAACACACCAAATATTTTGATGCTGTCGATAAACATTGACATACATCTCCTGAACCACCAGCACAGCATCAATTGGAATACCAGATGGTACACGCTGAGAGTCTGGACGGAGAACAACTTGTTGACCAATCTCAAAACTGTCGTGGTTTGGAAACGATGAGGCTGTGGAACTAGGGGAGGGAAGAGGTTTGGTTTCCTTGACTTCCTCTGTTTCTATTTTTCCTCCCACCTCTTGATAGAGAGCATAGGAAACAATAGCTTTCTGTTTGGCAATCCGCGATGGTAGAGGCGGTGGAGTGTACCAGGTTTCAATCCAGGCATCGCTTGCTGATGGTGTTTCTGATTCAGCAGTTGCAGCTTTAATAGGCTCACTACTCTGTTGAACCCGATTCCTCAGAAACTGCCGTTTCCGAGCTTTTGCCCAATCCATTAAATCCTCATACAGTGGATCAGCAGCCGTAGAGAGATTGGAATTTGCTTCTACACCATTAACATTGGGGCTAGAGATCTTCACGGTCATTGTCCTCTCCTAAATCCAAATCAACCGGAATGAAGCGGTGGTAAGCCCGCTCATAGACAAACAATGGCTCTGCTGTGACACCACCCCGATTTTTGAGAATGCTAAGTCGCGCATAGGTCGCCTTCGCTTTTTCATTAAGCGGATACTGAGCGCGCACGTCTTGAATTTGCCGGAGTCTGAGATAGTCTCCGGCATAACGTTCTTCCAGCAGGTCAAGCTGATCTCTAGGCTGGTCATTGCCTCGCTGTGCCTTCCCCGTCTGAAGCAGCATAATGCAGTCTGCGGCGTGGGCAATCTTGAACGAGTCCCGTAACGCACCCATATCTAACGTTCCAGTCCGAAGCGCTTCCTGGTAGGCGGCTTTATTGATATCACTAATTGCCACCACAGCAGCACCTGTGTCCCGCGCCAGTTGTTTTAAGCCCGTCGCCACCCGCGAGACTCGTAACACTTCATTGGCACCAGAGTCGAGTTTTTCATCACCACAACACATCAGCTGCAAGTAATCGACAATCACCAACACGGGTGCTGTTTTATCGAGTTCTGCAATGCGCCGAATTTGAGCGATCGTCCCTTTCAAATGCGCGACTGTGACCTCTGGACCTGCTTCTAAAACCGTCAGATATTCTGCAATCTGCTGGTCATATGCCCGAATTGCCAGCGCAGTCTGTTGTTTCAGCCATTCGGTATGGGCATAGTCGGCATTCATCCAGTGCTTTGCTTCAATCAAGCCGGAGTTCAGCCCACCCATCCGCGACAAAGCGTTCACCCAGAGTTGCTGCTTCCCCATCTCAAAAGAGACATACAGCACGGGGATTTTAGCTTTTGCCGCTTCATCCGCGCACCAGGCGCACCAGGTCGTTTTTCCGGAGCCGGGAGGAGCACCCACGACATAAAGCCTGCCAGGATGTAACCCACCATTGAGAGAACGATTCAGCCAAGGAGCAGGGGTAGCGATCGCCGTTTGCGGTTGCCCAAACAATTCTCGGATCAAATCTTGAGTGTATGCCACCATTGGCATGACTTCTGAGGCATTCCGTTGCTGAAGATGTTGAGAGTGGTGAATGAGTGTTTCCAGCGTTTCGGTCACGGGATGTAAGGGGCTGTTCAACAGTTCGGATGCAGTAGCAGCCTGCTCTTTTGCCAGCGATCGCAAGCCGGTATCTCGCACTCTCATGAGGAGTTCTGTAAACGTCTCCCAACCACAGGGAGCCAGATTCAAAAGCTCATCCAAATAGGCAGCGATTTGATTCAGAATCGGTGTCGGTAGGGGAGAGCGCTCCATCACCATTTTCTCCAGCCGTGAGAGAACGAGACTGGGCGTTAACTCTCTCCCTTCTATCTCCAGGCTTACAAAGCATTCCCAGAGCCTTTGGTGGAGATAAAACGGCTTTGAATCATCGCCTTTGGGCATAAACGTGGCAATAAAGCCCTCAACGGGTAAATCCACACCTAAGGCTTCCTGCATCCCTGCTTCAGGGTGATGCAAGATGTAGGCCAGCAAATCTCGTTCAACTCGTCTAGCAACCTCGTTGTCACCCTCTGGCTTCTCCCATTGCCAAAAGGGGCAGGCATAGCCTGTACAGCCTCCACAGCGGACTAACTCACGGCTGTTGCGAATGTAGCTGCAACTCCACTGATAGTCGTGAGGATTTCGTTTAACTGAAGCATAGGTGCTGTGGAAATTTCTTAGCCTGGATTCAACCGTCGTTTTACTGGTTGGATGATGATCAGACGCTCGTGCCATTGCTTCTGCCAGGGGTTCTGCCTGGTTATGTTCCCATCCCCTGGTGATGACATAGCGTGACAGAGTTAAGTTGACTGAGTTGTAGTCCTGATCGGTTGGCGCACCCTGGCTCATCAGATAGTGAATGCAAGCAGGATGCTCATCGGGAGCCAGAATCGAAAAATCTGTAGATTTTGTGGCGGTAGTCTGCTGAACGGTTGAACTCCCAGCAAACCCCAATCGCTCCTGAAAAGCATTGCCCTTTTGATGCCCATTTTTACTGATCGCACTGCTGAGGCTCACTTCAAGTGCAGCTAGTTGAGCCAGTTGAGCCACAGGAGTCTGCTGAAAAGATGCCATCAAACCAGCCTGATCGTCGGGCACTACCGGAAATCCTTCAGACCAGTTCACTGGCTCATTTAAGAAACCGCTCCACTTACTGCTGATTTGGTGCCTGCCACAGGGCAATTTAATCGGTCGTCCTGATGCTTTACCATCGATTGCCGTTGTTGCTGTAGCAGGATAAATCTCCTTTGGCTTGTAATCAGCTAAATAACAAAGGTTCTGCAATGCCTTGACCCAAGTAGCACCAGGTAGCGGCATGTCAGCAAACAACCAGAGATGAAACCCACGACGACCACTAAATTCCAGATAAGTAGGGAATCCTTGACTAGTAGCGACTTGTTGTACTCGTTGAGACAGACTCAGCACCTCACGCAGAGTCTGCTCATCACTACCATCTTTCGGGGCATCAAAATCAATGCAGCCTGCTTTAGCCAGGTTTGTACCCGGTTGGAGGAGACGCACTGAGATAATTGGGTTGCCTTGAAGATGCGCTTCTACCACAGCGGGCGTGAGAGCCTGATCGTACTGTGACTGTAAAATATCAGCGCTTTGCCACACGCTATAAAGCTGCTGATGTTCATGGAGAATCAGGCGGTAAAGCTGCTGTAAAACAGTGGTGGTTTCTGGCATGTGGTTCAACTAATCAAGTCGGTAATGATGTCGTGAATGTGTTCATCCACTTGGGCGAACCAAAGACGATCACTGGGATAAATTGCAAAACAGGGGTGGCGGGTGAGTTTTTGTCTTTTTGCGTTTAAAGCGTAACCCCCTGTTTCCACAAAACAGGGGGTTACAAGCTGATCGATCTTATTGATCTGATCAGACGTGTAACCATCCTGGAATAGCTTGCTCCATAACCATTCTGAAAATTTAAAGTCACAGTAAGAGGAAGGTAAAGTCATCTGTAGGGGAGACTGAAGTCACGCTAATAGGAAATTAAAGTCCCATCCAGAGGAGCTTATTACCGCAGATTTGTAACCAAAATGATCTGGAATCTAGATCTGATGCTAGTTACAGGAGAGTTACAACTGCTTGGGACTTGAGGCTAACTGGCAAGTCACGAGTAGGGGAGACTGATGTCACGAGTAGGGGACTGTAACTATCAGTGATTGCAGCTAAAAGCCTTTTATAGCAATGGTTACAGCGGAGTTACGATCAGGTTACAGGGACATCAGAACAGCAAGTTTTGGTTTCTAGGTTTAGTGGCATTGTTTTAATGCGCTGCTGTATTTGGCGTAGTTCAATTGCATTATTGCTGTATGTAGCGGATGTTTTATTTGAGTATCGCTAGATGTGGTTGTAACCAATTCTCCCAAGACTTAGTCTGAGTAGTACTCAAGTCACCACTAGGGGGCATTGATGTCATCAAAAGGGGAAGCTTAAGCTGACTAATCTGGCTGAAACCTTTTTATATCAGTGGTTACAGAGGGTTACAAGGAGAAGCGATCGCCCAACTCGCTGAATTAAGTCACCGTAGGGGGATGCTAATGTCACAACTATGGGACTTTAACGGGGGGTACATAAGCTTAAAACCTATGTTTATCAGTAGTTACAGTAGGGTTACAGGCTTTGTAACCAAGTACGATTGCATTACTGGATGCCAAGAACCTGACGGAGCAAGCTTTGATCTTCATCAACGGCACGACGGCGATCGCTCTCAACTAGCTTCACCCAACTGACACTCTTGCCGATCGTGGTGGCAAGTTGGGCTTGAGTCCACCCCTTTGCTTGACGGGCGGCTTTCACCGTCATGCCATTTAGTTCAGCCGCAGGCAGTAGTGCTTTAGCTGTGGTACCCTTAACGGTTCTATTAGACTTATTGCGCGTAGAACTGCCACCTGATGAGGCTCGACTGGTCTTTTCTGTTCGTCTGGTTTCAAGCTCATCCAAACACTCTTGGATCTGCATGGGCAACCGGAAGGTGAGCTTTGCCGGAAACCAATGCTTGGAAATGTAGCTATCCGGCAGCCATTTTGCCCCTAAAAGTTGCTGGTTTCGCTCTTTTGTTGGCAGGTCTGCTATTTCATCGGGTAGGCTCCAGACGGGTCTGAGCCAGAGGGGATAGGTTTCATCATCGAAGTCGATGTCAATCTTGAGATTGTCTTTGAGGGTGAGCAGGGCATTATCTACCGATTCCTTCAATTTCCACCCGTAACGGCGGTCAGACAGCGCTTTCTCAATGTCACTGCTGGGCAAAACACTTTCCAGCAGACTTTCAACGGTATAAACCCCATTCGGGCGGGAACGGCTATTCTGAATCAGATACAGCGCCATGCTGGTCGCCATTTTGCGCCGGTGGGGATCGATATCAAAGACTTCTTTGGGGATCAGTCCATACTGATACAGGGCTTTTCGCTGTTGTGCGCCCTCCCGGTTCAGGAAGCTATGGGTCCAGAGTCCCGGTTGCACCCGGATCACCACTTCATGCAGTTCCTCGGATTCCCCGTCAACATTGGGTTGGGTGTATTCCTGGACACTGACGATCCACAGCAAGCTCCGCTCCCGCACACAGAGATCCATGTCGCCTTCAAACCAGTGGATGACCGCACCCAAGGTTCCCACAACCCACGCTAGGTCAGCGACTGCCTTGAGCTTCTGTGACTTGGTGAACTTGTTGCTGTTGTGAACCTTGAGCGTTTTGATCAGGTCTGTACCGAGCAGATGAAACGGCTCTTTCCAGGGTTCAGACTGCAAGGAAGCGTAGGTAGCAAAGACAGCATGGAGGCGAGCTGCCATCACCCCGTACTGCTCCAGGATTTCACGCTCTGCTTGCGTAGAAATCGACTCTGCCTGGTGCTTCTGCTTGTTCAGGACGTAGAACTCGATGTAGCGCCCTTTGCCAAAGTGCTTTTGGAAGTAAAGGCGTTCCTGCCCATACTCGCTCCAATCTGGAGGCTTTAAAAAAGCCTGCGTCGCACTGATGACAGGTGCTCCACTGGCAATCATCTCCATTGACTTGGTGGTGAATAGCGGTGGTTCTGTTCGAGGTAGGTTGCGCGGTTTGCGGATTTTAGTCCGGGTGGACTGAGAGGGCAGAACTTCCACTTCAGTTAATTCTAACTGGGTGGAGGCTTCGAGGAGGGGAGCGCTGTCCTCGCGATCGTTAGGTTTGGGTTGCATCATGGCTCAATCGTTGAAAAGAACTACATGGAACCAAAACGCCATACCTAGATTCTTACGAGGTAAGAACCTCTGCCCTTTTCAAGGATCAAGTAATTTGCTAACCTGTCAGTAATGGGCAGGTCGCAACCTCTCCAACCGGGAAGGGCATATCGTTGATATGGTCGTTCTGGCTTTAACCGAAGCATCGAAGGCACCAGGAGTTCACCCGCCAAGACGATTTCCTGGTGTTTTCAAGCTTTAAAGGGCATGGATGGGTTTTTAGAGTCTCCATCATAAATTTGGGTTTACTCGATTCCTTGTACGGAAAGCATTCCCCGAGCAATGCGCTCGATGAATTCGGAACGAGACAGAGAGAATGCAGCGGCTAACTCATCCAGCTTTTCAACTCCGGTGGGAGTGAGTGCAATCATGGTCGGCTTCTTAAGTTCCCCATAGAGCTGATCTCGTCCTTTCCGTTTCGGTTTTTGAGTCTCCATAGCTGCGGTTACTAATCTTATATAAGAAATTACCACGGACTGCCAAGAATAATAGACCAGAACTGCCCATCTGGATATAGTTGTTCCCTAATTGCGTAACCACATGGCTAGTGGTTTCGTAGGGGTGGAAGGTAGAGCGATGGTACAGCTCTCAGATTGTTACAGCTTAATTTATAAACATCTGTACTAAAACAGAACTCAATTGAATTGGGTTACTGAAATTGGGTTTGCTGATTTCGAGAAGACCGAAAAAACCAGCTACCGCTGCGCCAAGCCGATTCATGGATGACATTAGCGGAATCGTAATGATGCAAACCCTTCCTGCTTCCTCCCCGGCTGTCTCTTTCCCCTTTCAACTGACTGAGCAACAGCGTCAAGCTCTGGATGCAATGTGGACGTTCCTGCAACCGGCTGTCACGGCTGCCCTGTTTCTTTTAGTTGGCTTTGCTGGCACAGGAAAATCAACGATCGTTTTTCAATTGGTGAAAGTGCTAGTCAGCAACGGGAAACGAGTCGTTCTGACCGCACCTACCAATAAGGCTGTCGGTGTGTTGCAACGCATGGCGCTAGAAAACGGGGTGACTGGCGTAGACTTCTTCACAATTCATCAATTGCTGGGGCTGGGCATGGTTTCCAGAGGTAACGAGAAAGTGTTGGCACCGACTGGAACGTCGTACATTGGGCTGTTCGATGTTGTGTTCATTGATGAGTGTTCCATGATTGGAGAGCAGCTCTGGCACTGGATTGAGGAAGCTTCCAAAAGAACATCAACGTGGCACCCGCTCAAATTGATTCTGATGGGCGATCCGGCTCAGCTTAATCCGGTGAATGAAGGCAGATCGCCAGCCTTCACCATACCCAATAAAGCCGTGTTGACTCAAGTGGTACGCCAGGGCACTGACAGTCCGCTGTTGGAATTTATCACCGCTTGCCGTTATGCAGTGGCGAAGAGCAAAGCACCCTTTGAGCCATTTGCAAAGTATCTACCAGATAAGAGTAACGGTGCATTGCTGGTGAAGCGGCGATCGCTCCTCAAATATGCCTTCAAGAAAATCTCTGGCGAGTTTACCCAGAACCCTGATTGCTTCAGAATTTTAAGCTGGACAAACGCGCAAGTGGATTACTACAACCAGCAGATTCGCAATCATTTGTATGGCAAGACTACCTCTCGGTTTATTTCGGGCGAACGGTTGATCACGCGCGATCCAGTTTTGGCTCCTGATGGTAAAACGATTATCCTCTCCACTTCAACGGAGTTCACGGTTCAGGAGTTTTCAGAAGATCGGTACAGCAATTACAAAGCCTGGAGGCTAAAGGTTGCAACGGATGATGGCGTATCACGTCAAATCTATGCTTTGCATGAAGATGAGCAGAACCGGTTTGATGGAGAAGCTCGTCGGCTGATGGCGATCGCCAAACGTAATCCATTTCTATGGCGTGACTACTATCACCATTTAGAACAGTTTGCTAATGTGCGAAATTGCTTTGCTATTACGGTTCACAATAGCCAGGGGAGTACGTTTCTAGAATGTGGTGTCGATGGACAGGATCTAAGCAAACGGCTTAACCCTGAACGTGGTGATACGGCAAAAGACTTGTTGGCAAAGGTGAAAGAGCACAATCGCTTATGGTATGTCGGAGCCAGCCGTGCTCGGCGGCGGATTCTGGTTGTGCCATAGGTCTTTTACTTAGGGAATGCTTTTAGACAGAATCACCTCAAAGTATTTCCTAAGTAAAACCAACTGCCAGAAGCTACGTATCGGGTTCACCCAAAATGAGTTGCTTCCAACAACCTTGTTGACTTAGGGAATACTTAACGGCGTTTTGGCTTCACACTATACCCTAAGTAATTTGACCATTCTGCCAAGAAGCTTGAGCCATAGGGTCTTTGGCATTTTTCATCTGCTAACGCAGGCATCCTTCGACGACCATTCAATCAGAGACACTGATCATGACTCAAGCCTTACAACGATCGAGGGGCAAGACTGCGAGACAAACAAAGCAGACTGAGCAACCGACTTCTGAAACTGCGATCGCACAACGTGTCCCTAGGGCACTCACTTCTTTAGAGCAACCTACCGACACACCAGAGGCGAGTGAAGCGGAAACAACAGTCGATGAGCCTGAAAATTCTGCTGAGCCTGAAGTATCGGCGGAGCCTGTGCCCAAGAAGTCAGCGAGAAAACGGACAGCTAGATCGCAGCCAAAGGACACACCTACAACGGAACAAGGGATGCAGGTGATTTGTTCTCAAAGTCAGTTTCATGATGCACTGGCGATCGCAAGTTGTGCTGCCCCAGCAAAACCTAATCATCCAGTGCTGGCAAATGTGCTAGTGGTGGCAGATGCTAACGCTCAACAGGTTCATCTGACGGTAACCGACTTAGCAATGACGATTCAAGCAAGCTTTGAGGCACAGGTGCTTTTGGGCAGTGAGATTACGGCACCTGTTGAGATGCTCTCAGGGATGGTCAAGCAGTTTCCAGCAGGTAGCATCACGCTCAAGAGTCAGGCGCAGGTCACAAAGCCAGCGTCGGAAGAGGAGCAACTGACTAAGACTTGCTCCATTACGCTGTCGGATGCCGATGGAAAATATGAGATTCGAGGGATTCCGGCTGAGGAATTTCCGCCCATTGCAACACCCAAAGCGGCTCCAGTTTCCCTACCGACCAATGTGTTGAGAGAAGGACTGAAAGGGGTGCTGTACGCGATTAGCACGGATGAAACTAAGCGTATTTTGACAGGCGTTTATATTCAGATTAGGCAAAATGCCCTGAAATTCATTGCAACAGACGGTCATCGAGTGGCGATAGCAGAATTATCAACGGAGGGCATTAGCAGAAAGCGACGCAAGCAATCGGGAGCCGATGAACCTACCCAGTTTCCGATTTCCGGCAAAGCGCTGAAGGAACTGATTCGTAACCTGGCTGATTCAGTTGAGTCAATTCAACTGCTGTACGATGCGGAGGCAACCCGCGCTAGTTTTGCATGGCAAGACATTATTTTGAGCTGCCAGTGCATTGAAGGGCAATATCCAGACTGTGAACAACTGTTGGCACGCTACAGTTTTGACCAAGAAGTGGTGCTGGAGAAATCAGGACTACTCAAGGCATTGGAACGGCTATCGGTGCTGACTGACAAAAAGGAAAGAGGAATTCAGTTTCGCTTTGATGGAGCGACCCAACAAATTCACCTTTCGATCGAAAGGGAGTTTGGCAAGGGAGATGAGACGATTAATGCTCATGTCCCTACAGATATGACGTTGGATATCCAATTCAATCTTAAGTATCTGGGAGAAGCGGTTAAAGCGATTCCTAGTTCTGGGATCAAGATGCATTTGAAGCAACCGGATTACCCGGTAATGCTGGTTCCGGCTGGAGATTTCAACAATCCGGAGCTAGAGATGGACATGCGCCACTTTCTCTTTCCTCTCTATAAGCAATCAGAGTAAGTTGTTGCAGCCATATAGGGGCCAAGGATCGAGTGGACTGTGACGTGCACAGTCCACTCGATCCAAAACGTGCGTATAAATTATTGTCTTGACTCCTTGTGCCCCATTAATTCCACTTCGACATGCAAAGGCAGCCAGACCCATGTGACGCTGCTGTCTCGCCTGTCTCTGTCTAGGATTGCTGTTGAGCAAGTCAACTTCCTGGCTCGAAAGCGTAGCCCCTCTCCTGGGTGGAGGCTGCCTTTGTCTGCGGTTCAGGGCACGGCACCAATATTATCTGTTGGCTTCGATAAGAAGATGGTTCGGTCTCCCGCCAAGGAAAATTTGGATAGTGCCGCAGTCAATCTGGGAGGTTAGGCTAAGGTGGAGGGAATAATTAGCTTGGTAAGTTAAGCACACAGCCATGCCTCGTATCATTAACGATCGCTACGTCTTATTTCCCAATCCACGTATAGGCGGAATGGCTGATGTTTACAAGGCGACTGACTATCAAAGAGATGGTTGCCAAGTCGCAGTCAAAGTCTTTAAACATGGACAAATTGACGTGGGTATCTTGGCAGAATCCTTTAGACGCGAGACTCAGGCTCTTAGAGAGTTAAAACATCAGAGCATTGTTGAGCTTTCTGATTCAGGAAAAGATAAGCAGACGGGGGAATATTTCCTAGTACTGGAGTGGATGGAGCGAGATTTGGCGGCTCTCCTTAACCAATCCCCCCTAGAGGGATGGGACTCATATTGGGAAAGGCTAGCTCTTCCGATTCTGAATGCTCTTGCGTTCTCTCACGAAAGAAAATGCGTTCACAGGGATCTCAAGCCGAGCAATATTCTAATTGGTGCCGATGGTAGGTTAAAACTTGCTGACTTTGGTATTTCAAAACTTAGAGGATATTTTCGTCCAACGGTAACGCTGAGAGAATTTGTCTCGCGCCCCTTCACACCACCTGAAGAAGATGATGGGTCATACCCATATACCCGTGATGTATTTAGTTTTGGGGTAGTGACACTAAAATGCTTGACAAATGTTGATCTCGTTGACTATAGAAGCCTTCAGAGAGCGATCGCTGATCTTGATGCACCACCTGAAATTATCGAGATTATTGAACGTTCTATTGCAACTGATCCTGCCGAACGGCAACCAAATGCAGAAGTGCTATTGGCAGAGTTAGATGCTATTCAGCAGAAGCGATCTCGTTCACAACTGACCCCAAAGTACACCTGCTACCTTCAGCTGACTCGTAGCGCTGTGAAAAATCTCCAGAATGAGTTTCAGATATCTGAAGAAGAGATTGAGAAAGTTTTACTTGAAGATTTAAATGCGGGATGCGCTGTTTCCAAAAAAGTTGGTGATAGAAATAATGGGCGATCTCCTGATAATCAATACTCTATTTTTGGTTTCTCATACCGATATTTGGTTGCAGCAGAGCAGGATCATTTGGTCATAATTAATGCTCAGAGCTTTTCCAGTGCCATACTTGAACAGAATCGTGAACGTTCTTATCAACCACCTTATGAATTCAGATTTGGGAGACCTTTAGTCAGATGGGAAGCAGAAGATGTTATTCGGGAACTCAGGCTATCGATTGAAGAACACGAGGCAAACTTAAGGCAATCAAGAGCTGAGGAAGAGAAGCAGCGAATATTTCGGGTTTGGTGGGATATTCTGAGAGCAAAGACTGATTGGGAACAGCAGCGAGAGAAAGCTCTTAAGTATCTTACCTTCAGTCCTGATGGTAATCGAGTAATTTTCCAACTAGCAGAATTACCTGAAGATGATATTGCTGGGCAGTCTCGTCATGTCAAAAACTCTAAGGGATTTAGCCTCTTGGGTGGAGATGTTGTAGAGGTGGTTGGTGATGAACTACACCTGTATGTCAAGGACGGAAAACTAGATCGTTTGCCTCAAGTCGGTGAACTTCAGCTTGACACTCGATTAGCTGAGAATGCTCTTAGGCGGCAGAAAAGTGCGTTAGATGCCATTCGATATGATCGAGCTGTTCGTTCTGACCTGCGAAATCTATTAATTAACCCTGATGAGATTCAAGTTCCTACTTTAGAGTTCGAGGTTCAGTTCGTCCAGGACTTGAACGAGTCACAAAAGGAAGTTGTTAGCTCTGCCCTCTCAATGCAAGACTTTCTGCTAGTGCAAGGACCACCAGGCACAGGTAAAACAACTTTTATTACTGAAGTGATTTTGCAAACGCTTCAACAAAACCCTGAAGCACGAATTTTGCTCAGTTCTCAGACGCATGTTGCGTTAGACAACGCATTAGAACGGATTCAAACCAAGAACCCAAATTTGAAGCTCATCCGAATTGGCAATCATGAAAGAGTTTCCGAAGGTGTACACTCACTACTTTTAGAGGAACAGATAGAGAAATGGCGTGAGGATGCACTATCCAAAGGTCGAGATTTCCTAACTCATTGGTCAACAAACAATGGAATATCTCAAGAAGATCTGGAAAAGGCAATTTTGTTCCAAGAGTTAAAAAATATTGTACTAGGTCTAGAAAATCTGCGAGTGGAACTGGAGAGCCGAAAGCAAGAGAGAGAAGACAATTTCCCTATAATTGAAACCTTAAGTGAACGTCAAGCGCCACGAAAGTCTACAAAAATAAAATTAGAATTTTTACATACTGAACTTAAAAAAAGGGAAGGCATATCTCAGTCAGCGAATGTAGGAAGTTCTAAAGAAAAGCAAAAGCGAAGAATTTCGGCAGCACAGGAAGAAGAGTTTAAACGCTTACAAGAAGAAATCGAAGAATTAGAGAAAAAGACAAAAGCCTTGCGGGATGAACAGAAGCAGAAAGTCAAACGCCTTCAGGAAATAACTCAAATCAAAGTCGATGAATTATTAAGGTTGACAAGTATAGAACTAGAGAATCGGAGCAACAATCTGATTGATCCAAACGCACCGAATGCTAAATTACTACAAAAACTTATAAACCTGCAAACAGAATGGTTTGATCAGTTTGGTCGTAATGAACGATTTAATAATCCATTAATTAAGCGATCACAAGTTGTAGCTGGAACTTGTATCGGGATTTCCAGAGAAATTCATGACGCTGAATTTGACCTTTGCATTGTAGATGAGGCTTCAAAGGCAACTGCGACGGAAGTCTTAGTACCAATGTCGCGTTCCAAAAAGTGGCTATTAGTAGGAGATCCAAAACAGCTTCCACCCTTTCAAGATGAAGCCAGTCGAAATACTGAATTTCTTGAGCAATACGAATTGACTCCAGAGGATGTTCAGGAAACTTTGTTTGATCGTCTTTTAAGAATCTTACCGGATGGATGCCAGAAAATGCTGGCTACTCAGCATCGAATGGTAGAACCAATCGGCAAGATCATTAGCACCTGTTTCTATGAGGGAAAATTAGAAAGTAGTGGACCTGAAATTGATAAGGTTTTGAGCAAAGTCTTACCAAGACCCGTTACGTGGCTAACGACATCAAAGCTTCCTAACAGTCGTGAGCAAAATGCTAATTCTAGCTTTAATAATTCCTGCGAAGTCACTGCCATTTTTCAATGGTTGAAGCAATTAAACCAAGTAGCTATGGAAGCCCAGAGGAATTATAAAGTAGCAGTTTTAAGTGGTTATGCGGGACAGTTGAAATTGTTGAAGCGCAGCTTAGATGCAGAGCAAAGTGGCTTGCAGACTTTAGCAATTGAGTGCAATACAGTTGATGCCTTTCAGGGACGTGAGGCTGATATCGTGATTTATTCTGTCACTCGCTCCAATAAAGATGGAAAAATCGGCTTCTTACGCGATGAAGCTAGGTTGAATGTTGCATTATCCAGAGGTCGAGTTGGTCTTTTGATTGTGGGTGATCATCAGTTTTGCCGATCATTGAGTTATAGCCCTTTGAGTGACGTTTTACACTACATCGAACAACACCCAGAAGACTGCATTTGTAAGGAGCTAAACTTATGAACTGGGAATCAGAGTTTGTCTCTCTCTCTTCTGAGGATCTTCGTCGCTATGATAATCGTCCTGGCTTTGACTTAGTTAGTTGCCAAGAAGTTGGTTTGCCTGTTTATAAAGTTACCGTTGATGTTCTCACTCAGATTCGCAAGCCAATTCCGCCAATTGAGGAGTTTGTTCTAAAATCGATTGATGCTGGATTGTCGTCTGAAGAGGAAGTTGCAGGATTTTTAGGTTTGGAAATCTCAACAACTAGAGAGGCAATGGTGAATCTTCGACTGAGCGAAGATATTGATTTGATTGCTCCTGATGCGTCGCAGTTTCAAATGTGGAGATTGACTAAGAAGGGTGAGAGGACTTTAAGAGAAGCTAAAATTATCGTCCCAGAGGAACGAACCTTCGACATTAATTTTGATGGACTTCTACGAACCCCGCGTTGGTATGCTCAATTTGAGAAGAGTTTACTGAAGCCAAAAGATTTACGAGATGAAGGCGTTTTGGAAATTGAACCTTCACCTAAGCGTCCTCCAGAATTATCTGATTTAAAAATCAAGGATATTGATGCAACTATCAAGAAAATTGAGAAATTCAGAGAAAGAAGCTCTAAAAATTCGCAAGAACAGGATTTATTAGCATTAAAAGCAATTGAGCGAAGGCAAAGATTTTTTCAGCTGTCTACTGCGCTTGTTTACAAGGCAAAAGATAGTGATGAAATTCAAATTGCCTTCATTGTTGATGATATGCTCTCAAATGAGCATGAAGCTGCTTTTGCCCGTTCAACCGGAGCCAAGAAAATCCGAAATCAGATTCTTAATGCCTTACAGAAAAATGAGCCACTTAAATTTGCAGAAGACCTTTTAGGGCAAGAATTTGTATCAGCAAATCTAGTTGATCCGGATACTATAACTGCAAAAGTAACTGAAGTTAAGGCAGAAATAGAAGCGCAAATTGAAGTAGCACAAGAAAAACTAGATCAAACAGACAATGAAGATGAAAAGAGTGAATTGATTCAACAACTTGAAGAGAAAGAACAGCAGATTTTACAGCTGCAATCTCGAATGGAATCTATGCTTGCCTCAGTTCCTATGCGCTGGCTAGAGATGTATGAGCATCGTCCTTTGTTAGAGCAAGCCTTGAAGGATACCCAGGAACGCTTACTGATTATTTCTCCATGGATTCGGGCTAATTCTGTCAACCGATGGTTTCTCCAGCAATTTGAGAATCTGCTGAAACGAGGAGTCCAAGTTTTTATCGGGTATGGTTTGGGAGAGAAAGACGAAAACCGTTATCCAAAAGATATTGAGGCTGAAAAAGCTCTACAAAAGTTGGCAACTCAGTATTCTAAATCCTTTATCCTCAAGCGATTGGGAGATACTCATGCCAAAATCTTGATATCAGATACCAGGTTTGCAGTTTCTACCAGTTTTAACTGGTTGTCTTTCAAAGGTGAACGAGATCGCACTTTCCGCGATGAGCGTGGCACATTAGTTTCTGATCCTCAGAAGATTGATGAGTTGTTCAATAATTTGCTTAGACGACTAACGGAGGAATTGTAGTTTAGGCTTAAGTCTGAGTGGCGGTGCAGTATAACAATATGCCCTAAGCCGATTGCACCCTAACCGAAGCAAGTTTATTGGTTGGAAATTGAAGCTAGTAATGGTGGGTGAACGGAGTAGTTAGGCTTATCTTGAAAATTTTTCCCAGGACAAGAATACTATAGTATTCTTGTATCTATAGAGATCACCTGATCGGGTGCCAGAATACCTCCGACTGTGACCACTTCCAGTTTTCCAGTTTCCTGGGGATGCTGAGTTTTGACCTTAGCGATCGCTTCCTCAATCCCTGCTGCCTGAGCAATGTAGATCTGCGTCTCGCTTCTCAGTACCCAAATCGGACTAGCCCAGGTATGTCGGGGTCGAAGGACGGCTTTGTGGATGATCTGATGGCTAAACTGAATCAGTTGTTCTAAGGCAGCTTCGGAACAAAACTCGGCAAGCTGTGACTGAAATAGTTCTTTGAGCGCTTCTGTTGGAATATGTGTGGTGACGTTTGTTGAAGCTGGCGGAAGCTCAGAACCCAAGGACTGACTCGCAGCCGGAATGAGCAAAGATTCAATCTGGCGTTGAATCTGAGTGGCGATGGCATCAAAATCTGGCTCCATCAAAATGTGTCCTAAATGCGCTTGCAAGAAACGCTTCAGTTTTTCGTCTTCAAGCGCCATTTCACGGGTGCTGAAATAGCCTGAAATACTGTTTCCCAAATCTCGTCCACAACCAACTTCTCCATTGGCAGCGTCCTCTGCTTCAATCAACTCCATGAGGCGCTGATGGCGAGTCCCTTCATTCGGTGCGGCTTTCGGCTTGGCAGGAATCGATTGAGTCATGGGTCATCCATCCGTAAAGTCTCGAAGTAAACGAGGTGATCGGGTTCTTCAGGATCAGGACCGCAATCGAGCAGTCCAATTCTCAGCTTTCTGTAAAATCCTAGCGCACCCGGCAGGGCATGTAACCCTATGCTGCCTTGATAACCCAATTCGTAGCTGCGGGCGACTGCGAAATCCACCAAATTACCCCCAACGCCTTTGTAGGTCGGAGGGTTTGTGATGACAGGTCGGTTCCAAGGGGCGGTTGCCAAAGCACTGATGTAGACTAACCGCCGTCGTAACTGAGATTCAATCAGACAGCGTTTTTTTAAGACATCAAGCATCATCAGCCCTTGGGTGATCCCTTCGCATTCGATCGCGTACAACTCATCGCCTGGGAGTAACTTAGATCGACGGCTCTTGCCTACCCAATTCCAATACTCATCGTCTTGACCGCTCCCTTCCAAAATTGGCTCCCACAAAGTTCTGGCATCCTCAAGGTGCTTGTCAGTCACCTCTGTCAGGATGGCATCGATGACCTGCTGGTCTTGAACTTGAAGAAGCTGAATGGTGCGATTCAACGGAATAAAAAGATCCAACAACGGATCTCATCATAAGGTTTTGGAGCTGGGGATTTGTTCATCATCAAAAATCCAAGCGCCTATTTTTTACCAACTTGCCTAAAATTAAGAACAATTGTACTATAAAACCAACTTAGCTACTTCTATCAAATGCAGCGCCCCTCTCCTCACCTAAGACTCCTTGAATACTTGGAAGCCTACAGTCAGCTTCACGATTATTCTCCTGCTATTGATGAAATGATGGCGGAGATGGGAAAACCTCGCGGTGCAATCCAAAATAGTCTCAAATATTTGGAACGAGAGGGCTATATCAAACGGCAGTTTGGAAAAGCTCGTGCTATCCAATTTCTTAAATTAAACCGAGGTGGCATTCCAATTTGGGGGACGATCGCCGCAGGCTATCTTAGTGAGGTATTCACTGATACTCAGGATGTGCTGTCAATCTCCAGTCCAAAACTGAAACTGGGGGATTTTGCACTCCAAGTGGCTGGGAACAGTATGATTGGCGATCACATTACGGATGGTTCATTTGTGATTATGCGTCCTGTCTCTGATCTTACTGCATTGAAGGCTGGAGAGATTGTGGCAGCGTGGGTAGAAGGTAGGGGTACAACGCTGAAGCACTTTTATCGTGAGGGCAATCACATTTCGCTGATTGCATCTAATCCTAACTACCCACCCATCACAGTTAATGCAGAAGAATGCCAAGTAGAGGTGCAAGGTGTCTTGTTATGGGTTTTGCGAGAGTGGAGTGGTCTCTAATTTACCTCCACTAAAGCAAGCTGCCCCTGACTAGGGGCGATCGCCATGATGATTAAACTACTATCACCATGCCGACCATCGCCTTGCATCAAAAATATCGCCCGAAAACCCTGGCAGAACTGGTTGGACAACCCTACGTCCAAACCGCTTTGTCCAATGCCATCGACCAAATGTATGTTGCCCCGGCATACCTCTTCACAGGTTCCAGAGGAACTGGTAAAACCTCTACTGCGCGTATCTTTGCTAAATCTCTCAACTGTTTAAGCTTTGATGGACCTACTGATGAACCCTGTGGTACCTGCCAATCTTGTCGCTCTATTGAAGCCAGTAACAGCCTGGATGTGAGTGAGATTGATGCAGCTTCTAACAATGGGGTGGATGATGCCCGTGCTTTGATTGAACGCAGTAGCTTTGCTCCAGTTATCGGACGTTACCGAGTTTTCCTGCTTGATGAAAGCCACATGTTAACCACACAGTCTCAAAACGCTCTGCTTAAGTGTATTGAGGAGCCACCACCCCATGTGGTCTTTATTCTTTGCACCACAGAAGTGCATAAGGTATTGCCGACGATTGTAAGCCGCTGTCAGGTGTTTCACTTTCGGACACTGTCGATCCAGACGATCGCCCAGCACCTTCAGGAGATTGCGGATGCCGAAGCGATCGCTGTCAGTGCTGACGCTTTAATGGCGATCGCCCGTTTTGCAGAGGGAGGCTTACGGGATGCCCTTCAGCTTTTGGGTCAGGTTAGCCTGCTCGGTGAAGCAGTGACCGCGAATCATGTGATTGAAATGACGGGTGGCGTTACGGCAACAGACCTGCTGATAGTGCTGGAGGCGATCGCCACGAACGATACCTTTCAACTCCTTCAATCAGCCCGAACGTTGGTTGATTCTGGCAAAACACCCAAATTGATTCTCAGCAGCTTGCTCCAAACCTACCGAGATCTGCTCATTCTCAAAGCGGCTCCCCAGGCAGCAGATCTACTTACCAGCCCTGTCAACTATAGCCAATTGAAGGCGATCACCGCTCACTGGGATTTCGACACACTTAACCAGTCTCTGGTTCAATTACAGAAAGCAGAGAGCTATCTTCGCAACACGACCAACGCATCTGTCTGGCTAGAGACGTGTCTGCTGAACTTGATGCCGATGTTGAGATCGATTCCCTTTAGCTCTCCAGATGTGAAGCAGGCAGTGGGCAAAAATGGGCATAGCCGTAAAGCAATCTCTGAGACAGCTTCGGTAACCGCAGTTCACAAGCCTACTGATTTAGCAGCTCTCTGGCAAAAAGTTGTAGCCTCGGCTAAACCAGGAACTCAAAAGTTGTTGGCTCAGGCACGCCTGACCAAGCTACAAGGAACGAAGGCAATTCTGGAAGTTGCCCCTGCGTCGTTTGCGAAGTTTGAAGCGAATCAACAGGCGATCGCTCGAATGCTTCAGCGAGTTACTCATAGCCCGAAGCCGATGACTGTATTGATCAGAACGCTCACAGCCAGCAAAAATGGGAGATCAGTATGATTATTCTGTTGCCTGGAGACGATCAATTTGCCATTCGACAAAAGCTGGAGCACTACAAAGCAGAACTTGACCCGCAGTGGTTAGAGCTTTGCTATCATCGCTTCCCTGCCAGTGCTTTGGAACAAGCCATGAGTGCGGCACGAACACCCTCGCTCAGTGGTGGTAAACGGCTTGTGGTCGTAGAAGACTGCAATTTTAAGCAATGGGGTGATGCCCAGTTAGAAAGTTTGCAACAAGCTGCTCAGGTGCCAGATTCTACAACTCTTGTATTTGTGGCAACCAACGTAGACAAACGGCTCAAGATCTACAAGCATTTGCTCAAGTACGGTCAGTGTCTCGAGCTTTCATTAATTCCGCCCTGGCGTACAGATCTGATCGCAGAGGCGATCGCCACTCAAGCAAAGCAGATGAAACTACGACTGCCCAAAGATGTTGTTGAATATCTGGCAGCGGCGATCGGCAATGACATGACCCGTGGTGCTTCAGAACTCCGCAAACTGGCAATCTATACGAATAGTCAGCCCGTCGGTCTTGCTGAAGTACAAAGCCTGATTCCTTGCCAGACTCAAAGCAATTTGCAATTAGCGGAGGCGGTTCGCAACGGGGAAAGTGAAGCAGTCGTGCGTCTGATCGACGAATTGCTGGCTCGCTCTGAGCCAATGCTGGTGATGGTTGCGACTCTACTGACCCAGTTTAGAACCTGGCTATGGGTTAAAAGTGCGCTTGCGAGTGGTATCCAGAACAACACTGAAATTGCTCAACTGTGCAACGTGGGGAATCCCAATCGGCTTTACTATTTGCGGCAAGAGGTCGCAACCATGCCCCTCAGAGCCTTGATTCAGGCAGTAACCAAACTGGTGGATTTGGAAATGTCGATTAAGCAAGGTGCTGTGCAGGCAAACGCCATCTTGCCATCTCTGCTGGCGATCGCGCGGTTGTTCAAGTCCATTTGACTGGGTACACAGCTTACAGCAATGGTGTGGACTGGTATGGACTGGTATGAGGCGATCGCCCTTCGCTATTTCCTATACCAGTTCTGTGGCTGTCAACAGTACCCAACTCAATTATGACTGGGCGGCAGGCTGCTTTATGGATGAGTGAAAGCTGATACTCGATGACAATGTTCAGTTCCGAGCCTTATAGAGCGGATTTGACATCTTTACAAGCATGATTTAGGGTGCTCGTAGCCCTATCATCTGACCGCTATGAGCTATTCGAGCAGCCTTACTGATGGAGAATGGGAAATCTTTGAACCCCTGTTGGTTGAGGTGTTGCCCCAGAAGAAACGAACCCGTCCTTGCAATTGGACAAAACGAGAGATTTTCGATGGCATCCTCTATCAACTCAAAAATGGCTGCAATTGGGAAGACTTACCCAAAGACTTTCCCCCCTACTCGACGGTCTACTGGCACTACAAACAGTGGCGCACTGCTGGAGTGTTCGAGGAGTTGATGCGGATGCTGCACGAACAAGTGCGTGAACAGGTTAAAAAAAAACCGAAGTGGACAACGCTGATCATCATCGACTCGCAAGCGGTCAAGAATACCTGCACTGCCGGAGTAGCCTCTAAAGGCTTTTGTTTCTACAAAGCGACCAATGGCATCAAACGGCATCTGGCTGTCGATACGCTTGGGTTTCCCTTCTTTACCCACTGCACAAAAGCCAATGTTTCCGATGATGCAGGATTGATTGAGATGCTGAGTTTGAACATTGACTATTTCAAGTCGAAACCCGTCAATATTCCCAAGATCACCCTCTTGTTAGACCACGGCTATCACATCGACCATCTGACTACCGAGTTAGAGAAAGTGTATCCTCAGATCATGACGAAAATCAGATTTCAATTGTCTACCAAACCCTCAAAGCAGGAGAATGCGGCGCAAGGAAAATCGGGTTTTGTGCCAGCGGTTGCTCGCTGGGTAATTGAGCGATCCAATGCTTGGATGGAGCGGTGTAAAATCTTGGTCAAGAACTTTGAACGAACTCTTGATAACGCAACGACCAAAATCAATCTCTGCTTTGTCAGGCTTATGGTTAAGCGCCTTGCTGCCTCTTCTTAAGATCTCAAATGGGTTCTATACTAAACTTCTACGGTTAAAGCTTATTTCAATAAAAATTGAATTAATAAAACTTGATGAGACGAGCATCCATACTATCTGCCAACTCAGTTGCAGCAAGCTTTCATGCACTTTCCGAGCCGCTTCGAGTGCAAATTCTTGATTTGCTGCGGACAAAAGAACTCTGTGTTTGTGATCTATGTAAAGCGTTAGAAGCGACTCAATCCAAGCTATCATTCCATCTCAAGGTTTTGAAGGAAGCTGATCTAGTTAGATCGCGTCAAGAAGGACGCTGGATTTACTACAGTCTCAATCTGCCCCAGTTTGTTGTTTTGGAGCAGTATCTAGCGGAATATCGTCGCTTCAGTCCAATTATGCCTGCTCCTCCCTGTGACGATTAGCCTGCGTAGCTTGGCAGTTCTTCTAGTCCTACCAATTCAATAAATTTTGTTACATCTTTCCTGATTGGTTGAGCTTTTGTACAAATACATCAATTAAAATTGATGTATCAATACTTTTAAATATAAACGTGGAACCTTGGACTACAGCTTCTGATACCAAATTTTCACGCAATTGGAGGCGTATGGTTTTTCAAGTCAACAAAATGCTCAAAGTTCAGGCTGTTCTTACCTTGCTTGCTCTTACTCTATCAGCGTGTAGTGCGTCTACTCAATCAAATAGTGCTAGCCAAACCCAAGCCAGTCCAGTTTCTCAAAAGACTACATCAATCAAAATTGATGGCTCCAGTACCGTTTATCCCCTGACTGATGCCGTTGCTAAAGAATTTAAGCAGACAAATTCAGGGACGGAAGTAGACGTTGCCTTTTCTGGAACGACAGGTGGCTTTAGAAAGTTCTGTGCAGGTGAAACGGACATCAATGATGCCTCTCGTCCGATCTCAACCGAAGAAATTGCAGCCTGTCGGCAGGCAGGGGTTCGGTTTATTGAAATCCCCGTTGCTTTCGATGCCTTGACAGTGGTGGTGAATCCCCAAAACACTTGGGCACAATCGTTGACTGTCGAAGATCTCAAGAAGATATGGGAGCCTACTGCCGAAGGGAAAATCAAAACCTGGAACCAAATTCGCTCCGATTTTCCGAACCGTCCCCTATCTCTCTATGGTGCTGGTGGGGATTCTGGCACTTACGACTACTTTGCTGAAGTAATTACTGGTGGAGCAAAAACCCGTAGCGATTACACCGGTAGTGAAGATGACAACGTTCTGGTACGCGGTGTTGAAACCGACCCCAATGCATTAGGATTCTTCGGTCTGGCTTACTATGAGCAAAATCAGAACAAACTGAAAGCCGTTGCGATCGACGATGGGCGAGGCAAAGGTGCGGTTGCTCCATCACGTGAAGCGGTTGAGAAAGCTCAGTATCAACCTTTATCTCGTCCTTTGTTTATCTACATCAATTTGCCAAAGTCTCAACAAAATGAAGCTTTACGTGATTTTGTGACGTTCTACATGGACAATGTGCAGCGCATTGTTCAAACCGTTGGCTACATTCCATTACCCGCAGAAGCTTATGACATTGGCAAAGTGCATCTTTACAAAGGCGAACTTGGCACAGCGTATGACGGCAAGCCCCAGCCTTACCTGACTATCAGAGAAGTCCTTCAAAAAGAGCAAACATTTTAGATCAATCAACGCCCGTTTTGTTTATCTAACCAGAACTTGAGTAATTATCTTTAGCCCTTATAAGGATCTCGATGAGCCAAGCTATCAATCAATCGGTTTACAAGCGCCTCTCCTTTCTTGACCGTTACCTCACACTGTGGATTTTTCTAGCAATGGCAATCGGAGTGGCATTAGGCTACTTCGTTCCCAGCGTGGAACAATTTGTTCATCAGTTTCAGGTAGGTACAACCAACATTCCGATCGCCATTGGCTTAATTCTAATGATGTATCCGCCACTAGCTAAAGTGCGGTACGAGGAATTAGGCGATGTCTTCCGTAACGGCAAGATTTTAGGGGTATCCCTACTGCTCAATTGGGTGATTGGACCCATTTTGATGTTTTTGCTGGCAATCACGTTTCTCAGAGGCTATCCAGAATATATGGTGGGACTGATCCTGATTGGATTAGCCCGTTGCATTGCAATGGTTGTCGTCTGGAGTGATTTAGCACGAGGTAACACCGAGTACACAGCTGGACTGGTTGCCTTTAACAGCATTTTCCAGGTGATCTTCTATAGTCCCTTTGCTTGGTTCTTCTTGACCGTATTACCGCCTTTGTTTGGCTTGCAGAGCAGTGTTGTAAACGTGAGCATTGCCGAAATTGCCAAAAGCGTATTCATTTATTTGGGTATTCCGTTCTTAGCAGGATATTTTACTCGCTTCTTCTTAGTCAAAGCGAAGGGCAGAGCTTGGTATCACGAAGAATTCATTCCTAAAATTAGCCCAATCACGCTGATTGCCCTGTTGTTCACGATCGTAGTGATGTTTAGCTTGCAAGGGGAAAAGATTGTTCAAATTCCGCTTGATGTTTTACGGATTGCAGTTCCATTAGTCATCTACTTTGCCCTCATGTTCTTGGTCAGTTTCTATATGGCATGGCGGGTTAAAGCAGACTACTCGAAAGCTGCTAGTGTTGCGTTCACCGCGGCGGGCAACAATTTTGAGTTGGCGATCGCCGTTGCTGTCGCGGTGTTTGGAATTAACTCTGGCGCTGCCTTTGCCGCCGTTGTCGGACCGCTAGTAGAAGTGCCTGCTTTGATTGCGCTTGTCAATGTTGCGTTTTGGTTTGAACGGCGTTACTTCAAAGGGGCTAAATCGATCAAACTGTAACTCTATTTGGGAGAAATTTAACGATGAAGCGCGTAATGTTCGTTTGCAAGAAGAATTCGGCTCGCTCTCAGATGGCAGAGGGGTTTGCCAAGCACTTAGGAACTGGCGTGATCGATGTGACGAGTTCAGGCTTGGAGGCAAGTCAGGTCAGACCCGAAGCGATCGCCACGATGAAAGATGCTGGGGTTGATATTAGCAATCAAACCTCAAAACCTTTGAGCGATTTTAATCCAGAAGATTTTGATGTGGTTATCTCTCTCTGTGGATGTGGGGCGAATTTGCCACCTGAATGGGTTACACGGGAAGTGTTTGAAGATTGGCAACTGGATGACCCAGCAGAGCAGCCAGAAATTTTTCCGAGAGTGCGGGATGAAGTGAGAGAACGGGTGACTCGATTAATTGAATCCCTTCAAACGGCTCTTGTTAAATAAGGATCATTGCAATGGAGCTAACAATTAGTCAGCCAATCCAGGAGAATCTGTGGTGGATCATTCCAGGCAAATTAGCAGGTGTCCGAATGCCCACGTCGGAAGAATTGCCTGAGTTGCAAGCAGCGGGAGTTGGGGCGATTGTCTCTGTTTTTCATAACTCTGACAATTTGAGTCTCTATCAGGAAGCAGGTATCCCTCATCTGTGGTTGCCCATAGAAATTGATTCTGTGCCCAACCCAGTACAGATTCAGGAGTTTCAACACTTTGTTGAGAGTCAAAATCGTTCGGGTCACGCTGTTGCTGTGCATTGCAGCACTGGAAAACACCGGACAGGGACAATGTTAGCGGCATATCTGATCGGAGTCGGTTTGTCTTACGAGAGTGCAATGAAAACCATCCTGGATGCGAACCCCAGTATTGAGCTACCAAAGAACCAGGCTATTTTTCTCCAGGAGTTAGCACAGATCAAGAAATCACCCATGGAACAACCGATCGTAGAAAACCTGTGGTGGGTTATTCCAGGCAAATTAGCAGGAGTGCGGAAACCAACCGCAGAGGAAATTGCTGAGTTGAAAGCAACGGGAGTTGGGGCGATCGTGTCTGTGATGGATGATCCCTCAAATCTTGACCTGTATGAGCAAGCAGACCTACCTTACCGTTGGCTGCCCACAAAAGGAGGAACTGCACCCAGTCCGGAACAGCTTCAGGAACTGCAAAAGTTTGTAGAGCAGCAAAATCAGATTGGCAATGCGGTTGCCGTGCATTGCACCACTGGTAATCGCCGGACAGGAACCATGTTGGCAGCTTACCTCATTATTACAGGTTCATCGTATGACAACGCGACGCGTGTCATCCAAACTGCCAACCCCAATGCTGAGTTGCGAGCGGCCCAAACTACGTTTCTACAGGAGTTAGTAGGAGAAGTATCAGGTGACAGCATTTGATCATCCCCCTCGAATTTTGTTTTTGTACGGCTCCCTGCGTGAGCGTTCCTACAGCCGGTTGCTAGCAGAAGAAGCAGCTCGAATTATTCAAGAGTTTGGTGTAGAAGTAAAGTTCTTCGACCCACGAGAACTGCCGATTTACGGTAGCGTTCCAGATACTCATCCCAAAGTGCAAGAATTACGTGAGTTAAGCCTATGGTCAGAAGGACAGGTTTGGTCTAGCCCAGAAATGCATGGGCAGATCACAGGCATTATGAAAAACCAGATTGACTGGATTCCGTTGAGCATTGGGGCAGTGCGCCCCACGCAAGGGAGAACGCTAGCTGTGATGCAGGTCAGTGGCGGCTCTCAGTCTTTCAACGCAGTTAACACCTTGAGACTTTTGGGGCGTTGGATGCGAATGTTCACGATCCCCAACCAATCTTCCGTTGCTAAGGCTTATCAAGAGTTCAATGATGATGGCACGATGAAGGACTCGCCGTATCGCGATCGGGTGGTAGATGTAATGGAAGAACTTTATAAATTCACGCTGCTACTGCGGAATCAGGTCGATTACCTCACCGATCGCTATAGTGAACGCAAGGAGAAAGCTGTTAAACAAACAGTCGATGTCGCAAATAAGGCACTGGAGATAAATTCTAGCCAATCATCTTCCAAATCCCTTACAACATAAACACTTCTCAGTTCATCTAGAGTGATTTTTGACAATTCAGGCGATCGAGGCGATCGAATGCCTGTAACTGTGCAGGCATCTGCCTTCCCCTATGGGGGATGTTTGGGGGCATTGAGCGAAGCCAACGACCATGACAACGACACCGAACTACGGTGCTCTGCTCCAAAGCTTTTGGACACCACCGACGACTTCTATTGCAGAAAATCCTGATTCAACGAGCGATAGCCCCTCTGAACCAACTGATATCATTGAATTCTTGGGAGAAGACTTGCTCTGGCAGCAAACCATTCCTGCACAAGAGCCAGATTTGAAAGAGATTCCTGCTGATTTGCCGCCTGAATTGGTTGAGGCTCTTCATGCTCAGGGGATTCACCAGTTCTACTCCCATCAACTCAAGGCTTTGCAAGCCATTCGTGCAGGCAAAAGTCTGATTCTCACCTCTCCCACTGCGAGCGGCAAAACACTCAGTACCTACCCTGGTATTTTGGAAGGTTGCATGAATGAAGGGTACCGGGCATTGGCATTTTATGGACTCCGTGCACTAGCGCTGGATCAGTTTCATAAAATTTCGGAGCTGCTTTCAGGTATACCTGTTGTCTCCCGCCCTGTATTGGCAATGATGACAGGGGATGTGAAGACCGAGGAACGGGAGCAAATTCTCGCATCCGATCCCCACATTCTGGGGGTCACGCCAGAACTGATTCACTTTCAACTCAAGCAAGCCTGGAAATCGGAGCGTTGGGCAACTTTCTATCAGCAATTACGTTACGTGCTGATCGACGAAGCACATACGCTTTCAGGCAGCTATGGAGCCAATATGGCTTGGCTGATCCGTCGCATTCGGCTAGCAGTGGATCACTATGGCGGTCGCTCCAGAGAGCTGCAATTCATCTTTCTGAGTGCAACTTGTGGCAACCCGAAACAGCTTGCCCAGAAGCTGGCGGGACTGAAGCCAACTAAGCGTGATCCAAAACCTCTCATTTGGATTCATAGGAGTGGAGCTGCGGTACCCCATCGCCAGGTGGTTGTGACTCAACCCAGCTACAACCTTACGGCTGATACAGCTCGTGTTATTCAGTTCTTGTTAGCTCAAGAGAAGTCTGGGATTGCCTTCTGCAACTCGCGCCGGAGTGTCAGGGATCTAACGGGATTGCTGAAGTCAAAACAGGTGGCTGCTTTCTATGGCGGCATCAGTCCAGAGCGTCGGGCTGAAGTGGTTCAACAACTCCAGTCCGGCATCATTCAATGGATTATTGCGACGGAAGCCTTAGAAGCTGGCATTGACCTACCTGAACTGGAGTGCTGTGTTCTACGGGGCTGGCCCGGCTCCAAGATGGCATATCAGCAGCGCAGTGGTCGAGCCGGACGTGTCAAACCGGGAATGACAGTGCTGATTCCCAATGCTCTTAATCCGATTGATCGCTACATCACAGAGCATCTAGAACTGTTGATCTCTGGTGAAGCGGAGGACGTTTTCTTCAATGACGAATACCCCATCTTTGTGGCTAAACATCTGCTTTGTGCCGCAGCAGAAACGGGCATTCCCACCAGCAAAATCAAACATTACTTTGGGAGTGCTGCGATCGAGGTTGCAAAACTTTTAATGGCTCAAGGACATCTCAACAAAGGGCGTAAGGGTCTATGGGCGCGGGGCTACCCGCATAAAGATGTCAACTTTCGGGGAGGTGTGTCTCAAACGACCGTCAAACTGATGGATGCTGAGTCGGGCCAAGCACTGGAGGAAGTGTCGGAGGACATTGCCCATCGGGAAGTGCATCCCCATGCCATCTACAAACGGCAAGATGGCGACGGACAAATATTGACGTATCAGTGCATCTCGCTCGACTTGACCAGTAAGCAGGCAATTCTGAAACAAGTGCCGGAAAGTCCCCTGTTCACGGTTGCTTTTACTCAATCGGAAACCAGCAGCTTGAAGGCTTTAACCAATCCGGTCGCCTTACCGTTAAAATTTCCCAGTGCGGAGGGGAATGCTGATTTACCTGCCGTCCTAACGCTTGAACTCAGCTATGGGCAAGTCAGCCATATCACTAGCGGTTACAGTTTGATGACACAGCTCTATGAACAGACCTGTCTGAACCGACGGTGTTTGAACTACAAAGAGCCGTTACCAGACGATCGCCGCTGTCCACTTTGCAGTAAGCCAACCCGCAAGGCACTGCTGATCAAGACCCTGTCTGAAGAAAGTTTTGAGCAGCCCTACCGCACTCAATTTTCAGCCCCCATTGTCAAAGTGGCGATCGACTCCACTGCACAGGACTATCTCCAAACCTTTGCCAGGGAAGCAAGAACTAGCTTGAGTCGTAGTGGGCAGCCAATTCCACCCGGCTATCAGCAATTATGGGAGCATCCCAGTAGCCTGATCGCCATACACAGCTTTGGGCATCAAATCCTGCGATCGCTCCAATTGTTTGCCAGGGTTGACCCCAGAGAAGTCAACTTTTCAGTGGTTAAGGAAGCTGGCGATCGCAACCAGTACGCAGGCTATTTCTACGACACTAGCGACGGCGGAAATGGGGCTTCTGAAGCCGTATTCAAACATATGGCTGAACTTGCGAGTACTGCTGCTGCGATCGCCCGTGGCTGTGATTGTGATGCGGGTTGCGCCAAGTGCTTGATTCAACATGGTTGTCCCGATGGCAACACGGCTTTGCTGAAGCAACTGGGGTTAGTGTTGTTGGATGCGTTGGCAGAGCCTCTGGTTGAGAAAAACGCTTTACCCATCGCACAGACTGAGACAGAAGTTAGCCCGTGATCAACTGATCAACCGTCAGCTATCGCTGCACATCCACCGATCTTCAGAAATGGAGGTCGGTTGTTCATTCTTGAGAACGATGGCTAACAAACTGGTAAGCAAAAAATCGGATCTAGAGCAGACCCTATCAACGATCAACCGGGAATTTGGCAATGGTTCCATCATGCGCCTGGGGGATGCCAGTCATATGAGCGTGAAAACCTTCTCCAGTGGCTCAACTGAACTGGATGTGGCATTGGGAGGAGGCTATCCGAGAGGACGCATTATCGAAATTTATGGATCAGAGAGTAGCGGCAAGACCACACTGGCATTAAAGGCGATCGCCCAAATGCAAAAGCTTGGAGGTATTGCTGCCTTTGTCGATATGGAACACGCCCTCGATCCACTTTATGCCGCTGCGATCGGAGTCGATATCGATCAAATGTTGGTCAGTCAACCTAATAGCGGTGAGATGGCAATGGAAATAGTTGAACAACTGGTGCGTTCTAAGAGTGTTGATCTGATTGTGGTGGACTCCGTGGCTGCATTGGTTACAGAGGCAGAACTTCAAGCAGAGATGGGTGATTTCCCAACAACTTCCATTGCCTGGTTGATGAGCAAAGCCCTCCGGCGCTTAATGAATTGCCTGCATAGTCAATGCACCGTGATTTTTCTGAATCAACTGCGTTTCAAGATTGGTGTAGTTTACGGTAATCCTGAAACAACCACAGGAGGTCATGCACTCAAATACTATGCTTCACTGCGATTGGATACTCGCCGGATTCAGACATTGAAGCGAGGGAGTGAGGAATACGGCATTCGGGTCAAAGTTAAGGTGGCGAAGAATAAAATTGCTCCACCCTTTCGAGCGGCAGAAGTTGACATGATCTTTGGCAAAGGTATCTTCAAAGGCAATACTCTCAACGGACTTGCTGCAACCAACGGGCAATTAGACAGCGATTTACTGTTGTGTCGCTGATGATTTCAATCAAAACCAACCGCAACCTAAAACTGGATTACAACGATCTCCCACAAAAACGACAACTTCCCGAACCACAACGTTGTGGTTCAAATTTCGATCCACTTTATGCTGTCTGAATTCAGGCAGTATTTTTTCTCCCCTACCGGGGTAAATGGGCAGTTCTGATATCATTTTCAGCAACACTTATGGAACCTACTCAATTTCATCAACTCAGAAAAGCCCTTGGCACCTTCTACTGGGATAACGGATTTGAAACTTTCTGCCATGTAACCGGGTTTGATCCACAGTTCCAACATGCTCAAGAGAAGTGGCAGCAATTTTCAGCTTGCATTCAAGCAATGGGACAACTGGACGATCGCACATGGGAAACGCTTTTAGAAGCCAGTCTTGCTGCTCAACAAATTGAGCCTTTACTACCTAGATAGAGAATGCAGCGGCGACAAACGCCGCATAGGTAGGATAGTTATCCCTTCTTACCTATGGCACTTTTTACCCTGGCTGATCTGCATCAGGTTCATCAACATCAACAGCCTCTTTTGGGGTTACGCACTCATGAATCAGAATTTGCATTTGGTCCAGCCGATCCAACCAATTTCCAGTTGTTGATGAAACAGCTATTTCTGGGACTGCCAGTACAACCTCTTTTGAACGCCCACCCATTGATGGCTCGATGGGTCGCTGAAGTCCAAGAACTGGTTCCAGAGCTTTTCCAGGCTAGGAAAAAACTCTGGCTTGATGTACCAATGGTTGCTCCTCTGAGGACTGGGGACGCTCCAATTTTCATTCAAATTCAGGTTAACTATGGTCTTCGACGAGGGATGCCCAGACTTTATGAATGGGCGATTCGCTCTGCAAAACCAACCTGGCAAGATGCTGTAAAACTTTGGGTGATGGCTGTGCATTACGCCATTCCACCAGAGAAGTTATCCCTGATTGTTCTGGCACTTCATCCATCTCTACCAGCTCAAAAACTCCGATTGCAGTGGGATCAAGAACAACAAGAGCAAACGCAGCAGTGGTTAATGCAGCTTTTAACTCAGTCAACCAGTCCTCCCTGTCTTGATGTTCACAAAGAAGACGACTATTCCTTGCTACTGAACTTAGATGCGATTCCAGAAGTGCCTCTGTAGCAAGGAATTAACAGTATTTCACATCCATTTCTGCATTTAAGATAATGCGAGGTGTTTACTCATGACAACGCGATCGCCTCAATTAAACGATCCTACGCGTGCAATTCCAGTCTTGCATCCAACTGTGCCAATGCCAGAATTCTCATTCTTCCAAATTGTTAAAGTCAGGACAACCAAGGAAGTTGGAACAGTTGTTGGAATGTGGTGTGTACAAACGGAAGGACACTCCTATCAATGGCTTTATCGATTAGAAGGATTGACAGAGCGTAGTACAACCTGGTGGCAAGAATTGCAGATTCGTAGTTTGGATCGTAGACAAAATCGTTGATATGTTTGTCTTGATAACAGAGCTATTCTTGCAAACCCGGTGTCGTAAAAGTTCGTTTAGGGAAATGATTGAGTGCATCAGTCTCAACACCACTTTTTGATGACGATGCTGATGCTTCTCCTTCATCTGGAAGTGGCAGCATACGCTCTGCTTCTTCAATCCGTTCATACAAAGCTTGCGTTAATGCATCTACGTTTGGTAGAGTCACTTGACTTTCCAAAGCGGCTCTCACTTGTGCTTCCCATAGACTTTCACTTTCCTTTGCTCGTTTCTCATCCGCTTTAGAAACAGGAATAATCAGCGGATAAGGAATGGATGCCTGTCCGCCTGAACTATAGCCAGGGCTGGTGATCACGCATTTGCCTTGAGGGAATTTGAGAATCTCATCGGCGCTGATCACCGGCATTTTTTGCAGATTCTCACTCCAACTAATTGAGCGGCTCATTTGTCCACCGAGCGATCGCCCTGTCGTTCGATTCTTAATCAGCACTTCTTTTTCGCCGTACCGTTTCGAGTAATCCTCAGCCGTTTTATGATTGCCGGGATTAAATAGGACGTGAGTGCTACAGGCAGAGGCGATCGCGGCACCCATTTTGTCTCCATAAATGTCATAGAGTTGATCCAAACTTTGAATGCCCAGGATGAAGCAGGCTCCATTGGAACGGTATTCGTTAATCCACTGAGGTAGGCGATCGAGTTTGATCGAGGGCAACTCGTCTAGAGAGATAATCAACGGGTCTTTGCGGGGTGTGCTGAGATTGCCCACAATCATTAGGTGAATTGCAGCAGCCAGTAGCGGACCCACCACACTGCGACGCTCATCATCCAACTTGAATACTACGATGTCCCGTCCTTCCAAACGAGTTGGAATCGTGGATTTGCCGATAAAGGCTCGGAGCAAATCTGCTTGAATGAATGATGAGAAGGTGCCTGCGGCAGTTGTTAGGATACCAGAGATTGTTTTTTCAGCGTCCTTCGCACTGAGGAACTGCACAAAAGAGGTAGCAACCCATTCATCCAACTGTTTGGATTGCACCGCATAATCGATTCGATGCACTAAGTTGGGCAGGCGCAACACGGCGTAGAGCATTGCCATATCGGGATAGCGAGAACCTTTGACCAGTTGTAGCAATGCCTTTGCCAGCAAGTCTCCTGCCTTGGTGAAGAATTCATCGCTCCGCCCGCCATCACCCTCTCTGGCGTTGCGATTAATGACTTTACCGATTTCCCCTGCCATCACTCCATCTCGTGCATCCCGCATGTAATCCAACGGGTTAATCACGCCACTGAAAGCTTCTCCTGGTGCAAAGACTCTGACCTGATACCCATAACGCGCTGCCAAAGGTGCATGGAGGCGCATCTGATCACCCTTTTTGTCGTAGAGCAGAATGGGAAAGCCCTGTTGCATAGCACTTTCCAGCATTCGATCGATTGTGGAGTACGTTTTTCCAGAGCCAGGAGCGCCAATGACTAATGTACCTCGTTCAGAACTGGGAAACCAAACCGTTGGGGATGCTCCCAATGTCGTTTGTATTGTTGTCATCAACCCGCGCCATGCTCCTTTTGCCCAATAACGAGGTGTGCCAGACCAGAGCGTTACTTTGTTGTGTTTGCGTTCCCGAATCTGTTTGAATGACAGGCTGGTTGCAGATAGTTTCTCCGCAGTGTCGCATAGCTTGCCCGTAGTAATTTTGCCCTTACCCGATCCACTGATGCGGAGCAGCAATAATACGACCACCAACCCACCCAGCATCATCCAGCCCTGGGGATTGTTGTATTGCTGAAACATTTTGCCAAAGTCGATCGCTGCCAATGGTTGGGAATAGGACGGCACCTGAATCAAAGCAGTAGATGGGGGACTTTTACTGCCAGAAAGAGAGTTCCAATGGGTCGGCAAAGGGAGAGGCATAGCAAAAGGCTGAGATTCTAGCGAAAATCCTAACGATTGCAGGTTGGTGATTGGATCAGCTACCTGGATATTTTTTAGGGGGTGAGGCAATGCGATAGCTTGTGCTGACTTGTCAGTTCGCGATTTCCCAAGGCTCAATACCCAAATTCTGTTTCAGATAGCGTCTCAGGCTAACGCCTCAGCGTTGGGATAATTCATTTGGCTGCACTGCAATGGTTAAACCAACGAACTCTAGAAATAGCTCTACCAGCACTGCCAGAACGGGTGCTAAGACGGCTACTCCCAAATCACCAAAATCAACTGCGGCAACCAACTCTCGTGTGGCTCGAACGGGCAGGGCGGAGCCAGAAGACTTTGAGGTTGACACAGATCTATTCAGCGATGTCTACAATCAGGTGCGCCGACCGCAGTTGCCCTACGGCATTGTGGTTAATGACAAGCCAGCCGGGATTCTGATTCCGATCGATCAGTTGGAAAAGGCGGGCTGGCTTGCGATGCCGGATGAAGATGACCTCACGACTGTTACTTTCACTGAAGATGTGACGGGTCTTTTGATTACGGAAGCCCGGTTGCTCGTGCTGGCATTTGTGCCGGAATACATTCGCTACAAGTCGGATGTGGAAGACCTGGGTGGCACCGTAGTCGGACTTTATGACGAGTACCGCAATAGCCTGGACAAGAAATCGATGGATGTTTGCTCAGAACATGCGCTGTTGTTTCTGGATGAAGATAATCAACCCCTGCATACGATGCCGATCGTAGTGCGGTTCAAAAATGTCGCGCTCTGGAGCTTTAAGTCAGCCCGTGAGGAGTTCTACCGTGCCCTGGAAAAAACATTTGCTGACTACTTCAATGTGCCTTTCAGCGGCAAGAACGATCGATGGCGGAGTTTGGGAGTGTTGGAGGTGGAGTTTAAAGCCGTCAAGGAAGGGGAGGGCAAGAACAAACACGACTGCTGTAAGACGGTGGCATATACCAAACCGACGATCGAAACCTTGCCTCTCCTCTATTTGGGCACTCCTACGGCAAAGGCGCTAATCTGGCAGCAGCATGATGCGATCGCAGGCTTCACGGAACCTCAATCTCTGCCTGCCTTGCCAGGTGAGGTAGAAGCGGTTGAAGTAGAAGTATTGCCGCCTCACAAGAATGGTGCGACTGGTAAAGCTCTGAATACCAAACCTTCTACTAAATCTCCCCGAAAGATCAAACCGATTGAAGAGGATGAAGATTTCCTGGATGAGCTGGAGGAATCGGATGCGGAGCTAGACGATGAGGACTTTGATTTCGATGACGATGGACTGGATGATGACGAGTAATTCAGTCCATCCCTGTGAGATATTCTGAATGAATTTCTGCTGTGGCTAAACTGGCCATAGCAGCTTTTTTACCTGCTGCTGAGGGACTAATAATGGAAGTAATTTCAGGATATGAAAAGTTGACTATCAGCAAGCTGGTAGCGATCGCCATTAAAGCAATAATTCAACTGTCGTAAGCGATCGCCTTCCATCTGTAACACCTCCAGACAGGGCAAGGCTTGACCTCGGTTTTCTCCTACTTGAAATAGCGATTTATTCGCTGGAAGGTTAGGGTTGAGATAATTCTGGAATACTTCTACTGTGGGTTGATTCTCTCTTAACCAGTAGCCAGCGTAGAGACAGCCCAAGGCTCCACACAAATTGGGAGTATTGAAATTAAACAGTGTCAGTTTGCCTGCCTTTCCGTCTACATTCCAGGCAAGCAGGTTTTCTTTGGCTTGTGCCATGTCCAGATCAGTGTTCGCTTGAATCACTTGTTCTAAAACAGGTTCAGGAACTACTGATGTTGCTTTTTGCCAGGGAACCGTTGCTGCACTGGAACTACAACCTGCCACTCCAATAAGTACCGATAACAGCAGAAAAAGGCTAAAACCGACGCGAAACCAGTATCCCACCTGCCATAACCAGTAAGGTGGTGCAGGGATGGTGGATGTGCTCAGTTCTTGCTGCTGAGTTGGAGCCAGTTTTGAAGCTGAATCTGTCATAGCGGGTTTCCTTTTCAACTTGTACTCACTGCTGAACCTGAACATTGGCGGGAACCGTAATGCCTAACTGCCGGAGTGCCCAGATTTCCTCTGCAAACCAGGCAGGATTTCGAGTTGAGGCTGCGCCCTGGTTGACCTGTTGCTGAAAACGCTCTTTACCAAGGCGCTGAATCTCGCGCCGGAATCGTGCCAGTGTCAATTGTTGAGCAACGGACTGGGGCACAACACTTGCAAAGGGAACGCGATCGCCCATTGGGTTAAAAAACACTTCCTCGCAGCGTCCATTTGTAACTGCGATGATCAGATTAGTTGGTGCTTGGCTATTTTCGGTATAGGTTGCCAGCAAGTAATAGTCCTTGCCCTGTAAGCGACTAGAGCCGATCAGTTCACTCCGAACAATAGGTTGTCGGGTTTGTTGGGGAATACAACGACTGACGGTTTCTGGGATTCCAGGGGTTTGAGCGTCAAGCGGAAGATACCCTAACCCTATAGTGAGCAGCATACCCACCGCTAAAGGTAGCCAGAAGGTTGCAGTCAAACGTCTGCCAATGGATCTCAGTGAAAATTGCTGCTGGGGTTGCATGATTGATTCCTCCCTAAAATTGAACCCGCTGTCTAGGATTGATGGAAGAGCCGCTGCGCCAGTTGCCAGGGGTAGCACCTTCAATCACTTCAAAGTGGAGGTGGGGTCCAGTGCCCAAGCCGCTTTGTCCACTACGGGCGATCGCCTGCCCCTGCCGAACAGCCGTGCCAGTGCTCACGTCCATTGAATCCAGGTGAGCATAGAGCGTCATCCTGCCATTGGCATGTTCCACAATCATGGTCTTGCCATAGCCCGATAACCAACCTGCGTAGAGAACCTTGCCACCATCAGCCGCCCGAACCGGTGTCCCGATCGGTGCGCCAATATCAATGCCAGCATGATTAGAGCTACAACTGGCACAGGGACTGGAGCGAGAACCAAACTCACTGGTCACTGGAAAGCCTGGAGCAGGGTTAGTTAGCTTTCCGGTGGCTTGTCCGGGTGTCCCACTGTTCGAGGTCGTATCATTGCTTTTTGTTCCAGAGGCATTAGCAGTTGTCAGCGTTGCGCTGGGAGCACAGGTGAGTGTGCCATTGCCACCGTTGCGATAGCGAGTCACAGCAGCGCGACCGTAATCTCGTAGACTCAGCCGACCCAACGCATCGGAGCTTCCCCCATCCACACGGCTGTAGTCACCACCGAAGTGTTTTTGGGCAACTCGTTCTAGGAGCCGATCGCCCGTAAAGGGTTGTCCTGTCGTTGGATCAATCTGTCCTCGCGTCACCTGAATTTTATTGGCAAGGTCTGCCATAAAGGCACGATCCTGATCAGCAGGTGGAAAGAATTGAAACAGTTCTGCTTCAGTAGGTTGGTAGCCCTGTCCAATGCGATTTAAGAATCCCTGCCCGCCTGGCTTTGCAGCAATTAACTGGACTGCATAGGGGTTGTAACTCATGAACTGGTAGCGACCTAACCCCCGTCCACAATTGCTTCCGCCATCCGCACATGTATGAACTCCGACTGCCTGGTAACCGCCACTTCCAGCACTTTCGATGCTGGCGATCGATTCTGCCAGTGCGTTTAGATCAATGCCTTGCATGGACTGTGCTGATACAGGCTGACTACTGCCGTCTAAAGAACAGGGGTTGCCCTCATTTTGATTCCCAGCCCCAGTTCGGCTACTTCCGGACTCTTGGCTAGCCCCAGTGGGTTGAGAGGCAGCGGCAGCTCGTTGATCGCTCAAATCGCCGACAAACATCAAAGCATTAACTTTGTAGGTAAAGAACGGCACCGGACCAATGAAATAGGGTGTACAGCCCAGCGCGTTAGCACAGAAACGGAAGAATAGGGCAGTGTCTACGGTATCCGTGGGTTCATCCGGCTCCATCACCACGACTTTGAAAGCAGAACCGAAGGGCAAGCGTCCTGTAGGTTCTCGACCACCATTCACCGATCGCAAAACGCCCCAACCACCCTGGACTTCCTGATATTTTCCTGAGATCCATTGCTTTCCTTCCAGCCTGCCACGCGCACTACGTCCAGCGTTCTCCAGATCATCCAGTTCAACATAGGCGCAATCGGTTTCAGCACAGGGCACAGAAAAGCCCTGAACATCAGAGCCAGAAATGGTGTTGTTGCGTTGTGCCTCTGCTGGACCATATACCTGATCGATACGCATGACTAGACTACCCAGTTCAGCAATTGGGTTGGGCATTGACCCTAATGGCACCTGACCCAACCCTGGAATACCTTTCACAAAGCTGTTCATCCAGCCCTCAAATTGTTGGAGCTGAACGGCTTCCAGGTTGGGAATGGAGCTGACAGGAAAGCGAGAAAGATCAATCTCCTTTAAGCGTAGCTGTCCAATCTGGGGATTCTGTGCCAGCACTTCAGCCAGGGTTTGATCAGAGACATTAATGCCGACGGCTTTGGCAGCGAGAAGAGCCGCGACAGGGGCGATCGCCCGGACATTGGTTTGTGCCAGACCCGGCACCACTTTTGCTAAATGGCTCAGGGTTTGATCGGCTGCCAGCGTAAACGCACTCAAGGCAACTTGGTTGAGATCGAGATTGGTGAGTTGAGCGATCGCCCCCGGTGAAAAGACCTCTGCTTGCAATGCTTGTGAAATGTCCCCTAGCTTCAAATACTGATCGGGAGTCATGCTAGCGCTCCAATTGCGGCTCAGATCGTACCCTAAAGTTTGGCTGTAGGGCTTGCCATCTATGGAGCCAGAGCGACTAATACCCGGCATCTGTGACAAAGAGATTCGGTTCCAGTCGGGCAACAAAACTTGCGTTGCAGGCAATCCAGATTGACTCCCTGCAATTTCTAGAATTCGCGTGGGTAGGCTGCCGTCGTCGATCGTTCGAGCAGACGCAGGTGCAACCAGCCCGCAAAGGTCAATGACAATCAAGCACAGCGAAATGATCCATGCCAGAACACGCTGCCTTTTGAAGCCGTCTGGCATTCTCAGTGGGGTATTCATGACAGTAGAAAGGGTTGAGGGAATTAAAGCTCCAGTTCGGGTGCAGAAAAGGTACGCTCTGTTTTCGACTGGTAAGCAGAACCCTTGCCATAGCCTTTTAAGTGAGGGTTGGGGTTGGCGGCTGATTCTGAGTAAGGCGTATCGCCAAAATTTTGTTCAAAGATGTTTTCCTGATAGCCATCACTGAAGTGATCGGTTTGCCAGGGATTGGTGCCTGCCCCAGTGATCGATTGTTCGCCACTAGCGACAGAGGTTTGATAACCACCCGTTTGGTAACCGCTACTACTGTCAGAATTGGCATTGAAATCGGGGGTTGATTCAGTGTTCATCGCGCAAGCATCCATACGAAACGATATGCTTGCCAGCCTATAAAGCCAGACCTGGGAGTGACCTCAACCAGGTGGATAACAACGCTCCAGCCAATTGGCTGTTTGTAGGGACATTCCTACAGGAGGCTTGCGCTGTGGATCAACTGAGTTTTATTCCCGAAGAGTTGGTGCGAACCCTTCAACAAGGGAAAGATGCTGCTAACCCAGATACCCGTTGCTCATCTAGCACGCTGGAAATGTTGCGCCTTTTGGCATCCCTCGATGTTCCCAAAGAATTGCTAGCGTGCATGTTGGAAATGGCAGAGTTTTCCATCCATCATGTCCGTTATCTAGTAGGACCATTGGTATTACATCGAAGTCTGTGGGGTGATGCAACTCCAGGTTGGTTAAAGGTTGCCTGTGTGCAAGATCGGTTTGAACTCATCCTTTCCGAGTATGAACAGGAGCAAGTTGGAGACTACGCTACACCTACGGAAGTATTAGCTTATATGATGCCTGCCACGATGGAAGCGCCGATGCATCGAAATTATGTTGATCTCTATCTTTGGTCGGGAAATGAGGTCATGAAAAAACACAATCGGTTGCCCGAAAACGCAACCAGTTTTTATGAGTTGATTGGTGGGCATCCGATTGAATTCAGCACAGTCAAAAATGATTTTCAAGATCTGAGCCGATCAATTCGTCGAAGCGTGGTGAAGCACGCAGCTCAACAGGGATGGGGAAAGCGGCGCAATCGAGCAAAGGTAGAAGCAATCGCGGCTGACCCAGCTCAAGTATCTGATCAGCCAGAACAGGTCAGTTTGTTCTGAATCATGAGCGATACCGGAGATGGTTGGTGCTACCGCCCCTTCAAGCTAGTCCTCCATCCATTTCCGATTATGTCTGCCTCTCGAACTCACTCTCATTTGAAAGATGGAACCTATCAACTGATTACGTCGGGCAAAGAACTTGAATCGGCACTGTGTTGGCGTAGCCTCGCCGGAGGAGAATCGCTAGAACAGTTTTCAGCGATTGGATTGGACTGCGAAACGACAGGGTTAGATCCTCACATTCATACGATTCGGCTCATTCAGCTTGCAGTCCCCGATCAGCCAGTGATGCTCATTGATTTATCTCAGATTGTCTCTTGCGATCGCCACCCACTCCAACAGCTCCTCTCCAGTCCTATGCTTAAGATTACTCACAACGGCAAATTCGACTGGCAATTCCTTGCCCAGGCAGGACTCCAACCCGCGCCTCCCTTCTTCGATACACAACTTGCCTATCGAGTGCTGACAGCAGGACTGAAAACCAGTCTCTCGTTGCAGACGCTTGCTCAAAAGCTATTGAATATAGAGCTGGATAAAACCCAACAGGTCAGTGATTGGAGCAAACCCCTGACTTCAAAGCAGTTACAGTATGCGGCGTTGGATGCAGCAATTTTATTGGAACTGTACCCGATCCTGGTCAAGAAGCTGGAGCGATCGCACCTCCTCAAAATTGCCCAACTAGAGTTTCACTGTATGCCTGCGGTGGCTCAGATGGAGCTGAATGGGATGTTGCTGGATCTCTCCCGCTGGCAAACATTGGGGGCAAAGCTAGAGAGCGATCGGGATGTGGCACTTCATCAGCTCAGCCAACTCCGGATCGCTGGTAACGCTCAGATGTCCTTGCTGCCGGAGATGACGGATACGATTAACCCAAACTCTCCCCAACAGGTGCTTGCAGCACTTCAAGCGGCTGGAATTCCGGTGAACTCGACTAATCAAAAAGGGCTGGTGCCTTTGGCGAAACAATACCCCGTAATTCGAGCGTTGTTGGACTACCGCCACCTCTCCAAAATTACTGCTACTTTTGCCGACAGCCTGCCCAAGCATATCCATCCGGTGACAGGGAGGATTCACCCGACCTACTATCAGCTTGGAGCCAGGTCGGGTCGGTTCTCTTGTCGCAATCCACCTTTGCAAACCATTCCTCGCGATGCCGCAGCTCGAACCTGTTTTGTTGCTGCACCAGGTTGTCAGATCATACGGGCAGATTACTCCCAAATTGAACTGAGGATTGTTGCCCGCTTGAGTGGTGATGCCCGGATGCAACGAGCGTATCAAAGGGGTGAGGATCTGCACCGACTAACAGCAGCTTTGGTGACTGGGAAAGCGATCGACGCGGTGAGTGAGGAAGATCGTCGGCTTGCCAAAGCCATTAACTTCGGGCTGATCTATGGTATGGGTGCTGCCAAGCTTCAGAGCTATGCTGAGACCAAGTATGGAGTTACTCTGTCGTTGGAGGAGGCAAAGGCATTTCGGAAACGGTTCTTTGAAGTCTACACCGGAGTAGCAGAATGGCATGAGACGATCAAACGTAGTTACATCCGGGGAACAAAGCAGAGCCGTACCCTGGCAGGACGGCGACGCAGGTGGGCGGGTAAACCCAGGCTGGCGGAGTTGCTGAACCATCCAGTCCAGGGATTGAATGCTGACATCACGAAATTGGCGTTAGTGAAACTCAACAAAGTGCTGGCAGAGACAGGAGCAAAGCTGATTTGTACAATTCATGACGAAATCCTGCTGGAGTGTCTTGTTGCCGAAGCGAAGCACATCAGTTATCTCTTACATTGCTGCATGGTTGCAGCAGCTCGGAAGTTTTTGCATCCGATCCCAGTGGTCGTGGACATCAAAGTTTCAGCTAGTTGGGGTGGCGACGAGGCTTAGGGAATAGTTTTGCCTTTATGACGAGCCAAATTTTCCCTAAACAAAAGCAGTACGGGTGAATCTGGACTTAGGGAATGAAAACAAGCTAAAGATCTCTAAGTATTCCCTAAGCAGATTTTGTGAGATCAGGGGTGGGAGATGCCAAAGCGGAGCAAAGCAGCACGACTGATTCAGGAACTCCAGGATTGGAGCGATGAAGAATTAAGGGATCTGGCTGAAATGATTCAGGGGCTATTGGAGTCGCGGCGGGAGGCGGCGGTGAAGGAGAACCAGGAGACTCGTGAGGATGGTTCACCACTGGGCAGGCATGGGGGACGAGGACATATTGAGCTGAAGATGATTCCTGACTCTAAAACAGGAAAGACTTATGGACCTTACCGCTACCTGCGCTATTGGGGAGTTACGAAGAAGGGGACGATGGGGTTAAAGAGTGTGTATTTAGGGAAGAGCAGCGATGGATAAGATGTAATCTCTCTTCAATCTGTGTAGTCGTTAAAATTTTGTTGTCTGAAAGCTATTAGTCTACCCAGATTAACCAAGGAGCCAAGCAACTTTCATCTTTATACCTATTGATAAAGTCAAGTGCCTGATTTGCCAAATCCAATGAAGGTTGACAGTTTGAAGAACATGGAAGGTGACATATAAGTGACGTTCCAAGTAAGTAGTTTGAAGGGTTAATACGCTTGAACTCTCCTGAAAAGTTCCATTGAATTATCTGCTGCTCAGTATGATCAATATTTGATTCTCCAATTGACGCTATAAAGTCAGAGCAACATTCAGGATAGCCCAGCAATAATCCAAACAACTTCTCATGAGGCTCGTACTTTCGATCAATGTCAAGAATCTGCTCTGCAACTTCAGGATCTCTTGCAATACAAACAAAAGATTCAGAGTCTACCCGTAGGAATAAGCCATAACTGTTACACCAATCCTCTAGATGTAACTTGGCATAAGCGTGAAAAAGTTTTGTTCTGACGGCTGGTTTATTACAAGCTAGAAAATGAAGGAAATCTACCCTTGCTGAGATTGGCAGGAAACTGAGCGGCAGCGATCTCATTTGGTGAATAGGGTTCATTCTGCTGAGCGATTCCAAACCATTACAAGCTGAGAAATTTCACTGCTATTAACTGCTTGAAAGCCAGCAGCCTCAGCAGCTTTCTTTGAAGCAAGATTTGACTTCCGCATATGAGCAAATATCGTGTCATAGCTACTTTTCTCACAAGCAAGCCTGTATGCAATCCGACCAATCCGCCGGTTTTGAAACTTGGCGTTTATCTTGATTTGAATAGATGCATGTTTTCCAAAAGGTTCTTCATCAATCCAATTGATAAATACAAATCCGGCACGAGTATCGTTGGCATAGATGTGCCAGTAATGCCCTCCTTTATCGCCGCCTTTTCCTTTGCTTCCTTTTCCTTGAAGCAAATAAATTTCAGAGCTATCAGTAGGTTCAGGCTTAGTTGCAGGTGCTTTTCGTAAAACTGATTGCCTGCTAGCAACTGAAGAAGCTGATTTTTCCCTGGTAGTTTGCTTAGTTGTTGCTCTTTCGGTTTTTTCTACCATAGATTTCAAGCAGCTCTAATTAGTTACTAAAATTGTTGCTTACTTCAGATGATAGCGGATGCGCTCAATAGCTGGCTTCCAAAATTCGGCAGGAAAAAAGCCAGGAGACAAGGCAACCTCAATGTCACAAATTTTATCCATTAGTCCATTCTGATATAAAGTACTAAACATTACATCAATTAATGTAATTACTTCTTCGCGTGAAGGATCATGACGATTTTTATGTGTTTCCCAGTCAGAATCCCCATTGAAGCGGTTATTAAAGTAGTCCATATCTATATGTAACAAAACTGGAATATTAACTGGTAGATCCTTAATCCATTCATTTGGATCAGCAGTTACCCTATATGTACTCTTGCTATTTTTCGTTGAACCTAGATCCTGGCAAGCGTGTAGTTCAACAGCGAGACGTTTACTCTTTGGACTAAGAAACTGATCTGGTACTAAAGTTGGCATCAGAGAGTAGCACCCTTGTCGTACTACACTATAACCCGTTGCACAAAGGTGACGTACTTGAACTTTTTGTATGGAATGAAGTAGAGGAACAATAAAGCTACCAATTCCAATAGATCCACTCCTAATTGCATTACTAACAGACTCTGGTTCAAGTAGGTTTAAACTTTTACTAGTAATTGCATCTTTCCATCCAGATTCTTCATTCCATACTCTAGGACTCATGAGATCATCGTGATCATCAACATGAAGGACGACAATTTCAGATGGTAATTGATTTTTTTCAGCATAAACTGATGACAACCATTGGCTCCAAGCCAACAGTGTCCAGGAGTCATTAAGAGATAATTGAAAACCTTGGTCTTTCTTAACTGCAAAAGGAATTTCAGAAACACTTAATCCGCTTCGCCACCAAGCAAGCCCTTCTGCAAGATAAGGATCAATATAGTAATCAGAAAGCTCAGGAAAATGAAGATCTATAGACCAAACATCATCAATTAAAGTACTCGACACATATTGTCCAAGAAAATATTCGTGTAATAGCTGCGAACGTGCTGATCTGTCTTGTGGAAGAGCATCGAAAGGTAAGAAAATCATGATGTATTTCTGTAAGGATTAAACTTGCATTCCTACACTATCTTTCAATACCGATTCAAGTCTATCAACTAAACTAAATCCTACTTTTGTTAAGGACGTATTCCGAAGTGTTGTAAATCCTTCCAATAGCCGAGATTTAATAATTTCTACCTGTCTATCTGCCTTGCCTTGATTTACCCTATCGTGTTTGGCTAAATATAGCCAGAACTCTAAAAGGTGCGTAAAAACAAAGACAGCATGAAGCAAACCGCTTGGAGGGCGTAAATCTTCGCGCCATGGAGAAGACACTAAAGGAGTGTCACAAATAACCAAAGGAGTTAAGCGCTGTAAAAGATAGAGCTTTTGGTGACGATGTTCATGGATAAGTGAATCTGCTAAGTTATATGCATCAACAAAATGATTGCCTTGCTTAATAGAAACGTATAAAGCGCCTGGTACTGAGTTGTCGCTAAATGAAACTATTTTTTCTGGATGAGCAGTAAGATCTCGAATAAACTGAATTTCTGGACTAATCAATCTCATTTCATTAACTAAATTTGGTCGCCAAGATTCAATCAGATCTAAGCTTGCTTTGAGAATTTCTCGACCTTTATCTGCTGTCTGTTCATCTTCAAATAGTATCTTTTTACCAAATGGGGCACGTAAGCATTCATCATTACGATGAATTAGATACCTCTGGTAATTCTCACAGTTTAGAGTTCTCAACAACTCTATAATTTTGCCAGGGTAGTGGGTGTTTGCAACAATTAATTCGCCGTCAATCGCATAAACTCTTATCCCTAAAATTTTTCTTTTGACTACAGAAGTCCACATTGCAATCGATGGATAAATAGCAATGTAAGAGCCACTTTTAACGCTAAATCGGATTCTTTCAATTGCTTCTAGCTGTTCAGCATCTTCTTCAAGAGACCATTCTAAAGCAGCCAGAAAATCTTTATTAGCCTCATCTAACCAAGTCTTCAAAAGAAATTCAATAATAGGTTCTGACGTTTCAGATTTCTCAAAAGCTGCTATATCAAAATTAATCTCTTTTACTAGATTAGAAGCTATGCTTAGGTTGACTAATTCAAGATCCAGCTGATTCTGTAATTGATTCCTGGCGTGATTGATTAGCGCCAACATTTCATGGCAATAAACTGTTGGGTGAGTGAACCCATCTTGTGCGTAGCGGTGTGGAATAGAACCACCTCCACAGACATCAACAACTGAGCAAGTTTGGCACTGTGGAGATAGCCCTTCGTGAGTTAGTAGTTTTCTATGGTTTTGAATTTGACTAGATGAAGCAATAATATTTCTAATACTAGATTCTTCTAATGTTGTACCAAGAGAAGTAATTCCGCCGGATGTAATTTTAAGGACATCAAGATCATGGTATGACCCATCTGTCTCTATCGTCAAAAGACTAATATCCCCGAAACCGAATGAATCAGTGTTGCTAGGTAAACCAGCTAAGCTACTTAAGATCGCATCAAATGTTCTTACTGGAATATATGAATATTGATTAAACCAAATATCAAAGGCTTCTATCAACCATGAGGAATATAAATTAGGATTCTCAGTACGTCCTGGAGGTAAACAGTGATGATTTGCATCAGGCAATAAAAAATCAATCTGTGGAGGTTGATAAGCCTTAAAAAAATCAAATAAATATTTTGGATGTATCGAGGGATCAATGACAGCAATTAAACCACTATATATTGATGGACAATCCTTTAGCATTTGTAGAGACTTCTCGACTGCATCGAAGGAAGAGTTACCTTTGTGGTCAAGTCGATGAAGATCATGCGCCTCTCTATGTCCATCAATACTTAGTGATACGCCTATCCTCATCTGCTCTAGCTGAGCAAGTATAGGTTGAGTTAAAAGTACACCATTTGTTTGAAGTGAGAATCCAACTTTGCACCAAGACGGTAACGTTTCCTGAATCCATTTCGCTGTTTCAATAATTGTTGCCACACCTGCAAGAAGTGGTTCTCCTCCATGGAATACAACTACGACTTCCTTTAGCTGTTTAGTTTCAACGTACTCACCTATACGAAATGCTAATAGTTGACGGTGATTTTGTGACATCACAATTGGCTGCTTCTGCCAACTTTGATCAGCATGGCGATACATATAGCAGTAATCGCAGGCTAAGTTGCAACGAGAAGCAATTTTGATAAGGAAGCAAGTAATTTGAGGCTCGATTTGCATAAAAAGAACCTGGAAATAATTGAGTCTCCAGCTAAGCTCAACGAAAGGAATCAACTAAATAATCTTTAGTTAAGAATAAGCTGGAGACTACTTAATACAAGCTTTTGGTTAAGGAGAAATGTTGAAGAGAAAACTTTAAATCACTGATTAGAAAAGCCTAATAACTTACGAACGATTATGGCGGTGGTGCATACGATCATAACTAGTAATGCAAGCCTCTACCCCAGATTCTGGAGAAGAAGCTAATTTTGCCTGAAGTCGATTTAAGGCAGGGTGATTGAGGTTGTTGTTTGTTAGTAAATGAGCTAAGTTCTCTTTCGTAGATTCTACCTGCCCAGCACTTACATCTTGGTTGGGAGAAGCGTTCTGAAGCATGTTAATGCCTTCTCTAGAATTATGGTGAGTTTATGCTAACATAATCCCTAACTTCCAGAATAGAATCCTTGCCCAGCAAACGTTTCTAGGCTTAATATTTCTTTTCAAAAATAGATGGCGCATCAAATGATTACAGTGCAAGGTTTGTAGCGCTTGTCTATTTTTTCTATTTATATTTATTCTATAAGATAAAAATATAAGTAAGTTTACCCGCGTCCCTAGACTGAAAACTGTTGAGTAATGCTCTTTACTTACTCAAATAACTCTCGATAGGAGTAGGCATACCTCGATCGATCGCCCCCACTTGCAGGTCTCGCATACGTCGCCTGATTCCGAATTGCCTGCATCTGCTCAGATTCTCGTTCCATGGCTGGGGTAAACTGCTGCCGCTGTGCCAACAAAGCCTCCAGTTCAATTTGCCCTGGTCTACCTTGGTAAAACGCTTCCTCAGCACAACGCCGCACCGCATTCCCAATCTCAGCCGGTGTACAAATGCGGTACTCCGTCAAAAGCCTACGCCATTGGTCTTCTGCCCAGGGCGATTGATCATTCCCTCGAAATGCTGGAAAGTACTTTGCCAGATGTAGATTGAACACCTCATACCTGGCTCCCTCATGGGGCAGATCGATAAAGAAAATGTCATCAAACCGACGTACCAGTTCGGGTGGCAGCATTCCCAAACGATTGACGGTCGCGATCGTGTAGATCGGCTCCTGGTGTTCCTGCATCCAGGTCAGTAGAGTTGCCGACAGACGACGGGCGATTCCGCCATCAACGTTAGAGTCCCAACCTGCAAAACCCTTGTCAAAGTCATCCCAGTAAAGGACGCAGGGAGCCAGAGACGTGACCACCGCAATGAATTCCTTCAAAGCGCGATCGGGGTTTGGGCTACTCAAGAGAATGCCCCAATTTGCCGCCAGCAAAGGCAACCCCATCTTCTTAGCTGCCAGTTTGGCAGAGAGACTTTTGCCTGTGCCGGGTGGTCCCCACAGCACCATACCAGTGGGTAAGCTCAGCCCATATTGTTGAGCTTCGGGTCGAAGCAGAGAAGCGATCGCTTCCAACCGCCGCTCTAACAAATCCAATCCTGCAGCCGTAGGCACATCCGGCTCTGCTATGTACTCCAATCCCCGTCCGCGCAGCTTGTTAATTTTATGATCCAGAATCAATTGAATCAGTTGCTCCGAAGAATCCGCAAACGTCAGCAGTCTGCTCAGCACCATTTCAATCTCACCCACTGGCAACCCCTGACAGGCAGTGATCATCAGTTTCTGGTTTGCTGAATCATCCTTGCCAATCCAGGGATGCTGGCTACAGAACTGAGTCACGATCGCTTCTACCTGATGGCGATCGGGCATTGCATGAGACAGCACTGGAATAAAGGGTTGCAGTTCCAAAGGCAGTTGAACGTAGGTTTCCAGCAAGACCCAATAATGGGGCAACGGGTTCCACAGCGCTTGGTGGTAAGCATTTAAGAGTTGGTAGCAACGTTGCTGGCTGATCTCCGCCACAGTGCCATTCAAAACCCCTTCCAGAAGATAAATGCCTGATTTCGGGTGATCTAGCAAGGATTGGAGGATATCTTGCTCTATCATTTGCGTTGTGGGTTGCAGAATGAGGCTCCCGTGAGGTGCTACCAACTGCTGAAGCGCTGAGTAACCAGGGTTCCAGACATAAACCGGGAGCGGTTGCTTCGCAGTTCCCCGAAGGGGTAATCGCGCCTCACCCCAATGATAAAACTGGCTCAACACCGCCATCCGATCCGGAGTCTGATATTCCAGCGCCACGATCGGAGCGTTCTGCTCGATCAGTTTTATCCAATCCTGTAACTGTCGCATGATCTAAAACTGTAAGGGTTTCCACTGGTTGTAACGAAACAAAAACACTCCTTACCTCAGTCAAATGGACACTTTTGCCCAACACTGTTATGGAGTGCTATTAAAAACATTGTGGTGTTTGGAGATTGCTAAATGGAGCGCACTAAAATCCTTGAAGTTCCTACCCCTAAGTTTGACCTCTATGAACTGGTAACTCTCTATTGGAATAACCGAGAACAGCCCACCCGAATTGTCCAACGATGGCTCAACATCGATGAATCCGACCAGGGAGGCTGGTGGTACAAGGTTGCAGAAGATGAGCAGCAGCTCTATCCAGAATCGGTACTCGCACCCCGTGATGATTGAATAATGGTCTTCAAATGGAGGGAAATGCCGCTAATGCGGCGAGGGAGTGAAATCCTCAAATTTGGGAGTTTATGAAATGGCGACGACTACAAAACTTCGCACCCCCAACGGCACTCGCAACGGTGCCACCTCCAAAACGGCTAAACCTAACGGTACAGTCTCAGCCACCAAAGCCAAAGCACCAACGGTTGATGGACCGCCGGAAACTAACGCATCAGCACTGCTCAAAGAATTGCGGAACTTGGTATTCAAGGAGTACGGCGTGAAGCTGCAACTCCGGGATGCTCGTGTCTCTACCAAAATTGGGCATGCGACTCGCGAAAAGCTTGGGCTTGACATTGCCGCTCAGGTGAAGAAGAAGGGTGGTAACAAAAAGTTCGACTGGCAGCGATGGAATACGAAGGTGTTCCCGCGACTGTTCGGACAACCCGATGCGCTGAAGTATGCGCCAGAAGTGGTGGCGATCCTTATGAGCCTGCTGTATGACACCATTCGTACTGATCCAGAGCAAGCTGTTGCAGACCTGGTGGAATTTAACCGGGCATCGCTGGAGCGCCGCAACTCTTTCCAAGCGGAGCAGGATGATGACTTGGATGATGAACTGGATGACGATCTCGATGATGACTTGAGTGATGAACTGGACGATGAAGCCAGTGATGAACTGGACGATGACTTGGATGACGAGTTAGATGAGGATCTAGACGAAGAAGAGGACGAATAACACGTTCAGCTTCGTTCACTGCCTGATTGCTTGCCCTGCATTAGTTTGACTGATGCAGGGTTCTTTTTTCCCGCCCACCTCCCTCGCACGCTGAAGCTAAAGGCAGTAACAACTGCGGAAGGAATGAAAGCTCGGACTACACGAAGCAGGCATCTGTCGATGCGATCGCTGTGAGAAATCCAACTCATTCATAAAGGAGCAATTCTCATGGTTACTGCAACACGCAAAGCTGCAAAAAACACTGCACGCAAGGCACCGAAGCATACTCCCGCGTTGCAACGGGTAATTCCCTATCAGGAGAAAGTTCGACTGATGGTGATTGAAGTGCTACGGGAAGAATCTGGACGGGAACTGGCAGCATCGGCTCGATTCAACGGACAAGAGTTCGATTGGGAACAACACAATGCTCAGTTTCGACACGACTATGCCGAAACCTCACTCCGGGATCTGCTGACCTACGCTCGCAAGCTCTACGGATTGCAAAATCTGGATGAAGTGCGCGATCGCCGTGCTGCTCACAAAGCAACCCGCACGGGACGCTTGAATGCGCTTAACGGCTTGAGTACAACGGATGACCTGGATACGGATGAAGAGTTTGAAGTCGATCTGGAAGAGGACATCAACCTGGATGACTAGCGCTTGAGACGCGACTGTGGCTGACGCCCAAACCCCGGCGATGAGTCGGGGTTTTTCATTACCGCCCGCCCACCCGCTTAGAATGGGGTTTAACCATTGTCCAAGCGATCTTGGACAATTAATTTATTCCTAAAATTTTTATTCGCTCAGATCGGTAGGGTCTGCGATTGCCTCTGCTACCAGAGCATTTAGCTCCATCTCTAGCTGCTCAATACTGGGCAAACTTCTCTGTAATGGTTCTGGTAACGTGTCCTTCAGTCGGTAGGTTGCCACTCCCACCGGATGTTGGATGTACCGCAATGCATATTCCACCGTTGCCTTATTTTTAGACTTGCACAAGACAATCCCAATCGTTGGATTATCCATCTCACTCCGCAGCAAATCATCCACAGCGGCAATGTAGAAGCTCATCTTGCCTGAAAATTCAGGTTCAAACTCAACCATCTTCAGGTCAATCACCACATAGCAATGTAGTTTGACGTGGTAGAAGAGCAGGTCGAGTTTATATTCCTTGCCGCCGACCTCAAGCGAATATTGGCTACCCAGGAAGGAAAAGCCTACACCCAGTTCCATCAAAAAATCTCGAATCCGATCCACCAGTGCCCGTTCAAAATCCCGCTCTTGGGCGGCTTCTGCCAGTTCCAAAAACTCAAAATTGTAGGGACTTTTCAGGATCTGGCGGGCTAAGTCTGACTGGCTTTGAGGTAGCGTATGGTCAAAATTATTAACGGCATTCCCCACTCGCTGATGCAAACCGCTTTCAATCTGATGCACCAGGGCACTGCGGCTCCAGCCATGTTCGATCGTCTTTTGGGCGTACCACAGTCGTTCTTCATTGCCTTTGAGCTTATCCAGCAGCGCAATGTTGTGATACCAGGTAATTTGACCCATGACCGCCTGAATCACTGTTTCATCAGGAAAGGCTTGGGCAAAGGCTCTCATATAGAGCAGATTAGAGCGGGAGAACCCCTTAATCTCTGGAAAAGCGTGTTTTAGGTCTTTGGATAGGCGTTCAATGACTTTGGCTCCCCACCCTTCCTGCTGCTGCTTGGCAAGAATAGCACACCCAATCCTCCAGTACAGAGTCACGAGTTCCCGGTTGACTGCGGTCGCTGCCCGCAGTTGAGCACTCTGAATCCATTCTTTAAGGTCATCCAGAAAGCGATCATAGCTATCTGACGACAGGTTGCTTGCCATTCCTTTCACAAACCAGTACAGGGAGTCTAATCCAGACCTTACTATACCGTGCGATTGGGTGAATTGCTTGTCTAGAGCAAGGGGTGAACAATGATAGGGGAGCATTCAGCTCTTAATTGTCCAAGCGCTCTTGGACGATTGGCAAAACCCATCCATCGTATCGGATGTTAACTAGTAGGGGCAGGTTCACAGCCAACGCCGCCGAAGGTTGGAGCACTTGAATTTGAAAGCTTTCCAGTGACCAATTCATGAACTTGCTGATTTGAAAGTTGAGTAGGTTTTACCTCGATCGTGGTTTTTCCACCCCGGTTAACCTGGATAATCGTGTCTGCCCAGTAAAATTGTTCTTGTGAAGGTTGCGAGTATGCTGGGTAGCAGCCTTTTGAGGCGATCGCGACTTTATGTTGTACAGCGGACACGGATGGCAGAGCAACTCCAGATCGAACCAGCTTCGCTTCTCCGACTGGACCCCAAAGCTGAAGTTGAGTCGTGATGCAGCGTTTTCCATCTTTCAGAGGAGCAATAATGTTACCGCATACCTGGACATCCACATTATAGAGCGGCGGATATTCTGGAATGGAAGAATTTTGCGCTTGAGTGGCTTCAGTTCCGCCTCCTGTTGCTGTGCGAGGAGCGCAACCAACGGCAAGCAACCCCGCCAAAGTCACAACTGTCCAGTATTGAGTAGTTTTACAAGTCCACATTGGTAAATTCCCCTCGAACTTTGAATAAACGCTTAGTTTCCTTGAACGGGTGCAAATTCGCGTTGATTAGGAGGCTGAACCCATAACGTGCAGAATCCAGCAGTGGCTTTTCGATTAGGCAGCATCTCCAGAGTGACACCCAAGCGCTTAACCTCATTGGCGCAAACAAGCTGACCATTGCGATCGCGGCTCAACAAGTCCTGATTCCAGTTCATCAGCTTTCGAGAAAATTGACCCTCAGCACTGGTTGCCCAGTCTAAAGCTTTGGCTTGCTCTAATGTCAATTGTCGGGGTCCGGTGGGATCAAGAGGGCGACTGGCTTGATACCCGGAAAGTCCGGCAATGCCTAAGAATCCTCCCAATCCGGCTGTAGCCAGGAGCAATAGCCCGGCTGCAATCAATGAGGGAACCGAGTGAATAGCCCGCTCAAACTCTGTGCGACGAATCAGGGCAGAGACAGTTTGGGCAATCGCCTTTTGGTGTCCCTTGATCGCTACCTTCTCATAAGTCTGGAGCCGATCATATAACTGCGTCTGCCACTGATCAAACATAGTCTCCATCTCTTGGGGACTGTCTTCTAGCAACACTTCTAGCCTGCCAGTCGCAACCAACATCAAGAAGGCTGGATCATCCGGGTCAATTCCCGTTTGTACGACAATTTCCCATACTCTGGCTTTGAAAGCATCATCTTTACCGCGAATTGCCAGATCGAGCAGGGTCGGGTAAGGAATCCGATTTAGACCTTTGCCTCTGGCAGCCATCGATTCCAGAAATTGATCATCCAGATCCAGAGGTTCTTCTATTTGGCGGGGATTGGTCATAAGCCTTACCTCCCTTAGCTTGAACGTTTGCTGTTGCGGGATTTGGAGCCGCTTGCTGCTGGTTCAGCCGTTTGAATGTCAGCTTTTCCAGCTTCCAATGATGGTTCATCAGTCGCCGTTGGCTTTGAAGGACTGACTTCTGATGGCGAGAGTTTCCAGATGTTTGCCTGGTCGATCGCTTGATAAGCACTCTTCAGAAACGTATGGAGCCGCTGCTTCCCCAAAACGCCCAGTTCACCGCTCTCCCTACCTACTGAAAAAGCAAGCCGCTTGGCATCCAGATGATCACGCTCGCGATAACTGAACTTGGGAAAATCGAGCACGGGGACTTTTTGCTTTGCCAGAAGTTGTTGTAGTTCCTCTCTACAGTCCAGGTGAGACCAATCATCACAGAGTCCCCAGTTGCGGACAAAAACATGCTGCACTTTGCCATCAAACTGCTTTAAAGATTGGATGAAAAGCTGCACACTGTCATAGCCGCCGGTGCAGATAAACCACTTGCAGATACTGACTCCATGCTGCGTCCCCATCTCCAGCACCCCATTGCGCTCAATCCAATCGGTAACGGCTGGAAAGACCTGAGCTGGGAGATTAACAATCACCGGAGTTTTGATTGCCAGATCAAAAATGCGATCAGCATCGTAGGCTTTGCGTTCGGCTTCGCTAAAGATCGCTCGCTCACACCCTTCAGGGTAGACTTCACCCACATCAGGATTACTACGATCGGCTTCTACCAACACATGGGGAAGCTGGCGATCGATGCAATATTGCACCATCACCCGAGCAAACAAAGACTTACCGACACCGCCCTTTTCACCATCAATGAAATGAATGATTGCCATTGCGCTCTCCTATTGCCACATTGTTCGGGTTGCTCGATCAGCAGGCTTGTTACTGCCATTTTGGCGATCGCCATTGGTATATTCGATTGTTGAGGATTCAGCAGATGGAATCGGCAGTTGCAAACATTCCCGGATATAGTCTGCCTGACGTTCCAAAGCGCGACAGCAGCTCAATCCCAGTTGGCGTAGTTCTTCTTGGCTCAACAGACCTTCTGCCTGACGAGCGGCTACCATCCAAAAAGCTCTGGCGGACTCTAACATCAACTCTTTGCCCTGCCTCACGCCATCACCTTTCTTCAAAAATGCTGTCAGTACACCGTCTGGAGTGTCGGTGTATGGCGAATAGCGAAAGCTGAAATCTTCGCGTTTGCGGGAGGTCTGAGTAATTTCGTTCATGCGACCTCCGCCAACTGCTCAACAAAGTCGCAGTACATGCCAAAAACGTCAATCAGACGAAAGGATAGTGCCTCAGCATCTGGACGGTTCGAGCGATAATCCAGTCCTACCAGGTCTTGTAATCGTCGCTGAAGGTCAGTACCCCAATAAGTCGAGGTTCGATTGAAATAGTTCTCCAATTCATCATGGAGATAAAGAGCAGCTCCACCAGAAATAATCACCTCTGTGACATTCGGCAGTATGGTATCAAGCCAATCTTGCAAGCGTGACCAGTACTCCTCTCTGGCAGTCAAAATAGCAGTGACAATTTGTTCGCGTTCTAGTTTTTGCTCTGTAGGCGATCGCGTCTTTACCAGATGTTGAAGTTGTGGATTATCAGGGGCGATCTGATTGCCAATACTATAGATTGCGCTAGTTAACGAATCAGCACTTTGACCAGAGGTACGGTTTAATACCTTATCTACCAGTTGATGAAAGCCTAAATCAGTGGTGTTACCGATCGCCAGCTTGCCCCGTTCAAACAGCAATAGGCTGGTATTCCGATGCCCAAACATCAGCACAGCAAGCGTCTGTTGCTGGAACCACTCTGCCCCGTTCTGCATGACTCGTGCCATTGCCAAGCCACCTCCCTCAGGGCGACACTCAAAGGCTTCTAGCTTGACCTGGAGGCGTTCACCGCGAAAGCTGTAATTTTTGAGCTGTTGTTTCAGTAGTTGCTGAAAGCGTTGAGCATTCTGGTATTCGCCGTAGGGTAACAGAGCAGAAATGGCAATAGAGAACTTACGAGGTAGATCCATGTGCTGGACGATTGCTCCTACGGTTGCCAGCACTTTATATAACGCCCGTTCGTATTTCACCTCATTCATCCGCACGGCTGCCAAAAACTGACGCGCTAAATAACCAACTACCTGACACTGCTGACTATCACTACATTGCAGCCAAACATCATCTTCAGGTCGGGTGATACCAAGACTTCCTCTGGTTCTCAAGTGGGCATCAATTGAACTCAAGCTGAGTTCAATCACTTCAGGCTCCATGAGCAGCAGTCGAGGTCTGCCATCCGCTAAGTTATAGATCACTTTACTGAGTGAGGAGCCTGGATCGAAAGTCAACGTGAGGTCAGACATCACGGGTTGATCAGTAAGGTTAACGTTCCCTCAACTTAGCGAGCACTGATTGAATACTCATCATCCATGTGGATAAAAAAGAGAACCCCGGATTTCCTCTCCCGCAGGGGTTCACAATTTGCCACAGTTTCCCTCAATGGTTCGTCTCCATCCTCATTTGACCACCCGATCAAGGCGCTGAATTCCTAACAAGCTGGACTTGTTGACACTCAATAACCTCAAATATCCACAGCTTTATCGCAGCATTCCACCCATGAACCACATTCTTACAGCAGACTACAGTACCCGTTCAAAACCCAGGATGCAGAGCAAGCCATGTTGCAATGTATATTCATCTACTGGAATAAAAATAATGGTGTTATTGCAACACCCGTGAGTTTTGTTTGTTGTAAAAGGCTATTGCCCGATGCAGAAATCAAAAAGATAGCCGACTGGTAGATCACAAGTCAACGAAAGAACAGCAAAGCTAGAGAAGAATCTTCACCGTCTTCCTGATTGGCTGGAATGTCCTCGCAGAAACGTCCCATCAAGTTCCATATCTCCCTCAACGCTGAGGAGAAAGAGCAGGTGCGCTGTATGGCGACAGAGCACAACCTGACGATGGCAGAATTGTTTCGTGCCAAGACATTAAAAAATCAGCTCCCCCGGCGCGTAACTCGAATTGCGGGTCTGACCTACTGGGAACTCACCAAAATCAGTGACAGCCTGAACCAAATTGCTAAGGCGATACTTGCTAACGCAAAAGCTAGCGCCAATACCACTGCGCCACTTCAAGCAACTCCGATCGTGGTCGATCAGGAGTTGTTGAATCAAACCAGAGGTCTCTTGAGCCAAATACGGCGAGAACTGACTGACCTGGAATTCATGACAGAGATTGAAGAGGAATCGTGATCGGCAAACAAATCAAAGGTCGGAGCTTCAGCAAATTGCTCAATTATTTGTTTGGCAAAGATGGAGCCAGCCTAATTGGCAGCAATATGGAGGAAACAACCCCGCGTGGGTTAGCAGCGGAGTTCCGATTTTGCCGACAGTTAAACCCCAGGGTGAGTCGATCGGTCTACCATGCCTCCCTGAGTTTGCCCTATACCGAGCATCTGGAGAATGACACCTGGCACGATATTGCCCAGAAATATCTCCAGGCAATGGGCTTTGACATGAACCAGTATGTAGTTGTGCGGCATAGCGATCGCGACCATGATCATGCTCACATTGTCGCCAGTCGAATTCGGTTGGACGGAACAACCGTTTCCGATAGCTGGGATTATCGCCGGAGTGAAGCCGCTATTCGCCAGTTGGAACAGGACTATGGGTTGCGATCGCTCCACTCCAGCCAGGAACAAGACAGCCGTAGCCCCACTACTGGAGAACAGCGATTACTGGCTCGAACTGGTGAGGAAAGTATTCGAGTGCAGCTTCAGCGATCGCTTGATCAAGCCACTCAATCTCCTATCACTATGCCTCAGCTCATTGGGCAGCTCCAGCAAAACGGCATCAGTGTTCGGATTCGCGATCGCCAGCATGGTGAGATAACAGGCATCAGCTACGAATTAAATGGTATTGCCTTTGGCGGAACTCATCTGGGCAAAGCCTATACCTTCCAAGGCTTACAGAGATACCGGAGAGTGAACTATGACTCACATCGAGATGCAGAATTAATCAAGAAGCTGGTAGAACAACCTGTTAATTCATCAACTACCAGTGAAATCGATGCAGACTCGTTAGTGCAGGTATCGAATATCAAAGAGAACCAACGAGATGATAATGCAGCGAAACATCGACAAAAATCAAAATTACCAAAACACCGACAACGAGAGTTAGAACTTTGATAGTCAGGGCAGCTAACGCCACTCAGGAGTAACAATGCTCTTGGCTTAACTGCGATGAATGTCAATCTGCGACAAATGACAATTCAATTTCTCAGGCACATTGGCTTTATGTCCGGTGCTAAAATCTGGCTACGAATTTCTTGGGATCTGCCTGTAGAAATTATTCCTGACAACTGGAACTGCTACTGGAAGAACAATCAACTGATCTACAGTCATTACATTTTTTGTGGCAGCATCACTCTCCAGGGCTTTACCCTTTATTGCTGCACTCAGGGTGGGCGCGATCGCCAGGGTAATACCTGCTGGCAGCTCACTCCCAAACGCTATGCCGATGGGTGGGCACTTGCATTCAAGTTTTCCTGTTTGGGTGCAACGGTTAGTTTCTACCCCAACCAGCCTGATAAAGGGATTAGCAACAGCCATGTCAGGCAATGCCAGTGCTTGTTCTATGAAATTGATGATTTGCCTTTGGCGAACCAATACATTGTATTGGAAGAATTTAAGCACGCAACGGGATTGAAACCAGTAGCAGTTACGTATACCGGTGGAAAGTCCCTGCATGTATATTTTAGATGCACCGTTGGGCTATCTCCAGAAAACTGGATCTGCCTGAATCGAAAGCTGGCGATCGCTCAAAATGCTGACCCAGCAATCTGTAATTTGGCGCGTTCTATGCGGCTTCCAGGCATGGTTCGCAGGGAAGTAGTTGATGGAGGGTTGGGAGGTGCTAGAGCAACCACATTAGAAAGTTACTCCAAGTTCCGATACGATCCTGAAATTCTGGAAGCTGCTCTGGATTCTACCGGGCTGTTTCCTTACGGATTATCAGATCAACGATGGCGGAAGTGGGTACAACTGGTTCATTTGGCGAAAATGAATGATTCTGTTGACCCACACTCCGCACTGACTCAACCACTTGTTCCAGGGTCTCGCTCAACAGTGCTAAAGCATCGGAGAGTTAGAACAAGCCCTGCAAAGAGAGACAAGCACTTGTCTCTCAAACAACACCGCGTTAGCGGGATATCGATTCCGCTGACTGTTTGCCTGACAAAGAGCGATCGCGCCCTCTTGAGATACGGTGAACGGTCAGGCAATCGGAACAATGCTGGTTACAAACTGGCTCGGAACCTGTTGGGAACCTCTGACCTATTGACCCGACACCAGATCATTCATCACCCTAATCCCCATCAACTCTTTGAGCGATACTGCGATCGCTGCACACCTCCCTTGAGTGATATGGAAGCCAATACCATCTGGCAAAGTGCTAGCAAAACTCCTGCCTTCGCCAGTCGTACCCTCGATTCCATTCTGACGAGTGTAAATCAATGGCACTCTCACAAGCGTAGGAACCGACGTACTCAGACCGGAAAGATTAGTGCTCGTTAGCGTCCTCCAGTAGTGGTTAGCCCCTGAAGGGCAAAGGAATGTAGGGAATGCCAAAACACTGCTCCTGCTAGCTAAACATCGTAGTTCCTGACTTAGGGAATAAACTCCACCAAAAATCGAGAGTTTTGTTCCCTAAGTTAACCTCAGAGCTATCGCTCCAACACTTTCAGCCGTTTAATCTCTGAGCGATATGGAGCATTATCTTAACTTCAACCTGGTTGGTGAACCCCAACGCTTTCATGTGAGTCTTCCCTGGAGCAACCTCCACACCATCAATTTCAACGCGGTTGACGCGCATCTGAAAAGTGTGGTGCCAGAAGCAATATACGATCGCACCCGCAAACTTAAACCCAGCGAGTATGCCCCCGAACTCGAAAGTATCGACTTTCATCATTGGCTCCGGCAAGCGCAAACCAATAGAGACACTGCGATGAACCCGTATCAACAAGAACTCACCAAGCTGGTTGGTGGTCAGGTTCATCATGCTGGACTCACTCAGGATGGCTACCCTTACCTGATTGTGAGGCAACCAGCTTCAGAGACATTCTTTTATGTAATCGCCCAGGCAAATCCAGAGGGCACCAGTATTGGGTTCCTGCACATTACCGAGCGAACAGGAAACATCACCTGAGAACATCAAACATCCTTTCCTACGAACTCCTTCAGGCACTAGACTGGAGGATTTTTTATTTCTACGCTATGACCCCTCAATTGCATCTCCTCAATTGGGGGATGGGAGTTGAGAGCACAGCAATCCTGGTGCGTTGGCTGCGGTCGCCGCAATCCCGTCCCTTCGATAGCTTCCAAAATCTAATCGTGTTGACCGCGCAAACTGGCGATGAAATGGATGAAACCAAATACCTTTGTGAGACTCATCTCTTCCCACTAATGCGGGAGCACAGGGTTCGATTGGTGCAAGTTGCCAAAGCCTCTGCCAGTAAACGGGATGGCTACATCATTCTCAGTGACACTCAGCAGCCCTACGAACTGCACATCGAAGGATACTTTCCCCTCAGCCGCGATCTGTTTCAGTCTGGAACCGTCCCTCGATTAGGGCGACCTCACATCTGTGCTCAACGCTGGAAAGGGGAAGTGCTTGATGCCTGGATCTCAGATCATATTACAGAAGCCTTTGGTCCCTATTTGGGTTACAACGCGGATGAAACAAAACGGGCAGGTAAAGCCGATGGCTACACTTGTCAGGGGCACCCGTTTCTCTACCCGCTCATCGAGTGGGGATGGACACGGGATGATTGCATTGAATATCTCTATCGTACTCTGGGAATACTTTGGAGAAAATCTGCCTGTAGCTATTGCCCATTTCAGCAAAAACAAGCTGCGATCTCCCGCTATAATCGTGACCCGAAAGCCGCCGGGTTCACACTGCTGATGGAGCTAAACGCTCTGGCATTTAATCCTCGAATGCATCTATTTTCATCAGGCACTGCTTACGATCTGATGGTGAAAAGCAGTAACCAGGCTGCCATTGCTGAATTGGAGCAGCTATTACGTCAGTTACAGTGGGCAATCTATCACGTTCAACGCACTTACAAGCAATTAACTGGGAAAAACGGCAAGCCCTACGTCAATTCCGATCGCAAAGTGGTTCTGGTAGACGAAGGCAACAAAGCTCAGATCGAGTCCAAGTTAGAGACAATTTGCCATCGGCATCATGCCTCAATAGAAGATCTGCACGGCAAACGGTGCTATCTCCACCGACGACAAGAAGGCATTTATCCGGCTTTCGAGGAGTTTTACGTGGTTGCCTCCAAGCTAGCGAAAAACAAATGCCGTAACCTGAAAGCCTTTGAGCAAAATTGGCGAGAACTGACAGGACCCGCTAAACCTGTTCAGTTGACTCTCTTTGTTCCCTAACCTAAGCCCAGACAAGATGGCTGCGATCGCGATAGAGCTTCCGCTCCAGGCAATATAGGCGGGCTGCCAGCTTTAAGCAGGTCTATATGCTCTCGCCTGTTCACCAACATGGAGCGGTCTATGTCTGAATCGCTAAACTCAAATCCTCCAACTTTCGTAGTGGTTAAGGTCGATGAACCTTTACCGTGGCCAGAACAGGAGACTTTCTATCCCATCTTGCCAACAGAAGAACCCCACACCTACGGTACGCTTCAGCGTGCAGTGGAGCTGGTTGCCTCGTTGATTGAAGACTTTGGTTACACCACCCAAAATACTCGGATTTATCGACTCGTACCTGTTGCTGATGAAGACACGTTGCCACTCATCCAAAACGCTCTGACGACTCTACAACAAGACGGTGAGTAGCTCATGTTCTTCTACTTTAGTGGGCTTTCTGAGATTAATGATGCCCTCATGTTAAAACGGGCTGGCGTGAATCAAGTTTTAGTGAATCCAACAAAAATTCATCTGAGTAAGGGTTTTCTAAAGGTAGCTTTAGATTCTAATGCTTACTATCACTTTAGGTACGGCGGTACGCTGGATGTGATCCGATATATGGAAATCGCAGTCTCAGGAAACTACACGTGGATCAGTGCTCCAGATGTGATTGGCGATCCGGAAGCAACTTATCAGAACTGGCTGATGGCTCGCCGATGGCTTAAGCAAAACTTTGAGTCTTTTCCTATCAGGATGATCCCGGTATGGGGATGGGACACACCCAAGAAGTTTCTGAATCACTACCTACAACATAGCCGGGTTGTTGGTATTGGTGGATTGGTGATGCTCATGCGTCAGGGCAAATCTACAAACCCAGAGGAACGGGCGATCGCCTGCAAAATGCTGCGTCAATTGAAAACCCTCTGTCAGCAATATCCTCAACGGTTTCATATCTATGGGTGCAATTGGACAGTTGCCCTCAATCATTTGCGGTATCTGGCTTACAGCGCAGATAGTAGCCTTGCCTGGGATGGTGCTCGCTATGGATTGATTATTCATATCCGTAACGGTAAACTAATTCGCACACCTGCCTGGAAATTAGGGTTTAAAGGTCACCGGGAAGCTCGGTGTATTGTGTGTGCCAGAGGCATTCGACGGTTTATGGCACAGAGGTAGTGCGCTATCGCGCTGGTTCATACAGCGTGATCAAGGCTACCCCTATGCAAACTCTGACAACCAGTTCTACGAATCACTCAGTACCACTGACAATCACCCATCCTGATCTCTCTCTTGAATCCGAGCAATCCTCAGAAGACATTAATCCAGGCACTCTGATGATTTTGGCAGACATCGAAGCAGAACGAGACTATTACGAATCTTGTGGGAGATGGTAATCATGACCTTTCCTCTGGCTCAACAATCCCTGGTAGGACTCTCTCAAGCAGCAGCGGAACTCTGGGATCTGCTCACCCATTCCCAAACAGTTGAGGAGGAAGCAGAACTTCTTGCAGCGATTTGGGAGACCCAGGAAGCGCAAGAAGAGGCGATCGATCTTCACGCCGAGCTGGCATTTCAGCTTGATGCTGAGATTGCGGGTGTTAAACAACGGCTGGAACACCTGAAAGCAGTCCATCAGGAAGCCCTCGATCGCCTAGAACGATGGCGACAGGCACTCGATCAAAGCATTCTAGACCAAAACCTAGCCGGGGGGCTGCCCGATGAAGTCGTCGGTCATTCACTCCGCATCACCATTCGCGAAAATCCTCCCAGTTGTGAGCTACTGGTGGATGCAGAAGACTTGCCAGATGAGTTCCGCAAAAAGAAAGTCACTTACGCTGCCGACAAGAAAGCTATCATTGCTGCCTGGAAGAGAGGCGTTCCCGTCGATGGCACCCATATCGAACGCAGGCGGCGCGTCATTTATGCACTAACCGCTACAGCGATTCAAGACTTCAAGAACTCACTTTTAGCGGAGCAATAAGCCCTTTCGTCAGCCAGCAGCAGAAACGCATCCTTGCTGCTGGATAATTTTTGCATTGTCCTGGCTACCGCCATTTCAGCTAGACCATTAATTTGTCTCTGCTATGAAATGGCTAACACCAGATGAGGCGCTCACTGCTGCAAATTTAACAGCTACAACAACTAAATTGGATGCGATCGCCAAAAGCACTAATGGCAAAAAGACGGCTGAAGAGCGTTTTCAAGCGCTTGGGTTGTTGTTCGATCGGGAGCGTTACGAAGCAGGTCACTCCGACTTCTTGAAGCTCCTGAATCTCGCAATTGATGAACTAGAAGAACACACTGATACAGAAGATGATCCTGACGAAGAAGGTTTAGAGGCAACTTCCAATGACGAAGACTCCTCAAACCCTCCATCCTCCACACAGCAGCCCGAACCTTATATTTTCGAGCAGTGCAAAATTCAGGTTGTGATCACTCTGTTACCCTACACAGGACAACCAGGAGGCAGACCTGTGCTACTGGCTGCTAGCAGTCATGGGGATTTTCCCATTGTGGCAATGTTAACCCAGGAAGAATTAGGTTCCTTTCCACCTGCGATCGCCCAGCTTCTAGCCGACCTGAAAGCCGATTTTCCCAACCGCCAAATCCGCCGCAACATTGCCCAAACCCAATCCGCTAAAGTCGCGCCTCAACCCACAATCCAAACCAAAACTCAGCCTCCCTCAGCCAGTCCTATCACTTCCAAGCCAAGCAGCAACGCTCAAACTCAAATCTCATTGTTCTAACTGTTATGACTACCAGCACAACTAACAAACGACTCGTGATCTACGAAGGGCAACAACACTGGCTACCTGATGCGATCGCCCTCGATGATCAACTCCTGCGTGATGCCTTCACTCCCCTCTGCGCTGAACTGGCAAATGCAGAGATTGAACGCAAAGAAGGAGAACCCATCCGCATTATCAAAAAGCCTGGTCGAAAGGGTACTTCTCCACTGGAATCTTTGCTGACGGCTCCAGAAGAGGTTAATCCAGCAATACAAATGTGTTACCAACTACGGCAACATCAGATGCTAACTGGAATTGATTGGAGGAATGCCGAGCAATGGGCAGGGCAGGTCGAAGAAGCGATCGCTGCTGGGACAGTATTCACACAAGCAGTTAATCATTCACTAAAAGCTCTAACTTTTTGTACTCCAACGTCCGGCGGCATTCCTGAAGGATTCTAACTATGAGTCTTGTCCCCAACAGTACAGCGGAAGCCATCTACAGCCTTCGTCAGTACCAGTTCATAGTCAATTTCTCCAAAGCTCTTGACTACTTGGAAGCCCAACTCAACCTTTATCAATTGCTGGCACTTTACCAACACTTTTTTCCTCTTGAATGGGCAACTAGCCAAACCTCTCTTTATCTACCCATTGATGCCAGCCATACTAAAGCCGTCTCCCTGGAAAATCACCATAGCCCAAGGGAATTGGAGTTCATTACGCTGGTCTATACCCACCTGTTCCCAATGTCATTTTGGGCTGTAGAAAGCGCTCATGAAGAGCGACTACAGGCTATCCCCATCACATCAATGGGTGTGGACTGGCAAATTGAAGAAGGAATCGAGAACTTACGGATTGGATGGAAGTTGCTTGTCCCATTCAGTAAAGAAGGTCGCTATTGGTTAGACGATGTGGAGTTGGAAGGTAGCGAATGGTTTAACAGTGAATTCGAGGCTCATCAAGTTTATTACAAAGACATTCACAATCCCGACAAAATCGACAACAAACGATTGCGGCGGCTTTGCTGTGAACTCACTAATCCCTTACAATTCTTGCCTCTGGCACTGCAATTGCTAGATCACGAAACCAAAAACATTTGGCTAGATGAATCTCCTGATGAGATGAACTATGGGCTGTACGCCTCCTCTCTACCCTGGTCTAAATCGTCTATCAACCTCCTGCACCGGAAATGGAAGCAAGCAAGCCGCATTTTGGATGCTGCGTATTGCCTGATCGAATGGTTAGAGGCTGACTTAAACACTCATGCACAACTGCTGCTACAGCTATGGACACGCGCCTTGAAACGAGTCTGACTGAGAACTCACCCAACCCTACTATCTCCAGTGACATCATCCGATCTGTTCTTGCTGACCCACCCAGGAATTCTGCTGCAATCCAGGCAGAATTACTATTTCTGGATGGCTATTACATCTTTCATAGACGGGATAAAGATCTGCCAGCCGCTGACATTTACAAATGCGTCTCTCCAACTGCGCTCCGAACTGCCTTTAGTTTTGAACCCATTGACACCGGCTGGATGCAACCTGACATCGTGCGCTATGGCACAGGGAGCAGGGGCACTTACCTGGTCAAGTTCATCCCTCCCGCTACGCATCTCCTTAACTGTGATGAGGTCGGAACTCTAAAAATTCTTCTACCTGCAATGCTCTTTATGGGTATGGAGAAAAAATACTGGGTTTGGGCAATTAAAGGCAAGACATTGGACCCCAAAGCATTTGCCTTTCATACTCCACTACCCAATGTCTACAATTCAGGGCAGGTTTGCTGGGGTGTCAATGAACCACCTGATGCCAGCCCTCAAGGTATTGAGCCAGCCTGGAATCTTTTCATTTTCAGCCTATTTACAAATCATCTGGCTACAGGTAAATCGAAAGCTCATCGATCAGATGTACGCCAACAGCTCTTGAAACTACATCAACTAAACAAGCGTTCCACCTATCCAGGTTCTGATCTGATGCCTATCGGCAACAAAAAAAGTGTCGATACACTGGTGCAGGAAATTTTAGATGAACGAAACCACTAACCCGCTGATTGGCTATGCAACTGCGGCTGATTCAGGCAGCGCTCTCACCTACCTCCTGGCTGGCAATGGCATTTTTGTCAGTGCGATCCGTCCTGGTATCCAAGTCCTCATGCCCGTTTGTCTGAGCGATCAGCGAATTAAAGGGCTACCTCACCTGACTCCCTATCTCACCGTTTCATCCCGTATCCCCAAAGAACTTTTGCTGGAAGTGTGGCGATCGAGCTGTAATGCCTGTACTGAATCTAATGTCGAAATACTATTTCACTTCCATAATCAGGAAGACAGATGGAATTTACGGGTTCCAGAACAAACTCAAAACACAACCAGTTGTCAACCCACAGAATCGGGGAGTCATGCCTCTCATCATCAGGCTATTGTAGAAATTCACTCCCATGCTTCCATGCCTGCATTCTTTTCCAGCACCGACAATGCAGACGAAACAGGCTTCCGGATCTATGGAGTCCTGGGTCGGGTGAATACAACCAAACCAGAGATTCAGATGCGAGTCGGGCTGTTTCAGCACTGCTGGAACGTTCCTGCAAAAACCGTGTTTGACATTGAATCAGATTTCTTTATGACAGACATTTCTGTACTGTCTGGATGCCAGTTTTACAGTACAGATTTGCCCCCTACCTCTGTGCTGGAGAACCTATGGAGCTAAACCTTAATCTGGCAAATGCCTCTCCTGTCTTGACCATCAATTACACCGAGATTGAATTCTGGTTGGTAGGATGTGGTGGAACAGGCTCCTGGCTCGCGCCATCCATTGTTCGGTTAGGTAGAGTTCTGTCTAGTAAAGGGAAGAAGGTCAAACTCTACTTTGTTGACCCAGACCACGTTGAAGAAGCTAATGTGTTACGCCAATGTTTCTGTGATGCAGAAGTCGGGTTAAACAAAGCCAAAACATTGGCACTTCGCTATGCGATCGCCTGGAAAATGGAAGTCGGTGCGATCGCCCAACCCTTCGATCCAGCCTGGGTTACTCCCGCCTACAATACCCTTGCCTTGGTCACAGGCTGTGTCGATAATGCCAAAGCCAGACGATCGATCGTTCAAATATTAGAGAATAACAACCACCAACTCACGCCTCGCACCTGGTATCTAGACTGTGGCAATTCTCGACGCAGTGGACAAGTTCTATTAGGCTCCCATCTCTCCACCAAACCCGATGATTATCAGTTTGACACGTTGGGATGCTTTCGGCTCCCTGCTCCTAGCATCCAACAACCCGACCTGCTGATTCCACAACCAGAGGAAATAGAGGATAATAGCCTCTCCTGTGAACAACTTGCTTTACTGAATAGCCAATCCCTCAGCATTAATCAGCGGGTTGCGGCTGAAGCCTTCGATTATCTGTTGCAATTGACCACCGGGAAGCTGCGACGGTTCGCCACCTACTTTGATCTAGAGAGCGGCAGTGGGCGATCGCTCTACACTACCCAAGCCAGTGTCATTCAAGCACTCCATCAATCTTCAAATTAATCACCGCGTACTGCATAGTTTTTCACTGTGCCGAAATTTCTACTCGATCAGTCCTGCTCGCATTGCCAGTACGGCTGCCTGAGTGCGATCACTGGCACATAATTTGCTGAGAATACTACGGATATGTACTTTGACTGTGCCAAGACTCATATAAAGTTGCCCAGCAATCTGGTTATTGGTATAGCCCTGAACCACCAGTTCCAACACTTCCAGCTCTTTATTCGTTAGAGGATCAGCCTCCAGAATTGTGGCTTGCTCCGAATCGAGAGCATTGATGGTAACTGTTTGAGGCTCACTAGCAACCGATGATAGCGACGCAGCTTGCCGAGCGTGCTTGAGGACAATACGGGCGATCGCTGGATCAATCCAAGACTGTCCCTCAAAGGTCGTGCGGATGGCTTCCAGTAGCAATTCAAACTTGGTGTTTTTGACACAGTAAGAGTCTGCCCCTGCTGCAAAAGCCGCTAGCACCATTCTTTCCTGAGTGTAGGACGTCAACATGATAAATCGGGTTGAAACATCTGACTCTGGAGGGAGAGCATTCCGAAACCGTTGCACAACTTCTATCCCATCGATATCTGGCAAGCCGATATCCACGATCGCCAAATCCGGCTTAGTTTTCTGAAGTAGCTTCAGCCCTGCCACCCCTGTTTCAGCTTCTCCCACCACCGAAATATCCTGCTGCTCATTCAGGGAACTACGGATGCCAGTTCGGGTCAGGCTGTGATCCTCGACAATTGCAATTCGCATCATTCACCTCATCCTGACTACTCCTAAAGACTGATAGATGCGAATCCCTAGATAGAACAAGTCTTTGCCTAAACGCAAAGTTTTGATAAATTCGCTAGACTGATTTCTTTACATTGCTGTTCCCTCTCCAGAGGTTTGCTTCTTTCTCTTATAGATTTTTATTTCCCTGGGATGAAGGCTAAGGAAGTCTGCACCAAGCAGGCTTAGAGCAGGTTACGAAGCACAGGGGCATCGCCAGTTTGCCGTAAGTCTCTTAGAGAACCGACAAATAAAGCGTTGGATAAAAAATATGCTCTCAAAACCTTTAAACCCAACCATCAGGTTTGCTTCATCTGGAGCAAAACGCATTCTGCTGGTGAATGCCCTCCCTAATATCTTTCGTTCCATACGATCGCTGCTCAGGAAACGGGGGTATCAGGTAGACAGTGCCCATAGCGGAATAGACGCACTGATTCAGCTTGAACAGTCTCCACCTGACTTATTATTGCTCGATACAGCTACTGCTGATATAGATGGTTATGAAGTGACCCGACGAATTCGACGGAATGCTGAATTGCCCTTTTTTCCAATCATGTTGGTGGCCGATCATAACCATGCCAGTGTGGTTAAGGGCTTAGCCTTGGGTGCAAATGATGTCATCCGCCCTACGGTGAAAAAGGGAGAGCTATTTGCCAGAATCCAGTCGATGTTAAAACTGAAACACAGTATCGATGAACAAATCAGGATTAATCAACAGCATGAAGACTTCATCGCTAGCCTGACTCACGATCTACGAACCCCGCTCATTGCAGCAGATCATATGCTGCATTTACTACGTCGAGGTACTTTTGGTAAAACATTGCCGGAGATGCGGGATTCTTTAGAGCAGGTTGTTCAAAGCAACCAAACTTTGCTAGAGATGGTAGATACTCTTCTGGAAATTTATCAGTATGAAGGAGGGTGCAAAGATCTTCACTTTCATAAGGTTGATCTCTGGGAATTAAGCCAAAACGTTGTTAGAGAACTAACTCCTCTGGCTATGACTAAAGGCTTGGCGTTGAACCTAACCTTAGTAGGAGTCACTGACAAAACACCTTTGTGGGTTAGGGGCGATCGCCTGGAACTTCGCCGCCTACTGACTAATTTGATTGGTAATGCCATCCGTTATACCGATACCGGATTGGTAGAGCTTCGCTTACAGCATTTGACTCGTGATTCCCCAGGGAATAACTCCATTGTCCTGGAAGTAGAAGATACAGGAATTGGTATCCCCCCGGAAGAACAAAAGTTTCTATTTGAGCGATACAGGCAGGGAAATCATCAGCGTCGAGGGAACGGGCTAGGGCTTTATCTATCTCATCAAATTGTGGAAGCCCATCACGGAACTATCAAAGTTGAATCTGAAGTCGGTAAAGGAAGTTGCTTTATAGTTCAATTCGATCTACTTCGTAAGTAAAAGCTCAAACCTTACTGAACTAAATCCTCTATCTCTTTCAATAACGCTTCTAGGCGATCGCGTTTCTCCTGATCCTCCCATGCAGATGTCTTTTTGAGCTGACGGCTTACAGCATTGAAACGCTTTAGGTAGTCGGGAGGCTGAGAAGCAGTGTTCTGTGATTGCGAAAGCTGTTTAATACGGTCACGAATATCCCTAATCGAAAGGTCTTGGGCGATCGCTGCTTGAAGTAGCTCTTGTCGCTGCCCTTCATCCTTAACCCGTCCTATGGTTTGCGCCTTCGTATACTCAATTTTTCCTTGTTGGAGTGCCTCAAGCACTTCTTCAGGCAAATTTCGTAAGGGCAAGCGATGTTTTACAAACGACTGCCAACTCATTCTTCCAAGGGCATTAAATACTTCTTCTACAACCTCTTCTTCCTGAACCACAACGTTGTGGTTCAAATTTCGAGTTGACTCATTCTGCATTCGATATAGGAGAGACACTACTTCTTGAACAGACAACTCCAATCGAATTGCTAGTAGCTGTAAGATCCCTTCTGTTTCCTCAACTGGGTTTAAATCCTCCCGTTGCAAGTTCTCGACCAGCGTGATTTGAAGGGCTTGCTGATCATTTAACTCAAGAATAGTTGCAGGAACCTCTGTTAGACCTGCTCCCTGAGCCGCTCTATAACGACGTTCTCCCGCGACCAATTCATATTCTCCAGGTTTCCCTGGCATGGGACGAACCAGTAAGTTCTCTAAAATACCGTACTCTCGAACAGAAGCAGTAAGCTGCTCCATTTTCTGAGGATCAAAATAGCGTCTGACCTGCTCAGGTTTGCGATGAATCTGAGCAATCGGCAAAAAATTCTTGGTCTCACTAGGCTCCGGCTGAACCAATTCTTCAGTACTGGAACCGAATAGCCTAGTTAAATCAATACTTCCCCCATAGGGTTTATCTTTTTTAGAAGCTTTGGATTGTGTCATAGAAGCTCCAGCCCTTCAATAATCTGATTCATCGTTTTAAGCGCAGGGTGTTTTCTATCATAAAGTGCTAAGGGCAGATGCTCTTCTGAAGCATCTGCAAAGATTGTAGATCGTGCGATCGGGGGGTAAACTGTCGCAACTGCTGAAAGCTGTTCTTGGATCGCTGCCAATGTCCGCTCATCATGAGAATTTCGCTGATCATACATGGTTGGTATAAATCCGGCGATCACAAGATCCCGGTTTGGACGCGCCCGCACCAGTTTAATAGTGTCAAATAACTGTTGCACCCCATTAAACGCTTTGTATTGGGACTGAATTGGTACTAATACATGAGTTGCTGCAACCAACGAGATATAAGCCAAGTTACCTAAACTCGGAGGGCAGTCGATCAAAATGAAATCATACTGCTCTTGAACGGGCAATAGTGCCTCTCTCAAGCGAAAGTCACTCATCATGGCTGACATCAGTTCGCGCTCTGCTAAAGCAAGCCCCAAGTTAGCTGGAACCAAATCGACACCCGGTGTACCATCTTCTTTTTGAGTCTGAGCATAAATTCCCTTATGAATGGGTAACGGCTCGTCGTGCAGAATCGCGTGGTATATCGTTTTGTTTAATTCGTAAGGATCAAGACCCATAAATATTGTGAGGGAAGCCTGAGGGTCCATATCCACCACAAGAACTTGATAGTAATCTCCCTTCTTCTTACTCCGTTTCTTCGTCTTCACATCTAACCGCTTACAACAAGCAATCATGTATCCAAGTTGATTGACAAGAGAGGTCTTGCCAACCCCACCAGCCTGATTAAACAAAGCAATAATCCGACTCATTCAAGTTTTTCCAAGTATTAGAGCAAATCAATTTTTGAACCACAACGTTGTGGTTCAACTGCAAAACACACTTTTGAACAATCCTGAAACGTCCCTTTAGCATGGGGATCATCAAAAATAGCAACAAAGCTTTAAGCGAAACCAGGTTCACTACAAACCTGTACGCAGGACTGAGAACGGTGTCCAAAAAACCTCTTCAGTATCAATCAGACCAAATATGCCTGATAAATAGTATGTATCAAGACCAGCTTAATTGAGCATCCATCTTTGAAATTCGTCTCATTTCAACTCACTGTTTTGGGGAGGCTCTTCCCCAATAGAGTGATAAAAAGCCCGTTCAGCCGCTGCACTGAGCGCTCGTTTCGCATATCGCTTGAAACTTGCTTCTGATTTATGACGGGTCAGTGTTCGGGCATGAAGGCTTTCAACCCCCCGTAAGAGCAAGCCAGTCGCAAATGTGTGGCGTAACTGGTGAGGATGAACATTCAGCAAAGTCAGGATTTGTTTGAGTTCTGCCTCATTGAACTGTCCCCATCTATCCTGCGGATCAGGTTCTAGCTCTCCTTGCTCAATTCTTTGCCGCCGCTCTAATGCCAATTGCGCCTGCTCTGCTGCAATCTTACCCAAAGACTTAACTGCGTAATATAGCCCTTGATAGCGCAACCGCTGACCTACCCGGTTGCGCCCAATAGACAAAAACAGGGGGCTATCAGGCGATAAGTCTCCCTCCTCAGAGCGACGTTGAACTAAATACGTGTTCAACTGCTCTCGCGCCTGACGACTGAGCGGGACTGTCCCCGTACTATCATCTTTGGCTTCTCGAATCGTCAGCCGAACGCCATCGTAATCTTCTACATTCAAATTCACGACCTCTTCCGCGCGCAGTCCATGACCTAGTACGGCTAGTAATGCGCGATCGCGCACCTCCGTCTCACCCCGTTCCTCCAGTGCCAAATACAGAGCCGCTACCTCGATTTCTGATAAGTCCCTGGCTGGGGGCAAAGGAACCCGCTCCATCTCCACTGCTGTAGTGGGATCATGGGCAATTTGCTCTGGGTACGCCGCTCGAAACCAATCAAAAAAACTCATCAGAGCGGTCAACGCTCGGTTGATGGAATTGGGAGAGAGATTTTGCCCCTGCAAATAGGCTTTGAACTGGGCAATCTGGCGAGGTGTGAGATCTGACCAGGCTCGATCGGTCCAAGCTAAAAACCGCTTCAATTCCCGTCGATAGGCTTTCTGCGTGTTGTTAGCCAGCGATCGCGCCTGAAAATATTCCTCCACCCGCAGCCAGCGCAGATCCGTGGGTTCCGTTGAACGGGGTGGAACTGAAGTCTGAGCAGAAACTAGACGGATGGAGGGTAGCCCTTCTGAACCAGAAAACATGACAATCGCCACACAACAGAGGTTATCAACTTGAGTTTAAGGCATTTCAAGTAAAATATCTATACAATATCTTCTCTACGACTAAACTACGACTAGGTTCAGCAGGGTTAGGGTATACTAAATGAAAATCCTTGCACTGCGGGAGTTTCACGGATGCCGTCGCTCTTCCCTGGCATGAATCCCTACCTGGAACAGCCAGCCTTCTGGTCGTCGTTTCACACCCGGCTGATGGTGGCGATCGCCGATACGGTAGCGCCCCAACTGCGCCCCAACTATTACATTGAGGTTGAGACTCGCACCTACCAGGATCAAGAAGAGCCAGAAGAAATCCTGGTAGGTATTCCAGATGCCGCTGTCTTAGCGGCTCGGTCAATCGATCCATTGGAGCCGTTGCGCGTTGAATCGGGTACAACGTTAACTCAGAAGCGACCCCGCTCCATTTTCTTGCCCCAGCCAACCACCATTAAAGAGCGCTATTTAGAAGTTCGCGAAGTCGGCACAGATACGGTCATTACAGTGATTGAGGTGCTGTCACCCAAAAACAAGCAGAAGGGAAAAGGCAGAACGGCTTATGAAAACAAGCGCAGGCGCATTCTGGGCAGTCTCTCCAATCTGGTTGAAATTGATCTGATCCGGGCGGGCATCCCAATGACGATGCTAGGAGAGGTGCAGCCAAGTGATTATCGCCTCATTGTGAGTCGTAGTTCACAACGTCCTCAAGCTGACCTGTATGACTTTGACTTACGTGAACCCATTCCCAGTGTGCCACTGCCGCTCAGACCCGAAGATGAGGAACCGCTGGTAGAATTACAGGTCATTATGCAGGGTGTGTGCGATCGGGCGGGGTACAACGAACGCATCGACTATCGTCAGCCTGTACCACCGCCCAAGCTATCCGAAGCGGATCAGCAGTGGGTCGATGAGTTACTTGCCCCCCTGCGAGGTGCGTGATGGCACGTCCCGATCAGGAAAAATGTCGGCTTTGCTCTAAGCTTGACTCCCAGGAAGCCCAACAGCGTCATGGATCGGATGGGGACGGATGCTGGAATCCAAAGGTTTGCCATAACCGCCGTTCCTACTATCGCCACCGGGGAGTCCGGAACCATGTCCGCAAACAACGACGACGCGGACAGCTAACTGAACCTTTATCATCAGAACCGGGCGTTTCTGGGGTAGTACGAGTAGCGACACTAGAGGTATTGGCTCCAGCCGTTCCTGCCGCTGTCGTTCACTGGTATCGCATGACCAAGGATTCACCGCTGCATGCCCTAGGCGCAGAACTCTGGATGGGGAACGATCGGGTTGCTAAAGTTGAACCCGTTCACTGCCTGGGACTGACCGAATTGCAGGTCAAAACCCTGCTGGTTCGGATTCTAAATGTCTTTTCACAGCACAGTGGAATCAAGGTAGAACGCTTTCGTTCCTCGGTTGAACTCCATCCCTATAACTGCCCGATTCGACCCTGCCCACTCTATCCAGAGGTTAGGCTGTAATGGAAGTGCAGCAGTTAGAGCTTGATCTCTGGCAGTCCCTGGAGAAAGCCTCTCGGTTTCCAGAGACGGCGGATCTGCGATCGCTCTGTGACGCGCTAGAGCAAACCCTATCTGACCAGTCTCTGGCAGAACAGTTGACTGTCGCAGGGGATGTGTTGGTACAGCTCTCAGAGGTTCATGCCGCACGAGCAAATCTCTTGATTTCCGGGTGGGAGCGTCGGCATAACCCGGCTGAACCGGTGGTAAATCTAGAGGACTGTGTCGATCTGTTCGTCCAATCTTTAACGCTGGATGTATCGGATCTGTTTGAAGAACCAGAGCCAATTCAGTACCCTGCTAACCGCAAGCAGAAATCATCCATTCAGGAAGAGGGTTCAGTCGTCGGGGAAGTCGATAAGAATGCGTTGTTGAATTGGGTCGATCAAGTGGCAGCAGATCAAGCACTTAATGAAGCTCAGATGGCGGAGCAGATTCGGGATCTAGCACATGGAGAAAATGTAGAGGAGTGGTCGAAGGCGATCGCCCAATATCTTCAGTGTTTCGGCTCAAACATTCGTCTACCTGATTTACAACAAGCATTAAAAATGCCGATCGTCGAGTTATGGCTCGGTTTGCTATTAGGAGGATACCCTTTAGAACAGCAGGGTGAATTTTATAATAGGCAAACTCTCTGGATTACTGGTGCTACCAAAGGAGTATAGCGGTATCAGTCCAGTTGAATGTAGGAACGTCATTCATCTATTTACACCATTTACCTGAGTAATGAAAAAACATTTTGATGAATGAGTTGATCAATATGGTTACTAACACAACTGGCTAAAGATTGACTATGGATAAGTAATCCCATTTCCATATTCAGAGTTAAAGCATACTCAGTTAAATTTGCACTAGAAATAAGCAAATTATTGCCGTCTGCAATCGCGCACTTCATATGAAGTGAACCGTGTTTGCCGTCTTTGCCTTTAGGGCGTTTAGACTTCTCCCAAATAAACACCTCAGATCGCTGAGCGACTTCTGCTCCCAATCCTGCTACAACTCCAAAAGGAACCTTTCCCTCCCCAACTTCTGAAGTTTCGGCAATAATCCGCAAGTGTACTCCTCGATCCATTGCGACAATCAATGCTTCTGCAATATCGGGTACTTTGTAGACCGCAAAACTGACAATCGTTAGTTCTCGTTGAGCTTCTTGAATCAACTGTTTGAGCACCTGCTCTGTTTTCCGCACAGGGATATTGGAAACATCAGGACCTGTCCATACAATTTCGGCGGAAAGTGCAGAGTGGGCCGAGGCGATCGCATAAGCGGCTGAGCGTAACGCCAAGGCAATAGACTGGCTATCTAAGTTTGTTGATGTCTGATGCCAGTCCTCCAAAAGCTCAAGAACAGCCCGCCGAAAATTGAGGTTCGGCAACTGGCTCAGTACCCTAGCTTTCAATGCTTCACTGTAAGACCCTGCGGATTCTTCCAGAAAGTCTGCCAGAGAATTCAATGCAATCGGTGGTAGTTCTTTCGCAACCCGGTGAATTGAACTGAGTAATTTTGAGTTCACGGGGTGGCTCTCCATTATTGAAAGAATGCCAACTGTTGACGATGTAGCGTTGGGACAAGCAGCGATCGGTCTAAGAATTTATTCCCTCTTTCGCATGAAGTTTCAGGACTGAATAGACAAGCATGGCAGGCTGCCCAATGTAGACAGGCATTGCCTTGAAGTGGATCATGTTCTGCACAGAGAGGATCAGAGGCGCAGAGGCGTGTTTGCTCTAACGCTTGGGCAATGTGGTGTCCCAAAATTGCAGGTTCTCCCAAACTGACTAATCCCCCCAAAGTTCCTTCACTATCTGGGGCAGCGGTATAAATCAACAGTCCTGCTTGTGGTCCATCTTCGTCACTGACTGGCTTGGAATAGAGCCTTTCACGCAAACTGGCTGCATTGTAACCACACTCGATCGCCAGTTGCCGCATCAAGACATGGGAGAAGGAGTGAATCAGCATATAGCGAATGCCAGGAAATCTAATCTTCAGTGGATCAAGTCCTCTGTTTTGACACCAACGTTTATGTGCCTCCCATGTCTGGCTTTGGTGTTTGCTGACGGCAGCTTGCTGCTCCCACTGCTCCAGTGACGGTTCATCAAACTGCAAGAAAATTCCCTCTCCTTTCACTTCGGTCGTTGGAACCCACTGGGGAGCACTCCGGCTCAGCCTGACTCGATATTCCTCTGGGATTTCTCCAGCGTCTTCAAAATCACCGGGAGACTGAATCCGGGTGAAGCCGATCAAGGATTGAACCTCCCGGAGGCGTTCCACTAAAACAACTTGAGTAAACCATTTTTCAAAGCCTTGAGGCGGTGGAACTGGACGAAGCTGGAAATCTTTCGTGTTTTTGCTGGAGTCTGCGGTGGAGAAAACTTCCCACTCCGGAGTCCTTAAGTCATGAGTTATGTCACTCTCTGAGCTTCCTGCTTGCCGCCTTTGGATTTCTTGCCAAATATCATCAATTGAGTATTTGGCGAATTCTTGAAGTTCACCGACCGCTTGAAATGCATCCAGTAGAATTTTGAGTACGTCGCCGCTAGTTGCCTTACTCAGCCGGGTCCAGTATTCACCCACCAACTCACCCAGTTTATTAGACGCAGTCGGAATCGAGAGCGCAGACAAGCTAATGCCGAACCAGCTATTGGAAGCACCGAGCAAAATCCCTCGCATTTGTTGATCACAGCGATCGTCAAAGCTACGGAGATGGGGATGTCGTCCCCGACAGCGAGGCATTGTTTTTTTACCTTGCTCTCCAAAGGCATCGGATAATCGACGGGGTGACGCACCACAGCCCTCACCTTCGCACTTGACCACAATATCAGCCGCCGTCCCCGAAACTCCATATTCTTCCAGTCGCAAAGGTCCCCGGCAGTTCGTATTACCGCGATGGACGAAGTACAGCCAGGGAAAGTCATCTAAGTGTCCGTGTTCGCAGGCAACCAGGAACCGAGCGGGTATCACTTTGGGAGGTTTCCCTGGTTTACGGCAATTTTTGTGGATGTAATGGCTTTCTTGAGGACGGTAGGGATTGGACTTGAGTTCAAAATATCCCCCCTGCAAGGGAGCTAGAAAACGACAGTAGGGACAAACCATCCAGGCTGGAAAGGGCGCTACGGGAATGCCAATCCGAGCGGCTTCATCAAAGGGGTTAAAGCCACCAGAATCCTCCTGCAAAGACATAGGAGGAGATTTTAGTTGCTTGACCTGCTTGCCTAACTCTCGGCGCACGGCTGTCAGAAGCCGTTCCTCGGCAACCTCAATGCCATAGCGGTCAGCCCAATCCTCCAATCCCAGCACCATGACAGAGAGATTTGGGAGGTCAACCACTGCCCCAACCCCATAGGAGAAGAGAATTTGACTGGGGCGAAGTTCCCCAACACGGTACTTATAGTTTGCCTGGGTCATAGTTCAGATGGGTCAACAGACATGGGTTGAGGTAGACGGCTAAAGTCTTCATCAGGGACGCTATCGGTAAGAATGAGTCCGATGGTTGGCTCCACGTTTCTGAGGGAGTTGAGACAGGTAAACTCTTGCCAATCCCCTTTTCCAGCAGGCTTCAGAAGGTCGATCGACGTACCATCCTTTGAAGCAACCTTGTATTTAAGTGTGCCGCCACCTGGGGTATTTTGAGCACTGCTCAACCAGACATCGAGCTTTGATTTCAGTTCTTGCTGAACGTAATCTGCAACTTTGGTATTGGCTACTAATCCAGCTCGCTGTACGATCGCGTCGATCGCAGCCTTTAAAAACGGATGGTTCGCTTGAATTCTTCCTGCATGATGGTTGGGATTAAAGTCTTGACCCGATAACCGGATCAAAGAAACGAGTAAAGCACTGAGTCCCCGGTACAGAGCACCCGAGGAAAAGGGAGTGACTGATAAAGCTTCAACGTGTTGGTAAAACGTTGCATGGTAATGAGCAAACCGCTCATAGTGTGACAAGTCTCTGGGACGTGCCCAGTTATAAACGGTAATGACTAAACCAGGATACGTTCTGCCGACTCGCGAGGTTGCCTGGATGTACTCAGCCGTATTTTTGGGCTGTCCACAGACAACCATCAAGCCTAACCGTTTCACATCCACTCCAACGGAAATCATATTGGTTGCCAAAATGACATCTAACGGATCACGTTTGTCTACTTTCTGGTTGTTCTTTCGTCTGGTACGGTTTTCTACTTCTTGCTCTGGATCAAATGTCGTTTCCATCCAATCCAAAATGTCTGGAATTTCAGTTGAATCTTTACGGGAGGTCAACTCATCCATCAGCAACCGGGTTCGTTTGGCTAATCCCCGCCGATCCATCTTGGCAAGCCGAGACCGAATATCATCATCTACTAAGCGCCGAGTTCCGCCTAATTCTCGTAGGGAGTTAAAGTAGCCAACGAGGGTCATCCAGGGGTCAGCTTTTGTACCATAGCCTTTGGTTTCATAGAGATACTGAGAGGCCGATAGAGCGGCAACATAAACTCGAATTAATGCGGCCTTAATTCTGCGACCAGGGGCACAAATACCTAGATAACGACGACCAGGATACTCTTCGCTAGGTTGTCGTTGGCGGGAGAAAAAGTTGTCTTCAATGTCTAGTCCCTGTGGGGGAAAGACTTGCACTTTGCGGAGAAACAAATTGTGAACTTGAGCATTCGCCTGTCGAATCGTGGCAGTTGAGGCAACGACTTTGGGACGGACTAATTTTCCATTCACTGTCCAGGAGGCGAGCTGATCAACCGCCGTTTCATACAGTCCGACCAGGGTTCCCAGAGGACCACTAATCAGGTGAAGCTCGTCCTGGATGATCAGATCCGGGGGACGTAGCAATGGATGCGATCGGGTTTTAGCCGCAGGTAGCGTGCTGGTCTTTTTGTGGGAATCCTTATCATCTAAATCAGGAGAACGGAATCCATGCCGTTCACATAGCCCATTCACCTGCCCAAATAGCATTTGAACTTCTCCTTTCCAGGGCATTTGGGCAAATTTATCGACGGTGGCAATCAAAAGTGTGGGTAGGCGACGATAAATCTCCTCGTCAACCACCACCACAGGAAGCCCTTCACCTTTTGAGAAGAGGCAGCGACCCAGTGAATCACCACAAAAAATGAGAGTACGCCCTTCACCTTTTTCGACTGAAGTGACCTGAATGTGCTTACCGGGTTCAATCCGAGTCCCACACCAGGGGCAGTTTGTGAGCTGATGGGGAGAACCGCCCCGGTACTGCTGGTGCTGTCCCCGAATTTGTTTAACAAACTCCTCGCTCTGAGCTGTATAGTTTGGGGTGCTGCGTTCCCCAACCCAAAGCCCGATCCGAAAAGGTTCTTTACCCCATTGATCCTCATCATCGCGACGGATTGACTCACAGGCACAAATCAAAGCAGTGGCTCGCTGAAACTGCTGAAGGGTTAGTAGTCGCAGCGTATAACGCATTAAAACGGCGACACCAAACTCACCACTTCGACCTGCGATCGCCCCCTGTAACCGTCGTAGCCCAATCGTATAGGCTGTCAGCCCCAGATAAGCTTCAGTTTTTCCACCGCCAGTTGGAAACCAGAGCAAGTCAGCGATCGCATCAGTCGGATGCGTTCGATCTGGATGATGCAGATCAGTCATACTGGGCAAGTTCAGCAGGATGAAGGCAAGCTGAAAGGGATACCAACGACGGTTCTCATACTGGTCGATTGTTTCCAGAGTCGTCTCGTTCCCTTGACGTTTCTGCTCTGAATAAAGGGAGTGAACCCGCTGTTGCCACATTGCCCGGTTCATAAACCGGAAAGCCTCGGCTGCTTGAACATCGGTCTGAAGCAGGGACACGCCTTCCTGAATCCGTTTGAGGGCAATCCGGCAATTGTGGATGACAGTCGCAGCCGGATCTTGATAAGTCAGTAACCCAGATGCCGGATCTGAGATCCGGGTTTCTTGCTGGTCAATCCAGGCTTTATAGGCATTGATCAAGGCCATTAGTTTGACAGAAAGGCTACCTATCAGGGTTTCTGATAGCTCTTTCATATCCAGGACTAACCCTGCAAGTTCTGGAATCTCCTCTGCGGTCGGAGGGGTTGTCTTCGGTACTTCATAGACTGGAACCACACTCGTTGAGAGACAAACTGCCTTTTCGGTTGTATGAGCAGCCAGTTCTGCTTGAACGCTAACGCCATGCCCAACAGCAAATTCAACTTGCTTACGGTAAAGCATTGCCATTGCCTGCGCTTCAGCCCGGATCACTGGGTCAATATTCTGAACAGTCGTCGGCAATGGATTACGAATAAAGATAGGTGAGCGGTCAGGTGCCCGGACGCTTAACTCCGGTTGAAATAACCAGGCTTCGTCCCGACGTTGCTTGGGTTCGTGCTGTCCATTCACGAGAAATAGCGTAATAATCCAGTCTCCATTATCCTGTTGTCGCGATCGCCCCTGAACATAGACATCGGGACCTGCTTCGCCCATCACAACCCAGCGGAACGCTTCGCCATCTAAAGGCAATACGGTACTGCCTCCCATTGGGTAACGTTTCCAGACCAGCTTGGCATTGCCGTCTTCCTTTGGAAATTGACTGGCTTCTCGGCGGTAGTTGCCCCATTCTGCTGTGATTTCAATCGCTTTGGCTTCACCGCTGACGCAGAAAGTCATGCCAAGTGAGGAAGGAAACATCGTCGGGGTAGAGGTTGCAGTTGTTTCAGTGGCTCCCTCCTCCTGGTTACCCTTGTCGGCGATCGCCAATTCGTCTTCCTCTTCAGGCTGCTCACCTAAGATTGTTGCTTGGCGATACTGAGGAGCCAACAAACCAACCAAATACCGATCCTGAACACTGTCCTCCTCTACTTCTTCCTCCTCACCCTGGACGGGTCCCCGTAAATCTTTAAGAATGGCATCCTCTAGTTCAGCCCGGATATCATAAGCAGATGGAATTCTTCTTGATAGGATCGACTTCGTTGCATTTGCATCAGATGAACTGTTATTTTCTGTTAGCTCAACCGTTTGTTCAACTACTTTTGAAGACTCCTCAGCAACCTTTTCTTCGTCTTGTATATATTGGAGTTTTAATAAAGTGCCCTGACCATCGGAAGCTTTCCCCTCGGAAGGAACCAATTCGGCTTTAAACAAGCTGTCCTGTTGCCAGATTTGAGGGGTAACCTTTGAGGGATTAGCAGATGATTTCTGACGAGATTTCTTGGACTTTGTAACCGTTTGTTGTGAAAAGAAACGGCTGATTTCTCCCATGACAGAATCTGCCATTGACCCATCAACACCCAGGACATCCGCATCGTTCGACAGATCAAGCCCGTTTAGAAGCGTCGCCAGGGCTGACTCTGAAACAGATACAACCGCACTCCAATCCAGTTGGACTGTGCGATCGCGGAGCTGCTGGTTAACAGCCGCAAGATCCAGATCACCAGGGAGAATAGCAGGCAGTCGAATGCTGTTCATGCGTTACCTAAATTCCAAAACTGAGGATCAAAGTCTTGCAGGAGGCTGCCTGGCTGATGAGCCGGAACGAGAACCATCAGAGCGCGCATGGCTCTGGTCATACCCACAAACAGGGTGCGACGTTCACGAGCCAGCATCTCTGCAATTTCCTCGTCTGATAGTTTCTTGGTTACTGCCGAAAAGGGGGAGTCTAGAAAACCTGCGATCGCCACGATCGGAAACTCCAAGCCTTTCGCAGCCTTCAGCGGCAACACTTTAACGCCCTTACAGTTCAAGTTTAGTTCTCGACTGGTCATAAACGTCGCCTCAACTCCCAAGTAGTTAAGCTGTCCTACTATATTCTTGCCAGATTTTTCAGTCGGCGTTAGTATAGCGCAGGCTCCTATCCCCAGGCGAAACTCGCGAGCGGCAGTGCGACAAAACTGAGCCAATAGAGAACCTTCGGAAGGGCGATCGGCAACAGCGCGGACTACTGGTAAGGGACCTGTATGGATATACAGCCGTTCAATGTTGTCTTCGTCCAGAATGCCTTCCTGCAAATAGGATTGAGCAGCTTCCCCGACTTCTTGAGTGGTGCGATGATTCATCCTCAAAATGCCTGTGCGTCCAACAAATTTGAGGGAGTGATGCACCTCAGACCACCGGAAGCTGTTGCCGTAGATTGATTGATTGGCATCAGCGGTGATGAACAGCCGATTCGATTCGCGGCAAAGCCCTACCAAAAAGCGCAGCACAACGGGACTGAGATCTTGGGCTTCATCCACCACAACCGCGTCATAGACAGGCGGATCTGGCATCATGTGAAGGCGATCAAGGGCATAAAGCCGCATCTGTGCCCAGGTTGCTATTCCCTGATCTTTCAGTAACTGATTGAAATGAAGCCGCAGTGTCCAAATTGCCTGTCGCTGAGATTTGTTGAGAGAGATGTTGCGACCAGTACGGGTAGTCTCTTGATAATCTGCCAGCGTTTCGATGCCCCGTGCATCAATCACATCTGTCAGCTCTTCGAGCAAATACTCTGGTTGGAGCCGTTTCAGGACGAGTCGCTGCGCCTGTTGTTGTAGAACATTGCCTTCTAGAGCGGCGATCGCTTGAGGAATGGCTTGTCGCAATAGCTTGCTTAGTTCGTTAGTTTGAGCGATCTGAAATTGCTCAGTGGCATGGCTGATAGAGGACATCAGCGCATCAGCCGTTTTGACCTCTACAAAACGGGCATCCTCACCCAGGAGTTGGTGCAGCAGTTGCTCTGAAAAGGTAACCAGGGCATTGGTGTAAGTGGTGAAGAGAACCCGGGGTTGGCTAACGCCACTGGCTTGAAGCTGTTTGAGAATTTCACGGGTGCGATAGAGTGCAACGGTACTTTTCCCTGTACCTGGACCTCCTTTGAGGAGGGTTGGTCCCGTTGCATTCATTGCCCAGGTAACAAATCTTTCTTGTTCAGGATTAAGTTTGAGGAGAAAACCCAGGAGATCCCCTTCCTTAAAGCGGAGTAGCTCATCAGGACTGCCGGTGACGAAGCTAGGTTGGTTAAGGACTTGATCGAAGTTGGGGGCGGTGATGCAGTCAAACAGGCGATCGCGCACTGCCCCTGGCACATCGGCTTCTAACAAGTCATCAAAGGTACGACAAGCCAGGAGAGTAGGAAAACAGGTTTTGGGAATGAGCAGGCGATCGAGTAATTCCTCGGTTAGTCCAACGGGTAAAAGGGTTTCCACTTGAGACGGTTTAAATTCAGGTGGCAGAACCTTTTCAGGAGCTAACAGATTTTCAAGATTGGAAACGGCGCTGACATCAACCCCAGTCCCTTCGTCAATTAGTTTGTCCTTGTTGTTATCTTTGTAAACATCCTTACGGGCATCAACTCCAAGCAGGGCAACCCAACCATCACCGTAGGTATAAATGATGCGGAAATCTCCAGACCGCAGGCGGTAAATATCGCCTTTATAGCCGTGCAGCTTTTTCTTCAGCTTACCGTGGGGCTTTGGGTCATCCCGCAAAACCTCGATTTTCTCCAATACCTGGATGACTCGCTCTTTGGGGATGGCGAGGAGTTGGTTGGTGAAGGTAGGCTTATGAATGATCTCGAAGGGCATTAGGGGTAATTGTTATGACCACCTCTTCTAGTAAACCCACTTAATTCAGAAATGGCTATTCCTCACCAAGGCATATTACAGGCTCAATCAATCATCGGGGCACCAGTCAACGCGTCCTTGCCGAACCCAGAAATGGCAGTGGCACTCGTTGAGTTGCCTGACTGAAGGATGAATGGTGGGTCGTCCGAGCCAATCTGTAGAAATCGCCCAGCGAGGACGTTGAGCTTTATTAAGCGGCAGTAAGATATTCTCACCACAACCTCCAGGGCATCGAAAACATGCCCACTTCTGATACTTAGCGTCACCAACCACTAGCATCATTCCTGGCTTAACTTCTTCAGGGGTCGGATGGGTGGGCACGATTTGGGCAGCAAAATCTGGTCTAGGGATAAACCGGAGCCGCGTTAGTAATTGTTGGACAAAGGTACGAAATAGCATGTTTTACCCCACTAGATTGAGAAATGGGTCAACATCCCCTCTGCCCCAGTACTCCACAGATCCGCAAACTGGGCAATATGGGTCAGGATTAGCTCCTTGCCGTCGATCTTCCATAAGGTGAAATTTGCGTACCCGCTGGGCAACTGAACCGTTTTCTCCTCGGAAACCCTGAAGTCGATGCACCAGTTCTTCGATCGCCATGATTGCCACATCAGTCGTGAACAGAACAACAGCGGGACTAGGATTGCCTTCACCCAAAACGTAGGCTTCTGCCTTTCGGCGTTCATATTCAGTGGGGTTATTTCGCTTGAGAGCTTCATCGCGTGCGATCGCAGGGTTGATAACTCCTCGGCAGAGGAGACAAGGATGACCAGGAACGAGAGCAGTCACTCGTCCATCCATTGCCTTGATTTCTGGTGGCTCTGATGGCGACACCTCAATAGCCAAACCCATATCAAAAACGGGCGTGACATAGTAGTAGGCATAGCGATTGAGTAGCAAGCGTCCGGCGTGATCATCCGTACAACCGAAAATGATGTCGCAGGCTTTAAGGGCATCCCGGCATTCTGGATCGCCAATCCAGGACTGGTATGTTTTCACCTGCATTCCCAAGCCTAACTCCGTTAGCGATCGCGCAATAACCTCCACTTTGGGACGCTTCGCGTCTACATCTGCTTGGGTTGCACCATGCAGACGGTTCAAGTTGCTCTCCTCGACAATATCTTTGTCAAAGAGGGCAGTGCGTCGGAATCCCATTTTAGGCAGCAGCATAGCAGTGGCACTGCCAGTTCCTCCGCAGCCGACAATCCCTACTCGCAACATTGCCAGGTCTTGCTCCAGCACTCTCCCAAACGCTAACGCCTGCCTTTGGAGGATGGGAGAAGATTGCCCCTGCCCTCTTCCTGGGTAATGGAGTCGGATCGATTCACCGACAACTGAGATTAGACGAAGCGGAATCCACTGCTGCTGAGTAGTCCAGAGGCGACCAACCAGCTTTTCATCTGAAGTCAGAATGAGGCTTAGGAGTGTCGTACTCTCTCCGTTTCGATGCTGGGCTAGCTCGACTAAATCGGGTTCGTTGGCATCGTCCTGGTCAGAAAATTCTGCAAAGCCCCCTGTATGACTGTGCATAAGCGCAACAGTTAAGCCTTGCTCCTGCGCCCGTTTTAAGGTTCGCACGAAGGAATCAGTTTTCCAGGTGATGTGCTGGTCAGAACTCGAAAGGACTTCATCCTCCGAAACAGGGAGAATATCGTAGGAGAAGAATTTACGATGGGGATGCCCAGTCCAGGGGTCGAGCGAGCTTGATGACTCCCCACATAAAATGTAAGCAGCGCGTTCTACTCCATCCTGGTGGATCAGGAACTCCTTAAGACGGTTCAGGTGACGTTCCTGAATTGTCAGGCTAGCAGTCAAGCTGGACATTATCATGCTGCCACCTCCAGGGCGTGTTCCACCCGCTTCAGCATGGTCCAAATGCCATCTACCCCCGGTCGCCATTCGTTGTTATGGCGTGACCAGCGTTGCCACTGCTGTCCGTTAAAAGGAAAGGGCTGGTCGGCGGCTTTTGGGTATTTGGCGATTTGGGCTAGCTTGATCCAAGGAAGGACAAAGAACATATCTGGTGGCGTATCAGGATAGCCAAAGGGCAAGAGAAGCAGAAGATCGGCTTGCCCAGCATCAAAGCGCCCAGAGGGAAGTGGAAAGCCCCGCATGATCACCCCTTTGTTGGAGCCATCAACGATTTCATCGAATTGCAGCCCTCGACCCGCAAGGTATTCTCGATCTTTCGCAGGTAGAAAGCTGTTGCCCTCGGTGGTGGTTTTCTTACCCGTGAAGAACCGTTCGACTCCTGGCTGTTGGAGGTCAACCAATTCGTTGTCTGCGATCGCCCGATCTTCTGCTCCTCGAACTTCGAGCCAGATGCCGTAGGTTGCAGGATCGACACCCGCTAACTTTTTCAACTCCAGCCCGTTGATCAGGGGTCTGCCCCACTCAAATCGCCGACCGTCAATTACCAAGCGGAAGGAGCGATCGCTCTCAAAGGTAATAAATCGCTCCAGCTCTGGCTTACGGAGATCGGTGGTTTCGTCGAGCCGAATTTCTTCTAGTTGACCACCCTGTAGCACCTGAAAAATCAGGTATTCGTCAGCCGGTCTCTTTCCGACCACGTCTAGAAGCTGAAGCCCTGTAATAACGGGGTCTTCTACAGAATACGTTTGCTCATCGATTTGGATACGATAGGTTTCTTTCAATCTGCTCATACATCCTCCTTTTTAGGAAAAGCGCTGTGTGTGGATAGCGAGGCGTATTTAAACGCTATTGGTAGCGTTTACTTCGTTTTGAACCTGGCTTGCATGTAAGCTAACAGACCTTTTCCTATATGTCAACTACAAAATCAAATTATAATGTCAATATAGTTGACATGTTTATGAGATTGACATTGGCTTCTGTTAAGCGCATACTCTAAAGTCATGCGAGTAAAAGAAGACCTTCTCTATAAAAAAATCGGTGAACGAATTAGAGATCGGCGCACTAAGGCAAAGCTGACACAGGGTCAGCTAGCTGATGCGATCGGGGTGCTACGAACTTCAATCACTAATATTGAAGCGGGGCGGCAGAAAGCTCCTCTTCACGTCTTATACGAGCTTTGTACTGTTTTAGGTGCAGAGATGACGGAGATTTTACCCACTGGATCGGAGGTGGTTCAAGATAATGTGATGTCCATTGAAATCGGTGGACGTGTCAAAACGGTTCCACCCAAAAGTGCTGATTTTCTCCAGCAGCTATTAAAGGAGTAGACGGGTACTAAAGCACTTATGTCAAAAGCTAAACAAGCAGCTTTAAAGATACTTAAACGCTATGGATTTAATCTTCCTATAGATGTTGAATCTATTGTGAAGACAGAGGGGATTTTGATTCGTAAAGAAGAATTGGAAGATACTGTGTCTGGGATGCTAGTTATTAAAGATGACCAAGCAGTAATTGGTGTGAATGCAAAGCATCACCCTAATCGTCAACGATTTACAGTTGCCCATGAATTTGGGCATTACTTGCTTCATCGCAATTTATCAAGTGTTTTCTTCGATGAATCAGTCGTATTTTTTAGAGATAAGGAGGCGGCAGAAGGTAGTAAGTATCAAGAAATTGAGGCTAATGTCTTTGCCGCAGAGCTTTTGATGCCTGAGTCGGTTTTAAAAGAGCGACTGACAGAGCAGCCTTTGGATGCATTCGATGAATCAGATGAGTCAGCTTTCAGGAAATTAGCTTCTGAATTTGGAGTCAGTATTCAAGCGCTTACTATTCGTCTCACTCGATTGGGTTTAATTAGTGTTTAGAACAATCAAACGCTAAACTTCAGTCATTGTGATCATTTGAGCGGTGGTTAATTCTAACTGTGGAAAGGTTGAAGAACTGATGGCGGTTTCTCCCTGATACCGTTGTGCCTGGTATTCACCATCGATGAGGCGGTTGATGGTGACAGTGGGCTGCTTGGGAGAGCCAATATACTGAACCCCGCCCAGCCCTGCGTAATCGACAATCCAATACTCCAGGATTCCTAACGTTTCATACTCGTTTAATTTGATGCGGTAGTCGTCTCGCCAATTGGTACTGACAACCTCAATTACTAAGGGCGGTGGGATGTATGCAGCAGCAGAGGCAGAGCTTTGACGCATTCTGTCCCATTCTTCTTTGGCAAACACGACGATATCGGCTTTACGGCTCGACTCATTTTCACCGGGAACAGGGTTCAAACGAACTTGCTTACTCTGGCGGGGAACGTAAGGGAGGTTGAAGGATTGGCAGTGGTCAATCAGGAGGCGACATAGCCCATCGACGACATCCTCATGTTTCGCGGTGGGTTCGCTGAGGGGCATGGCAACTCCATTGACTAGCTCGAATGACCTGCCGGAGCCGTCATCCCAGTTGAGGAATTCCTCAAAGGTTAGGTTTTTTTGGACGATCGCAACCATTGCTATTGACCTCTGGCACGGGTTGGCTGTCTATTGTCTGTTTCTAGCTTAAAACAATTCGCCTTGCTGAACGATTTCTGGCACAATCGCCCCTGATTTTTTGCCCTTTGCCTTCTGCCCTTTGCCTTTTGACTTCTTCTTATCGTGCAAGCCCTGGGCGACTTCTTCGGCGTAGCGCTGATGGTTCAACTCCAAGAGCCGATCGAGCACTTCGCGTCGAGCGGTTTCGCTGATAGTGAAACGGATGCCCTGTTTGGTCTTATGAAAACCGTGCTCTAGGTCGAGGTCTTGCCAACCGTAGGCAGCGGCTACTGCCTGATCCATCGAACTATGCAACTCTCGCAATGTCTGAATATCATTCGCTGTCTCGTTGGCATGATGGAAGCGGTTGTAGGTTTTGGTGAGTCCTTCCTGACGCTCGCGCATGACTGCCTGACGATGGGTGTAGTAGGTTTCGCCGATCGTGTTGAGAGTTGGGAATTGGGTGCTGAGGTCTGAGGGATTGGGTGTAGGGAAGGGGAAGGTTTCAAAGCCATCTGTTGCTATATATCGCAACCTTGTTTCTAAACTTGAACAGTATTTAATAATCCAATCTATATGAAAAGAAGTATTTAGAGCAGCAAAAGATGCATAGTCATCCAAAGCAAGCACTATAGTCATGTGTGAGTAAACAATCCCAGCTGGTTCAAAGCTGATTGATACATACTTTGATGTTTGAACCGCAACTAGAATCCGTTTCATTGGCGCAATGACTTTATATAGAGTTGGTCTTTTCTCTGCATAGTGCCACCAATAATCTCGATACACTTTCCGATTATTCTTCTCTCGTTCGGGTTTAACTCTTTTTATTACTATTTCTAAACAGTCAGGATAGTCTGCTGCGTAAGGAGCACCTTTAGGTTCTTTTGGATTATCAAACTCTGCACTTAGTGCCCAATCAAAGAAATTGATCGACCACCGACTAGGAGATTGATCTGGGCGAGAATTCAGGTCTTCTCCATTTAAGTAAGGAAAAATAATCTCTCTATTTCTAGCGTTTTTAGCAATTAATTCTTGAGCCTCTTCTGGACTAAGTACAAAGCCTACACCACCGACATCTGATCCTTTGAACGAAATATTTTGATTGGAGTCAAGTTGATGTGGTTTTCCAATTGCGCTACTTGGAATTGTTAGAAGAGATGTAATTCCTGTGACAACTTTTTCATCTAAAACATAGTCACTTTGCCATTGCTGTTTGCATAACCAAAGATGAGCCACTTCTAAACTTGCTGCACCAATCCAGGGACGACTTGGTACAGCCCGATGAATAACACAACCATTTGCCACTAATTGATCTAGCCCGACTTCACGGGTATCACCTTGAGCAATGGTGTTGGTTGCAACTAAGCCGAATCCTCCAGCGTTGTTGGTGAGTTGATTAGCGCGCAGGAAGAAATAAGCGCAAAGATCTGCGCTGCCTCGCTGACTGTTTGCAAGATATTCCACTAAAAAATTTCGGTAGTCTGTGCCGATCACGCCTGTAATTTTTTGCCCGCCTTGAAAGGGTGGGTTGCCGACAATTGCCGAAAATCCCTGCGGTGCATCTTCCTGCAAAAACACTTCAGGAAACTCTAACAGCCAATGGAATGGTTTGCGGGGCGGTTGGTTGGCTGGATTGCCCAGATTCATCATGCGATTGGTCTTTGCCATAATCGCGGCAATCTCCCGGTTTCGCTTCTCCGTATCAGCTTCATCCAACGCCTCAATCACCACCTCCGCCAACACCTGAATTTCCTCATCCGTCAGGTCAGAGGTTTTGCCCGCCTGCGCCAATGCCTCCGCCACCAAAAAATCACCCACATGCCGCACATGGGCGATCGCTGCTTCTGCCTCCCGGTTTAGTTGTTCCTTCTTTTGAATATCGGCAATATCTGACACACTAAAGTTTTCTAGCTCTTGCCGTTTGGCGATCGCTCGTTGCACAAAAGGTTTCCAGCGATCGGACACCGTTCTCAGTTGTACCGCTTCTTTTTCAGGATTCAGCTTCAAAAACTCGATTTGCTCTGGTCTGGTAATCCCCAACAGCGAATCGCCCCACTTCAGCGCATGATCCACAAACGTAAATGGTCGCCCCTTCGCCAGCGTAATCAGCCACAGTGACAACTTCGCCATCTCAACAGCTAACGGGTTTTTATCGACTCCGTAAAGACAGCGATCGGCTACAATGCGTCGCGCCAGGGTGAGGCGTTCGTCGGGGTCGGTAGGCAGGATGTGTTCTCCGACTTCTGCGCGGGAGAGAGAGCCATCGGGGAGGATGCGGATTTTGCCCTCACCCCCAACTCCTTGCTCTGAGGGCGAGGGGAGCCGATCCACTCCGGTTCCCTCGCCCCTA
>NZ_JBXBCE010000005.1:0-133682 GCF_056784215.1 Leptolyngbya sp. CALU 1928 | reverse complement strand
ATCTCGACATGAAACTAATTCTGAGACGAGGATCTACAGCTGTAGTAGTCTGCACAATGACAGGCACAATTCCATTCTTGAGTTGTTCATCCAACGGGAAATAACGGGCTAACATTTCCAGACGCAGATCTTCCAACCAACGAACGTAAACGATATTGTTGACGATACCTGCAAAATCAATATCGTAAGTTCTTACGGGTAAATGAATTTCAACTTCAAACGGTTGCTTGTGCGTTACTGCGTTCATAGTTCATATATAACTTTTAAGTTGCAAGTCAAAATGGAGTTTAGCAGCCATAGTTTGTAAAATGCAAGTAACCAAGCTGATTGCACTAGCTATGTCCCAACCAAAACGTTCCCCCTGTCCTGTTGCTTGTACTCTAGATTTGATTGGCGATCGCTGGACGTTACTCATCATCCGAGACATGATGTTCTTCGGCAAGCAGCGTTTTGAAGAGTTTTTAGAATCTCCTGAAGGGATCTCGACTAATATCTTGGCAAACCGCCTCAGGCTGCTTGAAGAATTAGGTTTAGCGGAGAAGCAGCCTTACAGTAACCATTCCCGGCGAATGAACTATCAACTCACCGAGGAGGGAAAAAGCTTGCGTCCTGTTTTGAAAGTAATAACTGCTTGGGGATTGAAGCATATTGATGACACACAGATTCCTCGGAGTCATCCGTCGGATGCAGATCGCTCCACTCATAGCAACTGAACCATAAATGCCAACAGGCAAGCCTTCAACTAACCTTTCCCACAGGCAATCAAAGGGGCACAACAAAGTTCTAGCCAATTCAAAGTCCAGCGTCCCAAATTTTTGCTGATTTTTCTGTCCATCTCAAGTCAAAATCCTTATCATGGGGAAATGCCTTCTGCCGCTCCTCTACTGTGCAACAGGTTTATGAATAATGTTCCGACTTCCTATGTTCTTTGGTTGGGCTGTCTACTCCAACTACATGGACTTCAACGTTTATACAACGGTAAAACCTTCACCGGGCTACTGTGGCTATTTACCTTTGGGCTGATGGGCTTTGGTCAGTTTTTTGATCTCGTGCTGATTCCTGGCATGGTGGATGAACACAACACTAAGCTACGTGCGAGTCAAGGAACCATACCGGGCAGTTTTACTCAACAACCTGCGATCGAGCGGGTGATCAAAAGACCGGAAGCGCTGCCTGTCCTGACTGTAGTTTCTCAGCCAAGACCCGATCAGCTTTCCGTAAAATTAGTCAAAGCGGCTCAAGCGCGAGGTGGCACCCTTTCGGTGACTCAAGGAGTGATTGACACAGACGCAAGCTTTGCTGCCGTTGAAGCAACTCTACACAACCTAGTTAAAACAGGTTATGTAGACACTTACAACGATGCAATGACAGGTGTCGTGTTGTATCACTTTAGAGAGCTATAGCTTAGTTCCGCACTAGCCACTTCTGAGCGTTGAGGCGTTGCAATGTCCAAAATACCAGCAGTCCTAAATCTGATTTACGCTCATCAATCCGAAAAGACTCTAAGGTGCTAGCTTTGCCGCCACTTTCAGCATAAGAAAATCCCTTCTTACCATTGATGGTTTCATCCAGAAAGTAGAGGTTGAATTCGCGGGTTTGCTTGTAGCCGCTGCTCCAAACTCCGACCACTTGCCAACAGTCTGGCGATTGGCTAAAGCCGATGACATTGATCTTTTTCTTTTCAAAGGAAAGCTCCACACCTTGGATGCCTTGGCTTTCAAGTCCGGCTTTGAGTGCTGGAATAAAATCTTGCCGAATAAAGTCAGGAAGCAGTTTATCTTCCAAAGCAGGCGGCTTTTCCTTTTTGGCTTTTGCTGCGGGCTGTGCCTCAGACTGCGCTGGGGTAGAGGGTTGCTCATTCACTGAGTCTGGAGTTGTTTCTTCTGACATAGGGTGGCTCAATCCTTTTTCAAAGTCTTGATAGCAGTGGGTAGAAATCGCTAAGCATTGTTTGCTTCCTGCCTGATTCTACTGGAATTCAGCGTCAGTGAGCTACTGGAAAGTAGTTCAATATGACGCAGAGAGGGAATTGGAATTGTGTAGGATAGACTACTTGTGATTGGTTCCATTAGTAATCCTGTTACACCACGATCGCCTTTTGCATGACCCACGATAACAATAGTGTGGCTTCCTCTCGCTGTGTTCCTGCTTCTCCACCCGACTGGCTGCGTTTGCAAAAGGCATTATCAGTCGAAGTCGATCGCGGATTTAACGACCTGCAAGGTAAAGAACATCGGTTCAGCGAATTTCTGAGTTTGGCTTTAAACCAGCCACCTGAGCCGCTTCCTACTGAGGATCAGCGTCGTTGGCAAACCCTGGGTAGCCAGTTCACTACTTATGCGGAGATGAGTTTTGCTCAACGGCAGCACCTCGTGGCAGATACGCGCCGATTTTTGCATCAGGCAAGGCAAACCTGGGAACAGTCTAGTGAAAAAGCAAAGGAGGCAGGGCACGACCATCCATCAGGTTCTCAAGCCGCGAGTCGCAAAACTCCAAACTCGTCATCCAAGATTCCTCGGACTGTTCCCCTAACCGCTTCTGCTTCGCTGCTGACGCTCGATCAACCGCTTACTTACTTAGCGGGTGTAGGGTCTAAAAATGGCGAAAAGCTGGCGAAACTCGGACTTTTGACCGTGCGGGATTTGCTCTATTACTATCCACGCGATCATATTGACTATGCTCGTCAGGTCAATATCCGCGAGTTGAAGGAAGGCGAAACAGTAACATTGGTTGCGTTTGTGAAACAATGCACCTGTTTTAGCAGCCCTCGTAATCCCAAGTTGACGATTTTAAATTTGGTGGTGAAAGACAATACCGGGCAACTGAAGCTAAGTCGGTTTTATGCGGGGAGCCGGTATGGCAATCGTGGGTGGCAGGAGCAACAAAAACGGCAGTATCCACCTGGAGCCGCGATCGCGGTTTCAGGGTTGGTTAAGCGCGGCAAGCAGGGCGTGACGATTGAAGACCCAGAAATTGAAGTGTTGGATCATTCGGGTGGAGCAATTGACTCGTTAAAAGTAGGGCGGTTGGTGCCCATTTATCCGTTGACTGAAGGAGTGGGCGCAGATTTAGTCCGGCGGACGGTAGTAGCCATTTTGCCTGCTACTCTGCAACTTCAAGAAGCGCTCCCAGATTCGGTGCGATCGCAGTATGAATTAGTCGGCATTCATGAGGCGATCGCCCACATTCACTTTCCGCCTGACCATGCCGCCCTCGATGCCGCCCGTCATCGGCTAGTATTCGACGAATTTTTCTATCTGCAATTGGGCTTGCTCAAACGCCGCAAAACTCAGCAACAGATCCAGGCAAGCGCCGTTCTTGCGCCCACTGGCAAGTTGATTAACGAATTTTATGCAATGCTGCCGTTCAAATTCACCAATGCTCAGCAGCGCGTTGTCAATGATATTTTGAACGATTTGCAAAAAACAACCGCCATGAATCGCCTAATTCAGGGGGATGTCGGGTCTGGCAAAACAGTGGTGGCAGTAGTGGCCATGCTGGCAGCAATTCAAGCGGGGTATCAAACCGCGATGATGGCTCCAACCGAAGTGCTTTCCGAGCAGCATTATCGTAAATTAGTAGGCTGGTTCAACCTACTGCATTTGCCTGTGGAACTGCTGACTGGCTCAACCAAAGCCGCAAAACGCCGAGAAATTCATTCACAGCTACAAACGGGCGAACTATCGGTGTTAGTGGGAACCCACGCCCTCATTCAAGACTCGGTGATTTTTCAACGATTGGGACTGGTCGTAATTGATGAGCAGCATCGGTTTGGGGTGCAGCAGCGGGCGCAACTCCAACAAAAGGGCGAACATCCCCACACACTAACGATGACCGCTACGCCGATTCCGCGCACGTTGGCTCTGACACTGCACGGCGATTTAGATGTGAGCCAAATTGATGAACTGCCCCCCGGACGAAAACCCATTCAAACGACCGCTCTGACCGGAAAAGAGCGGATGCAAGCCTATGAACTGATGCGGCGAGAAATTGCTCAAGGACGACAGGTGTATGTGGTGCTGCCGCTGGTGGAGGAGTCGGAAAAGCTGGATTTGAAATCGGCGATCGCAGAACACCAAGAACTCCAAGAAGTTGTTTTCCCCGAATTTCAAGTGGGCTTGCTGCATGGACGCATGAGTTCGGCTGAAAAAGATGCTGCCATTGGTCTGTTTCGCACCAATGAAACTCAAATTCTTGTCTCCACAACGGTCGTTGAGGTAGGTGTGGATGTGCCCAATGCCTCTGTCATGCTGATTGAACACGCTGAACGGTTTGGGTTATCCCAACTGCACCAGTTGCGCGGTCGGGTGGGTCGGGGTGCCGATCAAGCTTTTTGCCTGTTAATGAGTAGCTCCCGTAGTGAAACGGCTCGTCAACGGTTAAAGGTGCTGGAACAGTCCCAAGATGGATTTTTCATTTCGGAAATGGATATGCGTTTTCGAGGTCCAGGTCAGGTGTTAGGTACGCGCCAATCAGGATTACCAGATTTTGCATTAGCCAGTTTGATTGAAGATCAAGCGGTGCTGGAACTAGCACGAGAAGCGGCTGAAAAGGTAATTGCTGAAGACGAAACTCTGAGTCGGTGGAAAGGGATGCAGCAAGAATTAGACTATCGCTATCAACGTTTAATGGGGGGTACGATTTTGACTTAAGTTAGGTTTCAGGTTTCGGGTTTCAGGTTTCAAATTTCAAATATAGAGGGAATGCAGGCAGGTGAGAATAGCGATCGCGATGTCTGATGCAAAAAAACTTACTCCTGCCTGCGAGTTGTAATGGGGGAAGATTACGTGCCGGAGCCAACGACCGCACATCAGGTATAAACTACTCAAGTGATCAGAAGGTAAAGGATGCAATGTCTAAAGACTATCCAAGAGATATGGTGGGGTACGGTTGCAATCCAATCCATCCCCAGTGGACAAACCAAGCGCGGGTTGCGGTGCAGTTTGTGATTAATTATGAGGAAGGGGGTGAAACCTGCGTTTTGCATGGGGATCAGGCTTCCGAAACGTTTTTATCCGAAATTGTGGGGGCAGTTCCCTTAATGGGGTTACGGCACATGAATATGGAATCATGCTACGAGTACGGCAGTCGGGCAGGATTCTGGCGCTTGCATCGACTGTTTACGCAGCGTCAGATTCCAGTGACCGTTTTTGGGGTTGCCATGGCGTTAGCACGGAACCCAGAAGCAGTAGCAGCAATGAAAGCGGCAGACTGGGAAATCGCGAGCCATGGCTACCGCTGGATCGACTATAAATATTTTGGTGAAGCGGCAGAACGGGAGCATCTCCAGCAGGCGATCGCGATTCATACCGAAGTGACGGGAGAGCGTCCATTAGGCTGGTATACCGGACGCACCAGTCCCTTCAGCCGCAAGCTTGTCGTAGAAGAGGGCGGTTTTTTATATGATGCAGACAGTTATGCCGATGATTTGCCCTATTGGACAACGGACTATGGCAAGCCTCATCTGGTGATTCCCTATACCCTAGACAATAACGATATGCGCTTTGCCTCAGCTCAAGGCTTCAACTCTGGGGATCAGTTTTTTGCCTATCTGCGAGATGCCTTTGATGTGCTGTATGAGGAAGGCGAAACTGCACCCAAAATGATGAGCGTGGGGCTGCATTGCCGTCTCGTAGGCAGACCTGGACGATCTGCTGCTCTAGCGCGATTTTTGGATTATGTGCAACAGCGCGATCGCGTTTGGTTGTGTCGCCGGATTGATATTGCCAATCATTGGTATAAACATCATCCGTTTAGCAGCTAGAGATTGGGTTTCGGGTTTCAGAGAAGCAGGTCATCCCCTTAAGATTCCCTTGAGAGAAATATGCTAAATATCTAGCTCTTGATATTCTATCTATGCTAAATATTTAAGTCTGCCAAAGATTTTATGACAGAAAAAACAGCTATTTGGACGATTCCAAACACTCTATCGCTTTATCGATTGGCGGTATTTCCAATACTAATAGTTTTGATTCTTGGAGAACAAGAGAGAATTTTTTCGTTTTTTTTCTTGATTAGTTTAGTCACCGATATTCTGGATGGCTGGATTGCTCGGACGTTTAGCATGGAAAGCGAACTGGGGGCGAAACTAGACTCTTGGGCAGATACAGCAACCTATATCGCGGGTTTCTGGGCGGTTTTTAGCTTTAAAGCAGAGGAAATTGCACCCCATGTTCTTTGGATCGTTGCTTTTGCGATCGCCTGGTTCACGTTATATCTAGCCATGCTGATCAAGTTTCGCAGCATTATTGGGCTACATACCTACAGCTTCAAAATCACCGCTTACCTCCAAGGAGCCTGCATGATGGGGCTACTCTGGTTTGGCTTTTGGGATTGGCTGTTCTATTTGGCGATCGGGTGGGGAATTTTAGCTTGCCTGGAAGAAATTCTGATTGTGCTGTGGTTGTCCGAACCCCAAACGGATGTCAAAGGCTTATTTTGGGTACTGCGCGACGCGAATCAATAATGCATCCGATTTTTATCTATATTGCGGTTTTTCTGTTGCTGGGTGGAATGGGTATGTATTTCGCTAACCGTAAGGTGGACGCGGAAACCAGTCAGCAGCGCTGGTTTAAGTTTCTGACCTACATCGCCATTGTCAGCAGCGCGATCTCCAGTATTTTGCTAGATCACTTTTATCTCGCCGCCATTTTAATTTCCGCGATCGGGCTGGGGGAAATTATCCGGGTTTTAGGTGCGTCATCTCGGCGATCGTTTCAACTGCTTGTCCTGGGAATTTATCTGGCGATCGCGGTTGGCTTTCTCGCTTTCTCAGTGTCATTTGAGCGATTTTTTCTGCTGTTTATCTACTTTCAAGTCTTCACCTTCGACGGATTTTGTCAGGTTACCGGACAACTTTTGGGCAAACAAAAACTCCTGCCTCACATCAGCCCTGGCAAAACCTGGGAAGGTCTGATCGGCGGCACTATATTTTGCTTAATTGCAGCAATGTTAGCGCGGGATTGGGTGGGGTTTTCAATGCCGATCGCTCTGCTCATAGGCATGACCACCGCTTTGTTGGCGTTTACCGGGGATATCCTGGCTTCCTATCTAAAACGGCTGTGCCAGGTCAAAGATTACAGTAATCTTTTGCCGGGACATGGCGGCGTATTGGATCGATTTGACAGTTTGATGATGGTGGGAACGGGCTATGTTTTGCTGTCACAGATGCGATCGCTACCCTGATTTCCTGTTGCCTAAATGCGATCGCCACAGCGCACCTCTTCTTTAAAGCACCCCTTTAGAACTGGGAATGGTATTGGCGCGACGAGCATCTACTTCCGTTGCCATTCGCAGCGATCGCGCAAAGGCTTTGAAGGTCGCCTCAATAATATGGTGCGAGTTGATGCCGTCTAGCTGGCGAATATGCAGGGTGATTTGGGCATGGTTGACGATCGCCACAAAAAACTCGCGCACCAGTTGAGTATCGTAAGTGCCCACACGCTGGGTCGGAATCTGCAAGCCATAGCTGAGATGGGGACGACCCGAAAAATCTAAGGCAACTTGCACTAAGGCTTCATCCAACGGGGCAACAAAGTGACCAAAACGAACAATCCCTTTGCGATCGCCCAACGCCTTGCCCAAAGCCATCCCCAAGGTAATGCCCACATCCTCATTCGTGTGATGGTCATCAATTTCAATATCGCCCGTTGCCCGTACATCCAGGTCAATTAAGCCGTGGGACGAAATTTGATGCAGCATGTGATCCAAAAAAGGAATTCCCGTTTGAGCGATACAGTGTCCCGTACCGTCCAAGTTAATCATCACCTGCACATCGGTTTCTCCGGTGGTGCGGCTGACAGAGGCAACGCGATCGGGTAACAAGCTAAGGGAAGTATCAATCAGTCGATCCGTGGTCTGCATAAAAGGTTGGAATGAAGGGCGCTTTTCCATTATCCAAGGATTTGGACAACTCAGGTAAACAGCTTTAAAGTGAGTGGATTAGCGCTCTGATGGCGGTACGGCGGAGAGCGATCGCCCAGTTGCCTGTTCGCTATACATTGCCCGCAGTACGAGCGCCGGATCAACCCATTTCCCGGTAAACTTTAGCCCCCAATGCAGGTGCGGTCCGGTGGTGCGCCCGGTCATGCCCACTCGTCCAATCCGCACTCCTGCTTGCACGGTTTGTCCTTCCCAAATTTGGATGCCCCCTTCGCGATCGACCATATATCGCTTGCCAGCTTCTTTCTCCACGTGTCCGCTCATGTGGCAATAGATGTGTTCCCATTGCCCAGATTCCACCACTACCGAAGTTCCACAGGCGCTATCATCGGATACTTCTACTACTTTGCCCATCCACCAATTGCGAATATAGCTTCCTTGAGGCGCTGCCATATCTAAGCCGCGATGATATTCCTGGGTGTAACCACCATCGGGCGATCGGCGTAACCCAAACGGAGAGGTGTAGGTTTGAAAATTTTCTACGGGAAAGGAAGCCCCGACCCAAGTGCCCATTGCAACTTGGCTAGAGTTGACTTCCACAGCCTGAGCCGTTTCTGGGTATATGGATGGAGATGCCAAGGCGACGACCAAGGCGATCGCAAGAAATATAGAACCAACAAACATCAGCTTTCTGCTTCGACGAAACCTGATGTTTGGCAGCACTTTACTCACATTCAAACGATGAATCAGCGCACGAATAGTTCTAATCACAGCAATAAAAAGCTTTCAATTGAGATTGCAATCACACCAAGCTTGTCTAGGAACCCCAGACCTTTCGGCACCTTAGGTTGCTTCTAGAAGACACTTTTTGAAAACTAGAATACTCCTCTGGAGCATGGTACTCTAGCTGGCAAATTTGGCACGTTTTTTTGTGATCCGCGATCGCCCTCTCGCTGTAAAAGCAGTTGATGAGTCAAAGTCCGCAGCCAAAAAGTCCCTAGACAATCTAGTTCGACGAAAGGGACAGAAGGCAATATTTCTCATGCTATTGGTTTCATATTTATTTGTTCTATTGTGTAGGAAAGAATTTTAGTTATCTCTGCAAAATCTTTTAAAAAACAAAGGCTGCATCACCGATCGCCGGATCTAAATCACAGTAATAACTAACGTTGGATTCAAAATAACTAACTTTGGGAAACGATTAATGACGAACAAAATGACCCAAACAATCCCTGTTGGGTTGATTGGAATTAGCCTGATGGTTGCGAGTGTAGGTTGCTCTCCCACACCGCCCAATGCGACTCAAACGCCCACGATGGCTCCCCAGGCAAATGCAACTCCACAGCCAACTGCGACTCAACCTCCAACTGTGGCTCCCCAGCCAAGTTCAACTCCCCAGTCCAATGCGATTCAAACGTTTTCCTGTACTGGGCGTAAAAGCAACGGCTGGGACTATGATGCAAAATTTCTGGATGGTCGCTTTACCCAAATTACCTGGACGAGATCGGGACAACCCACCTACGTTTCGCCCCTGACGTTCGATCGCAACAATGATCAAGGACAGCCTATCTACCGGGGAGCCTTCCAAGCCGCCACGGCGATTTCGCTAGTGGATTTAGGCAGAGGCAATGTGCGTCCGGGTTCAGAAGTCTCAGTCGGTACTGAAGAATGGGGCTGGGCTAGAGGAACCTGTGCGATCGCTAAATAATTGCAAAGACTGCCCTCAGGCGATAGTTTGGTGGGTCGCGATTCCTGCCTAACTGAGCTTCAACTTTGCCAAACCCAAGTAGCGAATACCTACAGGCGAAATCTCGAAGCGACAGGGCAGCACGGTTACACCCAAGGAGATCGCCTCTCGAAACAGCGTGCCGTAGGTTGGATCGCCGCGATCGCCAGGGGCAAAATAGGGACAGTCTGCCCGATTAATGAAATAGAGCATCACCGGAACCGCATCGGGCAGTAGTGCCATCAGTTCCTTCAGGTGCTTTTGCCCACGAGTTGTCACCGTATCGGGAAACAAAACCAACTCGCCCTGCGCCCAAGTGGTGCTTTTCACCTCCACATAGATTGGCTTGTCAGCACCCATCAGCAAAAAATCGATGCGGCTTTTTTTATCTTGTCCATAGGGCACCTCTCCCCGAATTTCGCTATAGTCGCCCAATTCAGGAATTAGCTTATTGACCAACGCCAGTTGGATAATCCGGTTCGGCAAATTGGTATTCACGCCCACCCAGGTAGGTTGATTGTCATACACCTGAATCATTTCCAGGGTATAGCGCAGTTTGCGGGTGGGGCTGTCACTTTCGGAGAGATACACCGGACTACCCAGGGTGGAAACACCCGTCATCGGTCCCGTGTTGGGGCAATGCGCTGTCACCACTTCGCCAGAAACCAGTTCCACATCGGCAAAAAATCGTTTGTAGCGTTTAACGAGTTTGCCTGCTAACAGCGGCGGATAGAAATACAGATAGTCGGTCATTTCAGGGTTCACAGTTCAGTTTTTATAGAGGCGATCGCATTCAACCTTACCAATCAACAGCGGCGATCGCCCCCACGCCTCTACAGGGTTCATATGACAACACTATTGCAGCCCAATTTATCATGCCAAATCGCGATCGCACTCTGAGATCGGCGTTGCTAACTCTTCTCGAATCGATTCTCGCTGAGAGAAGATACAGCGTCTCTTGTACCGCAGCCCAATCTGCCTCAGGCAACAACATGGCATTGGTACTCTGTCCTGCAATTACGATAGGTTGATGCGATTGACTCACAGAACCGATCAAATCGTGCAACCGCTGCTACGCACGTCCTGCGGTCTACTCAAAGTCCATCTCCTTCTCTCAAACAGTTACTAATTGGGCGGTTTCTTTGCGTAATACTTCAGCTAAATGCTTATCAATGGGTTGCCACCGTGGATTTTTCGCTTTTCCTGCTTGCCACTCAAAGGAAACTTGGCTAAATCCGTTATATTTTGGTCGGCTGGTGTCGGCGGGACAATGTTCGATCCAAACTAGGCGATCGCAGTCTAATTGAAACTTCTGGACAATTTGGCTTGCTAGTTGTTCAATTTTGTAGGGGAAAAACCATCCCGTTTCGCAACCCATATCAGACACCATGACAATGTGCTGCCCAAACGGTGAGTAAAAAATTTGCAAATAGCATCGCATTTGCCAAGTGCCAAAGTATTGCCCTGGAACCGTACATTGATAGGACTGATCAACGATCTTCATGGTAAATCCCTGAGAAATAAATAACAATTTGCTATAAAGCCCCAAATAAAATGATTGATTTAAGTGATTAGCAAGGCATGTTTTCGAGATAAAAAACTAAGTTCTTGTTCTAACGATGTAGAGGTCAGGCGATTTCCTTGGTCATATAAAGGCATTTCCTGCCAGCAACTCCGGCAGAACCAATACACTTGATGTTGACGAATGTGGCGCAACATGGAATGAGAGCAGCAAGGACAAGCATTCATCGTAAATTCCTCGGATGAGACGAATGAGGATTGACAGACATAAAGGAAATTGAGCAACTCTTCAAATTGCACTGACTTGAACATATTTGGAAATTATGGAGAAAGTTTGGAGAACGACAAGAGTTTGACTACGTTTCTTTGCAAATGATGTCAAAGTGTTGAGTTCTCTCATGATTGCAAGGTTTGAGCAATTTGCCGGACAAAATCAACGGGATCAAATGGCTTGAAAATAGTTAATACAACGCCTAACTTTGGTAAGCGATCCGGGTTGGGCAAATAGCTATTGGCGGTTAATAGCACTACTGGAATGAGTTGAGTGGTTGGATTAGAGCTTAAACACTGCAAAACAGCAAATCCATCCATTTCAGGCATCATCACGTCTAAAACGATCGCGTCTATTTTTTCAGTATCAGCTTGCCGTAATGCATCTTTACCTGACGAAGCCGTTAGCACGTCCCAACGTCCTAAACGCTGCAAGCACGCTGCCACAACTTCCCGAATCACAGCATCATCATCTACAACTAAAATCCGCTTGGCAGTCACATCAACCACTCTAACTGTTTGGTTTCAACAATCCGACAAAAATGGAGTAGCTCCCAACCTTGCTCGAATGAATATAAGACACTGCTCTTACAGCCAGAAATCATACTTCGATTTAGCAACGCCAGAAACTTAAGCAGTGGCTTCAGAATACATAAAGAATATGGAGAAAGTTTGCAGACTCTCGCTTGAATTGTAAAGAAGCGTTAAGTTGCGTGTAATTTTGAAGACTCATTCCAGATCTAAGCTGATAGGCATTCAGTTACCTGAACAAGGGATTTAAACCCTGTGTTAAAAGGCTTTCCGAGTTTTTTAATGCTGTAACTTAAAAGACTATTCGCTTACCAACCTAATAGTAGGCTGATTTCCTGGGATATCTGGAGAGGGTCAAAGGGTTTAACGATTAATCCGGCAACCCCTAATTCTTTGTACTGGAGTTGTTCATTGGGTTGAACTTTGGCAGTTAGAAAAATTACTGGAATTGGGGCAGTCTGAGGATTTTGCTGAAGATGTTGCAGGGTTTCGAGACCATTCATTCCGGGCATCGAAACATCCAGCAGGATGGCATCGGGCATCTTGGCGATCGCGGCTTGAATCGCTTCTTCTCCCGAACCAGCCATAATCACCTCCCAGTGGGCAAGTTTCACTAGGCACATTCGCACCACTTCCCGAATCCGCGCCTCATCATCCACAACTAAAATTCGTTTGATGGTCATCGTGCCTACCCTTTATTTTTGTCCAGCGTAGCTAAATCAGCGGAGAAAAATGGCGAAGTCAGAACGACGAGAATGGATGAACCTTTCCATATGACGTTAAATTTGATCCTAGAGTGTCGCAAAGCGACCCATTCTTTGGTATTCCTTAAAAAGTCTATTCTTTTGGAGTACCGTTCATGGCAACGCAAGCAACAAACAAAAAGCCGCCTTATACTTTTCGCGCCTTCTGGGCAATTTTGCTATTGTCAGTCAACTTTTTAGTGGCAGCTATTTACGCTCACATTATTAATATCTAGACCGTTAAGGGGCAAGGGGCAAGGGGTTGGAAATGACAAAATGGAAAACATAAAGCTTTGCCCTATAGCCCCAATCTTGGTGCGTTACAGCGTTGCTTAACACACCCTCTGCGATCTCGCTTTTTTCCCACTCGCTACTCACCAATCGCTCCAACCGCTTTTCTAAGACATCGTTCCTTTAAATAAGCCTTGGGGTCGAACGAGCAATACGAGCATCATGATTAAGAGGGCAATGGCAAGTTTATATTCGTTACGGATGCAAAACTGACTCAGCCAAGGGGGGAGCCATGCCGGACAATAGGTGCTGGCTTCTTGGGCGATGCCAATGATGAAGGCACCCACGATCGCGCCGTAGGCATTGCCGATTCCGCCCAAGATGACGGCAGCAAACATCGGCAAAATCAGAAACCAACCCATGTTGGGACGCACTGCTTCGATTAAGCCCAACATACTGCCGCCTAAGGCTGTTAATCCGCCTGCAATAATCCATGTCCAGAAAATGATGCGATCGACTTTGATCCCTGCTACTCGCGCCAGATCGAGATCGTCTGCCACAGCCCGCATTGCCTTGCCAATTTTGGTGTTTTGCAGCAAGTAGTGCAGCCCTAAAATCGCCGCGATCGCCATGCCAATCACCACTAGATCATAAAGCGGTATCCGCAGACCACCAAACTCAAGCGCTTCGGCAACCGATAAGTTGTAGCGCTGGTTGCTGCCGCCCCAAATCAAAATAATGCCGTTGCGGAGAAACAGAGCCAGTCCAATCGAAATGATAATTAACGTGGCAGGCGCGGCGCGGCGAACCCGCATCGGTGCCCAGATTAGTTTTTCGGTTAGCAAAAAAGCGGCGATCGTCACTACCGCCCCCACAATCATAGACAGCCAAATGTTGATGCCTAGGCTATTGGCTAGAAACGTGGCATAAGCGCCTAGGGTCATGAAGTCACCATGGGCAAAGTTGGAAAGGCGCAAAACGCCGTAGGTGAGGGTTAAACCAACGGAGCCAAGGGCAATGATGCTGCCCAAAGAAATGCCATTGAGAACCAGTTGGGCGAGTTGAACAGACATTCGGCACTGCTTTTATGGGGATTGATCTTCCCGATTGTGCCGGAATTGAGGCATTGAAGCAACTTGCTGGTTACAATTAGCGCGATCGCGGTTTGAGATAGTTGCCCTTCTTTCTAGGCATTACTCCAGAGGCGAAGTCTTCTTAGGAATGCCTGAAGTACCGTTTCTTGGCGAGAAATAATATCAGCACGGGCTTCCATTCCGGGTTGAAGCAGATAGCGGCGATCGCCTTTGGTAAAATAAGGGCGCTCTGGCTGAACCGTCACCTCATAGTAGGCAGCCGTTGAATTAATGCCATCCGTTGGAGTAATCACATCGGGGGCAATCGTTTGAACTGTGCCAGGAAGCGTTCCATACTCTGGGTAGGGGTAAGCAGAGACTCGAATTTGGACGGGTTGACCGATTTCTACTTGGCTAATGTCTTGGGCTGCCACTCGCGCCTTAATCACCAGTGGCACCTTATCTGGCACGATTTGAGCCACATTTTCACCCTGTTTTACGGCTTGTCCTGAATTGCGGAGTGCGAGTTTGAAGAGGACTCCACTCACGGGCGCTTGAATAACTTGCTGATCGATCGCGCCATTGAGTTCCTGTAAAGCTGTGCGATCCAGTTGGATTTGATTGGTTAACCCAGTGCGCTGTTGCAACAGGCGATCGCGCTGAGTGGTGAATCTCTGGGCATCCGCTGGGGCTGTTTGCTTCAGTTGCTCCAACGCACCGTCAATTTCCACGTTGACAAGATTCGTTGGAATAGCCGCCTGATCGACCCTTGATAAAGACGCTGCTTTTACTAAAATGCCGCGTTCTAAGGTTTTAAGAGTGGCATCAATGTCGGCGTTTTGCACTTCATATTGTTGTAAAAATGCCTGTAAGCGATCGCGGCGAGCTTGCAAATTACGCAGCCGCGATCGCTCTAATCCTCCAAATTCCGCGAGTACCTCTCCCTGCTGAATCGGCTGATTTTCTTTCACAAGCACCTGCTGAATGATGCCAGTCGTTGCCGCCTGTACAACGCTCACATCTTGAATAGGACGGACAGTGGCAACCGCCTGCACGGTAACGTTGTACTCGACCCCTGCCGCCGCGCCCATTGCTCCCACAAATAGCCCTAGTAGCAATAGGGTTCCGCCCTGGGTCCAGCGATTGATTGGAGGAAGAAATTCGTCTAATTGAAGCGGATGGATCGCCATTAGGTGTGGCTGATTGCGTATTGCCATGATTATGCCTCGGAAAGGAGGATAGTCCTCTTTTCGGTATGTTTCGGCAAAATCCGCACGATCGCAGGAAAGCTGGTGCGATCGCAGCCAATCAGTTAAAAAGATACTATCCAGATGCTCTAGAGGCAGAAATCGGGAACAAGAGTACAGAGAATCGGGCAGAAGTTCGTTGGAACGGGGTTTTGAAGTAAGTAGGCGGCTGCAATTAAAACTAAGGTAGAAAGGCTGGTGTAAAGTTCCTCCTCAACTGTCCTGATGCCTGCTCCTATTCACCTGTTTTTGAACCCTGAAGAAGACCGTACCTTAACAGAACTACGGCTTGCTACAAGCGTACCGCAACGATCCCGCGATCGCGCTTACATGATTCGACTCAACGCTCAAGGGTGGAGACTCCCCGCGATTGCCGAGATCTTTGAGTGTCACAAACAGACGGTTCGATTCACTCTTCGACGCTGGCAAAAGGATGGGTTAGGCGGGGTATGGGAATCATCTGGACGCGGAGCGAAACGGCAGTGGCAGGAAGCCGATATGCGCTCAGTCGAGCAATGGATTGAGTAAGACCCTCGCACCTCCAACATCCCACAGCAATCCTTTGATCGAAGATCGCTGGTAATAAGATGGTAGGATCATTAATGGAGAGGTGGCAGAGTGGTCGAATGCGCTTGACTCGAAATCAAGTTTGGGGTAACTCAACGGGGGTTCGAATCCCCCCCTCTCCGTTCCCATTGCTGCATCAGGTAAGCCGCGATCCGTTGAGCAGCCCCTGGAGATCCCATACGACGACGACCATTTTCAGCAATAAGCTCTAGCTGTTCCGGGTTTCGCAAAACAGCTTGCAGCGCACTAGCAACTTGGTCAGGATTTCGTACCAAGATAATCGATCGCCCCAATAGGCGAGTTTGGGCTTCCGCAAATTTTGGCGTAAATTGAGGTCCTTTCCCTGGCAGGGTAATCGCAGGCTTGCCTAACCCCACGAATTGCTCGGTGGCGGTGCCAGCCATGGCGATCGCGCAGTCGGCTCGGTGCAAGCAGTCAGCAAATGCTTGTTGAGACACGACCAGCGTTGCTTTTCCCTTTTGATACCATTGGGCGGCAGAATCGGGGAAGTGGCGACTGTCAGAAATACCCACCGAAGAAACGAGCGACCATCCTTGCGATTCCAAATCATCATGTAGCGGCTCTAGATGAACCGTAGGCGCGATCGCTGCCAAAAATAGCAGTGACTTAGGGGTGAAAGCCTCGACCACTCCAGCGACAGCCTGCAAAATATACTGCCAGTTATCATAGGCTTCGGGCACCCGTGAACCCGGTAACAACAGCACGTTTAGTGGTTGCTGAGACGGTGCCGTAGAAACACTATCCCAACTAGAGCGGCGCAAACTTACCGCAAGGGGTTCGCTATAAACCAGCGATCGCGTTTCAGTTGGCTCTAACCCATCCATCATTGGGTTGCCTAGGTCCAGCGCTGGCACCGCTAACTTTTGCAAAATCTGAGTCGTGAGCGTATCTCGTGGAAACACCCCCCGACAGCGATTGCGGCTCATCAGCCACCGTTCCCAGGGATAGTACACCGAGCCTGACCAAGCATCCAACATTTCCGCAGCAAACAGTTTACCGTCATCATCCCGCAGATAATATTCTGACTTCGCCGTGCCAATAAAGGTATAGGGTACTCCACTCAGCAACGCTAGTACGAGTGGAAAAATATCTCCCACCGCCAAGATCGTGCCGCCTTGCTGTGCCCACCGCCGAATTTCCTGTAACTGCGACCAGGTAAGCTGCACCAATCCGCCCTGAAGATCTCGCGCTAGCTGGCGACTATCCATCCAAAAAAATCCGCCCGACGGCATCGCCTTCACCGCACCCACTAAGGGAATCTCTGCCTGTTGATATGCCCGTCCTTCACCCACTAATGGCAATGCTGCAATTTGAGGCGGATTTGGCTGCTCTCGTAGCGCTTGCAGCACCCTCACTGCAATGATGTCTTCTCCATGTCCGTTACTCAGGCATAGCAATCTTTTGGAAGGAAAATGATGTGGCAAGTGTGATGGTAGCAATGGCAGCAATCCCTTTAAATCTGGCAATTAAAACACTTTCACGAAATCATCAGCTTTTAGACCCAATACGAGCTAGACCTAAAATAATATAGAGGCTAAGAAGCCATCATACCCTATGGATATAGGACTCAATTGTCTTTCAATCGGTTGATTCTGCCTTAGCTAGGGTATCCTAAATGGACGCGATCGCGTGTACTCCTCACCGACGATCCTTTATCAGACAGGTTCCGAATCGGGTTTCAGGTTTGCAGGTTTCAGGTTTCGGGTTTCAGTGTGGAGTCTCGCCATTCGCCGTTCGTAATTCGTAATTCGCCAATGTCCACTCAGCCCGCGATCGCGACCCAGTTTTCTTCCCTAGAACATGCTCTCAAGCATTACTTCGGCTACGATAGCTTCCGACCGGGGCAGCGTCAGATTATTGAAAAGTCGCTGCAAAACCAGGATGTGCTGGTGATTATGCCCACGGGTGGCGGCAAGTCCCTATGCTATCAACTGCCAGCGTTACTCAAACCCGGATTGAGCATCATTGTGTCGCCCTTGATCGCCCTCATGCAAGATCAGGTGCAGGCATTGCAAGATAACGGCATTGCCGCTACCTTTCTCAACAGCAGCCTCAGCGGTGCAGAACTACGAGAACGAGAACGGGCGGTGGTGGAAGGCACGGTGAAACTGCTGTATATTGCCCCAGAGCGGCTGTTGGGCGATGGGCGGATCAGTGAGTGGCTGTCGCAGGTGTATGTGTCAAGCATTGCGATCGATGAAGCCCACTGCGTTTCAGAATGGGGGCACGACTTCCGCCCAGATTACCGTCAGTTGCAGCAGTTGCGCCAAAGCTATCCCAAAGTTCCGGTGATGGCGCTGACTGCCACTGCTACCGAACGAGTGCGGCACGACATTGTGGAGCAACTCCACCTCAAAGATCCCGTTGTTCACCTGGCGACTTTCAACCGTCCCAATCTTTATTACGAAGTGCGCCCTAAGCAGCGACAAACCTACGATGAACTGGTTCAAATCGTTCGTAAAACCACTGGGTCTGGCATTGTTTATTGCCTGAGCCGTAAGCGCGTGGATGAACTGGCGCTGAAACTGCAAAACGACGGAATTCAAGCGCTGCCCTATCACGCAGGATTGACAACCGAAACCCGCACCGACAATCAAAACCGCTTCATCCGAGACGATGTGCAGGTGATGGTTGCCACCGTTGCATTTGGCATGGGCATCAACAAGCCAGATGTACGCTTTGTGGTGCATTACGATCTGCCGCGCAACATTGAAGGCTACTACCAAGAATCGGGTCGGGCAGGGCGAGACGACGAACCCGCCGAGTGTATTCTGTTCTATGGGGCAGGCGATATTAAAACCGTGGAGTTTTTGATTAGCCAAAAAGTTGATCCCTCCACAGGTGACCCCTTGGAAGACGAGCAGCGGATTGCCAGCCAACAATTGCGCCGGGTGGTCAACTATGCCGAAGCGACGGAATGCCGTCGGATTATTCAGTTGGGCTATTTTGGCGAAGCATTTCCGGGTAACTGCGGCAATTGCGACAACTGCTGCAATCCCAAACCCGTAGAAGACTGGACGATTGAAGCCCAAAAGTTTCTCTCTTGTGTGGCGCGGGTGCGAGAACGGTTTGGCATGGGCTATGTGGTAGATGTGCTGCGGGGTTCCAAGAGCCAGCGGGTGCTGCAAAATGGGCATGAAAAGCTGTCTACTTATGCCATTGGCAAGGATCGCAGCGCTGAGGAGTGGCGAATGTTAGGGCGATCGCTGGTGCATCAAGGCTTAGTCGATGAAAGCAGCGATGGTTATTCGGTGCTGAAGCTGAATGAGTTGAGTTGGGAAGTGTTGCGAAAACAGCGATCAGTCAGTGTTGCCGTTGCGCCCGGTCGTTCCCAAACTGCGCAACCCGGAAACGAAACGGATGAGAACATCGAAGCACTCTTCCAGCGGCTGCAAGCACTGCGGAAGCGGCTTGCCGATCAGCAATCTGTGCCCCCTTACGTCGTATTTGCGAACGCTAGCCTGCGCTTAATGGCACAACAGCAGCCTTTAAACCGCGCTCAATTTTCTCAAATTTCTGGCGTGGGTAGCCGTAAGTTGGATCAATATGGCGATATTTTTCTATCTGAAATCCGCGAATTTCGGATAGAAAAAGGGCTTTCCTTAACGTCTTCGGCATCGACTATTTCGCCCGTTGGGTTACCTCTGCTCACCCCGGTGCATCGTTCTCCCTCAGATACCCATCGGCTGACCTTGCAGCTTTTTCAGCAGGGGCTAAAACCGTTTGAAATTGCCGAGCAGCGCAATCTGCGGATGAGTACGGTCATGACCCATTTAGCAGAACTAATTGAGATGGAACATGACATTCCGCTCAATAACCTAGTGCCGCTCGATCGCCAAGAGAAAATTTTGCACGCGATCGCGACTGTTGGTGGAGACTCACGCCGCCAGATTCGCGATTATTTGGGAGAAGTATATGGTTACGACGAGATTCATTTGGTGCAGGCATACTGGCGACGGGAAAACTTAGAGCAGTCATAGCTGCTTACTAGGAGCCAAACTAACCACGCTTTGTTACATTTTTAAATCTAATGTTGCAATTTTGTAACATTACCTGCTATGTTAGTTTACATAAAGTTACACAAACAGGTCAGGAGACTTTCATGAAAAACGGCATTGTGGTTGAAGAAGGCGGAAGACAAAACATTTATGCAGTTGAGCCAAAAATGTATGTCACTGATCAACCTCAGTTTGGTTTTACCAAATACGCAGAACTCTTCAACGGACGCATGGCAATGATTGGTTTCGTCTCCTTGTTAGCTTTAGAAGTCTTTACGGGGCATGGGGTGATTGGTTTTCTGTCCAACTTGTCCAACCTTTAGTCGGATATGGTGATGGCTCTAGTAAAGCCATCAAGGTGTTTAGCTGCTAAGTGAACGAGATTCATACATCAGCCCTAGCTCTCCCTAGGGCTTTTTGCATAGAGTTACAGCGGTTTGCGTTCAGATAGGGGACACTAAAGTGGTGCAAAAGAAGGTAACGAATGAAGCCGTATTCCATCGACTTGCGAGAACGAGTTGTCAGTGCGATTGAACAAGGAGATAGCTCTTTCAGAAAAGTAGCGCAGCGCTTCTGTGTCAGCAAAAACTGTGTCGAGCGGTGGGTCACTCAGAAGCGGACAGAAGGTCATGTGGTGCCACGCAAGCAGGGTGGGTCGGTGAGTGCGGTGATGGAGCATCAAGATCAGTTGATGGCGATTTTCGAGCAACAGACCGATGCGACCTTGGCAGAATACTGTGAGTTATTGTTTGATGCGACTGGACTATGGGTAAGCCAAAGCACCATGTGTCGGACATTCCAGCGACTAGATTTACCACGCCAAAAAAAACACTCCGCGCCCACCAAGCGACGAGCGAACGCGTACAACGCTTAAGAGCGGAGTATTGGACCCAAGTCAAGGGGGTAGACCTCAAGGACTTAGTGTTTCTTGATGAGATGGGAGTTTTGCTGGGACTGATGCGAACGCATGCCCGTGCAAGGTCTGGAGCACGAGCTTACGACTTCAAACCCTTTTATCGCGGTAGTAAGGTGAGTGTCATTGGTGCGATCTCGGTCTCAAAAGTCCTGGCTGTAATGACAATGGATGCTTCGATGGACGCGGCTGCCTTTGAAGTCTATGTCTCCCAGTGTCTTGTGCCCCAACTCTGGCAAGGGGCTGTTGTGGTCATGGACAATCTGCCGACCCACAAAGTAGACGCGATAGCACCTCTAATTGAAGCGGTTGGCGCAAGGGTGCTGTACCTGTCTCCTTACTCCCCGGAATTTAACCCCATAGAACACTGGTGGTCGCAGTTAAAAGCCTTCTTAAGGCAGTTCTCGCCGACGACCTCGAAACGGGTCGATACGCTGATTGCAACGGCGATGGATTTAATGAATCCGAAGCATTTGCGAAACTGGTTTGCCCACTGCTGCTACTGTCCCTCATGAGTCTGCAAACCGCTGTAAGCTGTGAACTCAGAACGCTGTCACAATCTTTAGTATGGATCTGTACGGTGTGTCGAGGAAACTATGCGTAAAGCTCAGATCGGGAGCTTCTTTTTGATAGGACTTAGCCTAAGCTTGGTTGCATGTCGATCGCCCAAACCTTCATCAAGCGCTCCGTCCACAGCTCCAACTGCGACCACAACTTCCCCACCTAGCCCAAACACTGTTGAATACAAGACTTATACACTAGCGCGGAGTGTCGTTCACACAGTTTCGATATCTACACAGAGTCAGGTTTTAGTAACGCCTGCGGTATCGGGCACTGTAGAACCCATTGGAGAATTAGCTCAACGGTATGGGGCGATCGCTGCGATTAACGGGGGCTACTTTGATCCCGAAAACCAGAAAACAATTTCGCCCGTTACGCTGCAAGGCAACGCGATCGCCCAGCCTGAAGACAATCCGCGCTTGATGACTAATCCCGACTTGTTACCTTACCTCGATAAAATTCTCAATCGCTCTGAATTTCGTCGGTATCAATGTGGAAAAGTCGTTCAGTATGACATTACTCGCCGTCAAACCATTCCCCGCCCCGACTGCCAGCTTCAAGACTCTTTGGGTGCAGGGCCTCAACTGCTGCCAAATGCCACTTTAGAAGAGGAAGGCTTTTTGGAGATGCGTAACCAAAAAGTGATTCGCGATCCGTTAGGAGTAAATCAGCTAAACGCTCGGAGCGCGATCGGCATCACCCGCAACAATACAATTATTTGGGTAATGGTGGCACAAAAGCCTGAAAATCCAAGCAACAGCGGCATGACGATCCCAGAGCTAACGGATTTTATGAAAACCTTGGGAATTGAAACGGCAATGAACCTAGATGGTGGCAGTTCTGCTTCACTCTATTACCAGGGTAAAACGATTTTCGGCAAAGTGAATCAGTCTGGCAAGCCGATTGGGCGATCGATTAAATCAGCCTTAATCATTCAGCCCATTAAAAAGCCAGAGAAATAGCTCCCTGGCTTTGGAATCAATTCGTGAATCAGCAAATTTTAGCGAGACTATTCTTCGCGACCTGCCACCACACTTGCCACTACCCGTTCTGAATCAGAGACTGCAACTACACCCTCTGGCATCACAAGTTCACTAACATGAATTGCACTGCCTACTTCTAGGTCAGAAACATCCACTTCAATCCCTTCAGGAATAAGAGATGCTGCACATCGCACGGCTAAAGATCCCATCGCAGTTTCTAAAGACCCTCCGCCCAGTTTCACTCCGGTTGGAATACCCACAAAATGGATAGGAACATCCACTTCTAAGTCGCCGTGATCGGCAACGGCATAAAAGCTAACGTGGTAAGGTGTGCCCCGCCAAGGATGGGTTTGGACTTCTCGCAGCAAGGCTTTCCCTGCCCAAGACACTTCAGGAACGGTAATATCGATCAAGGTGTTATTAATCGAAGCTTGTCTCATGAGCCGTTCAGCCTCTTTTGCACTCAGCACTAGAGAAATAGACTCTGTTCCTTTATGGCCATACAAAACAGCGGGCAATTTACCAGATTGGCGAAGAGCATTGGGTTTGCTTCCCTCAGGACGAGTTTGGCATTCAATCGAAAGTTTCATAGCAAAAAATCAAGGGTAAAGAGTTAGAAAAATTTTAGCCATTGGACTGAAGCCGTTAGACTTGAATCGTTTGACTGGTAGGTTCGGCGGAAGTCGTGCCGTTGGTATAGAGCAAAGCGCGTTTAGGTCCATGGATTGGATCTTCAACGATGATAGTTTGATCACGGCTTGCTCCTAAGGAGACGATCGCGATCGGAACTTCCATCAACTCTGCCAATAATTTGAGGTAATCTAGCGCCTGTTTCGGCAATTCGTCTAAAGACCGACAGTTAGAGGTCGATTGCTTCCAACCGGGAACGGTTTTATAAATGGGTTCGCAGTGAGCAAAGATTCGCGAATTGCTAGGAAAATCATGACGGCGCTCATTTTTCACTTCATACGCAACACAAACTTTGATTTCATCCAGTTCGTCTAATACATCAAGTTTAGTCACTGCCAGACAATCTAGCCCATTAATTCGCACTGCATACCGACCAATCACAGCATCGAACCAGCCACACCGTCGCCGCCGTCCGGTTGTAGTCCCAAACTCGGCACCGCGATCGCAGAGCAACTCACCCACTTCCCCATGCAGTTCTGTCGGAAAAGGACCTTCTCCAACACGGGTCGTATAAGCTTTTGCCACCCCGATCACGCGATCAATCATGGTCGGACCTACCCCTGTCCCCACACACGCCCCCCCTGCCACAGGGTTAGAAGAGGTTACATAAGGATAGGTTCCATGATCTAAATCAAGTAAGGTTCCCTGCGCCCCCTCAAACAAAATATTTCGTTTGCGCTGAATTGCATCGTAGATTCGCACCGAAGAATCAATCACATGAGGACGCAAGCGTTCTGCATAAGCTAAATATTCTTCAATCACAGCCTGCGGATCTAGCGGGGGAAGGTTATAGAGTTTTTCTAGGATGACATTCTTGTATTCAACCGTCCAACGAAGCCGCTTACGCAGCGAATCGGCATCCATTAAATCAATCATCCGAATGCCAGTTCGTTCCGACTTATCGGCATAGGTTGGACCGATGCCGCGCCCAGTGGTGCCAATTTTGTGTTCCCCTCGACGCTCTTCCGATGCCTGATCAATTAGGCGGTGATAAGGCATTGTTACATGGGCAGTTTCAGAGATGAGCAGGTTCGCTGTTGAAATCCCTAGCTCTCGAAGCTGATCCAGTTCGCCTAACAACACCTTGGGATCAATAACCGTGCCACATCCGATAATGCATTCCGTATCAGGATAAAGAATCCCTGATGGAATGAGATGCAGCTTAAAGGTTTGATCGTTAACAACAACGGTATGCCCAGCATTTACTCCGCCTTGATAGCGAACGACCATATCCGCTGAGTTGCTGAGCAGATCTGTTATTTTTCCTTTTCCTTCATCGCCCCATTGGGCACCCACTACAATGACGTTAGCCAAGACTTTTTATAACGTTAAAGTTTGCACAAACTCTTATTATCAAGACCGTTTGACCTTTATGTCAACCCAAGCACTGAAACTCAAGTGAAAATACGTTTGAGTTTATTGACAACTCGACGTTTGAACGATCTCTGTCGAAGAGCTTGCCTCAGGGTTGCCAAAGCCGTTTGGGTTTCGGGATCAAGTGGAGAAAGTTTAAAGGCTTCAAGGGCATCTTGGTAGTCTGCGATCGCTTTGCCTCCCAAAACTACCGTATGAGTCGTATTAAAATCCAACACGTAGCGCAACGCAAGGGCAGTCATCGAAAAGCCATCCGGCACCAAAGATTGGTAAACCGCATACTGTTCTGTTCTTGCCTGATTCATCCAAGGCGAGCGAATATCATCTTTAGACAACTGCGGTTTGTGCTGAAAGTATTTACCAGTCAGCAATCCTGCTTCAAACACGCCGCGTATCATGCCACCTAGAGAATGGCTCTGCACTAAGTTGAGCATTTTTTCAGGGTAGGTGAGCAACGATTGGGAAAACATCACCGCCTCTACAGCATTCTTGCAAATCAGGTGTTCTACTAAGTCTGCATCATCGGTGGAAATGCCGTAGAACCGGATTTTTCCCTCTTGTTTCAAAGTATCTAAAATCTCCTTTCCTTGCTCTAGCGACTTGGTATTTGGAGGACTGTGGTAGAGATAAAGATCTACATAATCAGTTTGCAGTCGTTGTAAACTCCCTTCTAAGCTTTTCCGAATGGTCTGGGGATGGCAATCAATGATCCGTTTTCCAGTGTCACCCCGCCGCAAGCCAAATTTTGTACTCACAATCCAGCGATCGCGCCGACCTTGAAGAGCTTCTCCCACTCGCCGTTCGCCTTCGCCATCTCCATAGACTTCTGCCGAGTCAATTGTATTGATCCCAAAATCTTCACAGGCATGAATCAAGTTGATCGCCTGATCACGCCCCACGTCTGTGAATCCATCGGCTTTACCGTCGAGGGTGATAGGACCACTGAGTTGCCAAGTTCCGATCGCGATCGCAGACGTTTTGAGAGTCGTGCGCCCTAGAATGCGGTACTCCATATCAACGGCTTCCCAATGGTGAACCAAAAGTTTGCTTTGCCTTTCTAATCAAACTGGGCACTAACTTATCAGGAGTCCAATTAATAAACTTATATTTCAATCGATTCATCCGATTCTCCTTACCCCGATAGGTCTCTACAAACTCTGGGCTAGATTTGCCATCTCGCGCCACAACAAAGTAAGGCGGCTCAACATAGGGATCATAGTGATCAAGCGACATGTATTCAACAACATAAGCCCAACGGGTTTCTTGAGTGATATTGGGCGTAGTGCTGTGTAGCGTAAACGAAGAGAAAATAACCACATCTCCCGGCTCAGCAGTAATCAACACGGGGTTTTCTGGCACGCCGTCATACACAACCTCATGCCCAAGTTTGTGATAGGGCAAGCTTTGCTTGTGAGAACCGGGTTGCAGCCATAGCCCACCGTTATTTTCGTTGGACTCAGTCAAAGCAACCCAAAATTGATAGTGCGTATCTAGGAGACAACTGTAGTTATTGTCCTGATGCCAAGGAAAAGTGTCTGCTCCAGGTCCTTTGGCAACCGCCTGATCCCAACGCACCCAAATATCTGGACCCGCTAAGTCTTTCAGTAAGTCTATAACTTTCTGCTGAGAAACAAATTGTTGAAGCTTTAAGCTCTTGAAAAAGATGCTGATTCTAAAAACCATCGAACCCCGCGTCAACGTATCGTTGTCATCTCGCAATTGGGCTTCCTTAATATCTTCCAAAAGAGTATCCATTTCCTCTTTGGTAAAAACTTTCCTACAAACAACAAATCCATTTTTTTCAAATGCCGCCCGTCGTTCTGTATATTCCATGACTGTTAAACCCTGATAAAAAATACTTGTAATTAATTTGATCGATTGCTGAAAGCTTAATCTTCAGAAACCTAATAACTAAGACTTGTCCGGCTCCCGACAGCATAAAGCTGCTGTATTTTTCTCTATCCTAAGAAATACTTAGGGATTTTCCTATAAAGAAGCAATAATTTTTTTAAAGGAGGATATAAAAATTCTGTAAATCTGCTTAATGAGCAATAGCAAAGACAGCAAGAATTCCTGGCATTTAATAACGATGTCAAGAAAGTAGAGATCTAGATGAACCCAGAGGTTTTGAGTACTTTACTGAAACCAGTCCTTTTCAAGTCATTTTTGATATGAGTTTTCCTTAATCCCTCTGCCGCGATGGGAGAGGGACTTTGAGAAATCTTGCTCTCCTTCTCCTGCCTTGGGAGTAGACCACAGGGCTTGCGTAGCAGGGGCTGGGGGATATAGCTTGCTTCCCTCAGAGCGGGCTAACTTTAGTTGCCCATCGGGTTATGAGCTTATTTCTTACAGTCAAATCATTCAGTTGGACGCGGATTTGACGCTGAACCAATAAATATTTCCTATGATCTAGAGAAGGATGAATTTTTTGCGGTTGTCTTATCTACCGTAATTGATTTGACCATTAGTACTATTCAAGAGGTTTTTTGTGGCTTTATATGCTGACCTACATCGTCACTTGGGCGGCTCGGTTGTTTCCAGAGTTCTATGGCGTTATTTGCAACGCAACGGCTCTGAATTAGTTCAGCGTTTTCCTGATTATTCAGAGTTTGAAGACTTTTACACGCGTCCTCGCAATACTTTAGATGAATATTTGGAGCTTCATACTTTAGTGGAAGGGGTACAGACTGTTGAGGCTTTGCCCTATTTCATTTATCGATTGATGCGGGGCGCGTATATTTTCGAGAATTTGGCTTATTTGGAGCTACGCTACACGCCCTATCTACGAACTCCTGCTGATTTGAGGCAATCTGAACGAATTGATTTGATGACGGAAATTGTGCGGGTGGTGGGACAGTCTAGCCAACTGAGTGAGTATCCGATTGTGACCAGTCAGATCTTATGTATGCATGTCCGGTTGCCGTATGAGGTGAATCGCGCCATTGTGGATCTGGCGGCGCAAAATCGAGATTATGTGTGTGGAATTGATATAGCAGGGGGGGATAATCACTATGGAGAGCGGATGGAGGAGTTTGTGCGGCTCTATGCTTATGCGCGATCGCTGGGGTTAAACACCACCGGGCATCTCTACGAGACTCGCGATGGCTGTCATGCCGAACTGCTGCCTTACTTAATGCGAATTGGTCATGGAATTCAAATTCCGCTGCAACAGCCTCAGTTGCTTAAACAAATCGCTGAGCAGAAGCAATGTTTGGAGATATGTCCAACCACGTATTTACAAACAGGGACATTAGATGAAATCTCGCAGCTAAAGCAAGTTTTCGATCGCTGTTTTGAAGCAGGGGTAGATATTGCGATTTGTACCGACAATGCTGGACTGCACAATGTTCGACTGCCTTTTGAGTATGAAAATCTCCTAACCCATGATGTGATTGGATTTGAGCAGTTACAGGCGTGTCAGGATGCTGCCTTTAAACATGCGTTTGCCTGGCCCTATGGTCAACGTCCGGCTTCTTTACTCAATGGCTTGCTCCACCCTGACTCGTCTAAAAACGTATTTGAAAAATACCCAGCATCCGCTAGGTAAGATCTCTCAAGAGCTTATCATAGGATACTTTCTCTGCTCGGTGGCGGCTCGGATGCTGGTGATTTAATAGATGATTAGTGGGTTAGTATTTGCGCTCTTGGGGTTGAAATTGAGTGATGACGACGGGCATATATTGGATGTCGATGCCTGCGGGAGAGTAGTAGGTGAGGGTATGTTTGAGAAAGTTGACATCATCGCGATCGGGGTAGTCTTCCCGCGCATGGGAACCCCGGCTTTCCTTGCGGTTCAAGGCAGAAGTCAAGATCATTTCACCCACAATCATCAGGCTGCGAAGCTCTAAAGCTTCTATCAATTCGGTGTTCCAGTCTTTGCCTTTATCATCCAACCGCACCTGGCTATAAAGCTGCTGAATCTCTTTGAGCTTGACAATTCCTTCCTGCATCGTTGCTTCTGACCGAAATACGCCGCAGTATTGGGTCATGCAGTCTTGATATTGCTGGCGAATTTGGGCAATCCGGTAGGAGCCAGATTGCTCGATCAGTGCCTGGATTTGCTCAGCGGCTTCGGTGAGATAGCGGGTTTCATCGAGGTCGGGTAGTTTTCTGTTTTGGACATAGGCAGCGATCGCGGCACCCGTCCGGCGACCATACACCACACACTCCAGCAGAGAATTGCTACCCAATCGGTTTGCTCCATGCACCGACACACACGCCGCTTCCCCCGCTGCAAAAAAAGCTTCTACCAACTCATCGGCACTGCCGCGTACCCGACCATCGGTGTTGACTGGAATGCCACCCATAGAATAATGCACCGTGGGGCGAACGGGCATGGGTTCATGTACGGCATCGATGCCTAGCAATCGATGGGCTTCTTCCCAACAAAATGGGACTCGGCTCATGATCTTTTCCTTACCCATGTGGCGTAAGTCGAGATAGATAAACGGTCCACCAGCGCTGCCATCGGCATTTATCCCCCGCCCTGCCCGAATTTCTCGCGTCATTGCCCGTGAGGTGATGTCACGCGGAGCCAGTTCCATCCGGCTGGGTGCATAGTCCTCCATGAACCTGCGCCCTTCATGATTAATCAGATAGGCACCTTCGCCTCGCACTGCCTCCGAAATTAGCACGCCCACCGGATACAGCCCCGTCGGATGAAACTGGACAAACTCGATATCTTCTAAGGGCAACCCGGCGAGTGCGGTCATTGCCAGCCCATCGCCTGTGGAGGCGTAATCATTCGAGGTAGTGTTGTAAACGCGCCCATAGCCACCCGTGGCAACCATGACCGCTTTGGCACGGGCGATCGCCAACTGTCCATCCAGCAGGTGATACATGACCACGCCTTTTGCTTGCCCATCTTCCAAGATCAGCCGCGTCACATACCATTCGTCGTAAATAGTCACCCCATACTGCATCAAGTTACAGATGAGTTCATGCAGTATGGCGTGTCCAGTTTTGTCGGCAGCGTAGCAGGTGCGATTGTGGGAATGTCCGCCAAAAGCACGCTGGGCAATGCGTCCATCAGCAGCCCGGGAAAACAACACGCCCATGTGTTCCAAATCAATCACCACATCGGGCGCTTCTCGGGTGAGGATTTCAACGGCATCCTGATCAGCGAGATAGTCGGAGCCTTTCACGGTGTCAAAGGCGTGGGCTTCCCAGCTATCGGTTGGATCGGCATTTTGCAGAGAAGCTGCCATACCGCCCTGTGCCGCCACAGAATGCGATCGAATCGGGTGAGTTTTGGCGACTAGCCCCACGCTTAGTGTTGGATTCGTGCGAACAATTTCCAGGGCAGCGCGTGATCCGGCTAATCCGCCGCCGATGATGATTACGTCGTGTTCGAGCATGGGAACAGGTTTCAGGATTCAGGGGTCAGGGGTCAGAGAACGGGGGCAGGAAACAGGGGGCAGGGAACAGGAAACAGGGGGTTGAATCTAAAACCCGAAACCCGAAACCCGAAACCTGAAACCTAATTGCCGAATCCTTCTCCATTATCCAGTAACTTGAGCCGCTTGTTGGCTGGGGGTCGCGATCGGCGTGGTGTTGATGGTCTTTTCTACAGCAGGATCAAGCTGTGTCAGTTCAATATGATTTAACAGAGTCGTGACAAATGCGAATAATAAAAAAGGAACTGTCAGCACCAAAATTAGCCCCACAATTGCGATCGCAAAAATGGGTTTACTTGCTCCCATCAATGCCATAGCAGCAGACAGGCTTAAGAAAATGACCATCAGCCAAACAATAATCTGACCATAAATGTCACCAAAAGAGAGAGTGCAGTTCATCCGGTACTTTGATAGGTTATTCATAACTGCCCTTAAAGGTTTGTTAGTATGACGGCTTTAAATCTATTAACTCTAAGTTACACCCAAGCAATCATGCTTGTTTAGTGTAGTAATTAATTTTCATACCATACTACTGCTTTAGGATTTTGGTAGACACTGTTGAACAGACAGAGATCAATATTTTCCAGCTTCAGCAATGGGGGTCATCCTAAAGCTTTGTAGATTCAGAAGTAATGTGACCAACATTACGGCGGTAAAAAGGAAGAACACTCATGAGTGCAGTTAAAAACATCGTGCTAGTTCACGGTTTCTGGACAGATGCCTCTAGTTTCAGTCAAATTATTCCACCGCTATTGGCAGAAGGCTACGAAGTGATTGCAGTTCAAAACCCGCTCACCTCGCTAGACGATGATGTTGCTGCAACGAAACGCGCTTTGGCTCGCCTTGAAGGTCAATGTATTTTGGTGGGTCATTCGTGGGGCGGTATGGTGATTACTGAAGCTGGCAACGACGAACGAGTTTCTGGCTTAGTCTACATTGCCGCGCTTGCGCCTGATGCTGGCGAATCAATGCTCGATCTGATGAGTAAATACGGCAATCCATCGCCGCATTTTCAAGAACAAGAGGGTTTTATTTGGATTTCAAAAGAAGGTGTACAAAAAGTTCTTGCAGGCGACCTTTCAGCCGAACAAATCGCATTAATGTATGCGACTCAGACGGCACCATCTGTATCATTACTGGAAGCGAAAGCAGATTCGCCAGCGTGGAAAAGTAAGCCAAGCTGGTATGTTATTGCGAACAACGACCAATCTGTTCCACCTGATTTGCAGCGCGAGTTATCTAAACGCATGGGCGCAACAACCGTTGCTCTAGAATCAAGCCACGTCGCAATGATTTCTCATGCAAAAGAAGTTTTAGACGTTATCCAAGTAGCGGCGACCAATAGTTCTACTTGCACCCCTGCTTAAGTATCTAAACCAATTTAGAACTGTTGATAGAAGTGAAACCGTCGCATTCTGCCTCAGTAATTCATCGAACTCATTCGGGTTGATTATCAGATTTATGTCTCTCTTACCCTCGTTTGTGATTGTGTTTGATACGACTGCTTTGTTAGCGGGTAAAACTCGTGAGTGGCAGCAGTTTTCTCAATTGGGAGAGTGTTTGGTGATCGAGGGAGTGCTAGAAGCAATGAATGCACTCTGCGATCGCGCTCCAGAACCCGCCATTGAAGCCACTGCCCGCGAATTTACCCGATTTTATCCCACCAGCGGCTGGCAGGTAAGTTTGGCGATCGCAGAGCATCCCTCACTTAAGCCTGCCGATGGGCATACTCTCAGTCAACGGGCGCGATTATCGCTAGAGGTGTTGAAGTGCGCTTATGGAGTGGCACGGCGGCGACGCGAGAGCTTGGTGATTGTGGTTGCTAATGATCAACCCATGTTGCAGAAGCTCCAAGGATTAAACACCAAAAACTTGTGTGGAATTCCGTTGGCAGCGCTCATGCAATGGAGCCGAACCCAGCGCCGCCCTGCGGCTGTTGCCCATTATCTACAGTTGACGCGATCGCCTGAAACGGCTACGACCTCTGCTACCAGTCGCCAAACTGTTAGCCCTAAACCCTATACTTCCCAGCCCACAGGTCGCTTGGCTACGGCTCCCACACCCGTAATTTCCCGTTCTGCCCGTAAGACTCCTACCCGTCGCCCTGCCCACTGGTCACGCCTGTTAGCAAATGTCGTGAACTTAATCGTGATCGTCACTGTGGGCGCGATCGCTTGGCGGTTTATTAGCCCTGCTAGTTTTAATCAAATGTGGCAGCAGATCCCAATCGTAGGAAAATAGGGAGCAGGGGTCAGGTATCAGGCTTGATGTGAATAACGGGGTTTAACCAAAAATGTAACGTGAGAGGTCAAGGGGACAGGAATGAAGATAAAACGTTCAACTTTAGTAGTTCAGGGCATTTTAATTCTGTTGCTATTGGGAGGTATCGCGTTAGGGTTGAGAGGAAGGATGAGCGCGATCGCGGATAGTGTGCCGCCTGTTGAAATGCCATCCATTAGCCCAATTCCTAGCAACGCGCCTGCCGAGACGACCCCAAGGGCGGAAGCAAAATTGCCTGAAACCATAGCCGACACGTTACGGCAAGAGTTGAGTCAACAAACTGGCATTCCAGCGAATAAGTTGCAACTGGTGCAATCCACTCAAAAAACCTGGTCAGATGGCTGCTTGGGGCTGGCAAAAGCGGACGAGATGTGTACTCAGATGATGGTTCCGGGCTGGCAGGTTGTGTTTTCTGATGACACTCAGCGCTGGGTCTATCGCACCAATGCAACGGGTAAAGTCTACCGGATGGAACCACCTAAGTAATGCTGTTAGATTTTGGCAAGGTGAATCTATGACGCAATTTGAGCAGATCCCCAAGTTGCCGCCTGAATATTTTCAAACCTATCAGAAATTTGAGCAGGACGTGATTGGGTTGAATCAGGCGATCGCTGAAAATAATAACTCCGCTAACCTAAAGGCGGCTGTGACAAATTTACAAGCTTTTTTTCAAACTCACATTTGGATACTAAATCTAGATGAATTAGATCCAGTACTAACGCATCAGGTGCAGTCGTTTAATGTTGAAATTGATAAGCAATTACGCTTATTGAACATGGATATGATGTTTTTGCAGGCGGCAAAGCAACCTGCCACCGTTGAGCAACGGTTAAATCAAATGGGCGATCGCCTCACTCTGTTACTGCGATATTGCCACGGCTTGCTAGAGGATCAGTGACGGTTGTGGGCGATCGCCTCGGTTAGGCGAATACCTCAAATATGTCCGCTTCCCGGTCACCGATCTAATTGACTGCACCTCATACCCATTGGAACGGTACAACTCTCTTTGGTCACTCTAAGCAGATGAAAACATCAGTTGCAGATTCAACCGATGAACGACTGAACAAACAAGCTAATTTATTTTAGCCATGAGCAGCTTAAATCCACCACCATGCGAGGCGATCGTAAATATCTGTAACCAGCGCTTAAGCCCGTTAAAACAGATTAAAGATTGGATGACTAAACGTAAGTTGTTGAGCAAGTTCTTCCAACCGCTCTGGTTATCTTCTACTTCCTTGTACGGCTGAGATACCAAACCAGCAATCCAAATAGTCCAGTGCCGATCGCGTACTTGACTAGATCAGGAATCGCAGGTTGTGGAGAAATAAAGCCTTCAATGATGCCAGCAATCACGAGCATAGGCACAATGCCAAACACTAAATTTGCTGCCTGCATTCCATAGAGTTTGAGGGCATCCGCGCGGCGGTATTTGCCCGGAAACAGGATGGCTCTTGCCAGCAAAAAGCCTGCTCCGCCTGCCAGAAAAATTGCAGGCAGTTCGAGCGCGCCATGGGGAAAGACAAATGCCCAGAAGGGAATAGCAAGATTATTTTGCCCAACCAGTGTGCCCACGGTGCCAATCATTAAGCCGTTGAAAAGCAGAATATAAGCGGTGCCCAGTCCGGCAGTGATGCCACCCGCGATCGCCGCAAACGACACCTTAATATTGTTGATCATGATGCCAGTGGAGGCGAGTGGCTCAATCCCCAAAATGGAACCCATCCACAGTTCGCCGCGATCTCGCACCTTTTCAATCATTTCTGTGGGCAGCACCAGCGTCATAAACATCGGATCATGCCATGCCAGCCACCATGCCACTAAAACACCGAATACAAACAGCGCTGTGGCAAAGGCAATATAGCCGCCTGTTTGCTGAACTGCCGCCGGAAAACCCCAGCGATAAAACTCCAGCACGGCTCGCCATTCCTGTTTGCGATCGCCCTGATACACCTGAGCATAGCTGCGAGTGGTCAAGGCTTGCAAATCACGGGTGATTCCCTCTCCGACCTGATTGGTTTTTGCCCGCGCCAAGTCAGCCGACACCGAGCGATAGAGGCTAGCCAACTGCCGAACTTCTTCTGCTTTAAGCGACTTTAACCCCTTGCTTTCCAACTTTTTCAAGAGAGCCTCCAAGGCTTGCCAACTGGGTTGTCGTCTCCCAATCCAGCGCTGAATGTCCATAGATGTTTAATAGATATTTATATTTGCAAATAACGAAAATAAGTGGATTAGGATAGCGGCATCATTCATCGTTTTAACAGGAGCGTAAGTCATGGCGCAAGGATCGCGATCGTCCTCCGTAGAGCCGCTCAGCGTTGGCAATATTGTCAGCAGTGGCTTTCAGCTTTACCGAGAAAAGTTCCAAGACTATTTGCCCATTGCATTGGCGGCGGTCGGTTGGTCATTGCTGCCAATTTTAGGACTGATTAGCCTGGGTCTGATCGTAGCAGTCATCATTGGTGCGACGCAGCAACCAACAGCAGGGGCTGGGCTAGGAGTTTTAGGATTTGTTGCCATGATTGTGTTAGCAGTATTTTGCTCTGCCAAATCCTTAGCAAACTCTGCGTTGATTACGCGCTTAGCCTTTGGAGAACTCACAAACGAGCCTGAAGCGCTCACGGACGCTCGACGCTTTGTCAATTCTCGTAAGTGGAGCTTTTTTGCAGTTCAAATCTGGGTTGGGCTAATTGCTTCTGGATTGGTTCTTGGGGTTTATATCGTCGCGGGGCTGTTAGGCTTTGCCCTGTTTGTGGCAGTCGGGGGCGCTGGCGGGGGTTCCCCGAACCCTGGATTGATGATGATTGGGGGGGCGTTGCTGTTGCTGATTATTGTCGCTGCGATCGCGGCTTTCTTTTGGCTGAGCGCTCGACTCTTTGCGGCAGAAGTTCCTTTAGCAACCGAACCCCAAATAATGGCACTTCAATCAGTGAAGCGTTTCTGGAGCTTGACGAAGGGCAATGTTTGGCGAGTATTTTTAGTCTTGCTGATTACGTCTACTATCACTCTGCCGCTCTATTTAGTTGCTCAAGTGATTTCCATCATTCCCCAAGGCTTAGTGTTGGGATTGGTTCGAGACAACCCCGATGCGCTAGCGATTGGGAATGCTTTATCAACGCTAATTGGCTACGCCATTGGCTTGTTATTGTCTGTGGTAGTGCTACCGCTGTGGCAAATTATTAAAGCAGCGGTCTATCATGATTTGCGAACTCGGCAGGAAGGGTTTGGCTTAAAACTGCGAGATCGCTAATCTCAGGAATGCCATCATGCGCTATTTCAATCGAGTTTCGTTAGCCACGCCCGAAAGCGTTGAGCTAGAGTTTACATTGGCAGGAATTGGCAGCCGCGTTTTGGCGTTGGCGATCGACTACTCAATCCTGACTTTGATCATTCTGGCTTTTTGGATTATCTGGTTTGTGGTAGCGATTGGGCTACTAGGTACTTTAGAATCCATTGGCAGGGACTATAGTTCGGCTCCACTGTGGCTAATCGCAATTTTCATATTGCTCAACTTTGCCTTGTGGAACGGCTATTTCATTTGGTTTGAAACCCTTTGGCAAGGACAAACTCCGGGTAAGCGCTGGGTCAAAATTCGAGTTGTACGGGATGATGGGCGAGCGGTTCGCATGGTGCAGGCAACCCTGCGATCGCTGCTGCGCCCAATTGATGATTTTTTCTTTATCGGCTCCTTGTTTGTCCTGTTTGGCAAGCGAGAAAAGCGAATTGGCGACTGGGCAGCCGGAACGATTGTGATTCAAGAATCTCAAGGGAATCAAAAAGCTGCGATCGCCCTTTCAGCCAAAGCCGAAGCCCTAGCCGCTCAATTGCCTGACAGTGCCGATCTCAACCAACTTCTACCCGATGACTATGCCGTGATTCGAGAATATTTACAGCGGCGAACCACCATGCCTCTGTCAGCCCGTGCAGAAAAAAGTATGGAACTGGCACGACAACTTCGATCACTGCTGGCAATGGAAACCACCCCACCAAACACCACCTCCGACGACTTCCTGGAAGCGGTATTTATCGCATACCAACAGATGAGCGATAAACAACCGTATTGAACTCCGAACTCCGAACTCTACCCCGCTAATTTACGCTAGTGTAGGGCTGTAGGAGATTTTGCTAAGATATAACCCGTGTTTCATCGTTTGTCGGCTTCATTGATATTGTTCTGTTGCTTACTGTTGACCAGTTGCGCCAATAGTGGGTTAGGAGAATCGCTGCAAACCTCTCTGGCGGCTGATTCTAAGCTCAAAGAAACGGTTGTAGATGAACAAGCGATCGCTCCAACGCCATCCCCAACTGTAACCCCAACTTCTGAAGCAAAACTACCCACGACGTTTCCCGTAGAAATTCCCCAATATCCAGCGGCAGTGTTGCAATCGGTTAATGAAACAGACAAGACCGCTCAATGGGAAAGTTCAGATAGCAGCGATCGCGTTTTTGCCTTCTACAAACAGCAGTTCCAAACCAATGGCTGGACGCTGGAGGAATCGCCCCTAAGCACAACCCAGGGAACCCTAACCGCCAATCGAAACGACCTGAAAGTCAGTATTGCCATCCAGCCCAAGCTAGATTCATCCAATCCTGCTTCTACGGCTGGCACAGATTTTACCATTCAATATCAGCAAGGCAGTTTGCTTGGGGCGGCTCCCAGCCCATCACCAACGGCATCCACACCGACAACTACACCAGACGAAGCATTTCTAGGATTGTCGGGAAGCTCGGATGAAATCACACCATCCAGTCAGCCCCCGCTATCCAGTCAGCCAGTGATTACGTTATCGCCCAATTCTTTCAGCGATATCGATAAAGCGCCCAAAGAATTGCAGCCGTACATTACTGCGCTTGCCCAACTTGGCGTTTTAGAGTTGTCGTCGGGCGGCAACGAGAAAGCTGGCAATAACAACTTTGCACCGAATAAACCGGTTTCGCGACGAGAGTATGTGCGGTGGCTGTTTGCTGCAAATAATCGCCTCTATCGCGATCGCGTGGCTCAACAAATTCGTCCCGCATCCAGCAGTTCTCAACCCATTTTTCGGGATGTTCCCGCCAGCGATCGCGATTTTGCAGCGATTCAAGGGTTGGCAGAAGCGGGAATTATCTCCAGTCCGTTATCGGGTGATTTAACAGCGGTCAACTTTCGCCCTGATGCTCAACTGAGTCGCGAGAACCTGTTGCTGTGGAAGGTGCCCATGGACACTCGGCAGCCTTTGCCCACCAGCAGTTTAGATACGCTCAAGCAAACCTGGGGTTTTCAAGATGCCGCCCGAATTGATCCCAAAGCGCAGCGGGCAGTATTGGCAGATTTTCAAAACGGCGATCAGTCTAATATCCGTCGTGCTTTTGGCTACACAACTATATTCCAGTCGAAGAAAGCCGTCACTCGTGCCGAAGCCGCCGCTACCTTGGGTTATTTTGGCTATCAAGGAGATGGCATTGCGGCTCAAGAAGCCCTGAAACCGGGAGGATAATGTCGATTGATTTTACTAACACAAACTTAGCCTGGACTTCCATTTTGGTGGAAACGCTGGCTCGATTGGGTTTGAAGACAGCGGTGATTTGTCCGGGATCGCGATCGGCTCCATTGGCGATCGCTTTTGCCAATCATCCTGACATTGATGCAATTCCGGTGCTAGATGAGCGCTCTGCGGCTTTTTTTGCGCTTGGGGTTGCCCGTCAACAGCATCAACCCGTGGCATTAGTTTGCACCTCTGGCACGGCTGGCGCAAATTTCTATCCGACTGTGATCGAAGCCTATGAAAGTCGGGTGCCGCTGCTGATCTTCACCGCCGATCGCCCCCCAGAACTGCGCGATTGTAACGCCGGACAAGCGATCGACCAGCAAAAACTCTATGGCTCCTTTCCCAACTGGTACACCGAACTGGCGATCGCGTCTGTAGAGCCTGCCTTGCTTGCTTACCTACGCCAAACCATCATTCACGCTTGGAATCGTGCGCTTTTTCCAGTCGCGGGAGTGGTTCATCTAAATGTCCCCCTACGCGAACCGCTTGCCCCTATCCCCGAACCTTACGTCCAAGCTCAAGCCCTCACCTTCAACGCCACCCAGTTCTTTTCCGCTATCCCCTCCATCCCTCCCCCCCTCCCCCCCTCCATCTCTCCACTCCCTTTGGATGACTGGCAAGCCTCACCTCAGGGCATCATCGTCGCTGGATTGGCTCAACCAAATGACCCTGAAGTTTACTGCCGAGCGATCGCGGATCTCTCCAGCTTTCTGGGCTATCCCGTCCTTGCAGAAGGGCTGTCTCCACTCCGCAATTACGCCGATTTAATTCCCAATTTAATCTCTACCTACGATCTGATTTTGCGAAATGCGGCATGGGCAGAAAAATTAACCCCTGCGATCGTCTTGCGGATTGGCGATATGTCCACCAGCAAACAGTTGCGAACCTGGCTAACCGCAACTCAACCCTTGCAATGGGTGATTGATCCCAGCGATCGCAATCTAGATCCACTCCACGGCAAAACGATTCATTTACATGTTTCAGTGGAGCAGATAGCGGCAAAACTGTCAGCACGGGATTTGAATGCTGCTCAAGTCAGTCCTTACTGGCATCTCTGGAAGGCCGCAGAAATTGAAACTCGCCAAAACCGCGATCGCGCCTTGAGCGAAACAACCGACTTGTTTGAAGGAAAAGCTGCCTGGATGCTCTCCCGTTGTTTGCCTGCCAACACGCCCCTATTTATCAGCAGCAGTACCCCCGTCCGTGACGTAGATTTTTTTTGGATTCCTGGTAATTCTAGAATTCAGCCCTTTTTCAATCGGGGCGCGAACGGCATTGATGGCAGCCTTTCCACTGCGCTGGGGATTGCCCATCGCAACCACAGCAGCGTCATGCTGACTGGAGATCTAGCCTTGCTGCACGACACCAACGGCTTTCTGCTCCGACCGCATTTTGAGGGACATTTAACCATCGTGTTGATCAATAACAACGGCGGCGGCATTTTTGAAATGTTAGCGATCGCCAAGTTTGATTTGCCCTTTGAAGAATTCTTTGCCCTGCCCCAATCTATTAACTTCGCCAACCTCTGTAAAACCTATGGAGTTGAACACGAACGAATTACCGCTTGGGATCAGCTAGCAGAGAAACTGAACCCCTTGCCCAAATCTGGCATCCGTGTTTTGGAACTTTGCACCGATCGCAAAGCAGATGCTCAATGGCGGCAGAATAATTTGGGCACCTTTGCTGCAAAGATGAATGATTAAGAGGTGTCGGGTTTCAGATAATTTGCCTTAGCTACTCGTCCCTTGCCCCTCGCCCCTCGCCCCTAATCCCTAGCACTGTATGCAAATTGACTGGCAAGTTGCCAAAACCTACGAAGATATTCTGTATCACAAAGCTGACGGAATCGCCAAAATCACCATCAACCGCCCTCATAAGCGCAACGCCTTTCGTCCTAAAACGGTTGTAGAACTGTATGATGCATTCTGGAATGCTCGTGAAGATACGCGGATTGGAGTCGTCTTGTTTACTGGAGCAGGACCTCACACAGACGGCAAGTATGCTTTTTGTTCGGGTGGTGATCAAAGCGTTCGAGGCGAAGCAGGATATGTAGATGAAGCGGGAATTCCTCGTCTAAACGTGCTGGATTTGCAAAAGCTGATTCGCTCTATGCCCAAAGTGATCATCGCACTGGTGGCAGGATACGCGATCGGCGGTGGTCATGTCCTGCATATTCTCTGCGACCTGACGATCGCGGCTGATAACGCCATTTTTGGGCAAACAGGACCCAAAGTTGGCAGTTTTGATGGCGGCTTTGGTGCTAGCTATTTAGCCCGTCTTGTAGGGCAAAAGAAAGCACGGGAAATCTGGTACTTATGCCGTCAATACAATGCGGCTGAAGCCTTGGATATGGGCTTGGTGAACTGTGTGGTTCCCTTAGAACAACTAGACGCTGAAGGAATTCAGTGGGCGCAAGAAATTTTAGCCAAAAGCCCGATCGCCATTCGCTGCCTAAAATCGGCTTTTAACGCGGATTGCGATGGTCAAGCTGGATTGCAAGAACTGGCTGGCAATGCCACCCTGCTGTACTACATGACTGAAGAGGGAGCCGAAGGAAAGCAGGCGTTTTTAGAAAAGCGATCGCCCGATTTTCGGCAGTATCCCTGGCTCCCATAAGACAGATCAATCGTGTATGCAACACCAACCTAAATGCAAATTCTTAAACCCAACTGGATGAGGCTTCAACGCCAAGGGGCATTGGTGCAGGGTGGGATACCCCTTCTAAATCACCAAGATTCTCGCGAAAAGCGCTTGCTTCAACAGCCTCTTGCACTTCTAATGCTTTTTGCTGCCAAATCATAATGTCTCCTAATCCATTCCAAGGCGGCAAAAAAGGAGGAGCTGACACGCTGCAAGCATTCCACTGACTTTTAACAGAAACATCGAGCTTTTGGCAGTGCCCTCCGCGTCGTCCTTCAGGAAGGTAGTAGCGACAGTGACGACATAAGGATATTGAGGGTTCGAGCGGATTCATAAAATTTTTTAAAGTGAGCAAGAAATGCTGATCTCTATTTTTAACTAACAATTTTTTACGTTTTAGAAGCACTTCTATCTTGGATTCACAGCGCCAGTGGACTTTGAGCGGTTCAAGATAAAAAGATGAGTTTAGATTCTCTTCAGATTTAAGCAATCTAAAACCTGATTTAGGTGTGTTTTCCGTAAACCTTTCGGATTTGCATGAAAAAGCAGCAGGGATCAGGTGAAACTAAAAGCGGCTTTTTGATAAAACTTCATTAAAGTGAGTTTTTCTAAGGCAGAAATTATCAGTTTATGAGGACATTTTATCTAGTCACTCTTAGAGAAAGAATCTTACTTTTGAAAGAGTTTAGGGATCGGATTAAACATCAACAAGATGATTGATATTTTTCCGAATCACTAAGTCGTTAGTTTGGTAGACGCTATCTAAGCTTGGCTCTTTTAAAAAAAATGTGTATGCTCTAGCTCACTTAAGCCTGTGATTAGTATCACGTTAGAAGCGGTTGCTTGAGTAATTCATAGCTTAGCTACCAGCGTTTTGCTATGCACAGTGAACAAACCTGCCAGCGCTCCAGTTCCCCGATTGGAGTAGGTGCATGGCATTGGGGGCAGCGGGGCAGGTATTGGGTGCGCGATCGCATCATCGCTGCCCACTGTTGAAATGCTGCCAACGGCGTATCTGACGGTAATGCGGCTGAGTTGACTAGAGAAATGGTGCCTGCTGGCAAACGACTAGGATGAGCTTGCCATAGCGCTGTTTGCTCTTGTTCACCGGGAAAGGTTGCTAGAGGAATCTCTGCCCATTGAGCCGTAGAAAACCGGATATCAGTGAGCGATCGCGACAAAACCTGATTTAGTTTCTCTAAAATGCGCTGGCGCTCAAACACCAAATTTTGTGCCCACGCAGAACTGGAAGTTGCAACTTTAAGCACCCCTCGCTGCACTGAGGTTGGGCGAGTTTGCGCTGCAACAACCACTCCAACCACTGACTGCCAATGTCCCAAAATCTGTTGAAGCTGCTGCTGATGTTGCGGCTTATACTGACTTTCTAAAGACCCCAGAACATGGTTAAGCGAATGAAGAGCCATGATTTACACAGTCCGCAATAAAAAATCAAGAAATGTAATTAAAAATGTGATCAAGTTTAGAGAAAGGAGTGTATAACTTTGGCTCAGGTGCTACTTGAGGTTCAATGTATTATTGATACTCGATGGAGTCCGTTTTTTGCCTTGGGGATCGTCAGCAGGCATGTCATAGCGCAAGTCAGCTAGATAGTATCGCACTCTCTCGATTTTAAGGCATTGGACTTTAGTAGGTTTGGGGTGGATCGCTTGGATGATTTGATGAGGAATTGGTTGGGGGTTTTGAAATGCGTCAGTCTTCTACAATAACGTCTTCTAAGGCTTGTGTTCAATCGCTGCATCCGCTGTTACAGAGAGCTTTTGCGTGTTCTGACATTCAGCTTGATGAAGAACTTGCTCGGTATCGGCGGCAAAAAGCGCTTGGCAAAGCGACCTATTCTCCTCGCCCTGCGGCTTATCGACAAGCGCCCAAAAGTCTTGATCTGATCTCAACTGCGCCGATCGCTGAATCGTTTGCACCCCTGCCGCATATGGCATTTCACACTGAACAGACCCAACCCTCAGCAGATGAGATCGGGCTGGATCTGGCGATCATGGCTCTACCCGAACACGCTAATTTATCCACCGCAAACGTCTCTGAACTCAAAGAACTTGCGGCTCAATATGCGGCACAGGTTGCCAGTGGAGCAGACTCAGCCCTAGACGAAATTAGCCCAGACTACTATTTAGAATCATCTGAATTATTGCAAAGCCTCGCCGCTGAAGAAGCAGAAGTTCAAGCAGAGCAGAGCTTTTTTCAAAGTTTATTGACCCCGTTGGGCATGGGATCGATGTTGTTGCTACTGCTCTCTAGTGCAACGTTTGGCTTTTTGGTCATGAATCCAACTAGCATTAGCCGTTTCTTTAATGGCAACGAGCCACAAACGGTTGCCAATCTTCAGGGAGGAAATATTGCGACTTCCAATACTCCTGCCGCTGGAATGGCTAGCGTGCCGCAGCCCAATCTTGCCAGCCGCGAATTTCCTGACCTAAACCTACAAACCTTAGGCTCCGTTGAAGTATCGCCTTCTGGTGGCAATGGTGTTCCTCCCCTGAACGCTGGAGCAAGCTCAAGTGAAGGGACACAATCTGTCAATCTAGGTCTGTCTGGCAAATCAGGCTCTACTGGGTTAACGCAATCTTCTGAGCCTGTTCCAACTAATGCTGCAACGTTGAGGGTTGCCGAACCTCTGCCCGATCCGGTTAGTCCGATCGCCCCAGTTGCTCCCCCCTCCAGGTCAACGCCTCTACCTCCTAAAGTTTCGCAGCCTCAAGCCTCTTCCCCCATTCCCCGCTACAGACCCTCTGTTCAACCCTACCGATCTGCCCCAGCGCGAAGCTATGCCGCGCCTACGAAATCGTATCCCTCACCACCGATCAAAGTTAAGCCTGTATCGCCGGAAGCGCTACCCACAGTTTCTCCTGCTCCAGCGGCATCCCAGCCACCCATTCAGGTCAGAGAATATATCCGTGAGCCTAACTATAAAGTGGTGACTCCTTACAGCAGCGATCGCTCTTTGAACGAGGCGCAGCAAAAAGTGCCCGATGCCTACTTGCAAAACTATCCATCGGGCGCAAAAGTTCAGCTTGGTTCATTTGAAAATGAAAGTGCTGCTAAAGCCCGTGTTGAAGAATTACGCCAACAAGGAGTGCAGGCAGAAATTTATAAGCCCGAAGGAACAAAGTCTGAACCGAAAAGGTAGGGTAGTATGATTAACATGCTCTTTTACCTGTGGAAACGTCATGGGATTTTTTGATCGAATCTGGCGGGTGATTCGTGCCAACTTGAATGCGTTGGTCAGCAAAGCAGAAGATCCCGAAAAGATCTTGGAACAGGTTGTGCTGGATATGCAAGACGACTTGATTCAACTGCGGCAAGCAGTAGCCCAAGCGATCGCAACTCAAAAGCGCACCGAGCGGCAATATTCTCAAGCGCAAACCACCGCCGACGACTGGTATCGACGGGCGCAACTTGCCCTGCAAAAAGGGGAGGATGATTTGGCACGAGAAGCATTAGTGCGCCGCAAATCCTATGAAGAAACCGCTACGGCGATGAAAACCCAACTAACGCAGCAATCGGTCGTGGTAGACCAGCTTAAACAAAACATGAAAAAGCTGGAAAGCAAGATTTCTGAGGCGAAAACGAAGAAAGATCTTTACATTGCTCGTGCCCGGTCTGCCAAAGCGACCCAGCAAATTAACGACATGATGGGAAATGTGGGCACCGGTAGCGCCATGCAAGCCTTTGATCGCATGGAAGAAAAAGTGCTGCAACTAGAGGCGCAATCGGAAGCAATTACCGAACTCAGCATGGATGATTTGGAACAGCGATTTGAAAAACTGGGTCAAGCCGATGATATTGATGCCGAGCTAGAAGCCATGAAATCCCAAGCGCTTTCTGGCACCAGTGCCACGGCTCAACTGCCAGCCCAAGCCGCTGATCCAGAGCTAGAAAAGCTCCGTCAACAAATCCGCGAGGGTTAGTGTTTGCCATAGCCTTTTCTAGTGATTGTTTCCTTGCTCTGTAGCAGCAGAATAAGGAGCGATCGCACTTTAAGGCAGCGTTTTAGCTTAAACAGAAAGGCAGCGTTTTAGCTTAAACAGAGACGATGTAGGGTGAAGTAATCGCAGGCGATCGCCCGGACTGTACCAAAGCTTGATAGACAAAGGCGGCAACCTCAGCGCGGGTAGTATCGCGCACGGGGTTTAACTGCCGTAGGGTTGGATGATTAACCACCAGCCTTTGTTGCGTTGCCGTTGCCATTTGGTTTTGGGCGTATTGGGGAATGGAGGCGCGATCGTCATAAGCAGCAAGCAGGCTAGAATCTCCGCCCGTTAAGCCCAAGCCGCTGACAAGTGATGCCAGCAGTTGAAACCGGGGAATGTTTTGGTCGGGCTTAAACGAGCCATCAGGAAAACCTGAAATAAACCCGGCACGATAGGCTTGATCAATAAATGGTTTTGCCCAAAAGGTGGCTGGAATGTCAGAAAACGCGATCGCATCCCGTTTGGGTGAAGGATTGAACGCCTTGACCAGCAGCGCCGCATATTGCGCCCGATTGATGGCAATATCTGGCTTGAAACTGCCGTCAGCGAACCCGCCAATCAGGTTTTGCTTTGCCAGAGCAGAAATAAAGTCGGTTGCCCAATGTCCAGCGATATCGGTGAAAGCGGCGCTGGTCAAATCAGGGCTGACAATATAGGGTGAGGCGATCGCGGGTGCCTGATTCAGCGCCACCAACGATTGATAGACCAGCGCCGCAATTTCGCCGCGCGTCACATCTCGCATCGGTTCTAACTGACGCACCGTGGGGTAGTTCACCACAATCCGGCGTTGGGTTGCGGTTGCCACTTTTTCGGCAGCATAGCTAGGAATTTGGACGCGATCGCTGTAGAAGCTCAACACATCTAACAGTCCTCCCGTCAAACCCAAGCCACCAATCAACGAGACGATCGCCTGCACCCGCGTCAAATTTTGATCTGGACGAAAGGAACCATCAGGGAAGCCGGAAATAAAGCCCATTTGGTTTGCCTTTTGGATAAAGGGAAATGCCCAATAGCTTTGCACCACATCCACAAATGAGGTCGCTGCTTGTTTGGCAGGTAAACTAAACGCTTTGGAAATAATGGCGGCATATTGAGCGCGGGTAATCGGTGCTTGGGGCTTGAAGGTGCCATCAGGGAAACCGCTGATATAGCCCTTGGCAACCAGTCCGCGAATGAATCCAGCCGCCCAATGTCCTTCAATATCGGTGAGTTCGCCAGGGTTTGGAGGTGGCACAGGCGTGGGAGGCGGCAACGGCGCAGGATTAGGGATCTCGTTTGCCAAGAGTTCTATCAACCCTTTGACTCTAACCGGATTAATCTGGTTGCCCACACAGAGTAGTCGGGTTGCTGTGGCATTGTTGATATCCAACTCGGTGTTGCCTCGAAAGATGTTCCTCCCTGGATCTTGCCCTTTACCGAGGTCAGGAAGGGCGCGATCGATGATCGTCAAGCCCTCGCTAGTATTGCGTTCTACCACGTTCGATCGCAGCACCGGACGACACTCTTGACCCAGCACGATGCCCGATCGATTCTCAGATACTTGATTTTCTGCTAACAGTGGAGCCGCCTGATCGCCAATCGAAAAGCCATAGCCCGTGTTTTGGCACACATTGCGCCGCCATTCACCCTTAGCATTTCGCACAATGCTAAAGCCATTTGCATCATTGCGGGTCGCCACATTGTCATAGACCGCAGGGCTAGCATTCCCAGTCGCAAAAATGCCTTCCCGCTTACAGTTGGTAAAGGTGCAGTTGATGATCACTGGATTAGTCGATTCAATCCAAACCCCTGTTCCCCGTGTCAGCGGATTGGTGACGGTCACCCCCCGCAGTTGGGCGTTGGTTTCCATCCGCAGGGTAATGTTTTGTCCCGCAAAGGTCTTACTGGCAAAACTGCCGCCGCCGTTGATCACAACGCCAGCGCCTTTCGTAGCTTCATTGCCAATCACCGTGACCCCGGCAGGGATCGCTAAGGGAAACACTTCGCTGCTAGCAGCACTATAGGTGCCGGGAGCAAGCTGGATGCGATCGCCCAGTTTTGCCTGCTTCAACGCCCGACCAATGGTTTTGAAGGGAGCCGACTGAGATCCTCCGGCGGTATCATTGCCGATTGCTGAATTGACGTACAGAGTAGCAGCAGGTGCAGCTTGAACCATATTTTCTCTCCTGTGGTGATCAGTCATGTTCTATGCATTGCCCCAATCTGGGATGAGGGGTATCCGTCCTAGGAAGTCATCACTACAATAGTCGAAAGGCGTTTTCTGGTTTCAAGAGTCAGCAATCAAAAACAAGAAACGCGATCGCTCACTTTTTAAATCTACCGTTTGCCCATTTACTCATTTTGCGATGGTTCTGTTTGTGGTTATTACTAACGTTGTTCTGGGGCTAATTTGCCTGCGTCTTGCCCAAACCCTTTGGGCACTGAAACTGCGGCTCACCAAAATAGCGGGTAGTATCTTAGCGGTTGAACAATATTTCTATCGACTGCTTTACAATGCACCCACCAAACTTAACAAAGCAACTTCGAGCGTGAATAGAGCAAGATATAGTTACCAAGGTTTAGAGCAAAAAATTCAGAAAATCCAAAAGCTTTTGTCCCTCATCAACCTGGGCCAATCTCTTTGGCGGCAGAGTGGTTTTAATCAGGTTTCAGGTTTCAGGGGTCGGCAGGCAGGCAGGGATTAGGGGGAGGACAGGAAATAGGGGTCAGGAAGAAAGATAAGTCAATTCTGAAACCCGAAACCTCCTACACCCCGCTCTGCCAAAGATTGATAAGATAAGAGCTTTAATGGGCGAAAATAGATTCAAAGTTTCCCCTGAATGATTAAGGATAGGGCTGAAAATATGTCGAATAATCGGTCTGGATCATTTTTGGGAGGATTATTGCTAGGAGCCGCCGCTGGTACGATCGCAGGAATTTTGATAGCCCCTCGAACGGGTCGCGAGACTCGTCAGATCTTGAAAAAATCGGCGGATGCTTTACCCGAAATGGCAGAGGATTTATCGACTACGGTGCAACTCCAGGCAGATCGCCTTTCAGAGTCGGCGGTGCGAAACTGGGATAATACGTTGGTGCGCCTTAAGGATGCGATCGCGGCTGGCATGGAAGCCACTCAGCGGCAACATCAAGCCTTGGAAGAATCTGATGCCCTCGCGACTCAAACTCAAACTCCTGCCCGTGACACTCTTCTGTAGCCTACCCCTGTGAACAATCCTCTCTTCTGGCTAGTTGTATCCTTTTTGTTCGTCACCGCCAGCTTGACGATTGTACTGATCGTTGCAATTCCCACCTTAAAGGAACTAGGACGCGCCGCCCGGAGTGCAGACAAACTGTTTGAAACCCTGCGGCGGGAATTTCCACCGACCCTAGAAGCGATTCGGCTGACGGGCATGGAAATTACCGACCTGACGGATGACTTGAGTGAAGGGGTACAAAGTGCTGGACAAGTGGCAAAGCAGGTAGATCAGTCTCTGAGCGGTGCCCGCAAGCAAGCTAAAAAAGTTCAGCTTGGCACCCGCAGTTTATTTTCAGGGATGAAAACTGCCTGGAAAACCTTTACGCGATCGCCGTCTCCTCCTCGAAGATCGGGCGATCGCTTGTCTCCTAGCAAGTCAAGTAGTGAACGGTTGGAATCCTCAGAAGAGCGGTTGTCCGTTCGTCCAGATTCACGTTTGACTGTGGAAGCAACAAACTATCCAGCCGAAGTAAATTCCTCGGATACTTACGGTTCTGAGAATGCAGCCAAATCAAGCCAAATCCATCATGCACAAGGAATTCCATCCAAAGGTTCTGCTTCAGATGTGACCCTGGTGGAAGATCCACGCTATTTAGCAGATGATATTTAAGCGATCGCAGTTTTAAGGTCGCAGTTTTACAGTGCAGATGGGAACACTGATGTTTAGGTCAGGAATAAAGTGTTTCTGAATTGAATCTGTCTGTAAACTCGGTTCTTTCTTAAATCTATGGTTCGCCTCAACAAAAAGGCTTTTGAAATTCTGAACGCTGAACTGCAACGGATGAACACGAACGATGTGGCATCGCAGGTGCAGCAACAGATTGTGCTAAAACGACTCGAAAAGCTGCGGCTGCAAACGGGAACTCCTCTGACTGAATCTGAGTTACGCGATACTCTAGATGATCTGTTTCCCAATTTCAACCCCAAAGTATTGAAACAAGCGGCAAAGGCAAATCGTTCCCCTTCTGCCCTATGGAACTCAATTAAGTTCGGTACGATCGCCGTAGGCGGCATTGTCGGCGGCATCTGGTTTTTGAATTTGCCTTATCCCATGATTCGGTATCCCGTGGCGCGGATGATGCCCATGGTGCTGTTGCCCAGTTTTATGAGTATGGATCACAATTATCGACAGGCGATCGCCACCACAGAACAAGCCGATCAGCTAGTCAATAACGCGACTAGCCCCGCCGATTTTGATTTGGGCACTACTAAAGTGAATACTGCCCAAAAACACCTCGATGCTTTGCCTGTCTGGTTTTTAGGCTATTATCCCAGCGCGTACTGCGGCTGGTTTGGCTGTAGTTGGCGCTTTACCCTAGATGAGTTTCAGCAGGCACGCAAAGATGTTGCCCGGATGGATGCGCGTTTATTTCAGGAGAAAAATGCTCAAACCCAGCTACAAAAGGCAGATACAGAGGTGAATACGGCGAAGCGATCCTATCAATCAGCGCCGAATCAAGCTAAAAAAGAGGACGCGATCGCTCAATGGCAGCAAGGAATGGATCAACTAGAAGAAGTGCCCCGTGAAACCTTGGCAGGACGCAACGCTCAAACAAAACTCAAGGCGTATGAACGAGACTTTCAGCAGGTGGTAGGTTTTAGTGTCGGCAATGCGAGATCGGGCAACTTGGTACAGGCGGCAAAATTTTCAGCGGAAACGGCGCAACAATTTTCCACAGGCAAAGCGCAGGGCGTGGAAGTGTGGCAGGAAGCGGAAAAGCTGTGGAATCAGGCGATCGCAAACCTGCAAACGATTAAGCCAGACGATCCTGATTATGTTCAAGCCCAGAAATTGCTGAGCCAATATCGAGCAAAGCTTAGTTCTGTGCGAATCCGTTTACAGCAAGAGCAGCAATCAGTCCAGGCATTTGAGCAAGCTCAGCAGTTGCAAATATCCTTGCTTGCTTCAGTTCAGCCGGGAGCAAAAATGTTGCAAACTCGGCAAATCAGTCAACTGCGGGATATTGAAAAGACTTTAAGACGGGTTACCCCTAATACCACTGTTTACTCGGAGGCTCAAACCCTACTGAAGGGCGCTCAAAAACGGCTTCAGCCCATTGGTGGATAGCTAAGGCATACCTCGGTCGCAACAATTTGACCCGCACTGATGGACACTAATATCCCTCGACTCAGCTTGTGGCAAAGTGGGTTTAGTCGCCTATCACGTTGTCAATGTAAGTTGTTTAAAGCGTTGTGGAAAAGCTTCTCCAAAGGAATCCCAGAGGCTTTTGCCATCATCGAGATCACACTTTTTTGAGCAAAAGAACAGTACAGTCCGGCTTCTAGGAACCAGGGTTGCCCGCTTGGGTCAATCCGGAAATCAAACAAACTGTAATGTCGGCATCCTAGAGCGGTATGACATTTTTTAGCAGCGTCCCAAACCCTTTCTGTAACTGGGTCGTCAGGATCAATGATCCAGGCTTTGGTACTATCCTTGGCAACCATATTTAAGTCGCCGTTTTCGTTCTGGTTTAGCTTATCCGCGTGGCTCCGAATGGGTCTGCGATCGCTATCCATGCTGTATTCTTCCAAAGGCAAACAGATAAGCTGCCCATCCTGAACGACGATACCGCATCTCACTTCTCTCCCCAATTCGATAAACGTCTCGACCAGTACTTCATCGCCATAAACAAAAGCTGTCTTTAAAGCAATATCGTAGTCAGAGCGATTTCTCACTAAAACGACCCCTAAAGAGTTATCTGCATCCACAGGCTTGATCACTACGGGCGGCGCAATGGAGGGATGGGTTCCGGGGCGAAGCAGTTCTCCTGGAGGCACACGAACCCCTGCCGCCGCCACCACTGCTTTGGCTTTCGCTTTATTGGCAGTCAGTGCCATCACATCTGGAGTATTGCCCACGTAAGGAATGTTGAGCAAATCAAATAAAGCTCGGTAGTAGGTCATGCCAGGGATGCAGAACATCTGGGGCACCATTACATCAATTTTGAGGGTGGTGAGAGGCTGAACTGCCTCTGTAAAAGATAGGGGTGTAGCTGACGCGATCGCGTCACGACTCAAATCGGTTGGAAACCGCCATTGGCGATCGGGCGTAATGTAGGCAATGTAGAATTCATAGAGCGCTGGATTCGCAGTAGATTCCAGGCAATCTTGAGCATAAAGGCAAGACAAATCACAGTAAAACTCGCTGACCGCAGACCCGACTAGGTGTAAAATACGCCGTGTCATGAGTTAATCTCCTGCTAGCTCAACCAGCTTACCGATATTAAAATCAATCCGAAGCCAGCCCTTAAGCTGCCGCAAATTTTCTAGCAACAGCCAGGGAATCTGGGCGTGATGAACCATCAAAAAAGGAAGCGGGTCAGACCAGTCAAAAATTGCATCTTTGCCGCTAAAAATAATTTTCAACCGCTGTCCTATCTTTGTGGGATGCGTCACCAACCGCCAAATTTCATGGTAGAGCCAGTAAGTGGGGCGACTGGATTTTAGGGGTTGAGTAAGGGGGAAATTGCTTTCTAAATAAGCCCTCGCGACATTGGCATGGTTGTAGAACATCGTAATGGCTGAATGGGTGCGAGGGTTGCACTCGATCGCATAAATACACCCATCCTCTGCCTGAATGAAATCAAAGGAAATTTGCCCTGTCAGCTTTAGACCGCCAACAAACTGTCTAACCCACGCTTTGATCTCAGGTTTATCCACCATTTCATAGTTGATCTGGAAGGCTGATGATTCACAACAACAATGCAGTTGCAGCTCTCCATTCCGTACCGTGCTATGAGTGCAGTATTCTTGCCCGGTCATAAACGCTTGCATAATCCAAGGATTGCTTTCAGAAATCGGTAATTCCTCAACAAATGCGGCTGTTTGCAGCGGTGTCCTACAGGGTAGCTGAGTCAGATTTAACCGCCGCACGGCATCATAAGGAATACTCTTAAGAATGTAGGTTTGCTCTTGGCTAGAAAAATCAAAGTCTAGTATTTGTTGAGGTTGGGTGATGCGATAGGAATCAGGTACAGAAAGACCTAGGGATGACGCGATCGCAGAAAACTCATATTTATCATCCAGTTTTTGAACTATATCTGGATCAAAGTGCATTACCTCGCAATACTTTGAGATTGACTGTTTGGCTTGAGCATCGTAATAGCTGGCAACGGGACTACAGACCGGAACATAAACATCGACTCTTTCTCTCTGTACGATCTCTAAGAGCGCATCAATGTAGTCCGTTGCTTGAGGCTTAGGGACGGTGTAAAAGCGATCGACTGCCCAAGAAAACCGATGACCTGTAAGCCAATATTTATGGGATTCGATGAGGATAACTCGATGACCCGCCCAATGGAACGATCTCGCTAGCTGTAGCGCTTTCGTCATCTTGCCACCGCTGATCAGGATAGTTTGAGGATTCGCTGTCACCATCCTGGATGGTCTGATGACCATTGCTCTGAGCCACGCGATCGCGGTGAGTGCAAGGTTGAACGGTAACACCAACAGCAGCAGGCTCAGAGTTGCCACTGTTTTCACTACGGTTGTCGCTATCGTTCTTAGCTGACTATTATCTTCCTTGTGAAAAACCATCATGAGCAATAATTTGGAATACCACAAAGAAAATCTTGGACATACACACTCCTCCACAAGACTGACGGAAGATCGATGTAGAGGGATGACTCACACTCGGCGAATCAGCGTCAGACCATCTCTCAAAGGAAGCAATACCTGCTCTAGCCGAGGATCATCTACGGTAGTTTGATTGAACGTGGCGATCGCGATTCCATTCGCCGTAGACTCACCCGATAAATAGGGTTGTCCCTGCATCAGCGTATTATCGACACAGATCAAACCGTTCGGTGCCAGCAAATCAGTGTCTAGCAAAAGATTCACATAGTCTACATAGCCCGCCTTATCGGCATCGATAAACACTAAATCAAACGTTTCTTTATCAGCGGCTAATTGCTTGAGCGTCAACAGCGCCGGTGCCACTTTGACCAAAATCTTATGACCACTCGGAGATTCGCTAAAGCATTGCTGGGCAAACTGCGCCACATAAGCATCGACCTCACAGGCAACCACTTCGCCATCATCCGGTAAAGCTTCAGCCATTGCGAGGGCAGAGTAGCCAGTAAACATCCCGATTTCCAACACCCGCTTTGCTTGAGTGAGATGCACCAGAAATTTTAGAGTTTGACCTTCCACATGTCCTGAGAGCATTTCCTGCTCTAACTGCCGTACAGTCTCGCTGTCAGAAAACCGCTGGCTCCAGTCTTCTGCCTGGGTACGTTGAACAAGTGACGCTAGAGCCGGAGATTCCGGCGTTGTACAGTGACTCAGGTAGGGATCTAGTCCACTTGCCAATTCATAGGCTTGCCGCAGTTCAGACTTCAGATTGGTATCAATGTCTAATGCTTCTAGCTGCTGGCTGAGATGCTCAAGCTTCGCCGCTAGAATGCCCAACGGAGTCACAGGTCTGGGCTGGTTCAGTGCTCTGGAAACTAATGTCATGCTTCTGCACCCACTGAAACAGGAATGCCAGATGTCTCCGATGACATATACATATCTTCGCCATCGCCACCGCGAGGATAGCCACGACAAATCTCCTTATGAATTGACAAGATGCTATCTAACTCAGCCCTGGTCAAATCATTGATGAAAGCACAGTGACCGATTGGGTGAGGAACTGCGGCTCGCAGCAAGCCATCCCGCGTCCGGCTAATCGATTCTGTTGCCTTCCATAACAACTCAGGAGTGAGGTAAGGGCTATCGATCGCCAGACCAATACGGCTCATTAATCCCAAAATGCGATCGCGATCAGAGATCGAAATATGACCTCGCTGCTGGGCAATGGTTGCCGAGAATGCCATATCAATGTTGACCCCGTGACCATGGAACATGGGAATCTCTGGCGTTAGCTCTAGGGTCGGACTCCAGGTATGACCATAGGCAATCACCCGATCCAAATCTAGCTCGTGTAAATTGGGCACTTCTAGACCCAACATGGTCTTGATCGCATCATAGGTGACCTTGTGTGCCACCTCACGTAGCTTAGGCGTTCCATTTAAGTAGCCAAAGTGGGTGTGCAAAAGCTCTTCGCCATGCGCTTCCAACAGATCAAAGATGTCGCTGTTGGCAACAACGGCAATCTTGATCAACTCCGCCATGCCATTACGCACTTGAGCCACAGGGAGTGTTTTTAGAAAGGAAAAATCTAGAATGACCTTCTGAGACGCATGATAAGCGCCCAGTCGATTTTTCAACTTACCGTGGTTGACTGCAACTTTGATCGCAACGCTGGCATCAATTAGCCCAATCAACGTCGTAGGGATTCGGATATAGTTCGTGCGGCGGCGGTAGGTAGCGCAGGCAAAGCCCGTCACATCAGTGGTTAAGCCACCGCCGACGACCAAAACAGGCTCTTTGCGTACCAGCCCAAAGTCTGCAAATGCATCAACAATCCGCTCAAACGTCCGCAACGTCTTGTCTGTCTCCTTAATCGTGACCGGAAAGATCGTTAGGTCAATTTCATAGTGCTTAAAATAAGCCTAGACCTGCTCACTGTAGAGACTATAGACCGCTGCATCGACCACCATTAAACAGCGCCCAAATTGACGATAGCTTTCTGCAATCTCAGGATTCTCAAGCGCAAAGGCTCCATCCACATAGAGCAAGCTAAATTCAATCTTTTCATATCCCTCAACATGAAAAGCGTTTTCCGTAGATCTGAAAGTTGCTTGGACGTTATCCATGAAATTTTCCTGATGTCCCGACGGTGTGCGACTCGACAACTCTTCACACAACTTAACAACTTTTCTAATCATTATCAAGTGAATCAAACACTTACAGCAATTTTCAGATGAATAAGCCACAGTGATTGAACCAGCAAGGGCATCATCAGCCGAAATACACTTGTTGATAATCCTGGTTAAAGCTTGATCTAGTGCTTCATGAGTTCGGTAATGGACTAGGATCTGGGGAAATGAGAGAAACTAAAAGTTTCTGCTGCCTAAAAGTTTCTGCCATGGTACCTGAACCCGTTCTTTGCCCAGTTGTGGAAGTAGTGATGTCGTCAAGCATGGACAATCGGATGAGGGGAAGCAACGCTATAGATGTCGTAACTCTGAGTGCTCCCGTTTCACCTTTATTCGAGCGTATGCCTATCGAGGGTATCTGCCCCAAGTGAAGCAACAGATTGTGGATATGGCAATTAACGGCAGTAACACTCGCGACACAGCGCGAGTCCTCAAAATTAGTCGAACCACCGTGACTGAAACGTTAAAAAAAGGATCGTCATCTTCAAAGCCGTCAATCAGAAATGCTTAGCCCAACTTGAACCGACTCAAGCGATCGTTCATCTATGGATGTAGCGCGATCGCGATTGACCTCGATAGACATGAAAGGTATAGGATCTCTAACTCAGCGGTGGAATCCCGGCTAAATCCAGAATTTGCGGAATCAAATCTTCTCGATTCACTGCCATCATATGAACGCCTTGACACAAGTCACGCGCTTGTCGCACCTGTTCCGCAGCAATCACCATGCCTTCCTGAAGCGGCTCAGCCGCCGCACCAAGGCGATCGATGATTTCATCAGGAATATGAACACCGGGAACGCAACGGTTAATAAACTGGGCATTCTTGGCTGATTTGAGTAGAAAGATTCCTGCCAAAATTGGCTTGTTGGACCCTACCGCAATCTGGGTCATAAACTTCTCTAGGCGATCAAAATCGGAGATTAACTGACTCTGAAAAAACTGCGCCCCCGCCGCAAGCTTGCGTTCAAATCGACGCTGTAGTCCCGACCAACTGCCGCATTGAGGATCAACAGCCGCGCCAACGAGTAAATTGGTTGCGCCATGAGGCAGCGGCTTATCATTAAAATCTACTCCACCATTGAGTTTTTGAATGAGATTTAGCAAGCGTACTGATTCGAGTTCAAACACAGAACGAGCGTTGGGGTGATCGCCTGCTTTGACCGGATCGCCTGTGAGTGCCAGAATCGTGTGAATGCCCAATGCATGAGCGCCCATCAAGTCGGCTTGCAGTGCGATCGCATTGCGATCGCGGCAAGCAACCTGACAAATCGCCTCCACGCCATGCTGCTGCAAAATCACCGAGGCAGCTAGGGACGACATCCGCAACACTGCCCGACTGCCATCGGTCACATTGACCCCATGCACACGCCCTTTCAGCAGGTGCGCCATAGATAGCATGTGTGCTGGGTCGCCTCCCTTCGGCGGGGCAACTTCTGCCGTAATCAGAAAATCACCCGACTGAATCGCCTGATGAAAGGATGAAAGAGAAGAGGAACTAAGCATTGATGTAATACGGTGCGGCGTTGCAAAATAGAGTGCTTGCTATCAGCGTAGCTGCTACTTTATAGGGTGACTGTAACCGTAGCAAATTCTTATTAGAAGTTTCTAGTGAACCGCTTCCAGAAACTGCAAAAACTTCCTGAGCGGCGGCTTCTCCCTGAGTTTGGGTAACATATGGCGTTCTGAGAATATGGCACCTATGTCTAAGTATCGTTGGCAATCTACCGTTGCATGGCTGGTTCTTCCCCTAACTTCTTTTGGGTCACTGTTAACCCTACAATTCTCTGCTGTTGCCCAAAGTCAGGGTGGCGATTTGCAGGGACACTGGTCGCGGCAATGTATGACCGCGCTGGCAGGCAAAAAGATTGTGGTTCCCTCCTCAGATGGGTCATTTCGACCCAATGCCGCCGTGTCGCGGACGGAATATGCGGCACTGGTACAACGGGCATTTCCAGGGATGACCCAGACCCAAAAAGCGATCGCCTTTCGAGATGTGCGTTCAGACAACCCCAATGCCAAAGCGATTCAATACATTCAGCAAACAGGATTTTGGCTGGGAGAAAAGCGAAATGAGTTTCGACCGAATGATTTAATGACGCGATCGCAAGCCTTCGGCGGATTAGCCGCAGGATTACGTTACACCGCCAGACAGCGAGAATCTAAAGATCTAAGAGCCGCTTTTAAAGATGGCAGAATGGTTCCCGACTATACCAGAGCTTCCGTTGCTGCCGCTCTAGAAAATCGCCTGATTATTAATCAGCCTGACCCCAAACGGTTTAATCCAAATCAACCCATTACCCGCGCTGAACTGGCTGCGGCACTATGCCAAGCTATGCCAACCACATCTGCTTTAGTGCCGACTCAATGGATTGCCAGCGCCCGTTCTAACCCATTGCCACCCGTTGCCGTTAAACCCGGAACAGGGACGACTCCGGTTGGGTTTCCCGTGGTAGTTGTGCCCGTCGTTAGCAACCCCAGTCCGCCCTTGCCGCCACTGCCCCAACCCAGTTTTCCTACTCAAGAGATTCGAGGAGTCTGGCTAACGAATATTGACAGTCGGGTTTTGTTCAATCCGCAATTGCTCCGCAGCGCTATTCAGGAACTAGGAACGCTCAAATTTAATACAGTCTATCCGGTGGTGTGGAACTGGGGTTACACGCTTTATCCCAGTCAGGTGATGCGGCAAGCGATAGGGGACGCGATCGACCCGCGTGAACCGGGGCTGCGAGGACGCGATCCATTGGCGGAACTGGTGCAGCTAGGACGACAAAATAACATCGCCGTGATGCCGTGGTTTGAGTTTGGCTTTATGGCTCCTGCCGATTCTGAACTGGTGAAACGCAATCCTCAATGGGTGACTCAGCGCAAAGATGGCTCCAAGGTGTGGAAGGAAGGCGAATACGATCGCGTGTGGCTCAACCCCTTCAAACCTGAAGTACAGCAGTTCATTCTGAGCTTAGTAGACGAAATTGTGTCTAAATATGGCGTGGACGGCATCCAGTTTGATGATCACATGGGGCTGCCCTCCGAGTTTGGCTACGATGCTGACACCATTGCGCTCTACAAAAAAGAAAACCCAGGGAAAGAGCCGCCTGTGAATGCCAAAGATCCGCAGTGGCTTCGCTGGCGGGCAAATAAAATCACCGAATTTATGGGGCGAGTGTTTGCCATTGTTAAAGCCCGAAAACCTTACGCTACAGTTTCTCTATCGCCCAATTCACAAACGTTTTCCTACGAAAATTATCTGCAAGATTGGGTAACTTGGCGGCGATTGGGCTATGTGGAAGAGATTTTACTGCAAGCCTATCGCACCGATCCAACGGGGTTTATTTCGGAGTTAGAACAACCCGACGTGCAAGAGGCGAAAAAACACGTTCCCGTGGCGATCGGAGTTCTTACGGGGCTGAGAACTAAACCTATGCCCATGAGTATTATTGAGCAAAAAATTCAAATTGCCCGCGATCGCGGCTTTTCTGGAATGTCGTTCTTTTTCTACGAAACCATGTGGAATTTGAGCAACGAACCTTCACAAGATCGTAAATCTTCCTTTCAACGGATGTTCACGCCACCCGTGACCCGCCCCAGCATTGTGGGCGGTTGGCTGCCTACCCCGTTGCCCTAGGTAAAGTCCGGCAGTCCAAAGAACAATAAGAATCATATAAACCTTTCTGCCGAAAGGCTGAGGCGGTATAGTGAGCTTAGATTTCGCAGTTTGGGAACTGTCACCGCATCTGAACGGGATGGTTCCGCGTTTATCCAAGTAGAGTTCTATCTTGATGAGTCGCCCCGCTTCCATTCTGGAAGATCTGTTAGTCGCCCTGCCAGAGCTAAGACCCCAAATTTACTTCAAGTCCTCTCTCACGGCGCTGTCTCACGCGATGGAGGATCAGGTTTTGGCGGGCACAGATCAGCCTGTGGTGATTGCCAGTTTTCAGCGGGAGCGATTTTATCGGCAGGAAGCCCATCGTTATTTGCGAATTGCTGATCGCACAGAGCAGGTCTATGTATTGGCAGCACCGGAAACTGATTTTGTCAATCGGTTTGATCGCTATGAAACGATCGCCTTTGAGCCAGCCGATGCCCTTGCCCAAGAATGGCACTTAGTGGTAATCGGCTCTCGTTATGCCGCCTGTTTGATTTGTCGTGAACGGCAGGCTTATACCACGCCTGGAGACTCATCTTTACCGTTGCCGCCCGATCAATCTCGTCGATTTGAGGGCATTTGGACGTTTGAGCGATCGGTGGCGTGTAAGGCAGCAGAGTTGCTGTTGGCGAAAGTATTGCTCTATCGCCCAGAACTCGCAGACAAAGTGGCAGTCGCACAGACCGCGTTGTTGAATGACACCCAAGCCAACTTCAATAACGTTGATCCCGGTCCCTTTGCCGAGCGCTTGGTCACCTACATTCAAGCCGGACAATATAAGCTGCTGAAGGCGTATCGCTCCATCGCGGCTCAAGAACAACGAGAGCGATTGGTCAATTCGATCACTTCGGCAATTCGGCGATCGCTCGATCCCGATGAAATCTTTAAGGTCGCCGTGCAGGAATTGGGGCAAGTTCTACAAGCCTCCCGCTGTCTGATCTATCGATGCCGCGCTACGGATGCCACAGTCTCCCTTCAGCATGAGTCACTGAGCCATGGAGTGGAATCTCTGATTGGGCAACGCTGGAATCTGGCAGACAATCCCCTGTTTCAGTGTGTGGCGCAGCATCAAGACCCGATGTATGTGCCCAATACCCAGGCGGATATGTGGCTGCTGCGAGAACAAGAAATGGTAGCACCCCAAGAGCAAGTACAGCGCTGGGCGATCGCGGCGTGGCTGATGGTGCCCGTGGTGCATCAAAATCGCTTGCTGGGGATGGTGGAAGTGCATCATTGCCGCAATACCGCCCATGATTGGCATGAGAGCAATGTGGGGTTAATCGAGGCGATCGCCAACCAAATTGGGGTGGCGCTGATTCAGGCGGAAGCCTATGCCAATCTGGAAGATTTGAACCAACAGCTTGCCGCCCTCGATCGCACTCGGAGTAATTTAATCGCCATCACTGGACATGAATTGCGAACTCCACTTTCCACAATTCAAGTGTGCCTAGAAAGCCTTTCCACGGAACCCGATATGCCTGAGGAACTGCGCCAAGTCATGCTAAACACGGCGTTGACTGATGCAGAACGGATGCGAAAACTGATCCAAGACTTTTTGACGCTTTCTAAACTGGAAAGTGGGCGAATTCAATGGCATGTAGAGCCGTTGCCCCTTCAGGAATGTGTCGATCTTGCCCTCAGCAGTGTGCGATCTCGGCAGCTAGACGGGGGCTTACCCGAAATCACGACTCAAGTGTCGTCTGAACTGCCGTTAATCCAAGCCGACGGCGAATGGGTCGTAGAAGTGTTATCTAAACTATTGGACAACGCCTGCAAATTTACCGAACCCAGCGGCAAAGTGGTAATTCAAGCTCAAACCAACGGCGGCAAGATGCTGGAAGTCACGGTTTCTGATACGGGGCGCGGCATTGAACCTAATCGCCTGGAAACCGTATTCGATCGCTTTTACCAAGAAGAGGGTGCCCTGCGGCGATCAACCGGAGGCACCGGGTTAGGGCTTGCCATTTGCCGTCAAATTGTGACGGGCATGGGTGGAAGCATCTGGGCAGAATCGGCAGGGAAAGACCGAGGTAGTCAATTTCATCTAACCCTGCCGCTCTCTCCCCCCGAAAAAGAAGAGAAATCTGCGAAAACCCTCCGTGGATCAAAAGCCCGTCGCTAAAGCCTCGGCGTATTCACCCATACTCTCACACCATCAAGGCTTTATGGATTGACGTGCAAGTCGGTGACGGCACCCAAGCTACTAGAAGACACTAACGTGGCGTATTTTGCCAACACGCCAGCGGTATATCGGGGTTTGGGTTTCTGCCATGCGGCGCGGCGGAGTGCTAATTCTTCATCCGACACATTCACCTGCAACAGGCGAGCCGCCGCATCAATGGTGATGGAGTCGTTTTCTTGAACTAAGGCGATCGCGCCTCCCACATAGGCTTCAGGAGCCACATGCCCCACGACTACGCCATAGGTGCCGCCGGAAAAGCGCCCATCGGTAATCAAGCCCACAGAGTCCCCTAAACCCGCTCCAATAATTGCGGAAGTGGGAGCCAGCATTTCCCGCATTCCGGGTCCCCCTTTCGGACCTTCATAGCGAATCACGATCACATCCCCGGCGACAATTTTCCCTGCCAATATTGCATCCAAACAGGCTTCTTCCGAGTCAAACACTCGTGCAGGTCCAGTAATTTGGGCTTTCTTGATGCCCGTGATTTTGGCGACCGCGCCTTCAGTTGCCAAGTTGCCTTTGAGGATTGCCAAATGCCCAGTGGCATACATCGGGTTGCTCCACGGGCGGATCACGTCTTGGTCTGATCTAGGTTCATCAGATACTGATTTGAGCCGTTCTGCGATCGTTTCTCCCGTAATCGTCAGGCAATCGCCATGCAGCAAGCCGTGATTCAGCAGCATTTTCATCACTTGGGGAATGCCACCTGCCCGGTGTAAATCCGTGGCGACGTAGCGACCAGAGGGCTTCAGATCGCACAGCACGGGCACGCGAGCGCGGATGGTTTCAAAGTCATCCAGTATCAGATTGACTCCAGCAGAGTGAGCGATCGCCAAAAAGTGCAGCACTGCATTGGTTGAACCGCCGACTGCCATAATCACCGCGATCGCATTTTCGATCGATTGACGGGTGATAATATCGCGGGGACGCAGATTGTGACGAATCGCCTCCACCAACACTTTTCCTGCCAGTGCCGTGTTCTCTGCTTTTTCAGAGTCCTCTGCTGACATCGTGGAAGAATACATCAGGCTCATCCCCATGGCTTCAAAGGCTGAAGACATCGTATTTGCGGTATACATACCGCCACAGGAACCCGCACCAGGGCAAGCATTCCGCTCCACTGCCATCAGCCGCACTTCGTCAATTCTACCCGCGCTGTATTGCCCGACTGCTTCAAAGGAACTAACAACGGTCAGATCTTCTCCTGCCAAGTTTCCTGGCTTGATGGTGCCGCCATAAACAAACAGTGCCGGAATATTCATTCGCGCCATGGCAATCATGGCACCGGGCATATTTTTGTCGCAGCCCCCGATTGCCAACACGCCATCCATACTTTGGGCATTACAGGCAGTTTCAATCGAATCAGCAATCACATCCCGCGACACCAGGGAATATTTCATTCCTTCCGTGCCCATGGAAATCCCATCGCTGACGGTAATCGTGCCAAAAATCTGAGGCATTCCGCCAGCCAACCGAATGCCGGCTTCTGCTTGCGCTGCGAGGGGCGCAATCCCCATATTGCAAGGGGTGATAGTACTGTGGGCACTGGCAACCCCCACAATCGGCTTGGTAAAATCGCCATCGCCAAATCCCACGGCTCGCAGCATGGCGCGATTGGGCGATCGCTGCACGCCCTCAGTCACAACCTTACTTCTCCAATTTTCAGACATGTCGTTTTTCCACATTTAGATCGGCAGTTTAGCTTTCCTAATTTTCGCAGAACACTTGCTGCGTTATAGTATTTTCTGTTCGGAACCGATTTTTTTCTGAGCAGTCTAGATCAGTAGAGAAGATTGTTAAGAGTCATTCGGTTAAATCGGGTTCAGTGAATATAAAGGAAAGCATGTTAAGTCGTCAGCACAGTTCAGTCAAATCTTCAATTCGTAGCCGTAATCGGTTTCGCAAGCCTAACAGTAAAGAACTGGATCTGTTGCTGTTAGCAGGATGCTCTTGTTTAATGACGATTTTGTATCATCCAGTAGCGGAAGCGCTCCAAACGTCTCAAACCAGCGGATCGAATTCTGCAATCACCACCACAACCAGCAAAACTTCTGCCAGCACCATGAATAGCTTTCATTTAATCTCTCAGTCTTCTCGCACTAAAAACCAGGATGAGGAAGAAATTTAACGGTGTTCACACAACGCAATCGCAAGTGATTCAACCCTCAAAATCCGCAATTGGTCTTGGTGCGTTTCACAAAGCTCAATACACCCGACGCGATCGCATCGCCAAGGTCAAACATTTAGCGATCGCGATTGTCAGCGAGTTGAAAGCGTAGTTACTTATTTAGAGCGCACGGAATGCAGTCGTGCAGTAAAATATGACGGTTATATTGTGCGACACGAACCTTGATTGAGCGCTATACTCTGCCCGAAATGGGCAACTTGTGGACAGACGATTACAAGCTGAAAACCTGGCTGGATGTGGAGATCGCGGTGTGCGAAGCTCAGGCAGATTTGGGCTACATTCCAGCGGAGGCAGTGGCAGAAATTAAGGCGAAGGCGAAATTTGATCCGCAGCGCGTGCTGGAGATTGAAAAAGAAGTCAAGCACGATGTGATTGCCTTTTTGACGAATGTGAATGAGCATGTGGGCGACGTGGGTCGCTACATTCACCTGGGCATGACCAGTTCAGATATGTTGGATACGGCGTTGGCGCTGCAAATGGTGGCTAGCCTGGATGTGATTTTGACCCAGCTTGAGTCAGTGATTCAGGCGATTCGGTTTCAGGCGCAACAGCATCGCGACACGGTAATGATTGGGCGATCGCACGGGATTCACGCCGAACCGATTACCTTTGGCTTCAAACTGGCGGGTTGGCTGGCGGAAATGTTGCGCCATCGCGATCGCCTCTCCTATTTGCACAACGACATTGCCGTGGGCAAAATCTCCGGCGCGGTGGGCACCTATGCCAATGTTGATCCACAGATTGAAGCGCTCACCTGCCAGAAATTGGGCTTACAACCCGATTGTGCGTCTACTCAGGTCGTTTCGCGCGATCGCCATGCTAATTTCTTTAACCATTTGGCATTGCTAACGGCTTCGATTGAGCGCATCGCCGTTGAAATCCGCAACCTGCAACGCACCGATGTGTTGGAAGTGGAAGAGTTCTTTTCCAAGGGGCAAAAAGGCTCCTCTGCCATGCCCCACAAGCGCAACCCGATTCGCTCTGAGCGGCTGACGGGCATGGCACGACTGGTGCGCGGCTATGCGGTGGCCGCGCTTGAAAACGTGGCATTGTGGCATGAGCGCGATATTTCCCACAGTTCCGTCGAGCGTGTCGCCTTGCCCGATGCCTGCATTTTGACCCATTTTATGCTGGTGGAAACGACGGATTTGGTCAAAAATCTGCTGGTCTATCCCGATAACATGAGCCGGAACATGAACGTTTACGGCGGCGTGGTGTTCAGCCAGCGGGTAATGTTGACCCTGGTGGAAAAAGGCATGAAGCGAGAAGAAGCCTACGCGATCGCCCAATCCTGTGCCCACACTGCCTGGAATAAACCCGATGGCGACTTTCGCGCCCAAATCGAGCAAAACCCCCAGGTGACGGCACTGCTTACGCCTGAAGACATCGCCGCCTGCTTTGACCCGATGCACCACCTCCGCAACCTCGACCAAATCTATCAGCGCTTAGGGATATAGAGGCGCACCAAAAACAGGCTCAACTTGAGGAAGATGAGTGATGCGATATGCCGTTGTGATTGAAAAGGGCGAGTCTAGCTATGGGGCATATGTGCCTGACCTACCGGGATGTGTCGCCGTTGCCGAAACTCTATTAGAAGTGAAAACTTTAATTCAAGAGGCGATCTCATTTCATCTGGAAGGCTTGCGATTAGATGGCAGTGACATTTCGGAAAATATATGGATGGAATGCGATCGCGGGTTCAACTAGGATAGTGAAGCAAAAGGCTGTTCAAAGCCACCGTGAAGAGAGGTTGCAATAGATGGCTCGATCTCTGCGATCATCGCTTAGTTATGGCAAGCGGTTCACTCGATGGGTGTTGCTCCTAATGGGTGCGATCGCTGCCACGCTGCTATTTCACATCAGTTCCGGCATTAGCATTGAATCGAACTATGCCATCACTAGCCGAGCGCCATTTAATCAGCCAGCCTTCTATCCACTAAAACAAACGCTGCCCCCGGATTTATATCGCCCCGTTGCCCCGTGGACAGGGCGGCTGATTTTGCCCGATGCCCAGCAGCAAGGCACAACCGATTGGGTGTGGATGGAAGTCACCCATGCGCCGTCTGATGCAACAAATTTGATTGGTAAACAGATCCGACTGGAATGGAGCCAAAAACCATCGGTACAGCGCGATGTAGCAGCCGGAACGCGGGATGTGAAATTTTCGCCGCTGGTGGCAGAACTGCGCCGCACGAAAGCGGATCTTTATGCCGATCGCTTGAATGGGCGATCGCGGGTGGGTTCGTTGCAGGCGATCTCGGGAGCCAGACCCAAAGATGACGTAACTGTATCGCTGACCGCAGCAACCGTGATTCAGCAGCCAAATGGTCAACCCGCCTTACAAATTGAGCAGGAACCGCTGTTAGATACGGGCAGATATATTACTCTCGTGAAAATTTTAGGAACAGTCGCAAACTCCCCGCCCCAATTCATTCCCAAAGCGTGTCCGGGTGAGCTTCCTTGCACTAGTGAACTGTTTCGGGTGCAGCACTACAACCTAGCAACCAAAGATTTTGACGGCGTGCAATCAACGGTTCGCATTCCCCAACAGCCAATCGATGGCAATGGCGTGTATGCCTCCACGCCGCGAGAGTTGGAAAAATCCCCGGCAGGTGCGGCAGGCTGGTATCTATCCGGTGCCCAAGATGAAACGGGATTGTTTACTGTGCAGGCAATTAAACCGCGATCGCTGTTTCAACTCAACCCACAGCAAGTCTTGTTGAGTAAAGGCAAGGGTTTGGACTACATCAATCATCAAAATTGGCGCGATACAGAGCAACTAAAGGGCACGATTCAAACCGTTCTAATCGACCCCCAAGCGAAGACTGCGGAAGCCGCTATCGCTCAATGGCAAGAAGGCGATCGCGCCCTAGTCATGCACCTGTTTGGCGGTAGGGGCGGCAGAAGCGGCGAGGGATCGGTTGGGGGCACGGTCACCGGACATTTTGCCTATGGAATGGCAGAAGTGATTCGTGATCCATTTACGAACGAACTTCAGCTAGAGGTGGGATATCAGCAAGTCTACGCCAACAACATTGAAGGGGTGATTTCGGGAGAAAACTCTTGGACAAATTACATGGGCAACCTACAACGGGGTTGGCTGGGCACTCGTCCGGTTACCGATGTGATTGTCAAACTGGACGCGATCGCCCAGGATTATGACTTCGGCGGCATCACCATTTCGCCTTTTTCGGAACTGATGCGTCAACTTCGCATTATTAGCGATCGCTACCGCACCGGCGACGGCACCGGAATTGCCAGCGTCACCGCCGCAACCTCTTGTGTGCAGGATTCTAACCAGGCATTGTTTGCGACCATGCAATCCATTCGGAAACAGGTTGAATCCAGTCCAGAGATTCAACGCTGGTGGGCAGCCAATCCCCAAGATCCCACCATTAAACGATTTGAACAGTTGATTGCTTTAGGCAACGATCTGCAACGAGATCTCACCCCTTTTGGACTGGTGCGACAAGACTGGAAATCGAACGCTGCTGCTCTTTCTGGCACCCAAATCCAACCCCAGGAATTTGTCCGCGCGAGTGGTGGAATTGGGAATATCCTGACCGCTCTGACAAGCTGGAGAACGATTTTGCCCCGCCAAGCCCAGGATGAACTCAGCATTCAATTTCTGCGACATGGTGCAAAACTATGGTTTTTGCAAACCAATCAGGTCGGTGGCAACAATCCTGATATTCTGCCGATCGCCCCCACCCAAGTTTTTGGGCAGTGGACACTGCCCGGTACGAACATTGCGATCGCGACCATCCTGTTTAACCGGATCTTAGGTGCAATTAGCCTGCCGAACTGGGGGCACGGAAGCATTGCGCTGGGGATGTTGCTGCTCTATGGCGCGATCGCCCTACCTATTGGTTTCTCTCAAGGCTTTTTGCAATTCAAACCCTGGAACGCCGCCAAACAAGACTATCTGCTGTTGGCAATACGCTTATTTTTTATGCCTGCTCTGATCGAAGAGTTCATTTTTCGCGTCTTATTGCTGCCCTATCCTCGTGCTGGAATCACTGGGCAAATGTGGCTTCTGTGGGCAGTCTTCAGCCTGATTTTGTTCATCGCTTACCACCCACTCAACGCCAAAACCTTCTACAAACCTGGCAATCCCACGTTCTTCGATCCTGTGTTTTTGACCTTAACCGGATTGCTCGGCATCGCCTGCACCCTCACCTACTTTCTCACCAGTTCCCTATTGATCATTACTGTGATCCACTGGGTCGTCACCACCGCCTGGTTAACCTTGTTTGGCGGCATGGAAAAACTACATCCACAGTCTTACTTTAAGTAACCTGTACGACAGCAATGCTCTTTGCTATTACTGTCTGAAATCAAGCTAAGATGTCTCATATTTTTAATGAAGGCAAAGCTTTCAGAAGAAAGTTACACTATAAAACCAGTTCAGGTTAATACTTTCTCGCAAGTTCGCATTTATGAAAATTGACTTGGCAAAAGAACAGTTTGATAACTTATTCAAAGAATTGACTCAAGGTAACACTCCGCTTGAAACTGAGCAAGATACACGAATTCAGATTATTGACCGTATGCTGATTGAGGTTTTGGGCTGGGATAGACAAGGAATACGCACTGAGCCTCATATAGAATCTGGTTACGTTGACTACTTGCTATCCACTGGAGGTCGTAACAGACTTGTAGTGGAAGCTAAACGTACCTCTAAGTTATTAATTGATACTCGCCAACCACTTATGGCTTGGTATAAAGTTAGCGGTCCGGCACTTCGATCAGCAACTGAAGGATTGGAACAAGCAAAACGTTATTGTGCAGACACCTGCTTGACTGACAAAACTAAGAAGCTGGGAAGCTAGTAAGGACAGTGAATTCGCGATTAAACAACTGTTCATGCTGTCGCTTAGAAGCGATTGGAGGTTGCGGGTCAGAAGCACCCGATAGAAACCGAAAAAGATGAATTGTCCATTGCTTGGTGATGGCTAAACGAATCCAATTCCAGCCTAACTTGAGATAACTCATTCCACGATTCCAGTGAGTGTCCACTAAACGACGCTTGCCCGATGCCACCACCTGAGTCCCCTGTAAAACCAAAAACAGCATCGTCAAGGCAATCACACCACACAGTTGAGTCAGGGCAAACTTGTCTCGCAACCGGGAGGCTTCCAGGTGGAAGCCATTCGATTTTAGGTCCAAAAAAGATTCTTCCACTTGAAACCGCAATCGGTATTGGGCAAAAGTTTGCAGCGTGGTCGGTTCGTCACTGACAATCACCCAATCTTCATCACTCAACTTGTCATGAGCAAACGCCAAGTAAACGTTGGGGTAGGGGTTGGTTTTACCAATCGACACACGGGGGGTGAAGTAGGCTTGTCCTGTTTGCAGTTGCACCGATGAAACCTTGTGCCATTGACCCTGAAGTTGAAACTGGAACGAGCGTTTGATGCGGATGCGAAAATGCCAGTTCAAAGTCTCCCGTAAGTACTTCATCAACTTGCCATCGGCAAAACCTCGGTCTGCTAGCAACACAATGGCGACTCCATCAGGCATCAGTCGTGCCGCTTGCCGCAGCACCCGTTGAATAGTCCATAATCGTACCGTGCTGCTCGATTGTGCCACGACGCGCCAAGCAACCGGGATGGTTCTTCCCCGATACACCACCCCAACCCAGACGATACAGAAACAATTCCACACCACTGTTGTGTCCAGACTCAGATACAATCGCTCCGATTTCTACTCGAACTCTCAATGGCATAGGTATTAAAATCTGCTTCCGAGTTGTCTTAATGGCGCGTTGTGCTGAACATGATCGAGAAATCGCCCTCTATCTAACCAACACTTTCTAACCTCTGATCTAGAAACTCCGATCTTTGAACTCGAAACTTTACCTTTGGAACTCAACCCAGTGCTCGTGATTGGACTTCCATTAGAAAAACGCTGCCTCCAGATCGATGCCATCACAGTCGCGATCGCCGCCGCCTATATCATTGGCACACCTTAACCAACACAGGCCTTTTCTTCCATGTAGTGAGGATTTGGCACAGACTTTCTTTGCCATTTTTAGTTTCTTTCCCAAACCCTATCCTGACGAAATTCTTTACAGCATCTTGGCTCGCTATCACATTCGCAGTGGCAATACGGGTCTCAAGCTCACCATGCAGGAACTGTTCAATTCCAACAATGCGATCTCGACTGCTGATCTTCCCTGCAATCTAGAAGCATTAGCCAGGAATCTAGGTCTGATTTCGCGGATCACGGTGGAGGAGTTAATTCAGAACCATACTCTCTATCCCTTCTATACCGCCTTTCTACCGCAGAAGCGATCGCAGCAAGTCCTTCAGACGATATGATCAGAAGATGGAGGAAGCATTCATGGCATTGCTAGAACTATAGCGGATTTTACAGACGGCCCCAAACGAGTAAAGCACAAGCAATATGATTACGCTGAATTCGTGCTTTTCGATATTGACAAGTTTCTACTCCAGATAATGAAGCAAATTGGAGAGAAGCCGGATGTACGGAAACAGGCAAGTCCGATTTTGAATCCAAGCAGTTGGGGCGACTACCTGCTTAGGTTAACCATACCGGGATAGTTGATTTACTTCACTAAAACCACATCACCTTGACGCACATCAGATGAAGTTTCAACTTACCTGAAATTGATTTTGTTTTATTTTTATATAGATGTGTCTAAAACCATCATTTGGATGGTTACTGATGAAGCTTGCTTAAAGCACTGACCATAGTCTATTGTCAAATTCGCCCAATGAGATAGAAATTTGTAATGTAGCCTATTCCCTCCTGCCATCCTGCCTTCAATGACCAAACCCATGCGTCGTGGATTACTCTGGCTCACAGCTTTTCTGCTCTCGATCATTTTGAGCAATCACCTCGCCATTGGTCAAACATCCGAAGCCACTGCACAGCTACTTCGACAGAGCCGCCAGCGTTACGAAGCTGGGCAGTTGAACGAAGCTAGGGCACTGCTTCAGCAAGTGCAGCAGCAAGCTCAGGGTTCAGGGAATGGCTTGGCTTTGGCGATCTCCCTCAGCAATCTTGCCTTGATTGACAGTGAACAGGGAAACTGGACGGGAGCAAATCGGGCGATCGCCGCCAGTCTCCAAACTTTGCAAACGACCCCGAATACGTCTGAAAAGTCAACTGTTCTGACGCAAGTGCTGAATGTGCAAGGGCGACTGCAACTGGCTCAAGGCGATGCCCAAGCTGCCCTACAAACCTGGAAGCGCACCGCATTGATGCAGCGACAATTGGGCAACATCAACGGTGAGATTCAGAGTCAGGTGCGCCAATCCCAGGCACTTCAAGCAATGGGTTTGCACAGCCGCGCCTACCAGGAAATTTTGCTACCCCTACAAGACCGATTACAGCAACCGCCAGAGTCTAGCGTCAAAGCTGCTGGTCTCCGGAGCGTGGGCGAGGCAATCGGGATCGTAGGCAACCTGATCACGGCTCAAGAAGTGACTCAGAAGAGTTTGACAATGGCTCAACGCCTGAAAAATCCACTAGATATTGCCGCCAGCCAACTCACTCTCGCCAACCTGCTCTATGCCAAAATCCGTGAAACTCGCAGCATTGGCGGTTTGAGAACTCAGGAACAGCAACAACTTGAGAGCGACACCACTACGGCTCTGAATCTGTACGAACAGATTGCCTCTACCCCATCACCCAACCAACTGCGGGCACAGTTGAATCGGCTGGCGCTGTTGATTGAGATTAATTCATGGGAAACTGCCACCGAACTCGCTGCCACTTTGCAACCAGAAATTTTGGCACTGCCCCCCAATCGTCCTGGGATTGAAGCCCGATTAAACTTTGCCAATAGCTCTCTACGGTTGCAGAAGCTGAAGCCAACTGCTGATCTTGCAGGGACTATAACCCTGCTAACCACCACAGTTGAGCAGGCAAGAAACTTGAATGATGCTCGACTCATTGCCAATGCGCTGGGCAATTTGGGGCGATCGCAGGAACTGAGTCAGCAATTTGGGATAGCTCAAATTACCACCGAACAGGCAGTATTGATGGCAAAAGCTGCCAATGCCCCGGAGCAAACCTACCGCTGGCTGGCGCAACTAGGGCGACTACAAGAGCAACAGGGCAAACGCGCTGCCGCTATCCAGTCTTACACCCAAGCAGTTAACACCCTGCGGACGCTCCGTAGTGATTTGTTGGGCATCAACGCCGAGACGCAGCTTGTGGATCAGGAAACGCTGGAACCAGTGCACCGTCAGCTTATTAGCTTATTGCTTCCCAAAGATAATTCCCAACCTAATAAGGACACTTTGCGCCGTACCCGCGAAGTGATCGAGTCGCTGCAACTGGAGGAGATTAATAACTACCTCCGCGCCGCCTGTTTTCAATCTCAGGTAGAAATCGATAAAATTCTCGTGCCGCAAAAAACCGCGATCGTTTATCCGATCATACTGCCCGATCGGATTGCCATCATCGTTAGCGCTGCTGGACAGGAAACCCGCTTATATAATCAGCCCGTATCCCAACCGACTGTCGCGACTACCGTAAGAGCCTTACAAGACGGCTTGCGGAATCGCATTAGCTTAGAGTTTCGCCAACCGTCCAAACAGTTGTATGAATGGCTGATTACTCCGATCGAGGCTGAACTGCAACGGCAAAAAGTGGAAACTATCGTTTTTGTGCTGGATGGGGTAATTCGCAATATTCCGATGGCGGCTCTGTTTGATGGCAAACAGTTTCTAATTGAGAAATATAGCCTTGCCACCACTCCCGGACTCAAGCTCACCAGCCCACAGCCGCTTCAGGCAAAAGCTCTCTCTGGCATTGCCTTTGGGCTAACCGAATCGCGCACAGTAACTTTACCGGGTAGCGCTCCTAAGTTCTTTTCAGAATTGCCTTTTGTTCAGCCTGAATTAGAAGATTTACAACGGGAAATTCGCCCGTCCACAGTTCAACTCAACGCCCAGTTTACCCGCGACCAATTTCAGCAAACGCTGCAAAAATCTCAGGCACCGATTGTCCATCTGGCAACCCACGGACAGTTTAGCTCTGATCGCGACCAAACCTTTCTTCTGGCATCCGATGGCGTAATTGGAATTGACCAACTGGCGATCGCGCTCAGTAGCAGCGGTGCTACCCGCACAACCCCAATTGAACTTCTGGTACTCAGCGCTTGCGAAACTGCCAGTGGCGACGATCGCGCACCTCTAGGCTTAGCAGGGATTGCCCTGAAATCTGGCGCAAGAAGCACTGTTGCCAGCTTGTGGAAGGTGAATGATGCCGCCACTTCAATCTTGATGCAGCATTTTTATCAAGCCGTAGCAACCCGTCGGGTGTCCAAAGCAGTGGCGCTGCAACAGGCACAAAAGGCAATTCTCGCCGATCCGCAATTCCGCCGTCATCCCTACTATTGGGCACCGTTCATTCTTGTTGGCAATTGGTTATAACCGGAGATTTCTATGTTGCACCGCGATTCATCTCACGTTAGCGAAGTTATCCGAAGGACTCCCAAAGGCAATCAGATGCCTAATCTAAGCTGGTTATACCTACTAGCCGCCATTGCCCTAGCAGGATTTGCAACTCCAGCAGCAACTCAGGTTGTGCCCGATGCCACTCTGGGCAATGGCAACAACTCCTCTACCCTGATTAACGGTATTCGTACTGATATCAATGGCGGTTTGCGGCGCGGGTCGGCACTGTTTCACAGTTTTGAGCGGTTTGGGATTCTTACTAATCACCAGGTTTATTTTGCCAATCCCGCAGGCATCCGCAACATTTTTAGCCGCGTCACAGGTGGCAGTATTTCTAACATTGATGGACTCTTGGGCGTAAGTGGCGGTGCCAACCTGTTTTTCATGAACCCCAACGGCATTATCTTTGGCCCCAATGCCCGTTTAGATGTCTCCGGTTCCTTCTTCGCCACCACCGCCAATACGATCAACTTTCCGGATGGGCAAAAGTTTGCGGCAGATGGCGATCGCACCGTCCCCTTAGTCGAAGTCAATATTCCAATTGGACTGCAATATGGGGCAAATCCCCCCGCCATGTTGACCAATCGCGGCATCCTCGCAACCGGACAAGATCTGACCCTGGCATCCAACAATTTAGATCTGCAAGGACAACTGCAAGCAGGCGGCAACCTGACGTTGAATGCCACCGATACCGTCAAAATCCGCGATACGGTGACAGAACCCTTCGTGGCGCGATCGGGCGGGGATATGCTGATTCAGGGCAATCAGGGCATTGATATCCTGGCACTGAATCATCTGTCTCAGACACCCTTTGTTAGTGGCGGTAATATTGGTCTCGTTAGTAATGGAGTGATTTCAACCGATGCTCACTTCACAGGCGACGGAGATTTTACCATCCGCACGTTGCGGGGAGAAATCGGAAACTTTGTTAGTCTGCATGACCCTATCATCACAATGGGAGGAAATTTTAATGTTGGGAACTACACCGGTGCTTCTCTACAAGTAAATGCAGGCGGCGATATTGCTTACGGCAACGTGGTCATTAACGCGCTGGATGCAGCCATTGACCCTATTCGTCCCGCGTTCATCCTGGGATCTGGAGGAACCATCACCGCCAATGGCAATGTTTCTACTACTCTTGTAGGCATCCCTTTACGAGTCGAATTTACCGCTGTTGGTGACATCAACCTTACCAGTCCCGACCCGACTGCTCCACGCCAAATTATCGCCACCGGCAACACCGCTACTGGCTTTGGTATCATTCAGCTAAACTCCACAGGTGGTTCAGTTATTCTTAACCGTGCCTCTCTCACAACTTCAAACAGTAACCCTAACGGCGAGGCTGGAGACATTTTCCTTAGTGCTGCCAGAAATGTTGAAATGACAGACAGCAATATTGAAAGTGATGGAATTTTTGGACGTATCTTCGTTGGACGAACAACTGCCTTTGGTACGCCTACAGGAGAACGGGTGATCATCAACAGAAGTTCTTTGACGGCAACCAACAACTTGAACGGCACGACAAATCGTACTGGCGGCTTGATTGACATCAATGTTCCCGGTAACGCCAATATTCCTGCCACTCTCGCCATTACAGACTCCTCTTTACAAACTACGTCCACAAATCAAGCACAGGGGGGCGAAATTAATCTCACTGTCGGGAACGGTCGGTCAATTGAGATTGATAACTCTTTTATCGATGCCAGCATTAGCGGTCTAGGAGGAACTGGCTTCAGAAATCCAGGAGTGAGAGTGCGTGCTGTTGATGGCACAGTGACCGTTAGAAACAATAGTCTGGTGACTACAGCCGTTGATGCTGGCACTGCCGCCACTGCTGTAGCAGGTCCAATTGATATTACGGCTGGCAACGTTTCTCTTACGGGTGGATCTGCTCTAAACGCTACAACGGCTGGCAATGCGCCGGGAGGCAACATTGCGATCAACGCCAACTCTGTGACAGTTAATCAAAGCAGCCAGATTAATGCATCCGTGCAGAGTACTGGCTCTGCAACAGCGAATGGCGGCGATATTACGATCACTACGAATACCTTTGCCCTAGATCAGGGAGGACGCGTGCAGGCTCGCACCTTTGGGGCTGGGGCAGCGGGTGATATTCAATTAACGTTTACGGATACTGCAACGATCGCCAACTTTGATCCTCAGTCGCTGCTTTATAGTGGCATCTTGACCGACACACTGGGTAGTGGTGCAGGCGGTAACATCACCATTAACAGTCTTGCAAATCGGGTTGGAACCTTGACCTTACAAAACGGTGGGTTTCTCAGTGCCCGTACAGCCAGTCTTTCTTCGGCAGCGGTTCCAGGTGGCAATATTGCTATCAATGTGAATAACCTGAACATTCTCAGTGGTGGACAGGTGCTGACCACCAGTTCCAGTTTTGGCAATGCAGGAAACATTACGGTTAATGCAGTGGGCAATGTGACAGTTTCTGGCAGTCGCACTACACTACCTGTGGTGAATTCTTCGTTTACTAATCCAACTACCTTTACGATTCTTGAACTGGATGGGCAAATCCCAAATAATCCTACACCGAACCCTCTTGTGGAGCAGTCAGACGTAATACCGTTTATCTCATTGCAGCGAAATCCTACGGGACAACCGGGCAGCATTTTTGCCACTCCCAATGCCGCTGGCAACGCAGCAGGTGGAACTAATTTGGGAGCCGCTGCTAACTTTGATTACTATGGCTTCACTGTTACTCAGGATGGAAGCCGTGCCATCTTTGATATTGATAACAATGTTTCAGATCCTGCTGCTCCCGTTATTGCGGATACACAAGTATTTTTGTTCGATGCCCAAACTGGGCAACTGCTGGTGAGTAATGACGACTTTTTTCCAGCGAATGCAGGTAGCATCAGTGGTCGTGATTCTCGTCTTGCCTTCAACTTCAACTCCGCAGGCAGATACGTTTTGGGAGTAGGGCAATTTCCAACCACTGCTGCCAATAATACCCCTCTCGCGGGAACACCCATGGCAGCAGCAAATGCATATCGACTGCAAGTCTCAGTGCAAAACTCTTTGCAAACCCCAGGAACAGGGGTTTTTAGTCTGAGCGATCGCAACTCTAATCAGGGACTCAACAGCGGCTTATTCAGCAATGTTCAGCCTGAGATTGCCAACCGGGCCGCAGGTGGCACGGGAATTGGAGGCAATATTGCCGTCACAAGTCAATCGGGACAAATTACACTTTCCGATCGGGCGCTTGTAAATGCCAACACGGCTGGTTTAGGGCAGGGTGGCAATGTGTTGTTGCAAACCGGAATCGGGGGCGTTTCGGTTACAGGCGGAGCCAGGGTCGAAACTCGGACAACGGGCGTTGGTAATGTGACGGCATTTGGTGGCAATGCAGGCAACATTGTAATCAATGCCCCAGACATCATTGTTTCTGGCTCGGCCCCCTTCAATGGACAACCTTTATTCAGTGGGTTGTTGGCATCTTCCGACACTGCTAAAAGTGGGCAAGGTGGTTCAATCATCATCAATAATGCGGCAGGTGGAGCTGTCACTGGTAACAGCCTGCTGGTTGAGAATGGCGCGTTTCTGAGTACCTTAAATCGTAGTGACCAGGAGGGTCGAGGAATAGAGGTCAACGTTAATCGTTTACAACTACTTGATGGGGGACAAGTTATCACTGCTGCCGAGGGGCGGGGGGCAGCGGGAAACATCACCATTAACTCACCTGATGTCACAATTTCAGGGACATCCAGTTCTACTTTTCCCAACAACATTGCTGGTGGGAGATTTTCTTTAGCGTCTCAAGTCGCGATCGATTTTTCTACAATTGTTCCGCATCAGACTGTCACTGGTAATAATGGGCAGGTTAATTATTATTCGTTCGATATTCCAAGTACTGGAAACCGCGCAGTCTTTGATATTGATAATGCTAATAGCGGCTTTAACGATACTGAACTCTTTCTCTTTCGATATGATGCGGCGGCAAACCAAAGTTTCCTATTAGCCAGAAATGATGACTCTCGCCCTGAGGGACAAGAACGCGGTAGTACAAATATCCGTGACTCTTACTTAGATTATCAATTTGATCGCCCTGGTACTTATATTCTTGCCGTTGCTCCTTACTCTGGGGGAACAACAATTATTCCTGGAAACCCTAATCAGCCAACACTGGGGCAACCCATTGTCACGCCCACTTTTCTTAGTCCTGCACAGCAATACACTCTGCAAATCTCAATTGATCAACGTAACACGCTCAACCCTAACCAAAGCCCCAATCAAATTGCTAGTAGTGGATTATTTGCTCAGAGTAATGCTGTTGGTGGTGGAGCAGGTAATATCACAGTGAATGGTAACGGGTCGGGACAAGTAACTCTCAACAATGGTGCCCAGATCTCAGGTTCAACGGTTTCCGGTCAAGGGAACGGGATTAACCTAGTGGGGTTGAATAACTTACAAGTAACGGATAGTTTGATTTCTGCGTCTACTACAGGCAATGGTGGAGTGGCTGGCAATGTGACAATCAATGCAGCAAGTTCTGTAGAACTGAATGGATCGCTGTCAAATGGTGTAGGTGGAGTATCGACTCAAGCCATTAATGGTAATGGTTCAGCCGGGAGTATTACAATCGTGACTCGTCAGTTGCAATCTCGAAACAACGCCGATATTGTTGCGTCAACTAATGCTGGAAGTGGCGGCAGTATTATTCTTAGTGGCTTGAATGACTTACAGCTAGATAATAGTCAGATCTCGGCATCCACTCAAACTGGGCGAGCCGGGAGCTTAAACGTCAATGCAGTGAACTCCGTCACCCTCAACAACGGCAGCGCTTTATCTGTAGCGGCAGCGGGTAGCGGTAACGCCGGTGCCGTCTCGCTAACGACCCAACAGTTGACCATCAACAACTCGGAAATCTCAGCCACAACCACTTCTGGTGTTGGTGGAGATGTGACACTGCAAGGATTAAACACGCTCCAGATGAACAGTGGGCAGGTCATCGCTTCCACCGAAACGGGACGGGCAGGTAATTTATCAGTGGATGCCAGTAACGCGATCGCCCTGAATAACAACAGTTCCCTATCCGTGGAAGCAATGGGGCAGACTGGTAATTCGGGCAATGTGACCCTAACTACCCCGCAGCTCAGCGTGAATAACTCTCAAATTTCGGCTTCTACGGTTGGGGGAGTTGGCGGCAACGTCACCCTGCAGGGATTGAATTCATTGCAGATGAATAACGGCCAGGTCATCGCTTCTACTGAAACGGGGCAGGCAGGTGATTTAAACGTCAATGTGAGTGGAGACATTAACCTAACCAATAACAGTCGGCTGGCAGTTGAGGCCACGGGAGCCAACGGCGTTGCCGGTGACATCACCATTAACGGGCAAAACATCACGCTCCAGAACTCTGAAGTGCTGGCTAGTAGCCGCCAAGGAAGATCAGGTAATATTAGAATTACGGGCCGCCGACTAGATTTGCAAAATGGCACGATTAAAGCCGAAACTGGGCAAAGTACAGGGGCGCGCTCCGGCAGCATTGATCTGGACTTGAGTTTCAGGCTTACACTCGAAGATGAGAGTGAAATCTCCACTCTGGGACTGAATGGTGCAGACGGTGGCGATATCACCATCCTCAATGTCCGGTTCTTGTTTGGCAAATCACCCACTGGTTCCAATGGCAGCGACATTGTGGGGCGGGCTGATGGCGGTGGACGGGGGGGGCGTGTTTTTCTAGATCGCAAAACTTTGGTGCAGGGCTTCTCCTTCCGGCGGGCCGAACCGGGCAACCGCACTAATGACATCGATACCAACGGGCAGTTAGCAAACTTCTCCACCGATGCCGATGTAGGGGCGCGGGGACTCTCCACCACGCTAATTGTGTTCAACGATGTTTCTCAGATTGTTCGCAGTGCATGTGAAGCGGCGGGAGCAAATACAGAAACCAACACCGAACTCAAGATTAGCGGGCGTGGTGGTGTGCCTATCAGTCCCACAGTTTCGCTCTCAGCGAAAGATACAACCAGTGATTGGGTGTTTCTAGAACTTAGCCCGCAAGTATCCGTCGGCATAACTCTACCAGACGGTACGAGCGAGACGCTCCAACCGGGACAGATCTACCACCTTCAAGCAACCTGTGTTAATGGCTGGAAAGGACAACAGCGGTCTCTGCTCTAAATCACACTTTCATCTTCCAATAAACCTATGAAATCTTTTCAGTTCATCCTAATTCTGTCTGCTGTATCCCTGCTGGTAGCTAGCAACGGCACTGCCAGTGATAAAGTCCAGACACGCGATCCTGCTTCTGTAAACAATACTCGATCTACTCGTATTCAAATAGCCCAGCGCAGTCGCCGATTGAATTGGCGCGTGGGAGTCCGTCCTTCCCGCTATCGGATTGGTGGATTTAGCCGCAGCGGCAGTTGCGCCAGCCCAACAAAGTTGATGGCATTTGTGCCACCAGCGAGATCCGAGGAGAAAGTCAATACCTTCAAAACCACCGTTGAGATCACCTTATCGAGTCGCCCCACCCTCTGGGTCTATGTCTCGGCAATCCCGAAAAACGCAGAACTAGAATTTTCGCTGCAAGACGCAGCAGGCAACCGAGAACTTTACAACACGCGATTCATAACGAATGGGCAAACGGGACTGCTGGGAGTGCGTTTACCGGACACCGCGCCCGAATTGGTGATAGGTGAAAATTACTTCTGGGAGATTGCGATGCGGTGTGATCCAGAGGGGGCTTCAACTAATTTAATCTCAGCTAGCAGTTGGGTTCAGCGAGTTGACCCTAACAAAATGCAGGCGACTCCAGCCTTTGATCCTAAATTCTTAGTACGCGAGTTAGCCCGTGCTTCCAACCTGGATAAACCCTCGATCTATGCCGATTTAGGAGTTTGGCAGGATGCGGTGACGGCGATCATCGACTTGCAACAGAAACAACCGAATAATCAAGAATTGAAGCAGGATTGGCGTAACTTGCTAACCGGGGCACAAATGACTGAGTTCGTTAACGTACCGATTTTAGAAGTGAAGTAGTTAGAAGATTTGTGATTGACTTAATCAGCTCGATTTCCTGTCTCCAGCTTTCTGCATAATTTTCAGGCTCTAATCGTACAAAGATAATGTTGCGGCTTCAAATTGACAGTCCGAATTCACCAGTCCATTTCTCCTAATTGAGGTGTCCCATGAGGTTATCTAGAAGCATTAAAGCCGCATTCCTAACGCTGCTGCTCGGCACGATCGCCGCGATCGACCTAGTTGAACCCGCATTAGCTCGTCCTGTTCAAAGTTCAAACTCAGCTAAAACATACCTGGCTCGGCGGCGATTGAATTTTCGCGTCGGAGTGCGTCCTTCTCGCTATCGGGTCGGAGGCTTTAGTCGATCAGCAAGTTGTGGCAATCAACCGTTGACTGCCTTAGTGCCGCCGCCCCAAACCCAAGTTCCCGCTGCTGGTCAGAAGGAGGTGCAAGATCCCATAGACAAAACGACCGTTGATCGCCCCACCTTTTTTATTCATGTAGCGGCGCTTCCTGCAAAAACGGCTCAGTTTACCTTGCAGAACGAAGCAGGCACAGAGCAACTACACAGCGTCAAATTTAATCTGACTGACAAAGCCGGGATCGTAGGAATTACGCTGCCGAAATCTGCGCCAGCGTTACAGGTGGGGCAAAAGTATGTTTGGCAGGTGTCGGTCGCCTGTGATTCAGAGAATGCTGCTAACACGGTTGTGGTTAGCAGCTGGGTGGAGCGGGTGCAACCAACCACCGCAACGGGAGATCAACTGACGGCTTTAGCTGAACAGGGAGTTTGGCAAGATGCACTATCTCTGCTTGCCCTGCAACGCTATCAACAACCCAGCGATCGCGCTGCTGAAGAAAATTGGTCAGCTTTGATGGAAGATGCTGGATTACCTCAGTTTAAGCAAGCCAAAATTGTGCAAATTGTTAGAAACTAAACAATTTGAGGTCATTTTGCAAGGTTTGCTGGGAGTCCTAAAAAGCGGATATAAATCGAGTATGGGACCTATTTTCTACTCGATTTAAGGGGTGAAGATCACTGAGAAAAATAGACTTTCCCTTAGGGATTGACCGTTGACAGCAGTAGAGTTAATCAGCGGGACACCCCAATCAAGGCGGGCGCGAAAGGTATTGCCCATCTTCCATTGAAAACCTAGTCCAGTGCTGATCAGGCTAGCAGGATCGGGTTGCTCTTCGCCTTGATTCCACCCACGCCCCACATCAAAAAACGGCACCAGTTGCAGCACTCCTTTTACTTGAGGAATTCGGAGAATTGGCAGATAGAACTCAGCAGATGTAAACCAGCCATTGTCTGCTAACAAGACACTAGTTCGGTACCCACGGATAGTGTCGATGCCACCTAAGCCGATCTGTTCAACAGGCACAAGCGGACGATTAGCAACCTGTAATTGTCCTTTGAGGGCGAACAGCGTGTCTGGAGCAAAGGAATGTACCCAGAAGCCACGCCCCTGCCATGAGAAAAAGCGACCATCGGGTGGGTCGTCTAACCGGGTGGCGTTGAGGGCGTTAATCCCTACCCCAAACTCGGATTGCAGCGAGAACACATCCCGTTCGCTCCGCTTCAGCCACTCTTGCCCAAACCGGAGGGCAGTGATCCGGGTTCTGCCGTCGATGTCTGTGCCCCGCGCCGGGAAAGGAATGGCAACGCCGTCATTAAAGGCTTCCAGGAAAATGCCTTCATTGCGATAGTGGGTTCCTCTAAGGCTGAGGGCAAACAGTTCGGTGGAGGTTTGTTTGATTGGTTGCCTGAAGCCAATTTCATAGGTTTGCGATCGCGACTTGATGCCCAGATCCCGAAACGGCTCCTCAATCACCTCACCCTGACTGCTGCCATAGAGAAAGCTGAGAGTGCCATTGCTGGCATTAATTGGAATTGAGTAGCCCAAATCTAAACTGCGGCTGCCTTCACTGCGGTTGTAACCCACCTGGAAGCGATCGCCCAAACCGAGCAGATTGGCATGACTCAACCCGACTTGCTGGCGAAATCGCCCCACGCTGGGCGCGCGCCCATTATCTACTGAGAACGTCAGATTAAGAGGCGGAGCCTGCCGCACTTTCACATTCAACACACTTTTGCCCGTGGTAGTTCCCGGTGCAAGTTCCGTCGAAATGCTAGTAATCATCGGGTCTTGTTCTAGCAATCGGACGGCATCTGCCAGTTGATCGATTTGCAGGGGCGTTTGAATGGCGCGATCGAGTCGGCGACGCACATAGTTGGGTGAAAGCGGTCGGGCAAGCCACAACGGTTTAGCTCGTTGCACTTGGACATTGATTTTCTCTAGCTTGCCTTCCACCACCCGAATTTCTGGAGTTGCCCCGCTCAAAACTTCGGCGGGTACATAGGCTCCAGAGTTGATGTAGCCGCGATCGATGTATAGCTTGCTAATCAATTCACTTGCCTGTACCAACTCCGCTGGAGAAATTTTATTGCGATCGCTCCCAGTCGAGTTCGGTGGAGTGGTGGAACTCCCAGATGAAATGACTGTGCGGACAATCGCAGCAAGTTCTTTGGGAGAGAATCGCGTACTGCCTGTGATCTTCAACTGATCAACAGAGATCTGATTTTGCAGAGCAGGTAGTTTGGCAATTGGAGGGGGGGGGACTGGAACTGGCTGAATTGATGATGTTGTTGTTGGGGGGCTTGTTCCAACTGTGGCAGGGGGATTTTGAACGGACGGGGATTGAGGCGGGCGAGGGGAAATTGGAGTTAACGGTGCCGGGATGACCTGAGGCGCGGCTGAGTTAGTGGCAGCACGAGGAACAATCGCCACAGTTCCAGTGGAGCGGTTGGATGGTGGCGCTTTCAACAGGGCGGCAATCAGTGCGACTGGGAACGGACGAGATGACTCCTGGGGAGGGGCAGACGCGGGCGAACGTTGACCAGCAGATTGGTTGGCAGCGGTTTGATCTGAGATAGCTTGGTTCCGAGGTTGCTCCTGGATCAGTTGCTTCTGGGGCGGCATGGATGACTCAAGAGTCGGATTTACTGCGATAACGGAGGGCTGAGCCACTGCGCCAAAATCGTGGCTGGTGCGCGTGGTTTCTGGCTTAGCGGGTTGACGGGTTTGAGCTTGGCCATGAATTGGCAGCGGTGGCGATGCCAGTGGATTAATTGTTTGTTGGGGCATGAGCACCTGAACCCGATCACGTAGGGGCGCTGATTGAGTGGCGCTGCCGGGTTCTGAAATGGGCAACAACAATTCGTTAGGATCTGGATTCAGAAGTTTGTGTCCCAGCCAGACGGTACCCACCCCTAGAACACCTAGTAAACCTACCAGACCCACTGCTTTTAGTCGATCTGACAAAGAAATAATAGGAGGGGACGGAACAAAAGCTGGGTCGGTTATGGGCAGATTGCCACCGGGCATGGCAGGGATAAAAGCAGGTTGGTTCGCTCGATCAGGGATCCTCATCACCAAACTCTCCGACTTTAAATGGACGACTTAGCGTTGGGTAGATGGAGTTGCTGATTGATCTGACAACTCTTTACGGGGCAATTCTGGACTTAAAGGCACCAATCCTGCTGCTCGGAGCAACTTTTGTCCTTCGGTTGTCCGCATCAATTCCACAAACTTCTTGCCGATCGCGGATCGGCGATTATCGCGCGGGTAGATCACTACAATCGGGTAACTAATGGGATAGCTCAGAAGATGGCTACCCCTGTGAAACCGATCCGGATCGGGGGCAAAAGCTCCTTTGCGATCGCATAAATCGGTTGCTGGGGTAATTTCCTGCCCATTGCTTAAAACTAACGGCTGCACGGCTGCCTGTCCAGAAACACTCAGCGCTAATGGATACACCGAACATTGTCCCCACATTTCACTGAGTGAGATCACACCAATACTACCAATGTTTTTATCCTCAAAATCACGGATCACCTGACGCAGCAGTTCCAGAGACGGTAACTGCTTCACTAGAGATGTTGACATTTTGGAGTTGAGCACTTGCTGCTCAAAAATGGCGATCGCCTCCGGATTGTTAGCAGCATAGCGCTGCACTGGCAAAGCGAGACCCCCAATTTTCTGCCAATCGTTAAGCTGCCCATTGAAGAGTTGCTGCACTTGGGTCAAGCTGAGCTGCCCCTTTAGCGCTGTTGGCAGCCCCTGGTTGCGGTTCGCATAGCTAAAGGAAACCACCGCTGCAAGTCCATCGTAAGCAATGGTTTGAGCCAGCATGTCTTCTGGTAACTGAGCGATCGCTGGCAATACGGCAAAATCTACGGCTCCAGATCGCACCTGAGCGAACACTGGAGCAAAGATATCCGGGTTAGCGGTCGCGCTAGTCAGATTAGGTGGGTCAGAGGGCGGGGGAACGTAGCGCAATCGCAGTTTAGGCTGCGCTAGTTCCAGGGCAGCCGTGAGGCTCTGTCCCCTTTTCAACAAACTCTGTTGTTGCAGTACAGTCCACCAGATCCCTCGTTGCACGGCTGTGTAAGTAAATTCGCCTGCTGGAACGGCGCTCACTTCAGATAGACAACAGGTAGAGGAGACTCGCACAACTGGATCGGGGCGAGATGCCGTAGATCGCAGCCGGGGAAGCAGCACCAGCGCCCCCACTAGCAGCCCCAACAACGACAATAGTAGCAGCGGCGACCAATTGGATGAAGTGGTGGTAGTCGCGGTAGTTTCAGCCACTGGAACTAGAACGTTGGGCGATCGCGCACCCAATTGAAGCAATTCCCGTCGCGCTGTTTCAGCGCTGGCAAATCTACCCGTTTGGAGAGAATCAAGAATGGAATACAAGGGCGGCTTAATGACAGAAGAATTGGGCTGATACGCTTCCAGTGGCTTGAGGGCGAGTCCTTGCAGCAGAAAGAACCCGATGTCACCCACAGCACGTAAATCCTGTTGCACCATCTCGGCGGTTGGCTGCGTCGATCGCCCCAGTTGCACCGATGGCTCAAAACATTGCTCCCACACCAAAAGATCAGTCAGATAAACAAACATCTGCGCTGATTCCTCTGTCCACAGCACACTGTCCAGGCTTAAATTTCCATGAACCAGCCCCGATTGCAGCGCGCCAGAGGGAAAATTAAACTTTTGATTGTGCAAAAAATCCAGGGTTTGCAAAATCTGGCTCAACACCTCCTGCACTTGCTCAACCGAAAGCACTGTAGCCGTTTGCAAAAGCTGCCGCAGTGTTGGAGATCGATCTCTATTAGGAGTCACCAGAAAACAAAGCGATTGAGACTCGGTATCAGCAATCGCTTCCAAGGGTTGTATGACTCGAAAATCCTGAAGTCGTCCATCTGCCAGTTGAATTCCCCCTAACCGCTGAAAGTTACTCTGGCGATGCAAAGCTTCCGCTTTGGTAAACTCCGACTCAGACAAGATAAATTCTTTGATGGTAACCGGACGTTTTGAAGTCGTCTCGATCGCGCTAAACATGTGCCCGTTGCCACGTTGACCCAGATAATTTTCCGCTTTGTAGTAGCCCATCCGTCCTCGAATGTGCGATCGCTCAAGAATTCCTAATACTCGACTGTCTGGTTCTGAAGAGACGGTTTCAGCGATTTCAGCTTCCAAAGCATTGAGATGAGGCGGAAATAGTTCCGGGCGCAACTCTTCCAGGATGTCTTTTAACCAGGCATAGCGTCCTAAGAAGTCAAACAAGCTGACCCGCGTCGGCAACGGATACCGTCGCAAAAACGCGCCCAGTAAAACTTCAGCAACCTTTTTCATGAAATATCGCTAGTCATCCGTGAAACCATCCCAATCTATTTGAATCATGAATACGGCACATCCAATCTGCGTCAGCGCAAACCGCTGTTTGCCCATCCCAAATCTGTCCTGTCTACACTTGAATCAGCGGTTTAAACCAATATGCCAACCAGGGTTGCTACAGCATAAGGCGATCGCTCCGGCTTCTAAAACTTGACGGAAGTTAGTACTTTGTTCCTCGCAAAACTTGCTACGCTCTCTTAAACAGTTAAAGAATTTTAGAGGAGTATTGTGATGGCAAAGGAGGCTGTTGCCCAATTATTTCGAGCGGCTAAAGCTGATCCGACGCTGCGTGACCGGCTTAATCAGGCAACAACGATTGAGCAATTTGCTGAAATGGCAAAAAGCTATGGCTACGAATTTACAATCGCCGAGTGGCAATCTATGACTGGTTTTGCTGTGGAAGAATTTGTTGGCGAGTTATCCGAAATTCCAGGACTGTAGCGATTACTCACAACGCGATCGCCCCTCCCCTCTGTCCCAACTGATCGCGTTGTGGACAATGTGGTTTTAAGATGAAGCGTTCTTGAAAGGAACGCACCTTACAAGAGCGGAGATCGTACTCATATTCCCTGTTGGCAGCAAAATTTTCAGGGGGACTTTGGCGGTTGGTAGGTAGATTCTCCAAAATAAGAACCTGCTTGTTCTGTAGGATGAATCATATTGCCACTACTATCCTTTAAATCTTTGTCAATTGTATAACTAGTCATAGAGAGAATTGCAATCATCTTAAAAGATTTTCCTTTTCCACTTCGTTCCACTCGCCAGACGTACATATCTGGACGAGAAAGTTCGTAGTTGGGATCAGACGATATTTGACCTGCGAAGTCTTTTTGTGCCTCATTAATGACAGTTTGCTCACTCGGTGCTGGGTTGATTCCCACGGGATAAGTATATCGGAAGGGTTCATGTACAGTGGGTTTTAAACCCTCTTTGGGAATCAAATTTCCCCAAGTTTTATCTTCCCAGCCCAAGTCTGTATATTTTGTTTTGAACTCGGTGAGTTGTTCCGTCCGGCTTAGTTTGACTTTGCCAATTCGCTCGATAAACAGAGTATTAAAAAGTTCCTGAGTTTTCTCCTCAACTTTTCGATTTTTACCCTTACCTTTAGAAATAGATTGATAGCTATATTTTTGCTTATGGGTCGGAGCAGTGACTTTTGAGGTGCCACCAAAGGCTTGATCAAGCGTATCCAGCATAGCTTTGCTGCGACCAATATTGCATCCTTTGATGTGAATAGTGGAATCGCGATCTAGCTGCCCAGAAAGTTTGAATAATGCGGCTTTGTTTTTGAGAGCCTGTTTTAGTTCACCATAGGATATTTTTGTATCTTTATCGCTGGCATCAAGCTTGAAGGAAAGGGTGCCATCTGCATTAGCGTGGGAAACAATGTATACATTTCCGACTTTCGCTGGCATTAATCTTAGCCAATTAAAAATTCCTTCTAAACTATCGGACTGGATCATCTGGGCTTGCGGAGCCAAAAGGCTCCAATACTTCTTTGCAGCAGTGTAAAATCGGTTCGGACTCCTTGGAATATCTTTACCCATAATAAAAACTAAGTCTATTCTACGAGGTGTAGGATTAACGCCTGATGGTGGCGAAGACTCGCGTTGGATTAGGTCAACAGCTTTACGTTGAATCAACTGAGTTTGCTGCACTACATGGGTCAACTCATGAGCAGTCAGCGCATCCTTCCCAGGAGTTTTTCCCGCTCCAAAGTAAACATCCTGTTTGTGGGTAAACGCTTGAGCATTTAAATCCCGGTTCATCTGCACTGCTTTGCTATCGGTGTGCACCCGTACCTGGCTAAAGTCCGTGCGAAAGCGGGATTCCATGAAGGCTATTACATCCTGCGGTAAGGGACTGCCGCCACCCTGACTGCTATCTAAGCGACTTTCCAGGTTGCCACCCGCCTGTAAGCTGCCATCGGTCGCCCGTTGCAGGGATGGCTTTGTCTGTACAGCCTCCTCCTCTTCCGGCATCTCCTGTCGCTGCAAGGTATTTACCAGTGATTTCGTCTGTACCGCTTCCTCCTCTGGCATTTCCTCTCGTTGCAGCCAGCCATTTTCCAGTACCTGCGTTTGCAAGGCTTCTTCTTCTGGCATGTCTTCCTGTTGCACCGTTCCTGCCACAGGTTTTGTTTGAAGCTCCTCTTCCTCCAAATTGTCCTCTCGCTGAATTGAGGCAGGTTCTCCAGGTTTGGTCTGGAGTTCCTCTTCCTCCAGATTATCCATGCGTTGAATGTCAGAATTTCCTGACGCTTTGGTTTGGAGTTCCTCCTCTTCGGGCATTGCTTCCCGCTGGAGCAGGGGTGTGATGGAAGCTGCCAGGGGTTTAGTTTGGAGTTCCTCTTCTTCGGGGGCAGATTCGCGTTGAATGGGTGGCTGAGCAGGGCGATCGCCAAAGCGCTGGATTGGTTCCTCTGCTTGATAATCCTCACCCTTCGCCTGAATGGGTTCGTCTTCCTCCGCTTCCTGGCGCTGAACGAGCGGCGTAATGGTCTCAACCAACGATTTTGTCTGGATTTCTTCCTCGTCGGGTTGACGTTGCACATTGGGAGTGGCGGGTGGAGCCATGCTCATCAATTGTTGGGCAACACGGTCTGCTTCCTGCTCGTAGACATCGTTCGGCTCACCGACCGTCAACTTCATCTGCACTGGGGAACGTTGTGGCGTGTGAGTGAACACATCGACTGGCAAGAAATGGGGAAAGGATTGCCGTGAGGAGGCGACGGATTGTGGCTGGGATGGGTTGCCGTTGGGTGGCTGTGGATTGTCGGGTGGTGCGTGTGTTGTCGTCTCTGGCTCGATCGCGCGATCGAGTAACTCATCTGACGGTTCATCAACGTGTCCAGCGTTCAGCTTCAGTTGCACCGGGGAGCGCTGTGGCGCGTGAGAAAATAAATCGACGTGGGAAAAGTCGTGAACGGGCAGCGGTGACGATTCAATCTGCGGCTTACCCCAACCGGGCGGCTGAACCTTGGCAGTGAGGGAGGGTGAAGCTTCATGAGTCGGGCGCGATCGCTGGGAATGTTCCATACCTGATTACCCAGGGTAACGGAGTAGCGTAACCTCTCGTATCAGAGATCGTCATGCGTCTCGCTTGAACTGACAACTTAACTAAAGTTAGCGATCGTGTTTATCTGACATGCATCATCTTGTTTTCAATCTACTACACCCAGCCCCGAATTTCGGCATCGGTTAAGGGGCGCTCTAGCTTGATATATTCGCTTTGCGCTGCCTGCAAAATGTGCTGCATTTGCACGGGTGATTCGGCTTCGGCTGCCAGGAATGCGGCATTCAGGGCGATGTTGCGGATGTTGCCACCGGGAAGGTTCAGTTTTGCCAGCTTGGAGTAGGACAAGTTCTCGGTGGGGGTGAGGGTGGGGAAGACACGCTGCCAGATTTCGGCGCGTTGGGCAGTATCAGGAAAAGGAAACTGCACCACGAAACGGAGACGACGCAGGAATGCTTGATCAAGCGAGTTTCGCAGGTTTGTCGTCAGAATTGCCAGACCGCGATAGGCTTCCATTCGTTGCAGCAGGTAGGCGACTTCCATATTGGCGTAGCGATCGTGGGAGTCTTTTACCTCGCTGCGTTTACCAAACAGGGCATCCGCTTCGTCAAACAGCAAAATTGCGCCACCCGTTTCCGCTGCATCGAAGATTCGCCGCAGATTCTTCTCCGTTTCGCCAATGTACTTGCTCACCACCGAACTCAAGTCAATTCGGTAGAGGTCTAGCTGCAATTCGGTTGCCAGTACTTCCGCTGCTAACGTTTTTCCGGTGCCACTGGCTCCCGCGAACAGGGCGCTAATCCCCAAGCCCCGCTGTCCTTTGTTGCCAAAGCCCCATTGCTCGTAGACCTTTGCCCGTTGTTTCACCTGAGCAACGATCGCCTGCAAGGTTTGCTTTTCCTTTAACGGCATCACCAGATCATCCCAACCCACTTGGCTGGTGATCGGTTGTGCCAATTCTTCCAGTCGTGGTCGAGCATGGCTTAAACAGGCACGCCACAAGCGGTTTGATAAGGTCGGATTACTGGAGTGATTGACTTGACCCGACAATCCTTGAGTGCAAATCGTTTGAATCGCGAGGGGAGACAGGCTAAAGTGACTTACCAGCTTGTCAACCTGGGTTGAGAGGGTGAGATCGTCTGTCTTCAACATCGCTCCCAGAGTTTGTAGCCAAAGTTGTCGCTGTTCGATCGCTGTCGGTTGAGTTACCTCAAAGCTGAAAACGGAACGCTGACGGGCGGAACGTCGATCGCGGCTAAACACAAACATCGGCTGCTGACAGGCTTCCATCATGCGGGTGATCGCGCTGGTTTGGGCGGGGGAAGGGTTGGCGGCTTCAGTCGGCTCTGCCATATTGTCACAATCCAACAGCAATAGGCTGCGAGTTAAAATCGCCTCTCGCTGCCACAGAGTTTGAATAGAGCGAAATTGCTGAAAGTCAGCAGGCAATAACTCCGCCGCCAGGTGTAGGAGTCCATAGCCCAGTTCGGCACACACGGCCGCCGCGATCGCCTGCTTCATGGCGCTGTCCGCACCACTCAACTGCACCAATGGCGGCGACGACGCTTGTTGAACTAGAGTGGCGATTTCCATCACGAGCTGCTGTTGCGACGGTGGCAGCGGAAAGGAATTAATTGGCAAGGCGGTGACCATCCCCAGCAGTTGCAGCTCTAACTGAGTATCTCCCACCAAAAAATGCAAGATTCGCTCGTTAATTCGCAGTGGACGGTGGGATAGCGTGGGCGCGTCTCCCAATTCGACCAGGTGCCAGCGCCGAAGGGGTGATTCCGGGGTCGTAGCACTCCAGTGTGCATGGGGTAGATGGCTCAGGGCAAGGCTGAAGGTTGGCGTAATGGATTGACCGGGAAAAATTTCGAGTTTGGCAATTTCGCTATGCAACTCCATGCCAGCACACAACAACAGCAGCGATCGCTCAAACTGCGATAGCCCCAACAGCTTACACAATTGTTCAATCGCAGCGGGTGGATTGAGCGGTTCTGGGGGCGCGGTGGTTAGCGCCTCTGGTTGCAGAAACGCGGCTACCTGTTCGATTGCCGCCAGCAAGTAGTGGTAATTTTGCCCTGTCCAATGGGATATGACTGCCGTAGCTGCGCCAGCCGGGATCGCCTCAACCATTCAGTTGCTCCGTTGATTGAATCAAGGTTTGCAGATAAGCAATGGCTTCCTGAGGCTTTAGCAGCACGACTTGATCCCGTTGCAACAATTCATAGTCTCCGCCCCGATAGCCGTGTCCCACAATTAGCCCCAGCGCGATCGCCCGATTGCCCAGGGTGTTGAGTTGGTTATAGTCCGGCTCGGCGGCTTCGGGTTCAGGGTGGTGGTTGTCGATTGGGTCTGGCATAGACAGAGGGGGAAAGGGGAAATAAGCTAGCGAATGAGAATTTTAGGACCTACATACCAGTCGTAGGTAGAGCTATCGGGGTTGGTGTCTACTTCCAGTTGGCTTTCAGCGCCGTCGATCATCACCCGGACTAAATAGTCTCCCGGACTGACATCGTGAAACGGCACGATAACAGAAGTGGCATCCTGAGTCCGAACTAGGGCATCAAACAGATAGGATGTTGGGCGATCTGTGTGCCATTCGTTGAGCGCGACGACGACGCGCTGTTTAGCTCCAATCGTTAAGTTGACTTGGAGTTGCAACCGTCCCGATCGCAGTTCATCATCTTCTCCGGCTGTGGAGGTTTGAGTCACCGTCAACAAGCGTGGACGGAGCACAAACGGAGCAGCGTTGGATTCCTTGCCTCGCCTGCGGGGACTGTCGCTCGCTTGAGGCGGATGAATCACTTGCAGGCTTTGAATTCCGGCTTGCAGCACGGTTGACGGGATTAGAGAAAGGGGTAACACAATCTGAGAATCAGTCACGTCAGTCGGCATGACTTCAACCCCGCAGAGCCTCACTCCGGTCGCCCAATCGCCTTTCAATTGTCTACCTGTAATTACCAATGTGCTATCTGCCAAAATTGCTTCAGCAACGCCTCCTTGAGCGCTAATTTGCTCAATTTGCGGTTGACTAAAGTAGGGTGAAAGTCCATTCGTGCGGCGATCGCGAATCGGTAATCCTCGGGTGGGTGACTCTTCGCCCTCTATTAACACCACCAAAACTTTATAGGCAACCGACAGCATATAGGATGTTTGAAAAAAGACCGACCAGGTTTTAGAGAGGTCATCTAAGTTCAGGTCAAGCGGCACAATGCTCATTTGCTGCACTTGCTCTGCCAGGTTTGATTCCTGCAAAAACGGTAGCGTCGAGTCGCGGCAGGCAGTCCGAATCATCTCATTGGAGATCACTCGCTTGTCGTTTAGCGTTCGCATGACACTACCCATCAACCGTTGGGGTTCTAGCTCGGTGTCATTGCCATAGAAGCTGAACATATAGTACAGATCCAGCGCCGCTTGCCGTTTAGTCGGCATTCCCCGCGATCGAAAGGGCGTGGCATCCATATTGTTTAAGGTTGGATTGGAGATCACCTGGTACAGGAACAGATTCACTCCAGACTCCGGTGTACCATTGCCAATATCGCTAGGACGCACAGTGGTCACTCGCGCTCCTTCAATGTCCATCTGCACGGCTGCTTGAAGCGTTCGCTGGAGCGTTGCAGTGACAGTTGCTACGGCGAGGTAGTTACTCATGAAGGGGAAGAATATTAAGGAGTGGGAGTAACGGAAAACTGACCTAGGCTGAGATAAGCCCGAGTTTAAGGGCTTGCAGGGCGGCTTGAGTGCGACTGGAAACGTTGAGTTTCTCAAAGATGGTAGTCAGGTACGCTTTGACGGTGCCGACAGTGATGTTGAGTTGCCGGGAAATCAGGTCGTTGGATGCACCTTGTACCAGCCAGTACAGCACTTCTCGTTCTCGCTCTGTTAAATGAATGGTGTGAGTACCGGGCATAGAACGCCCAGCACAGAAGTGAAATCGATGAAAAAATTGGGTAGCAACTTCAGGCGATAAGTAAATCTGATTTTGCAGCACGGCTTGAATGGCTTCTAACAACTGGGTGGAAAGGTTGTGTTTAAAAATATAGCCTTTCGCTCCGGCTTGCATCGCTTTGAACACACATTCTTCTTCGTGATGCCCCGATAGCACCAGAATGTGATTCGTTTTGGAGTGAGATCGCAGGTGTTGCAACACTTCGACACCGCTATCTTGGGCGAGTTCCATGTCGAGCAAGGTTAGCATAGGAGATTGCTGAATTGCCAGTGCGATCGCCTGTTGGGGTGATGCGGCTTGTCCCACAATTTGAAACTGGAGAGAGCTGGTTGTGCTGTGAAAGTCGAGCAAGTTTCGCAATCCCTGCCGAAAAGCTGCACAATCATCGACCAGGAGAGTTGAAATGGGATGCGGAAAAGGGGAAGCGATAGGAGGAAGAGAATACATGGGGGCGGTTCCTTCGAGGCAAAATCTAAACTTGATTCGTTTAATCAATGAATTAATCAATGAATACGGATATACAGCGGCAATAATGCATCAGCCATTAATCAATGAATACGGATGCACAGCGGCAATAATGCACCAGCCATCTCCGTTAGTCTCAAGAACTTCTTGGTAACATTATGCAGAACTGTGCGCCGCCATCCGGCAAGTTACTCCCCCATAAACTACCCTGGTGTTCCAGAATGATTTGCTTGGCGATCGATAGCCCCAGACCCGTCCCGCCAAGGCGACGCGAGTAAAATGGAGTGCCCAGTGATCGCAAGTCTGCTCCGGATAGACCTGGTCCGTTATCGTTAATTTTGATTAACACCTCAGTTTGAAAGGTTTGCCAGGTGCAGGTGATTTGTCCAGCAATCGGACTGAAGGCGATCGCGTTGGTGAGTAAATTCTGAAATACTTGCTTGATCTTCCACTCATCTACCCGCAGCCACAGCGGTTCAGCATCGCAAACCAGTTGCAGTTGCTTCTGTTCAATCCAGAGATGCATCTCTTCAAAGCACTGGTGCAACACCTGTCGTAGATCGCAGGGATCAAGCTGATTCGCGGAGTCAGGCGATTTAGTCAGGCGATCGAGACTGATATGCATCTCCTGGATGGTGGTATGCAGATGTTGGAGCCAGTCTTGTGAGCGCCGATCAACAACGGTCGTTTTTAACAGATCAACATACAGCAGCATGAGTGCCAGAGGCGTGCGAAGTTGGTGTCGCTGGCGCTGCAAAATTTCTTGAAGCTGAGACTGCCCCCCCTCAGAAGTTAACCTCACTGGCCGGGAAACTGGTTGGGAAACTGACTGAGGGAAAAGCTGGGAATTTATGGCTTGAGCGTACAGACAAATGCCATACTGCTGATGCTCAGATAGCGGTGTGTTCTGCCAACTCATCAGGTAATAGCTGTTGATTGCGCCACCCACGCCATGACACCGACAACCGTAAACATGGTGATCAGGAAATGTACTCCATTCTAGCGGTACTAGTTCAAATGGTTCTGCTGTGACTAGTTGAAGCGCAATCGCCATTTCTAATAATTGGGAGAGATCTGTCTTAGCTAAATCCGGAGAAGCGTTGTAATAGCTTAACTGCTGAGGTTTATGATTGGAATCAAGTCGGAGTAGGCAACCCCCCGTCAGGCTGAATTGCTGAATAAATTGGGTTAATGAGGTCTGGAAAACGATTGGATCACAGACAGACTCTAAATAAGTTTGAGTCGAAAATTCCGAGATTGGAATAGACACCTGAATCCCCTTGGTACAAAGATCTATCGAAAGAAGGAGTCCGGCTTAGCCACGGCTGGGTAAAATTGGCACTTTTAAATTCATGTCTAGTTTTACACACGTTACACGGTGAATAGTTTTTCTCAAAGAGTTCCTGAGTACAATTCATTTATTTTTAAAATTCTTAACTTTTCAAGTTGAGGAAAAACCATAGCTCACTTCTAACACCACTCATAATTCCTAACTAAAGTCGAGTTTCGTCTATCCAAGCCTTTTCCTAAAGTATGGAAATAGGGTTCTTGGATTTCTGACCTATGATCTCTGCTGCTTCACAGACCTTAGCTGGGTTACTCGCTCAGGAGATGTCTCAGATCTCTAAAGAACAGATCTCGTTTGAGCATCCGCGTCTATGGCAGAAGGGCAAACCAGGGTTAAACCTGTATTGCTATCACGTTCAGGAAATAGACCATCTAAGAAGCTCTGATTGTCGTTGGTTCGATCTGACTTTTTTGGTTAGCGTTGCCGATTACACCAGTCTGGGGGAACAAGACTTGCTCTCTAATGTGTTAGCGATGCTCTCTCAGCATCAATCGTTGCCTGATGCCGTTTTGGATCGGACGCTCTGCGGAGGGGGGGCGATACGGTTGCGTTTTTCCCCGCAGGCACCGGCTGAGTCTATTCAGTTCTGGGCTGTACTGTGTACGCCTTTGCAGCTAGCGTTACACGTCACTTTAACCGTTCCCTACTTGCCTCTAAATCAGGTTGTGCTGATGCCTTGAGGTTTTTCTGTTGTTTATGCCTGTAGGCGATCGCGCCTCTGGGCAATGTGCTTTCCATCCCTCATCCATAAACGGAGTGTGAATCATGGCATTGGATTATTTTGCTCCTGGTGTATACGTTGAAGAGGTCGATCGCGGCAGTCGCCCCCTCGAAGGTATTAGCATGAGTGTGGCGGGGTTTGTGGGCTTCACCGAAGACGTGCGGGGTGATGCAGATTTATTTAAACCCTTATTGATCACCAATTGGGGACAATACCTGGAATGCTTTGCCAAACCGGGTTCAGATGGCTTCACAGATTTTGATGCTTACCTGCCCTTCGCGGTTCAGGGCTGGTTTCAGAACGGCGGCGGACGCTGCTGGGTAGTCAGCATTGGCACCAAACTGCCGGGAACTCCAGCCCCCTCGCCTGATGAAACTGCAACCCGATTGCTTACCTCTGCCCGCAAGCCTTCCCTCAGTTTCAACCTCAAGCCATCGGAAGCAGAGGAAGATGGTGCTTTGGCATTACCAGGTGCAGATCGAATTACGGTCACTATCCAGGAAAGTGAACCCAAGCCTGTAGAGGATGCTGACTCCGACGCTGAACCCCCGTTTAACACGGGAGAATTCTTCACCGTGTTGGTTAGTAACGGCGATCGGGTGCTGGAAACCTTCCCTCATCTGTCGATGAACCCACAAGTGGAAACGGCTGTGGCAGATTATGCGGTGACAGCCCTGGAAGCATCCGAATATCTCACGGTTGCCGACCTATCCGCCGAGACTGGTCGCCCCCTGTCGCGCCGCCCGAACAATGGGCGCTATGAAGTGGCACCGCCACCCTACATTGCCCCCGTTGAGCGCCTGTCGAGAGATATGCACGGGGTGCGGGATGAACGACGCGGCATTCAAGGCTTGTTTGAAATTGATGAAGTGGCGATGATTGCCTGCCCTGACCTGATGCGGGCATTTCAGAACGGCATGTTGGATCTCGACCAGATTCACGCCATTATGGAGATGATGGTGAGTACGTGCGAAAACTCGTTCCCGGGTCCTGCTTATCGCATGGTGGTGTTGGATGCACCGCCCGTAAAATTGCGACGAGGTGAAGCGCCAGTCGCGCCAGAGGAACAAAAACCCCAGGATGTAGCGCAGTGGCTGAGCCATTTCAATCGGCGCTCAATGTTTGGTGCACTCTACTATCCTTGGATTAAGGTCGCTAACCCCCGCAACAACAACCGTCCACTGATGGTTCCCCCTTGTGGCCACATGATGGGCATCTGGTGTCGTACCGATGAGTCTCGCGGCGTGTTCAAAGCCCCCGCAAACGAAACCCCTAGAGGCGTGTTGGGATTAGCATATGAAACTAACATGCGCGAACAAGAACTGCTGAACCCACTAGGGATCAATTGCATCCGCAACTTTGCCAACTTCAATCGCGGGTATAAAGTTTGGGGTGCCCGCACTCTGGTCGAACCCGATAACGTGCAATGGCGGTACATCAGTGTAAGGCGCTTGATCAGCTACATCGAAAAGACGATTGAACTCGGCACCCAATGGGTCGTCTTTGAACCCAACGATGAAGACTTGTGGGCGCGAGTTAGCCGCACTGTCGAAGGCTTTTTAACCCGGTTGTGGCGGGATGGAGCCTTGTTTGGCGCTAGCCCAACCCAGGCGTTTTACGTCAAATGCGACGGTGAACTCAACACACCCGACACGATGATGTTGGGTCGTCTGTATGTCGAAGTGGGGGTTTGCCCGGTGCGGCCGGCAGAATTTGTCATCTTCCGCATTAGCCAATGGGCACCGAACCAGTAAGCACTTTTCATGCGGTCGTGTTTTAGACCGGTGATTGACCATGGGTAGGGATGTTCCACTGACCTCCCTACCCATGCAACCAACATTGTGACAACACTCCCCTTTTATTTCAAAGGAATCGATTATGCAAGCAGGTGGAAATCCGGTTAAACCAATTACAACGAGTTATTTCTACGTTGAATTTGATCGCTTGACCGAGAAGCCGGTCAAAAGTGTCCAGGAGATTAAGTTTCAGGGGCAGGTGAAGGGTTACGAAAAAGCCCTGGCATCCACTAAAGGCGGTAAAACTATGCGCCAGAGTACTTCAACCGGGTTTGAAGAAAATCCCAACTTCACGATCGAAGTGTATCTGCGTGAAGGCGACATGGATTTTTACAACTGGTTTAACGAAACGATGCCTACCAACTACTCGGCTGGTACAGGGGGTGCTGCGGGCAAAGGAAAATGGGCCGATAATCGCCGTAGCGGTGCGATCACGGCTTACGATCCCGGCGACAAACCCATTTTGCGGTGGAACATCAAAAACGCCTGGATTAAAAGCTACAAGGTATCCGATTTTGCTGCGGATGGCAGCGATTTAGCCGTTGAGACGCTGGAACTGGTTTGTGAAGATATTCGTCGCGTTGATCCGGGAAAAACGGATTATTCGACACAGTAGATGGCGCTAATCAGCTTGTTCTAATCATTGTTTGCCCCATTAATTTGATCACTGGAGAGTTCTCATGGCAAAAGATGAAGTTTTGGCGACTTCAAAGTTCTATTTACTCATTGGCGATTACACCGAACTGATTGTCAAAAAAGTGAGTGGGCCGTCCATTACGTTCGATACCGCTGGCGATATGAAGTCGTTCGGGGTACGCAAGGACGCAGCCAGTTTTATGCAAGCGACCGTAACAGGGGTCACGAGTGGGAAGCTGACCGTGGAATTTGTTGCCACCCAAGAAGATAAAAAGATGCATGATTGGTATCGAGCCTCCCATTCATCTGGGGGACCGACAGCAGGCAAAGGGTCGTCCAGCGGTGGAGAACGCAAAGATGCGACGCTCACGGTGTATAACCAGAAAGGAGAATCAGCGGCTGAGTGGAAGTTTTCGGGTGTTTTTCCCGAATCCTACACCACCTCTAAACTGGAACCAGGGAGTACGGAATTGTTTACGGAGAAGATAGATTTTGTGTATGAAACCTGTCACCGGACAAAGTAAGGTTTGGGTGCTATGTCATCCCTGACTCAGGCATAAGGTTTGGTTGGCTGATTATCCATGGGGGAGGTGATTGTTGTGACGGCACCCAAATATGAAATTTTAAGTAGTTCTCGGTATTATCTGGAGATTACCCTGGCGGGGTCGAAGGATGAAATTGATGGTTACTTTATGGATTGCCAGGGATTTAAGCGATCGCAAGACGTTATCTCCGTTTGTGAAGTGATGCCGCAAAAGTGGGGCAGCAAGGATGCCAAAGTGGGGCGAGTCGTACGGACGAAGCTACCCGGAAACAGCAAAAGCGAAAACATTATCCTCAAACGTGGCTTGAATGTCTCAGATACGCTCTGGCGATGGTTTAAGGCAACGGAGGATGGCAAATGGGGCGGGCAACGGCGGGATGGAGACATCACCCTGTACGATCAGAAAGCAGCCATTAAAGCTCGATTTCGCTTTTACAAGGCATGGCCTGTGAGTTACAAAATTTCAGATTTGAAAGCGTCCAGCAGCGATTTTGAATTGGAGGAGTTGGAACTGGCGGTTGACGATTTCGTTCGCGTGGATCCAGAAAAGGGCACGGAAATTTCATCATAAGGAAGGGCTGTGCTACAAACCGAGTTTGAATTTACGTTACCCAAAGGCTACCTAGACGAACTAGGCAATCTCCACCGCAAGGGAGTCATGCGGTTAGCAACGGCGATCGACGAAATTGTGCCGCTCCGCGATCCGCGAGTTCGATCAAATCCGGCTTACGCGACGGTGATTATTTTGTCTCGTGTGATCACCAAGTTGGGAGCGTTAGAAGAAATTTCGCCCCAGGTGGTGGAAGGATTTTTTGCCTGCGATCTCAGCTACCTGCAAAAGTTTTATCGGCAAATTAACGAACTGGAAGAACCCGGGCGATCAACGAATGGTTTTTCTGTTTCGGATGAAATCGTGGTCTAACAGGTGATTGAACGATGGTGACAGCCCTACTGACCGAATTTAACTTTAAGTTGCCTCGCGGTTTGGTCGATGCCGGGGGCGTGGTGCATCAAACTGGGGTGATGCGGTTGGCAACGGCGCGGGACGAACTGATTGCCAACAAACATCACCAGGTGCAGGCGTATCCTGAATATCTAACGCTGGTGCTGTTGGCTCAGGTGATTACCCAACTGGGAACACTGGAATCCGTTACACCAGAGGATCTAGAGCATCTGTTTACCCAGGATCTCGCCTACTTGCGCGAACTCCATAACCGGATTAATCAAGTGGGAAGCGCGAAGATGCCTGTGGACTGTCCTCAATGCCACCATCACTTTGAGACGGAGTTGGTGTTGTCGGGGGAGTCGTGAGCTACCCACTGGATCAACTCCACCAGGAGGTAGCATTTATCGCGTTACATTTTCATTGGTCGTTGGCAAATATTTTGAACCTGGAGCATCGCGATCGCCGCCGTTGGATTCAGGAAATTCAAGCCGCTTTGTCTGTAGGGAGTAAAGAGTAGAGGTTATGGTAGGATTCAGCATTCCAGCATTGCGATCGCTGCTCAAGACCGTGCTGTTGACGAGTCTGGCGATGACCCTACCGATTATCGCGGTGCGATCGCTGGGTGGATTTGAAGGCATGGAGTTAGCGGCCTACGATGATTTTTTGCGTCGTCGCCCAGCGGAGCAACCCGACGATCGAATTGTAGTGATGACGATTAGCGACGATGACATTGAGCGGTTACAACAATTTCCGATTCATGATGGCACCTTAGCTCAGGCACTCCAAAAGCTGGAGAGTTATAAACCACGAGCGATCGGCATGGACATTTCACGGGATGTGCCTCAAGGGGTGCCTGCCGGACGCAAGCAACTGATGAAGACGATCGCCAGCAGTGAGACGATCGTCTCTGGCTGTTTGCTCAGTACAGAGGATCACCCTGGATCTCCACCCGCTCCTGGAACGCCGGAAGGCGGAGCCGCGTTTGCCGATTTCCCCCCCGATACCGATCAGGTGATTCGGCGAGTTCGTCTGATTTCTACCCCAGCTCCATCGAAAAAGCCAGGTCGGACTCAGCACCTTTGTAACAATGCCAGCGCCGAGAATGAAATTCCTTCCCTCAGCTTTCAACTAGCGGTGATGTATTTGGCGGCAACGGGAATTAATCCCGAACCGAATGCCAGGGGTGAAATTCAGTTGAATCAGCGAGTGCTAAAACGCATCGATCCTAACTTTGGCAGCTACATTCGGGCTGACGTGAATGACTATCAGATGATGCTGAACTACCGGAGCGCCAAGCCTGTGTTTCGGGAGGTGTCAATCAGTGATGTGTTGCAAAATCGAGTTAGTCCTGGGTCAATCCGCGATCGAGTTGTGCTAATTGGCAATACGTCCGAAGTGTCAAAGGATTTTCTGGCAACTCCCTTCATTCAAACTCAACTGGGTCTACGAAATATGCATGGGGTCATGGTTCATGCTCATGCTGTTAGCCAAATTCTCAGTGCCGTTCAGAATCAGCGCCCTTTAATCCAGAGTTGGTCGGGAGTCAGCGAAATCATCTGGATCTGGATCTGGTCATTGGGTAGCGGCGTACTCGCCTTTTACAATCGCCGATGGGGGCTGTTTATTTTAGGATTAATTGCAACCGTTCTGGTGTTGTGGGGCATCAGCTATGGTGTGTTTCTGGCTCAGGGGCTATGGATTCCGTTTGTGCCAACCTTGATCGGCGCAATTTTAACGGCATGGGGAGTGCGACTGGCAGATCTAGCGCAGCGTAGCGGCTATGCTCAAGCGTTCTATCAGCAGTTGCGGGAGCAGATGCAGTCGGGTGGGGCGGGACGCGATCGCAAGGGCGATTACCTGGAAAACTTAGTCCGACGCGCCCGGGCAGCCCGACAGGGAGAAGACGCAGCGGCATTGGTTTCCCTGGGGATGGAACCTGGCGTAACCGCTACGCCTGCGATGAAGGCGTTATATGAACAAATGGCAACCAAGGTCAGACAGGAACTCGCGGCGGAACAGTTTGCTCAAAAGGCAGCAGCGGCAAAACCAGACAGCAGTAAAACGAATCGGATGCAGGCGTTGTTAAGTCGTGCCCAACAATCTCGCACTCAATCTGCAACAGACGCTAATCTGAAATCCCCTCCACCGGAGAATCCCTATGCCTGACGATCTCGCCCCCAAACTCGGCTCAGAGGCTCCCTACAACTCGCGTCCGATCGCGGCGGTTAGCCCTGGCGAATATGCGGCTCCGGCTCAGTTTTCGGAAATTGACTCAGCCGGACTGGAAATGCTATCTCAGCTTGCTGCTCAACTGCTGAATGACCCACTGGCAGTTCAACGGTTGAGCGATCGAGTGGTGGAACTAATGCAACAGGATTTGAAATTGCAACGAGAACGAAATCGGGGCTATGGGAGGCGCTGGTAATGGCAAAGCTAGATGAACTGAATTACGTCACAACCAATCGGTTTTATGTAGAGATGGAAAGGCTGGTTACTGCGGCGTTTAGCGAGTGTTCTGGTCTAGATGTCGAGATTGAAAAGGAGGTGTATCACGAAGGCGGACTGAACAACCAACAGCGGATTTTTCTCAAACAGACTAAATTTGGTGACATCACATTAAAACGCGGAATCACAGATGATCCAGTCTTTTGGGATTGGATCAGACAAAGCGTGACTGCTGGCAATTATCGGCGGCGCAATATCAACATTCTCGTATTTAATCAGGCAGGAGAAACCATGCAGGCGTGGAAGCTAATTGGAGCCGTGCCTGTCAAGTGGAAAACTCCCTCCCTCAAAGCCGACTCAAATACCGTTGCCCTGGAAGAATTGGTGCTCGCTTATGAAGGACTCACGGTGTTTCATAAAGATAGCGTCGATCCAAAATATCGAGTGGATAAAAGCGGCGGGGCTGAGGCTGGTCAAACGATGGTGCGCGATCAAAAGGGCTACTTCCCAGGTTCGGAATAGAGTTAGAGTCAAGTATGGAAAATTGCCTGTATGACAAGCGCCTCTAACCCATCCTCTACTTTTTCTTTGCCACCGGAGGAGCAGCCACTCGGCATTCAACGACCCCTCCTGCCAACTGCACCGCTGGGGCAGGCAATGCTGCAACCCAAATTTCTTACCCCTTTAGGCGCAAAACCGTTAACAGTCCTCAATCCAGCGGTCTTCTTATCCAGGCAACAATCGGCTGACCCTGACTGGCAATCTCCCTTTGAAGCTGATTTTTTCGACCCACCAGAGCCTCTGCGATCGCCCGAAGCCACTCCCCCTCAAGTGCAGTTGCAAGCATCTCCAGATTTGGTCGCCCCTGCCCTTCTTATCAAAGGCGGAGTAGAACTGAATGAAGTTTTCCCAAACAATGAGGGAAAAATCGACGTGTATGAAGTCCCCCTTATCCAGGGGGATTTAGGGGGATCTGATTCAACTTCAACATCCGTTATGGAGAGTGAACCAGACATTAGTGATGTACCTGTGCAGCGAGAGCTAGTTAGCCGCGAGGTTTCATCGATACCCTCAACACTCGAACAATCATCAGCGATCGTGGCTGCAAGCCAGCCTGTTCGCATAGAAAATCCATCTCAATCCGCCATTCAACCAGCATCAGAAACTCAATCATTGGCTCCAGATGCTCCAGTTCACGGTGAGCAAACTGAAAACCTTTCACAATCTGATATTCAACCAGCATCAGAAACTCAATCATTGACTCCAGATGCTCCAGTTCACGGTGAGCAAACTGAAAATTCGTCTCAATCTACCATTCAGCCAGCATCAGAACATCGATCATTAACTCCGGCTCCTGCAAGCCAGCCTGTTTGCATAGAAAATCCATCTCAATCCGCCATTCAACCAGCATCAGAAACTCAATCATTGGCTCCAGATGCTCCAGTTCAAGGCGAGCAAACTGAAAATTTGTCTCAATCTACTACTCAGCCAACATCAGAACATCGATCACCAACTTCGGTTCCTGTAATCCAGCCTGTTCGCATAGAAAATCCATCTCAATCCGCCATTCAACCAGCATCAGAAACTCAATCATTGGCTCCAGATGCTTCAGTTCAAGGCGAGCAAACTGAAAATTCGTCTCAATCTACCATTCAGTCAGCATCAGAACATCGATCACTAACTCCGGTTCCTGTAATCCAGCCTGTTCGCATAGAAAATCCATCTCAATCTGCCATTCAACCAGCATCAGAAACTCAATCATTGGCTCCAGATGCTCCAGTTCAAGGCGATTTCATTGAAAACCTTTCACAATCTGATATTCAACCAGCATTTGAGCAACCATCTGATAGTGAGGCATTAATTGAGCCGGAGCGAACGGAGCCAACATCTGAGTCAACAGTTCAGCTGAAAGCAGACCAATCGAGTGCTGACATATCGCAGCCTGAGCCAATACATTTTATAAAGCCTCAGCCACAAAGTATAAACATATCGCAGTCTGAGTCAGCAAGAGCTACTTCATCACTTCAACCAGAAGTAAGTCAATCAGATGTCAGGGTTGATGTCGCGATCGAGCCTAGCCTAATTGCAATTCCGTCTCCAATTCAAAGATCACCAGAATCTCAATCTAATTCCTCTGATTTGCTTCAGCCTGATCGCATCGAAACGGCTCAAACCATAAATCAAGAGGCTGTCATCGATAATGACAGATTGAACGTTCGCGATCGCGTCGAAGCGACTCAAACCGCAGATCAAGTTGCAGTAAATCAATTAGATAACATTGATTTACTGCAACTTGATCGCGTTGAAAGTGCCACGGTAACATCCGCTCAGTCCGTTCTCAATGATCAGTATGATCAACCTATTTTGACAGATGTACCAACTCAAGTCGATCAAGTTGAACCTGTCCCACCGCCAAAAGTGAGTCAGGTAAATGCTGCCACTCAGCCCGAATCAATTGAAGCTACGACTCCGCTAGTCAGTCAACCTCCCACTGATCTATTATCTAATGCTGCACTTCAACGAGAATCGATCGCAGATGTCAGCAGTCAACCGATAACTGAGAAGATTGAAACCGAACAAAAGATCAGCAATGCTCCAGTTCAGCAAGAGCAAAGCAACCTTATTTCATCAATATCGTCAGTAGAGCCACAGTCAACGATCTCAGATAATTCAATACCTGATCGCGTTGAAACTTCTCAACAGCCTGATGAGCATGACTCAAATATTGCTGAGATTTCAACGATTGCTGATGATCGCCTTGAAACTTCTCAGCCAATTGTTGAAACTCGCTCAGATGTTACTAAAACTTCAACGATCGCAGATACTTCAGTCCAACCCGATCTCGTTGAAACTTTTGCTCAACCAACCATTGAAACCCGATCAGATGTTACTGAGACTTCAGCGATCGCAGATACTTCAGTCCAACCCGATCTCGTTGAAACTTTTGCTCGACCGACTATTGAAACCCGATCAGATGTTACTGAAATTTCAGCGATCGCAGACAGTTTAGTCCAACCTGATCGTCTTGAAATGTCTCAACGGCCTGTTGAGCATGACTCAAATATTACTGAGACTTCAGCGATTGCTGATGATCGCCTTGAAACTCCTCAATCGCCTGTTGAATATGGCTCAGATGTTACTGAGACTTCAGAGATCGCCGATAGTTTAGTCCAACGCGATCGCATTGAAAATATCTCCCAGCCAACCATTGAAACCCGATCAGATGTTACTGAAATTTCAGCGATCGCAGATACTTTAGTCCAGCCTGATCGTCTTGAAACTTTTGCTCAACCAATCATTGAAAATCACTCAGATGTTACTGAGACTTCAACGATCGCAGATAGTTTAGTTCAACCTGATCGCGTTGAAACTCCTCAACGACCTGTTGAGCATGACTCAAATATTGCTGAGATTTCAACGATTGCTGATGATCGCCTTGAGACTCGTCAACCAAGAATTCAAAGCCGCTCAGACATCACTGAGACTTCTCAACCAATTGTTGAAACTCGCTCAGACAGTATTGAGACTTCAGAGATCGCCGATACTTCAGTGCAACCCAATCGCACTGAAACTGGTGATACGCCCGTTCAGCAGGAGGAAGTCAACTTTGAAATTCCGCTCATATCACCCCTAGAACCACAGTCCACGATCGCTCCTTCAGTCCAACGCGATCGCATTGAAAATATCTCCCAGCCAACCATTGAAACCCGATCAGATGTTACTGAAATTTCAGCGATCGCAGATACTTTAGTCCAGCCTGATCGTCTTGAAACTTTTGCTCAACCAATCATTGAAAATCACTCAGATGTTACTGAGACTTCAACGATCGCAGATAGTTTAGTTCAACCTGATCGCGTTGAAACTCCTCAACGACCTGTTGAGCATGACTCAAATATTGCTGAGATTTCAACGATTGCTGATGATCGCCTTGAGACTCGTCAACCAAGAATTCAAAGCCGCTCAGACATCACTGAGACTTCTCAACCAATTGTTGAAACTCGCTCAGACAGTATTGAGACTTCAGAGATCGCCGATACTTCAGTGCAACCCAATCGCACTGAAACTGGTGATACGCCCGTTCAGCAGGAGGAAGTCAACTTTGAAATTCCGCTCATATCACCCCTAGAACCACAGTCCACGATCGCTCCTTCAGTTCAACCCGATCGCATTGAAAATATCTCCCAACCAACCATTGAAACTCGCTCAGACAATACTGATGTTCAATTTCGATCTGATGCGATTGAAATTGAGCATCACTCCGATAACGCCGATGCCTCAGTTCAATCTGACACGATTGAATCCCATACCCAGACAACGATTCAGCCAAATTTGACGCGATCGATCATTGACGCGGCTCCAGTTCCGTTAGAGCAGATTGAGGCAGAGGTTGCGCCAGCTACCGAAAACCAGCCAATGACTGATGGGGATCTGCGCGAAAATCAGTTTAATACTCCGAGTGGTTTGATCCAGCCAGCTCGCTCGGACTCTTTCGCATCACCTGTCGCAGCCGAAAATCTGGATGTATCAGCGCTAACCGTCCCAGATCACAGTAGCGAAACCGGAAACAGCGAAGCCGAAAGGAGTGAACCGGAGGCAAGTCAATCAAGTCCATTACCCGAACTGCCCACAGTGCTGCAACGGTTATCGGTGTTAGAACCCTTGGCGCAAATGCAATCATTAACTTCAACAGCCTTGTCTCCAGCAACGTCAACTCGCGATCTGATCACTGCTTCAGCAAGCGATTCAGCATCAACGCAGTCAGGTGGGCAAGCGATCGCACTTCCAGAGATGCAAACTCTAGCTTCGTCCCTAGGTGCGCTCTCGGACCGATCAGCCATTGCCGAACGATCCCAGTCAGAGACAGCACCACGCTCAACCTCAGCCACCCCTGTTTCAGAGTGGTCAAACATCGAAGAATTGTTTCAGTCATCAGAGCCAGAGACAGCACCGCGCTCAACCTCAGCCGCCCCCGTTTCAGAGTGGTCAAACATCGAAGAATTGTTTCAGTCATCAGCGAAATCTGATGCTGCACCTGAGCTTCAAACCCAATTGCAACCAGCTAATCTGCAACCGCCAGATATTACAACCAGCCAGGGTTACACCGATCTAAATTTATATCCCGCCACTCCATCTCGAACAAATCTCATCCAGCGAGAATCAAATACCTCAGACACCCCTATCACTCCAGCAACCCTATCCACTATCGAAACCAGCGAGGAGCCGTCTGCTTCTCAGCAAGACATCGCCTCGCCAGAGCAGCTAGAGCGGTTGGCGCGTGAAGTTTATCGGCTGGTGCGGCATCGGTTAGCTCTAGAGCGGGAGCGAGTGGGACAGTTTTATTCAGGACGGCTGTAATTATCTAGAGGTGAGTCATTATGCAGTTAGAAAAAGCGGTTATGCAGCCAGCCCAGGGTGAGACTGCCCAAAAGATTGAGTTTATGTTTAACCCGACTGAGTTGAAATTTTTCCGTAGCGTCAGCATTGAGCAATCGGAAGGAGCGCGGACAAGCTCTGGACAAAACAAAACTAGCTTCAAACATCCCAACCCTTACACGCTTACAATCAGCAACATCATCCTGGATACTTACGAGAAGAAGGAAGGCGATCGCAACGTGCTGAAACCGCTGAAACCGTTTACGGATGCCGTTGCCTATGCCAAAGGCGGAGCGGGAAATCAGCAGCGTCCGCCTATTTATATCTTCACCTGGGGCACTAACACCTACCTGCGCTGTTTCATCAAAACCTGCAACTTTCGCCTGACCCTGTTTTTACCCGATGGCACACCCGTGCGGGCAATTCTGGATTTAAATCTGGAGCAAGCAGATGACAGTACACCTCAGCCGTCGCAGGGCACACCCAATGTGAGTCAGGCACAGCGCCAAACTCAGGGCAGACCCCTGTTTGAGTAACCAATTGGGACACCACAATGCCAAAATATTTTCCCGAACTGAAACTACAGATTAACGGAGCAAATGCTTCCCCTGATCTGATGAATGACATTTTGCAAGTCTCGGTGGAGGAGAGTTTACACTTGCCCAGTATGTTCACCATCGTGTTAGAGAATTCAGCGTTTTCTGGTCGCTCAGACGAAAAGATGTGGGAACACGGCAACGATTTTGCGATGGGTACCGAGATTCGGATTGGCTTCAGTAACAGCACGACTCAAGCTAGCCAATATCAGCAGGGAAAAACCGGTTGGGTGATTTCGGGTGAAGTCACGGCGATCGAAACTCACTTTACCGCCGGATCGCAAGCACCGATCATCATCCGGGGGTACGATCGCTCCCATCGTCTACATCGTGGTCGGTATAACCGTTCCTTCCAAAACATGACCGACACCGATCTCGTCAAAAAGATCATTGGCGAAATCGGGATTCAAGCAGGCACCATTGAAGACAGCGGCGCACCCCACGACTACGTGTTTCAAGAAAACCAGACCAACATGGAGTTTTTGCGCGAACGGGCTACCCGCAATGGGTTTGAGCTATTTGTTCAGGACGGTAAACTGCATTTTCGCGCCCCCAAGCAAGACCAACCCCTGTCGATGAAATGGCTGGATGACCTGACCAGCTTTCGGGTGCGAGTCACTAGCGCCGAACAGGTGAACAATGTGGAAGTGCGCGGTTGGAATTACAAACAGAAACAGGCGATCGTGGGGACTCACAGCACCAACGGGGTTTTGACTAAAACCGACCACGGTGAAGGTCAAAAAACCAGTTCCAAGTTTCAGCCCCCAGCCCCCAAACTGATCGTGGTTGACCAACTGGTGGATAACATCAACGAAGCACAAAAGATGGCAAAAGCGCTGTTTAATGAACTGTGTGATGAGTTTGTCCATGCTGACGCTCAGGCGATCGGCGATCCTAATATTCGCCCCGGACGCGTAGTAACGCTCAGTGGTGCTCAAATGGGCAAGTATGCAGGCAAGTATTACATCACCGAAACTCACCACGTGTTTAGCGAACGCGCCTATACAACCTCCTTCAGTGTGCGCGGTTTGCGCGGTGGCGATTTGTTGTCGTTGCTTTCTCCTGCTACGCGGTTGCAACCGGGGCAAACGTTGCTCATTGGCAAGGTGACCAACAATAATGATCCAGATGGCTTAGGGCGCGTGCGGGTGAAATTTCCAACTCTGACAGAGGAGCACGAAAGTCAATGGGCTAGGGTTGTAGCGATCGGGGCTGGCAAGAACCGGGGCTTTGATTGTTTGCCCGAAATCGATGATGAAGTACTGGTTGGGTTTGAGCATGGTGATATTCACCGCCCGTTTGTGATGGGTGGGTTGTGGAACGGACAGGATAGCCCACCCGAAACAGTGAGCAATTCGGTTGCCAGTAGCAAAGTGCGATTGCGGACGTTCAAAACTCGCACCGGACACACACTGCAATTTGTCGATGAAGACGCAAATGGCATCAAAAAAGGGGTGTCTATTGTCACGGTGTATGGACATAAGTTGTATCTCAACGATACTGAACGGGCGATCGAAGTTCGCACCAAGGGCGGACACTTCCTCAAACTAGACGATATGACCCAGAGTATTTCTCTGGAGTCCACTGGCAGCGTGACGGTCAAAGCCGCCACCACGCTCAATCTTCAGGCTGGCGGCATCGTCACCGTTCAAGGCAGCTTAATCAAACTCAACTAGGAGCAACACCCATGGGAAAACCCGCCGCCCGTGTTACCGATTCTGTGGCTCACCCATTGCCCCCCATTCTCACGGGTAGCCCCGGTAGCCCCACTGTCATCATTGGTGGGCTTCCCGCATGGAGAGGGTTGCCATTGATGGCGGCTCCAGCCATTCAAGCTGCCAAGCAAGCCTCCGACATCACCATTCAGGTGGCCGAAAAGGCTAGCCTTGCTGCCCAGGGAACTCCTGGAGCGCCTGCTGCCAAAGTTGCTGAGGAAACCGCCAAAACCACGGCTGCAACCACCATGGGCACAACCATTACCAGCGCCGCTGGCGGAGCCGACATTCACCAGTGCCTCACGCCACTGCCCCTGCCGCCACACGGCCCCGGAGTGGTGATCGATGGAAGTGCAACGGTTTTGATCAATGGCTTGCCAGCGTGCTTTATGGGGAATACGATCGTCGAAGCCGTGGGCCCCCCCAACAAAATCCTTAGGGGTTGCCTCACCGTCTGGATTGGCCCTTAAAAACCAGCGATCGCACTGCAAGAGCAGCGATCGCGTTTGCTGGGGAAGACCGTCGTGCAGCAGTGCAGCTTGGAGATGTCGCCGGAGAAGCGGATCTTTAAGGGCGATCGCTCACTAAAAACAATTTAATTCGGCTAAAGTTATTTATAGAGTTGGTCAAATTTTATCTGGTGATCGCTATGGAACGTTGTTACCGATCTCGCCCCACTCACGAATCAGCCGATCGCATGGTTGCGAATGTGCAGCCTCCCGGTTGGGGGAAGACAAGCCAAGATCAACCTCAACCCACGGTTTACCACGATTTTACCCATGTTGATCTGTTCTCCCATGAACCCCAGCGTACTCCAGTGCAGATGAAACTGACCGTCGGTGCGCCGGGAGACCAGTACGAGCAAGAAGCCGATCGCGTCGCGGCACAAGTCGTGCAGCAGATTAGTGCACCGCCCCCGAATCCATCATCAGGGCGATCGCAGTCCGATCCATCGGTTCAACGGGAAACCTTACCCGACGACGATGAATTACAGATGAAACCTATGGCTGACCAGATCCAGCGCGTGGACATGCCAGAGGACGAAGAACTGCAAATGAAACCCATAGCTGACCAGATCCAGCGCGTGGATATACCAGAGGAAGACGAATTGCAAATGAAGTCTATGGTGCAACGGCAAGCCGGAGAGGAAGCTGTCACCGCCAGTACAAACTTAGAAAGCTCGATTCAACAAGCTCGTAGCGGAGGACAACCTCTCGCCGATACCATCCGGCAACCGATGGAACAGGCATTTAGGGCAGATTTTAGTGGAGTCAAAGTTCATACCGATACGCAGTCCGATCAATTGAATCGATCTCTTCAGGCGAAAGCGTTTACCACTGGACAGGATGTGTTCTTTCGGCAGGGAGCCTATGAACCGGGGAGTCGAGGGGGACAAGAATTGATTGCCCATGAGTTGACCCATGTGGTGCAGCAAAATGGAGGCGCGGTGCAGCGATCGAAACTGGATCACGAATCACCACGGCAGCCCGGTTATGTGTTGCAAGAATTACGAATGGGAGAGGAGAGGCGGCCGCATGCGGTGGGAGGTCGGGCGCTCCCCATCAAGCCGACACCCACCATCGGCGCACTCACCGAAAAGAATGCGTGGGTTGGAGCAAGCGAAGCGAAGCCAGTGGTAATGCGATGGCCCGCGAAAATTCAACCTAGGATACCGAAGAAGAACGAGGAAACCGGGGCACAAAAGGAAGAGGCTGAGCTACAGAGAGAACTTCGCGTAGCCCGGAAGCACCGGAAAGATACGGCAACGACCGCAGTAGGCGGGTGGAGGAACGAAGGGTGCGTGCGAGGTGCGGGTCAGGTAGACGTGAAAGTTCGGATGAGTCCACCGTCTATACAAGCGTTCAAATTCCCATATGGGGGAGCGACAATCGATACGGAGACCGCGGACCCAACGGCTTGGAGTGACGATGTGAAAATTAAAGTGGCGCGCAGTTTGCGAATGTGGAGGGAGTCTGGCATCCATCCAACATCCGGGCAACTCTTGACGCTACAAGACGATAGAGAGATCAACGCATTTATAAAGAAGCTAAGTGTAAAAAAACCAAATCGGAGGGCAATATTCGGTTATAGTAATCCGCACCACGATTCGGCAATCGGACTAAACCTCTTAGAAGCAGGGGCCCATACGCCGTACGACCCGAATGTGTGGGCAACGAAAGAGGATTGGTTATTATCGCCAAATCGAAACTTCAGTACCTATTCACCAAACAGCCGGACGCAGGATTCCGTGTTCACGCAGGGCCACGAAAATGTCGTGTTTGGCCATGATATGGGAGCGAGCGTGCATTTTAACCAAACCGGCCACACGCAGAGTCCCGGCACAAACCGAGCGTGGAATCACCAGATAGGAATATTCCACGGATTAGAGCAGAGGGATAAGTCGAATGCATCAGGCGCGTATGCGCCGCAGTATCAGCAACCAAGCCAAAGTCTTGGGAGTCATCCTATGTACTGGGACCAGAATGACCCTCGGTACGATCCGCGATTTCGACGGGCTTTTCAATAGTGCGTTCGCCCGCCGTCGGTTGGGTTACGTACCGAACACCAAGACCGACACCGCTTCGGCAGGCACCGGTAAGAAGGTTTAACCAATGGATGCGTTGGGTTTTGCAAGGAGCACCAACAACTACGTTGTGCATTTATTCATAGCCGATGTGTGGCGGAAGTGCGATCGCCCTTTCATAATGTTGAGGTTCAGCAGAGGCGATGGCGGGAAACGAAAAGAGGGCGATCGCTGATTTTGTAGCAGTCAGCAGGCTAAATACGATCTCAATTTTTGTACTCTGCTGAAAATAGCGCGATCGCGGCTTAAGATGGGCTGAAACGCGATCACACTACCCAAGGGAGGCGATTGCGTTTGGTCAGATGCTCAACCCCAAAAATGGGGTTTCATCGCCCAATCCCTAACTTTCGTCAAATACCGTCAAAGTAGATGGCTCACTACAGTTGAAGGGACTCCCAGAGTTTGGAGCGTTGAACATGGCATCGCATATTGGTAGTGGCATCGGGTTTCCATTAAAGACGGGCGTTTCCGGCAACTTGCAACTGAGCGCTGAAGGGCAAAATTTAGAAGAATCAATTCATGTGATTCTCCGCACTAGCCTAGGAGAGCGCGTTTATCGCCCAGATTTTGGTTCTCGACTGTCGGAGTTGGTGTTTGCACCTTTAAATACGAATACGTTGCTACTATTGCGGCTGTATGTAGAGGAAGCGCTGGATGCGTGGGAACCTCGGATTGAACTGGATGAGATTTTGACCGATCCTGATCCCCTGCGGGGGCGAGTGGATATTACGATTCGGTATCATCCCAGAGATAGCCACGACTCTCGCAGTATGGTCTATCCCTTTTACTTATTGCCTGCCGACGTAGTTCAGTAGAGAGCCGATGCAATTGCCCATTCAGTGGTTTATGGTGAGGGATTTTTGTGGAGTTTGACTTTTTACCGCAGCTACCCAAATCGGATCTCGACGATCGCACCTTCAAAGATTTGGTGGATGAATGTCTATTGCGAATTCCCCGCTATTGCCCAGAGTGGACTAACCACAACCCATCCGATCCCGGTGTCACGCTCATTGAACTATTTGCGTGGCTAACTGACCAGATGTTGCTCCGGTTCAACCAGGTGCCACGCCGCAACTATGTTACCTTTCTAGAACTGCTAGGCATCCGGCTTCAACCGTCCTCTCCGGCTCACACCGTTCTCACCTTTTACTTAACCCGACCGCAAGATATGTTGCGGTCCGTCCCCGCCATTCCCGATGGGGCAGAGATTGCCACAGAGCGAACAGAAAAGGATACGGCGATCGTCTTTAGTACCAGCCAAGAATTGCAGATTGGGCTACCCCTGATTCGCTACTTTCTGACAGAGGAGGGCGCTGGAATACAACCGCAACAGGTGCGAGATCGCCTGACCAACCAGTGGATGCGAGATAGCGCGGGACGCTGGACAGGGCGACAGCAGACCGTATTTCAGATGATGCCCCAGACCAATGACTGTTTCTATTTGGTGTTTGATGCAGCAGAACCGTTGGATGGCAATGTGATTCTGTTAACGATCGAAGGCGAACCCGCAGGTTCTACCGGAATCAATCCCAATCGTCCACCGCGCCATTGGGAAGCTTGGGACGGACTGGGCTGGCAATCTGTGCTGTTGCGGGAAGAGGACGATGGCACCAAGGGGTTTAGTTTTGATGAAGTGGAACGACGAGGATTGACAGGGTTAACAGAGGCAGAGGTGACGTTGCATCTACCGTTGACCTGGGTGACAACGACATTTGCTGGCTATCACGGACGTTGGTTACGCTGTCGGTGTACCCAATCGGAGACGGAGCGGTTTAGTCGATCGCCCCAACTCACCACTTTGTATGCTCAGGCGATCGGTGGGCGGGTGAGGGCAAGCGAATGTTCCCATGTCGTGAATGAACTGGTGGGGGAGAGTGACGGCACACCAGGACAATCATTTTTCTTGCAATCGCAAAGTATTCTGGCGCGGCAGGAGGGGGAATATCTGCAAGTCTCGCCACCGAATGAACCACCGCAACGCTGGCAGGAAGTGGAAAACTTTGCCAATTCGGGCCCGAGCGATCGCCACTACACCCTAGACTCGCGCACCGGACGAGTGCAATTTGGCCCCTTAATTCGAGAGCCAAAACACTTGCAGGAAGAAGTGCAACTCCGACGGCAGGTGCAGTGGCAAGGGCACACGCTGAGTCAGTCCCACTTGGAGCGAGTGGAAACTCTAGAACGGCAATATGGCACAGTGCCCCCCCGCAATGCACTGCTGCACATGGTGGCCTATCGGACGGGCGGCGGCGATCGCGGCAATGTACCCAAACATGCGCTGCGGATTCTTAAAACCGCGTTGCCTTACGTCAAGCAGGTGACCAATCACGAACCCGCACGGGATGGAGCGAATGAAGAGAGCCTGGAAGAAGCGGTGCTGCGGGTTCCTCGCCTACTCCGGACTCGGAATCGAGCGGTGACGGCAGAGGATTACGAGACGCTGACATTGCAGGCAAGTCGCACGGTCGGACGTGCCTTTTGTCCTACTCAGCAAAATGGCAACCCGCCCGGAGTGGTGACGGTCTATGTGGTGCCACGGGTTAGCCTACAAAATTTGGAGCAGGGGATCGCCCCAGAAACCTTTGCCCTGACCACACCGCTACGGCAGGAGGTGGAGGAGTTTTTGGGCGATCGCTGTCTGTTGGGAACTCAGGTGCATTTGAGAGAACCGAGTTACGTTGGAGTCTCAGTGCAGGCGGTGTTGGGCGTAGAGCCAGACTATCAAGTCGGTGCAGCCCGTGTCGAGTTGCGCCAGTCCTTGAGTCGATCGCTGTACGAATTGCTGAATCCGCTCACAGGTGGACGGCAAGGAACGGGTTGGAGTATGGGAATGCCGCTGTACCAATCTGACTTAATCGGGCTGTTTCAAAGCACGAAGGGAGTGCAATACCTGGATACAGTGCAACTGTTTGAACTAAGACGAGAAACGGGGTGGCAGCGACAAATAGTGACAACAGGGTTTGTTGACCCAGGGCAGACGGGCGTGATTTGTTCTTGGGCAGATGTACAGCGACAGTCGGCACACCGAATTCAGATTTTAGGCGGGGAGGTACAACTATGAGCCAACGCGCTGATCGCCGCACGATTAGCCTCAAGTTGTTGCCGATGTCTGTGCCCAATCCGCCCAACGTGGGAGCGTCATCTCTGGCAACTTGGGGCGCACTGGCAGACACCCAACCCAGCAACCAACCCAGCAGCCAACCCAGCCTTTGTCTCTGTCCAGGTGAGGTGAGTGAACTGATCGTTCGCTTAGAGAATCATGGCGACCAGTCCTTAAACTACCGCTTGCAGGTTAGCGGCAACATCCCTCACGCATGGTATAGCCTCTACACAGAGGGATCAGCCCTCCAGCGCGAACACCCAATTGAGGCCGTGGTACGCTTCCGTCCAGATCCCGATTTCTTCGAGGGACGGGAAAGCCTCAGTCCAGAGCAAATGTTGAACCTGGACTATCACGGCGAAGTACGGGTTCACGGCGAGACAGGGGAATTGCTGGCGAGTGAACCGTTTCGGCTCTACTTACGTCCGCGCAGTCTCTATCCAGAGTTTTTACCAGCGGTGTATCGAGAAGTGGACTTCATCGGGCGGTTGATGAAGATTTTTGAGCAATCGTTTGAGCCAGCAGTGAATACACTCCAGACGCTGTGGGCATACCTTGACCCCATGACTTCCCCAGAATCACTCCTGCCGTTTCTGGCACAATGGGTGGGCTGGCAAAACGAAACGGCCTGGAGCGTAGAGCAGCAGCGATCGCTAGTCAAGCGAGCAATGGAAATCTATCGCTGGCGCGGTACCCGTTATGGCTTACAGTTCTATCTCCACATTTATACCGGCTTGCCCATGCAAGACCCGATGCGCTCGCCCTATGAACAACCGATTCAAATCCACACGGCTTCCGGACGCGGATTTGTCTTGGGCGAAACCGATCTCGGCCCTACAGCCATCCTTGGCGGCGGCAAGCCCTTCCACTTCAGCGTTAGACTCTGCCCCAACGCCGGACACCTGCTGGATGAAGCCTTGGTGCGGGCAATCATTGAGCAGGAAAAACCCGCCGTTTGCACTTACGACCTAGCGATCGCGCCTATCCCTGTTGAGATTGCCCCGATCCAGGAGACTGCTCATGTCTGAGTTCCGTGCCTACCCGCGCTTAGAAGCATTTGAGCGGTTGCAGATTAGTGATGGATTGACAATTAATGCAGAGCGATGGCAGCAGGCACACAAGTACCATCGCCAGCGGCAAAATTTTCAGTATCAAGCGTTGTATGAGCCGGGAATTGTCTATGGGTTGGGAGTTGCGCCCATCCCTGAACAGCCCGACGGTCGGTTGCTGCAAGTTCAACCCGGTGTGGCGATCGACGCTCAGGGCAACCCGATCATCGTAAAACTGCCGGAAGAGTTTCGCATCACCTCAGAAGCCACAGAAGGCCACATGCTGCTGGTCTATCTTGTTGTTAACTATGTCGATCCCGATGATTTGCGGCGTAGTCCAATAGCAACAACCGTGTCAGAAACGTTCCGAATCGTGGAGAAGCTTTACCTGAATCCCAACGATGTTGAACTCTGCCGTATTCAACTATTGCCAGAAACCACGCTGATTCAGGCTCCTGCTGATGTCTATGCGCCCAGCCCCAACCAGCTTGATTTTCGCGGACGCTGCCACCCTAAACACTATCCCCAGTTCTCCATCCAGGTGGGACAGGTGACAGGTGATCTTCCGGGCGACAATGCCTCGCTAAGCGGACTGACCGACTTGCTGCGATCGCTAGATGGTCTATATCCCAGTTTGCGCTCGGTTCCAACCGTGCAAACCTGCGCTGCTAAAACCTTGAGCCGGGAGTCTTCCCTCAACTGCCAACTGCTGTATGTTTCTTACAATATCCTGCTAACGCTCACAAATCCAGGATTGCAGCGGTTGCAGACCTATCTAGCTCAAGGCAACGTGCTACTCGTTGCGATAGATTTTGCCGAGGCGAATCTGCTCAATCTGCTGGATATTGGGCAGGAGTTGAGATCGGGATTAACGGAAGCCGAGCGCGACGGCGATACCCACACCATTGGGCAATTGCAGACAGAAGTGGATGCAAACCAGCGGACAATCGCCCAACGCCTGTTTGAGTTGGAACAAACCCTGACCGCGATCGCCCCCCGACTGGGGCTACCCTTGACTGGTGACAATCTGGTTTCTGGCGATCTGAGCTACGACCATCCTCTGCGATCGTTCCCCTTCCAATTCAGTCAGTTACCCCACCGTTTAGGGCATCCGATCCATGTGAAAAATTGGGGTGGCTTAGTCTGGATGGTGGGCGACTTAAGCCAATCCTGGGGACGCAACGCCCAGCCTACTCTGCTCCGTGAATCCCTCCGTTCTGCCCAAGAGTGGGGCATCAACCTGCTTCACTTTACTGCCCAACGCTATCACTGGCTTCAATCTATGCATCCCCTCCCCCCCGCGATTCCCATCCCCTCTCCACCGATTGATAGCCTCCAACACCGCATTCACCCTACTCCATAACCCTTATCTCTTCTTCTCCCCATGCCTGACCCAGCCACTACCCAAAAGCAGATTGTGACGGAGCTATCCAGTCGGCAGGTGACGCTGAGTGCGGGACAGACTATGGCGGTGTTCAACGCAACGGTTTACAACGACAGCGATCAATTTGCCTCCTTTCAACTGAAATTGTTGGCAGCCGGGGCAACAGGGGGAACTAGCAAACCCTGGTATCGCCTGACACCCTCGGTTTCCTCCAAAATTCCCGCTGGGGACAGCACTCGATTTCAGGTTGAAGTATTTGATCTGCCCTCGATCGCCCAAGAGTTTCAAGGATCAATCGACTTGACCGTGGAAGTCACCTCGCGGGAACTGTATAACCAGTACGATCGACAATCGTTGCGATTGCTGGCAACCGGACTTCAGGGCAAACCACCTGACCTCTCGCTTCTGATGCCTACCCTGCAAGCACTCCCCGGCGATCGCGTGGAGATCGTCGGACAGGTGCATAACCCTACTGCCATTCCAACAGAAGCGGTTTTGCGTCTAACCGGGTTGCCTGATCGCTGGTTTCCCGATGGAGTGCAACAACTGCTGTCACTGCCGTCCGGCAAACTGCAAAAAGTGACTTTTGAGTGTGAAATTCCGGCTCCGACTCAGGCGTTGAGTCAGGTGTATCCCTTGCAACTGGAAGCAACTGGGCGATTTCCCACAGCGATCGCCGTTGGAGAACTCCATATACTTCCCGCTGGAGAAAGGTTCTTCAACTGTGATCCGTTGGAATGCGCCATCCCCGAACAGTTAGGACGCTGGCAAAATCCAACTCAAGGAATGGCACAATTCACCCTCCAGTTCAACAACTTAAGCAACCTGGAACTTATGGCGCAAGTCAGGGTCAGGCAGTTGTCAAAACATCGTCGCTGGTTTTGGCAAAAAGAGCCGTTGCCCGCCGAACCTGTGTTCGCCTTGCCGCCCGGTGTGACGCTAGAATTGCCCAACCCTCTACCAATTGGATTCAGTCCCGCTTCCCTCCAGATTCATCGGCAGTTGCCCTGGTTGGGGTGGGCACGCTTACAGTGGTTTGAGGTGAAAGCAGAAACAGGGGACACGATTCCATTTCAACCGGAAACGCAAACGCTACAAGTGCATGTGTTTCCAGTAATTCCCTTATGGCTGCAACTGCTGGGAGCGCTGTTAGCGTTAGGATTTGGGGCGCTGCTGTTGGCGCTACTCACCGATCCGGGGCATCGTGGGCCGGTCAACTCGGTGCAGTTTAGTGGTCAGGGAACAGAAGTGTTGAGCGGCTCGGATGACCAGACGATTCGGCGGTGGCGGGTGCAGAATCAGAGCCTTACTACCCAAAATCGGATTGGCAACCTGGATAAGGCGGTTCGAGTTGTGCGCTACCGCCCCGTAAACAACGATCAAGCGGCGATCGGGTTTGAGAACGGTGAAATTCAGCTTGCCAACCTACTCACAGGACGACGATCGCGCTTGATTGCCGACAAGGACGATCGAGTATTTGACCTGGTGTTTAGCCGCGATGCCCGAACGCTTTACAGCGGTCATGGCAGTGGTTTAGTGCTGCAATGGGATACCCGCCCTATCCTAGAGCAAACGACACCCCAACGCGCCTACGATACAAAATTTGCGATCGAGGCGATGGCGTTAGTGGGCAACGATGATAGCCATCTGGCGATCGGGGGTCGCTACAATCGATTGCTAATTTTGGAGACGAAGAAAAATGCCAGCCCTGCCAAAACCGCTCAGTTTCTGGAAGTGCCTTATCCTTCCGGTAGTTCTACCGACTATATTTCTAGCCTTAGTGCTGCCGAGCAACAGCCAAACCTTTTGGTGATAGGCGATACGCAAGGGCGGATCAGCTTGTGGGATGCCCAAACCTGCCTCAAGAATCAAGGACGCTGTGGCTCGATCGAGCCACCCTGGCTAGCGCATGGCGGTAGTCCTTTGCGATCAGTGGCACTCAGTTTTGATGGCTGTTTTGTGGCAAGTGCGGCAGATGACGGCGAGGTGAAACTGTGGGCATTGGATGGTCAGGGGTTACGCCGTTCCAGTGTTCGGGAGGGGCGAGTGCTGGCGCGGAGCCGTAAGCCGATCAATGCCGTAGACCTGATCCAGGATCGAGATAGCATCTGGGTGACAAGCGGGGGTGACGACGGCAAAGTGGGGCTGTATCGGGTTCGGCTGGGAGGAGATGGACGGATGATAGATCGCTGCCCAGTGTTGGAAGGAGATGGATTATGAACGCCAACGATCTTCACAACGGGGCTACGCTGTTGGAAGGGACGATTGTATTTCAGCCGTTAGCGCTGATGGTTGCTGCTTGGGATGGCGATCGCGTTACTCCAGGAACAAAACATTACCTGGGAGTCACCCTAACCAACCGGGGCGACCAGGATGCGGTGGTGCAGGTGCGGTTAGAATCGCCCTCTGAGTTTTTGCAACAGTGGTGTGTTCAACCGGAGCAATGGCTAGCCCTGAGCAGCAACAAAAGCGGCGAACTCACTTTCTGTGTTCAGGTGCCGGGGGATGCTGTGCCCCAGTGGTTGGATTATGAGGTGATCGCCCGTCCGCAAGCGGCCTACGCCGATCACTATCTGCCGCCTACCCGCCGTCGGCTGCAAGTTCTCGCACCTGAAATTACTGAAGCGACTCAAGATCCCACCTTCAGCTTGAGTCCCGTAACTACGCCCGATCGCCCCGAAATTGTCCAACCAGGAATTCCAATTCTAGTGGAGCTACTGGTCGAAAACCGATCAGAGCGCGTGGATCGATTTAGGCTGGAGTGTACTGGTTTGCCAGAAGATTGGGGCATCCAGATCACCTATCCCCGCGAACAGAGCGGATTGGGGTTGATGCAAGCTGACGATAGCGTGGGAATTAATCCTGGCGATCGCGGCATGATTCAAGCGCTGCTGCAACCGCCACCATTACCGTTAGCGGGTAGCTACCTGCCCACCTTTCGCCTCGCCTCCGAAAATGATCCGACTCTAGGTGTTTTGGGACTGGTGTACTTGAGAGTCGAACCAGTCTATCAATTTCAGGCACAGTTACTGCCCCCACAGGAGCAAGTGCGCCATCATCCGGCTGAGTTTAACCTTCAATTCACCAACCTGGGGAACACGGATCGACAGGTTCAAGTCAACCTCACGCCCCTAAAACAGCCTGGACCTTGTGTTTACGTGCTGCCCACTTACGACATCACGCTGCCGCCACAATCCGTCGCGCAATTGCCTCTCAAAGTCACGCCGCAGCGCTGGTGGGTGCGCCCTTGGCTCGGCAGGGGAAAGGTGTATCCTTTCCGGCTCGATTTTGTTGATCCCGATCAGCAGCCCGTCACGCCTGCAACTATTCTAGGTGAGCTAACCTGGCTGCCCCGTCCCTGGTGGCAACTCCTGTTAGCGGCTCTCGCTGCCTTGGGCCTGATAGGAACGCTAGCATTTCTGATCTGGTGGTTTTTTCTGCGTCCGCCCACTCCTCCTCAAGTTAAAGAGTTTGCAGTAGAGGATAGCCAATACACTGAGGCGAACGGTGACATGGCGCGAGTCCGCTGGCAGATTGAGCAACCCCAACAAATCAAAACCTTGAAGCTCACAGGCTACAGCCCCGACGGAAATATTCTTAGCGGTCCGTTGGTATATGAATTTGTCAACGGTCAACTGCCTACCGCACTGGAACCGTTTTGCACCCAGCAGAAAACCTTGCTGACATGCAGCCAGATTCGCACCGATGCTTTTCTTCCTGGAAAATATGTGTTTGAACTAACGCTGGTTCCCCAAGGACACCGATCAACTCCGGTTTCGCTCAAATCAAGTCCAGTGGAAATTACCGCCAAACCTGCACCCACTGTTACGGCTCTCGCGCCCCGATCGTTGTTTTATCGAGAAGCTGCCCCCGGTAAACCCACTCCGGCGGAACAGGCGATTCCAGTTGCCGATCAAAACGGAGTCCAGCTTGATTGGGCGGTGACGATGCCGCAAGACTTAGCAGCGCTGCATCTGGTGGGGCGTGATCAGGATGGCAGAATGGTAGGCGATCGCTGGTATGAATTCGCCGCACCCGGTCAATTGCCTGAAGCGCTACGCCCGTTTTGCAGCCTGAATCAGGTTTTGATTTGCCGCAATGTGCCCACCGGGCTGACGGCAGTTGGGGACTATCGGTTTGAGTTGCAGGCAGTCTCAGCCACCAGCGCTGCCAAAACCGAACCAGAATCAGCCACGACCGCCAAGCCCAAAACCACTGAGATCATCAGAATTCAGCCACAAACGCCACAAATTCTCAGCTTTCAAATCAACGGTCGGGAGGCTCCGGCTAAGGTGTTGATTCCAGTCCGCCAAGGTCAACTGCTGCCGCTGGTGCAACTCAGTTGGCGCGTTCAGGGCGGCTCTACCACCCGCGTTGAACTCGCTCCCTCGCCGGGAAATGTGCCGCTGACTGGTCGAGTCAACTTTCCTCTCAGTCCCACTGCCAGCACGACGATCGCCCTTCAGGTCACATCTCCCAGCGGCAAACCACTCACCCGCTCTGTCACCATCGAAGTCTTTAACCCCACCCCGCCCGACCCCACCGCCGCCGTTACTGCCGCGATCAAAGCCGCTGCTGCCGCTGCCCGCCCGGCTCCCTCCCCCTCACCCGCCGCCTCTCCCAGTTCCACCCCTTCTGTCCCGAAGCCTGGAGCCACACCCTCCGATTCAGCCCCCTTCGGTGTTCCCTCTCCCACTACACCCGATCGGCTCTCTCCCTCGGAACAGCCACCTCAGTTCAATAGACCTCTTTCAAATTAAGCTGATTAAGCCTCCAGAGATAATTCATAGTTGTACAAGGCAGCAATTAAATTGCAGCGCAGTCCATAACGACGACAGCGATTGCGGTAACGTTCAGCCAGGATTCTAAAGATCTTGAAGCGGCGATTGACGTGTTCAATCCCAATCCGCTCCCCCGCCAATTCGCGGTTCATCGCTTTTTCGGCTGCACTGAGAGATCCCCCCTTGGGTTTCTTGATAGGCAAGCGACTGTTGGAATGGAGCTTTTGGATACCTTGATAGCCTTTATCTTGCAAACTTTCGGTCTCCGGGTGGATATGCACCTTTGAGGCTTGAAACAGCTTGAAATCATGCCGACTCCCTTTGCCAAAAAACAAGCAGATGACTGCCCCAGTGTGCGGGTCAATCACGACTTGGCATTTGAGCGTATGTCGTTTTTTCTTGCCGGAATAGAACTGGCGTTGATACTGCTGGGGGCGCTCGTAGGGCTACGCCCCGCCGAAGGCGTATGGGGTTTCAGTGACATCAATCACCACGACCTTGGGACGACCAAATCCCTGAACCAAGCGCTTCTTCCCTGGGATGCGGAAGTATCTTGAACGCATCAAGTGGTCTTCCACCCAATGAACAATCCGGCAGACTGTCGCTTCGCTGCTGCCCCAACTGCTGCCGATGTGAAAGTACGTGCGGTACTCTCGCCAATACTCCAACGCGACTAGCACCCGATCGCCCGTGGCAAAAAATTGAGCAAGATTGAAAAACAAATTACCGCTCTCAAAACCAAGCTAGAAAAGTTGGAACTGAGAGCGGCGGCAATGGGTTTAGTCGCTTTTGTGATTGTGCAGATCTTGAGCGATCGTGGGATCTAGGATTTCAGCCATTCTATAGATATTTGATAGGTTTACCCTTATGCGATCATCCTAAATTTGGGTACTATGGAGAGCGGTTATGGAATTGTTTGGAATGAGGATATTGATATTAGTGAGTATGAGCTTTGACACAATCTAATTTACAATCCCGAGGCGTGCTTAATCGCCCGTCTCACCATTCAGCTTCTGGAACGGCTTTAAACTACCCATACTTTCATCAGGCTGACATCAGTTGCTGAAGGCGCTGGGGTTCTTCCCCAAGCCAGGTTGGATGTTGGGCAGTGCCATCGAAAATGGATGAGGTTTTGAATGGTTCAAACTCACCGCGTGCTCCTGCTTCTGCCGTTTTGGCTAACAACGCTTGCACCTGCTCGTCCGTCATAGGCTGAAATGTCTGTACAGCTTCCATCGCTTGATCAAGAAACTCCATACTGTCTATGCCAGTGATCACAACTGAGGTCGGCAGATTCAGTGCGTAGTGGAGACACTCGATCGGGGTGACCGTCTTGGAGGGCAGCAGAATCCCGTTTGCCATACTTTTCATACCCAGTACGCCGATATTGCGTTTTACCAGTTCTGGCACAACCAGTTTAGCGAAGCTCCGATAGTGGGCATCCATTACATTCAATGGCATTTGAGCCGTAGCAAACTGAAAGCCATGATTGTCTGCGACTTCTAGCATGTGCAAATGAACCTGCGGGTCTTTGTGCCCCGTAAAACCGATGTAACGCAGCTTTCCAGACTCTTTGGCTTCAACTAACGCCGCATTTGCTCCCTCTTCATCAAACACACGATGCGGATCTTCAAACCGCAGGATTTCGTGATGCTGTACCAGGTCAATGTAGTCAACTTGCAGGCGTTTGAGGGATTCATTAAGCTGTTTGGTAGCCTCTTTTTTAGAGCGCCCATCAATTTTCGTCATCAGAAACACCTTGTCACGATACCCATCGCGGAGTGCTTTCCCCATGCGAATCTCACTGGCTCCATCGTTGTAATCCCAACTGTTATTCATGAAAGTAATGCCCCGATCAACCGCCGTGCGTACAAGCCGGATCGCCAGTGACTCATCGATGTGCTTCAAGCTGAGGTGCCATCCCCCCAGCCCGATCACAGAAACCTTCTCTCCGGTATTGCCCAGTGTTCGATGGAGCATCTCTGAACGTGATTGATTTTCTGTCATCTTTTTTCCTACTTTTTTGTGGTAGTGCGCTAGACCTGTGACTAGTTGATCCAAATTGTCTGATACGTTTAGCTCTGCCAACACTACCCACAGGTCTACTTCATGACCACCTTTGTTGCTTTGGATTTTGAGACCGCTGATCATGGGCGCGATAGTGCCTGCTCGGTAGGGTTAATCCGCGTGGAAAACGATCTCATTGTGCAGCAGGTGCATTACTTGCTGCGTCCGCCGCGTGCGACCTTCCGGTTCACCCACGTTCATGGCATTCGGTGGCAGGACGTGGCAGACCAACCGACCTTTGGTGAAATATGGGCTTCGATGCAGTCGATCCTTCAGGGTGCTGCTTTTCTAGCCGCCCATAATGCTTCTTTTGACCAGGGCGTGCTCTATGCGTGCTGTGACCTTTATGGCATTGCTCGACCGCCACAGCCCTTTGTTTGTACGGTGCAACTTGCTCGTAAGACCTGGAACCTGCGTCCGACGAAACTGCCCAATGTTTGTGAATACCTGGGCATCGAGCTAGAGCATCATCAAGCGTTGTCTGATGCAAAAGCCTGTGCTCGCATTGTTCTAGCAGCTCGCCAGTCACAAGCAGCTTGCCAGGATCGGGGTTGAACCCATCAAACGTAAGCGCCCACGTGGAACCCGACTCTTGTCACCGTAACAGGGATTGCTTGCTTGATCTCACCCCCCTTAACCGTCACAGTCCCAACCCCTTGCAGTTCGAGCAGCTTGTCTCAGCCTAATTTTAGTCGCCCATCGCGTTAGTATCGCTAATTTGATCGCTCCCATAAACGCTGAATTTCTTCAATCACGGGTGCATCGGGTAAGGAAACGATCTGGGTTGTCGGCTTTACCTCGCTGCCAGGGATATTTTGTCGCCAAGGGCTGTTGGGCACGGATTGGAGATCGACGGCTGCGTTGACGGGACGAAAGCCATACTGCACAAAGACGGCTTGCTGTTCGGGTTGGGTGAGAAAGTCGAGAAATTGCTTGGCAGCGTTGGCGTTACTGCTATCCACGTCACGCTGAATGATCGCGGCGGTGGAAGTGGTTTCCATCGTGGGATTGGGGTAATAGATTTGGTAAGGTTTGCCCTGAGTAGTGGCGGATTGCTGCCAGCGGTACAGCACATTGCTTTCGTACACCGTTGCCACATCAGCATCGTTCTGTCCCCTCACAATGAACTCTTGCAGCAGCGCATCGCTAGATCGGGGTGGTTGATAGACCGATCGCTTGACGAGACTCACCAAAGATTGAGCATTTTGGGAATTTAACTCGGTTGGTGTCAGTGTCCCACCCAGTTTGGATTGCAGCCACAGGCTGAGGGTGAGTTGTCCACTATTGGAGCGGATGGGGTCGGTCATGACAAAATCAAAGCTACCCCAGTCTTTTTGTCCACCGATTTTGTTCCAGGAGCCGCTTTTCATTGCCTGTTCTAGCCGATCCCAGCGGAAGCGTCCATCAGGAAATAAGGCTTTGCCGCGTTCCGCCCAGGCGATCGCCACGAGCATGGTTTTTGCAATGGGGCGAGGCGCTTCCTGAAACGGGTCGCTGTTGTTTTGAGTTTTCCAGCGGGTTTCTAGCTCTTTGAGTAGATCGCCATTAGCAGGAATCAGAATCGTCGGCTTAAAGTCGTTTTGGTCATTCAGATATTTATTAACCAGTTCTTGCGATCCTTGAAACTTCAGCGTCAGATCAATATTGGGATGGCTCTGTTTGAACTTGGCTTCCATCGCTTGCAGGGGTTCTTGCAATTCCGTGCCGCTGACTACCACGATCGCTTGCCGCAACCCTGGAATGGGCGCATAAGCCAACACCAACGCGGTCAGAATGATGGCACCGGAAAGCAGCGATCGCCGCGTTAGTTGATCCTTCTTTTTCATAGCTGGCATCCTTTCGTAAGTACGGCGTTCGGGGTACAGCGTTCGGAGTTTGTCATTTACTATTTGCCCCTTGTTATCAGCCCAATGTGATCTTGAAAAAGGCTGAATTCATTGCTGAGCGATCGCAGTTCTTCCGCTTGATCTGCCTCGGTCAGGTTAGCGGTACGAATTTGGTTTTGCATTCCCTGAAGCACTCCTGCCGAGTCCAGAATCAGGGTAGACAGGCTCAATACTTGGGCTTGACGGGCATCTTCGCCTTGACGTGCCAGTTGAATATTGTGTCGCAGACTATCGGCAAGGCGGTTGAGTTGGTCACGGGCAACCCCAGAACTGGTCGGAATGCGTGTGGTGACTTCGGTTAGCTGCTGCTGCAATTCTTCCACGGCTAACAGAGAATCGGCTCCGTGCATTCGTCGGCTTAATTGATCAATTTTGGCGGGAAGTTCTGTGGCGCGATCGCACGCAGACTGCACCATCACCAACAGATCCATTTGATTCGCCTCAGTCAACAATCGGCTTGCCTCTTGGCGTAAACTGTTTGCCTTTGTTGCCAAATTAGTGGCTTGTAACCGCACCGATTTCAACTCCTGCTCCAACGCTGGATTTTCTAAAATGGGAACTGGCTCAGAGTTTTTTTGCACCATAGCACCCCCCGTGGCGATCGCTGCTGAGATCGGCAATATCACCCACGACGGCAGATTTGCCAGCCTCACTCCTGCCACTAAAACCACGGCACCCGCCAGCACAGACAAGGGATAAACCAAAGGATTTGCCAGTTTCATATCAAATGACGAATGACGTTTCTTGAGTGCCCAATAGCGCTATGTGGCGAAGTGCAAGTTTTAAGTTTTGAACTCGACATTCGCACTTCGTACCTCGCACTTCTAAAACTCTACTTGTAGATCTGCCATCAACTTTGCGATCGTTTCAGGTTCGCCTTTTGAGTAATAGCCGCCGTTTAGATCAGCAATTTTTTTCAAAGCAGTGGGGTCAAATTCCCCTTCTTTGCCATAGCCCACGGTGAAGAAGGCGATGCGTTGGTCACTGTTGAAACCGCTTTTTTGCAGTTCGGCACTCAGTCCATCGAGCTTGATGGAAGAGCCGGTATCTTCGCCATCGGTCAACACCAACACGGCATTGATCGCATCTTTGCGGAGATTTTGCTGGAGCCAGTTGCGACCTGCCAACGCCGCATCATACAGGCGGGTGCCACCGTCGGCATTGAGGCTGCTGATAAACTGAATGCCGCGATCGCGTCCTGATGGTGTACCATCCACCATCACGGGTTGGCGAACCTCCGAATCAAAATCAATCAGCGCAATGGTGTCCTTGGGTCCCAAACTATTGATGTAGGTTTGCAAAGTACTTTGGACGGCGGGAAGTTTATTACCGCTCATAGAACCAGAGGAATCGACCACTACGACCACCAGCGAAGGCTTTTTAGCAGCAACCTGCCAGGATTTCAACATGGCGTTCACTACTTCCGGCTTGGGCGGACGGTAGGAGTCATATTGCGCCTGCGGATTCACCCCAAACTCTGCCGTAAATTTCGGGCTAAGGGGGACTCCAGGTTTGCCGGGTCGCAACCCTAAATTAGTGACAATTGCTTGAGCCTCTGAGGTTTGCAAGTAGGTAATTATCTGTTCTGCGGCGGCTTTTTCATCCACGCTCACCCAAGGAGCCTTGGGCAAAATCACCCGCATATTAGACGTAAAAGTGGATTTGGGATAAACCGCCTGATAGCGCTGCTGTCCGGGTTGTAGCGTGGAGTTGGCTTCAATTACGGAAGATTCGTAGACCGACCCAACCGATGCCCAAAATGCGCCGTTTTTCACCATCGCCTTTGCGAGAGAATTGGTAGACACGCCATAACGAGTAACCTTGCTTTGAATCTGCTGTACTTGCGGTTGGTAGCGAGTTACATCCTCGACGGTCATTTGCTCTGGGCGCTTGCCCGAAACAGAAGCGAACTGCGAGACAAGGGTTTGCAAACCAGAGTTGGAGCGAGTGGGAGCGGTTTGGACGTAGTGGATTGCGATCGCCGGACTCGCCGGATCAATCTCTTTATGGGTTTTAGCGGTGCCCAACACTTTAAACGGGTCATCCAGCTTTTGCAGACCGGGAGCAATATCCGCTTGCGCCATCAATACCATCGGGCTATTGGCAATCAGCGGCGAATCGGTAATGTCGGGAATGTAGTTTTGTCCCGGAAACAGTTGATTCATCTGATAAATCAACTGGCTTTGATAAATTTCGCCATCCACGGAAACTAGGGTCGGAAACTCTGGCGAATCTGCCGGAAGCGTACCTGACTTAAACTGCTGCGCCTTGGAAACCACAGCGGTGACTACATCACCGCTACCTTCCGCTTTGCAAGATAGAAAGAACTCTTTGCCATTGTCGAGTTTGGGGCGCTGTTGATTGAATTTTTCGGCGGTCTGATTACAAATATCTGCGAGGGCACTACCCACCAGAAATTTGACTTCAAATCCAGAATATTGAGCTTGGGGAGAAGGCTTATCGGCTTGTGTTGTGCAGCTACTCAGCAGCAATAGTCCAACGAGTGGAATGATGCCTCGATTGTACGATCGCCAATTTTGGTTCATAGATGACCTACAGGTTAGGAGACGATACGGAATTGTCATCAACCTTCTTAAGTATCACAATTATCAGGAGTGGCTGATCATTTCGCGATCGCCGTTAACACTTCCAACTTCAGCCGCGCGATCGCCTATTTCGGAGACTCCACCCTGTAAGCTCCGTCGCATCCTTGCCTGCCATCCCATTTGCCTTCCCTTAAACAAACCGCGATCGCACCTTCGATTCACAACGGCAATAGCTCATTCCCACCAAAAAGTGGTCGCGTATCCTTTCTAAGCCAACCGCGATCGAAATTACGCAAATTGATTAGGAAACCACTGAGTTATTTTTAAGATTGAAGCAACATGGGGTCCGGCAACGATTCATGTAAAAATCAGCCATTTGCTTGAACCTCTTGCCCAGCAAGGGGGTTAGTATTACTTGAGTGATAAGTTCTCCTAATTTCAGAAAAAGCGGGTATTTACCTGATGACCTACTTTTGCACTAAATGCTATCCCAAAACATGCGTTTTGCAGTTGGTAGAAGCCCAAATAAAGACTTCAGACACCGATGTTTCCGTTGCTTAATTGCGAACTCAGCAATTAAGCAACGGAAATAGGGCGTTTCAGCCGTTTTAAACAGTTAATTTAGTCCAATCAGTTTTGCTGATTAATTACCTGACCATATATCCATTAAGCGTAACTTCTCGGTACTTGGCCTTGACAGTATTCGTCGGCAAGCGAACGGTGGGTCGAGCCGACATACGACCAAAAAAGTGTAACATGAGGCTGTAACTCCTTCCCTGTAGGAGTTACAGGAAATAGATGATTTAAGCTGTACTGCTGAAACCCTTGAGTAGTAGAGGTTTGGACTACTTTTGGACATTGTACTAATCAAAAATCAGTCGTACATAGCCTTTTTTGATGTGGTTTCAACGGCTGAAAGCTCCATGCTCTCGTAGCACTTCTGCCGCTCACACAAAAGTGCTGCTTCTGAGCCTCGCCTTCAATAGATTCTCTAAAACTCAATTCAAATAAGGCTTTCCAGCTCATCTTGCACTTTTTTGGTCGTATATCGGCTCGACCCCGATTACCTGTTTGAGCAGTTTGTCACCCTAATGCGAACCTCGCGCCAGCAGCCTGTCGCCTAAGAAAACGTGCTCTGAACAGGGCGCACCTGTTTAGGTATCGGACTTTCGGTCAAAATCTAACGCGATCGCCCTTCTACACCGAAAGAGCGATCGCGGTTTTGATTGAGGCTAGGACACCACGACAAAATCGGTGACATCAATCAGGTTGAAGTTGACATTATCGAGATACGCTAGCACCTCACCCGTATGCACCGTCACCAATAGCTTGGTACGAGTGCCTCCTGCTGAATCGTCAGTTCATTGTCGGTCAGATCGCCCGGTCAGAACGAATTTGTCGATGCCATTCTGAAAGTCCTGAATCGTGTCAGTGCCTTCCCCTGCGGTCAGGATAAAGCGATCGCTGCCATTGCCCCCGTTGAGGATGTCGTTACCCAATCCACCCCGCAACACATCATCCCCGTTGCCGCCAAACAAGAAGTCGTTGCCAGCGCCACCAAATAGAGTATCCTCACCATTGCCACCATCGAGGCAATCGTTGCCAGCGGTGCCATTCAGGGTATCTTTACCATTGCCGCCGTTCAGGTTACGACCGACGGTGACGGTAAAGGTAGTCGGGGTGATGGTCGTACCATCGCTGACATTAACCGTGATCGTCGCCGTGCCGAACTGGTTGTTAGCAGGGGTGAGGGTAATCGTGCGGTTGGCACCAGAGCCTCCCAAGACAATGCTGCCATTGGGAATCAAAGCGGTGTTGCTGGAGGATGCTGTCACCGTTAAGGAACTCGCTGCGGTTTCCACATCGCTAATGGTGAAGGAGATGGGAGCCGTTGCTGTGCTTTGGAAAGCGTTTTGATTGGCAATGGCGCTAACCACTGGCGCATCGTTGACGGGCGTAATCACCAGATTAAAGGGGCTGGAGGTGGAAAACTCCCCATCACTTGCCGTCACTTTCAGTGCTAGGGTGCCGTTGAAGTTGAGCGTGATGGGGGTGCCAGAGAAGGTGCGAGTTGCTGCATTGAAGCTTAACCAGGCAGGTAGAGCCGTGTCATTGGCTAACGTTGCACTCAAGCTGAGAGTGGCATTATCCACATCGCTAAAAGTGTTGGCGGGAATGGTGAAGTTCACCGCTGTATCTTTGGGACTGGATTGATTACCCAAGGGATTCGCCACGATGGGGGCATCGTTAACGGGCGTGATGGCAAGACTGACGGTGGCGATGTTAGAGGCGACGGTGCCATCGCTGAGGGTGTAGGTGAAGCTGTCGCTACCGTTGGCGTTCGCGTTGGGAGTGTAGCTAAAGCTGCCGTTGGCGTTGAGCGTCAGGCTCCCCTTCGCCAGGGAAATGGCGCTACCCACATTTGCCGCGCTGCCATTCACGGAGCCGACGGTCGACCGGTCCATACTGGGTCACTGTCGGCACCGTTGGGAGTCGTGTTGGTGATCACGTTGCCCGTCAGCACGGTGTCTTCGTTGATGGTGAAGCTGTCGTTGCGGGCGATGGGGGGGCTGTTGGGGGGGGCAGAGCCAAACTCAAAGGCACCGATGTCTACCGTGCCGCCGACAATGCGAACAAAACCGCGCTGGTCGGTGGTGACTCCAGCGGAGATCAGCGCGTTGCTGCCCGCATTGATGGCAGGGCTACCGGCGACGAGGGCGAGGGTTTGGGTGAGACCGCCATTGTTAGCGAGGGTGGTGTTAAGAATGGCGCTGAGGGCAACGCTATCGGTCGTGATATCCCCGGTGCTGGACACACTGGATTGTGGACTAAATAAGCCACTGTTGCCGTTAACGCCCAACAGGTTGTAGCTGGAGGTCAGCGAACTTTGAAATACGGAAATCTCACTACCCCTTGTGGCGGTATTGCCTGCGACGATGCTGTTGCTCAACGTCGTATTGGTGCGGTCGGTTTTGATGCCACCACCCTCCCTAGGTGCCGAATTGCCAATGATGGTGCTGTTGCTCACCGTCAATATGCCATCTCTGCTGAAGATGCCACCGCCTTGGAAAAGCTCGACCGAGTTGTCAATGATGGTGCTGTTGCTCACCGTCAGTGTACCGAAGTAGTTGTAAAGGCCAGCGCCTATGGCTCTTGCTGAGTTGCCAATGATAGTGCTGTTGCTCACCGTCACTGTACCGACATCGTTGTAGAGTCCGCCGCCGTCAAAACTCGCCGAGTTGCCGATGATGGTGCTGTTACTCACCGTCAGTGTGCCACTGTTCCGGATGCCGCCGCCTCTCTCCTGAGTTGAGTTGCCGCTGATGGTCAACCCTGTGAGAGTGGCAACTGCTCCGCTGCTAATGAGAGAGGCGGTGTTGGTGCTGCCCGTGATCGTGATTTGCTGTCCGGTAGCATCAATGGTCGTTTGAACACTGTCCGTCAGCGTGAGGACGCCCAGGCTGGCGAGGTTAATCGTGCCACTGAGCGAGAAGTTAATCGTATCTGCCACACCGACACTGGTATTTGCCTCGACGATCGCTTCCCTCAATGAGAGAACGCCGTCACCCGCATCGACTATGTCGTTAGTCGTCGTTACTGTGTAGGTTGCCAGCACATTCTGATAGGCTGCCTTTGCCCAATAAAGGGGACATCGGAGGCTTCAATGCTGCCCGTGCTAAATTCCAAATCCCAGTCGCCACCGAGGGTTGCACTGCCCGTCAGGTCACTCGATGCCGCCACATCTGCACCCGTGAGGGCGGCAATCTGGCGAATAAAGTCCTGTCCAGTGGTATCCGCTGCCAGGTCACAGCCATAGAACAGCAGATCGGCATCCTGACTGAATGCCCCCGCCCAGGATTGCAACGTTGCATAGTCGGGTAACGTGTTGCTGTTGAGGCTAGTATCGCCCAGTTGTAAGGCTCCATTGGTGCCGTGAGAATAGAGCGACACCGCCGCTAGGTTGCTGTAGCCTGCCAACACTTGGCTAATCTGGCTCAACTCATTGCCTGCAGTCAGCAGATAGACCGCGGTGGTGGGACTGAGTCCATTCACCAAAGTTTGATAATCTGGTAAGGCGGCATCGACAAAGGCGATTTCTTTGACAGGGGCACTGCTACCCGTTTTTTTTAGAGTGAAGGGCAATCGCAAAGGCTGGCTAAACCCCGTGGAATTGGGTTAGGCGACGTGAAGGAATCCACCATTCATTATCGATGAACCGCAGCATCCAACGACGTACCATTGGATACGCCAGAGAACGATTGAGCATCAAGCATTGAGTTTTTATTCCTGTAGTTGAGAATGGAAACAAATTGGGTTGCAATAAAAATTAGCCCAGCAAGCAAGAACTGCTGGGGCAGAAATATAGAAATATCCCAACTCAGAGAATAACCGAAGTCTTAGTAGGATTGCCTAGCAGAATGGAAAATATTATTCACGCCGTAAATTTACGTAAGCTTCACAAATTCACACGGGTGAACTGAGGCAGATTGCTAAGAGTTTGCTAAGGCGCGATCGCATCGCTTCTTTAAGCTTCTCCACTCATCGACCTCCAATCAACTTCTGCTAACCACTCCCTGGTTATTTGCAATATTGCTGGATGGGGCTGAATGCTAATAGGCTTCAAGGTGACGACTATGCAATCTAAGTACGGGACAAAAAGCTTGAAAGAATGAGTAGGGTGGGGTTTCATCAGAATTACCACACTCATGAGAAACCCTATGAGCCAATATAGCGAATTAAAGCAAGTCCTCCAAGCGCAATTGAACTGGCATGGAGCGAGGATTTCATTTCTGGCATTGTTTTTGTTGGCACTGCTGAAAGTGGGGTTGAGTCAGCATCTTATGTCGGGTCAACCCCTTAAAGTGCCTCTGCTATCTTCAGGGCAAAACGCCTAGTTGAATCTGATGTTGATGTGTGCAGGCATCAGCAGTCCGGGCACCCTGGCAGAAGTGTTTCGCGGCTATAAGGGCGATCGCCATGCTCCCCAACTGATTGCCGAGGCTGAGGTGGTGAAAGCAACTCCTCTACCGCCCTTGAAAGGCTCATTCTTTAACCTGGCGGGCGGTAAGGGCTTTCAGCGTCCGTTTGAACTGGCAACCCTGCGGTTGAAGAATATGGCAGAGGTGTTGGGACATTGGAAAACCTACGTGCCAGATGCAACTCATTTGACTCAGCGGAGTGAAATGTTTCTGTTTGATGGCAACGGTAAGTTGCTTTATGAACATCAGGACAGTGGCATTCTGGGCTTCGCTGCCCAGATGAGTGACCCACTCTCGTTTTTGTGGGCTGAACCCTTTCTCTCTGGTGATGCTAGCCCTGATACCCTGACGATCTAAGGGGAGGAAGTTGATACATTGCAGTCCTGCTTGAGTGTGATGGAGTGAGTTATTTAAGGCTTTGCTCAAACGCATTTTATGCATCGTGGCTTCACTCTTTTCTTTAGTAAACTAATGGCAATCCATTAACAACACGCGAGATGAGCGCACACCCACCCCTCAGAGAACTGATTAAACCGCAAAAGCATAAGCTTAAGGCAGCCGTTAAGCAAAGATTTGGGGGAGCGTGTGCTTTTTGTGGATGCATTCCCCGATTTCTGACCTTGGATCATATCGTGGCGAGATCGAAGGGTGGATTAGACGTGAAATCAAACTTAGCGCCCGTTTGCCAACGCTGCAACCGAAGTAAAGGAAGCCGCCCACTTTGGGAATGGTGGCAAGCATCTCCTTGGTGGAATGAGGAGCGAGCCATCCAGTTGGCCGCGAGCGTGCTCGTCTGCAAGATTCCAGGGTCAAGCCTAAATGAGGGTCAGTCTAGACGTGGCTAGATTGATCGAGACGATTTGGATCTTGTACACCCGTTAGCAGATTCCAGAGTTCATGATCCACTTCGGTTTTGGGTACATACCAGTTATCGGCGCTGGCTTCCTGGTTGCCCATCGCGCTAAATTGCTCTCGATTTGGATCATTTAGATCGATATAAGTTGCCCCTTGCTTTAATCGAGTTCCCACCGGTAGCACTGGAATGCGCTTTAGTTCGTCGCTACTGAGACCAAATAAATGATCCTGTACCTCTTTTAGGTCGAATGCGGTGGGTGCTTCTAGCTCAGCGAGTGAGCTTTCAATCCCATGATTTTGTCCGGCCATGGAGTCTGGATGCAAATCGTGTTCCCATTCGTCGTTGATGTTTTCGGGAACGTGTTTCGACTTCTGTGCTTCTGACATTGCGGGGTTTCCTTGCGGCTTGCTCAACCTTCACATTAAGAGCGATCGCCCAAACAAAACCCCATCTAAAGACGTAAATAATGGGATAAACTCCCTGTTCTATCTTTTCTGTAGAACATCGCTTTTGCGCGATTTAGGCGTATGGCAACGATTCGTCTAGA
>NZ_JBXBCE010000004.1:0-183211 GCF_056784215.1 Leptolyngbya sp. CALU 1928 | reverse complement strand
GTTTGTGAAGCTGCGGAGTTGCGGGGATCGCTTATAGGTGGAGACGAACAAGACTGTAAAACATTTTGGCGCATAAAGATAAGATAAGATATGCTGATATAAGGATAAGTTATTGGTTGACAGGTAAGGTATAGTCTCTGAGACTATACCTTACCTGTCAACCAATAACTTATCCTTATATCAGCATATCTTATCTTATCTTTATGCGCCAAAATGTTTTACAGTCTTTTTCGTCTCCACCTATAAGCGATCCCCGCAACTCCGCAGCTTCACAAACTATGAAATGTCTTCTGTGTAAGGGTTCTAGCGTTTTACCTGTTTTAGCCCTCTTTTAAATATCTTATCTTACCTATCAAATATTTGTATATCTTACCTAAAAACGAGACAAATAACTTATCCATCGTACCTCGAAGCAAGCAACAGATAAGATGTTTATATACATTATCTTATCTTGCATCTTCTCAAAACAGAAGGAAGGATAAGATATTTGTATCATTCATTCTATTTTACGGTAAGGCTTTCAGGCGTTTCAGCCTCCCAGCGTTTAGGAGTTCTAATAGATAATGATTGCCTATTCAGGTCAAACAAGATAAGATAGTAAAAGATAAAATAAGTAATCAGTAGAGGGTTTATGCGCGGCTGGCTTGAAAAACTAGTAGACAACTATTTAATCAAGGTTGCCGCTCTTGGCAACTCGCCAGAGGATCGGGCAAGGGCTGAACGGTTGGCTTCTGAAATGCGTGAAGCGTGGGCAGAGCAAGGGCTATCAGCGCTAAAACAACAGAAGAACCTGATGACCGAAACCAGGAACGCAATTAGAAATCGTCTCGGAGAGAATCACGTCGCCCTAGAAACGATGAACTTTAGCACTGCTGAGTGGACTGAGGTGAACCGGGCAACGTCTCAAAGGGTTGCCAACCAAAATTCTAATCAGCAGATTTTAGATCCGGGCACGGTGAACGCTGTTGTAACCAGGGCGACTCAACTCCTCCAGTCCCGCGAATGGGCTGAGATTGCGGCAGGGTTAGCCGTGCTAACGGGTCGCCGAAGCACAGAGGTTTTGAAGACGGCTCAGTTTACCTGGAAGACTGAGTTTTCTGTGATCTTCACGGGGGCACTGAAACGCAAGGGTGAAGAGACAGTTTTGAGCTTTGAGATTCCTACGCTGTGCCAAGCCGAATACGTTATCACTGCCTGGGAAAAGCTTCGCAAAATTCTATCGACTAGCGAACTAACCAACGCTCAGGTCAATACGTATTCGGATGCTGTCGCCAATGCGTGTGACAAGCATTTTTCTGATTTAGTGCAGCCAACTGAAGGGAGAGAGAGACTCTACACCCATCTTTTCAGGAAGATTTACGCGACGATCTCTACCTATTTCTACTGCCCTCCTAATGTGGACGATGCTGAGTTTCGGGCTGAAATTCAGGGGCATTTCTCCGGGCACGAACATTTGACACTTGCCGAGCGGCGTTCAATTGCCAGCGATCGCCATTACCGCTCCTACACAATCCAGGATGAGGACGGCAATATGCGGAAGGGCATGAGACTGAATTGGCAAGGCGTTGAGGTGATTGAAACTTTTAGAACTGGAATTGAAGAGGATGAAACGATGATTGAATCTGCTGTGACTGAGCCAGTAAATGAGACGGTTGTTGAGCCTGTGGCGGAAGTGGAAGCCGTGGTTGAGGTAACGGCTGTACAGGTAACACCAGTGACGGAAAAAGAGGAACGCAAACGTAGCTCGTTGCGGATTTACAGCGACGATCACGATCGCTGGGCGGCAGTTTTGGGGGCAATTTGCCCGGATTGCAATAACCAATTTGATAAAACTTCGGCTCTGCTGGAGTGGGCTGAGGAGCGAGTGCAAGGGGCTGTGTCTGCTAGTCCAAAACGAGCTAAACCGTCTCAGTTGGATATCAGCGCGATCGAACACCAGGCGCGTACTTTGTCCTGGCTGACGGGAGAGGTCGAATCGCTGCGCGAACAATTGGCTGAGTTGCGAGGCGAGCGGGATGAGTTGAAGAGTCAGGTTGAGGGGGCGATCCCTGATTCTGCTTCTGAAGATCTGAAGGCAGAGAATGAGGCGTTGAGGCAGGAACGCGATCGGGCTATGGCAAAGCTGGATGTGTTTCGAGGTTTGCTCGACGGCAATGGTAATGCTCCGGCTGTGGCTCCGGTTGCTCCAATGGTGGCTCAAACCAAGCAACCCAAACAGGCGAAGCGGGCACTTGAGGAGACTGAGGAAAAGAGTCCGACTGACGACTCTAAATCTGTGCCGGAACGAGCGCTAGAGGCAATCATGGCATACAACAATGCACAGGAAAATCACGCTGATAAGTGGGTGATTAGCTTCCCCGTGATGAAAGACCTATGCAAGCAGTTGGGGGCTGCAACTCAGGGAAAAATTAATGAGGTGATTCAGATACACTCGGCTGAAATTGAAGAACATCATCGGGCGCATGGATTGAGTGAGCGACACAACCGGGTACACGGGGGGCAAAGCATCTCTGAATTTATTCGGTTGTGAACGCGAAAAAGGGCACTCTAACTCTGTCTTTTGGAATGCCAAACATGATGATGTTGAAGACTTATTAGACTATTTCACTTCTCTTAAATATTGTTTGAGGGTATTTTCTTTAATCTCAACACCACTAGCTGAGAGGGTAGTGACTATTTCCGCCAAGGTGTATCCCGCATCTCTTGCAGCCTCAATATCAGTTTTTAAGGCTTGAATGAGTTCTTGCAGCGTAAGCCCTTTGGGTTTTGGCTTTTTGGTTAGACCTTTGAACGTTGACCGCGCTTGCTTCTCGGCTTCTGGAAAATACATTGTATTTGCTTTAGTGACCATCAAAAAACTCCTAAGCGTTGTCACTACTGTATCGACAAGAAAATTCAAAAGCTTCAGAACTTCCACCGAGGCTGACTCGCTATGCCTTAAGTCACGCTGGGTTAACCCATAGACAAGTTATAGGCTTAAGCCTAATTTTTAAAGTGACAGATATTCAGCAAATACAATCAGCCCTGCAAAACCTTGCGGCTCTCCCCCGCGATCGCGTTTCTGTGGCAACGAAACAGAAGATTGAACCGGGGCTAAAAGAAAAACAACGCCGCACAATCTGCATCAGGTTCTATGTCACTGCGGATGAAGAGGCAAGACTGAACCAGCTAACAGACGGGGTAAAAAACCGTTCTCGCTGGCTACGAGCTAGGGCATTTGGGCAGGCGACCCCACGACCACGACTGCAAATTCCTGAGATAAATCGACAGGCTTATACGACTCTTATCCCTCATTAGTCACTTTAAGCAGAGGAAAAGATAAGTTGTAAATTTAGCCGATGCACCAGTGGACAGATAAACTCATTCATCTTCTGCGTGAGTTGTTCAAACCCTAGCTGGAGTGATGCAATGGGAAAAACCGTCAACCAGGCTCAGTTATAGCAGCGGACAAAAAATGGTCGTTAAGGCTGAAAGGCTCATGAATTAAAGCTTTCAGCGATTACTTTGCTTGAGTACTTGTTGGCTTGAACTGTCCCATCTTTAGCCAAAAATGGGACAGTTCAAGTCATAAGCAACGGTTTTACGCCATTACAGGCTTCTCAGCAGTGGTTGACCAGACCTCGTAAATGGGACAGTTTACTCCAACCGCTCACTAACGACCAGAATTTTTCCGCTGCTATAACTGAGCCAAATTGCTCAAGTGTTTTGCGATCGCTCTACGCTGGCGTTTGAGGAACTCGAAGCAACCAATAGTGATGAGGGTCCGGTGATGCCAATCGATGCCTTCGATTCGTATGTGCGACAAACGATGGAGGTGGATTTTGAGCAGTTTGTTGAACCCCTAGCGAGTCTACCTAGAAAAAGTCCGGAACGAGAGATTTCGCAGGGCGATTCAGTGGTTGGGGAGTTGGATATAGCCACAGTGCTGCAAGTATTGGATGAGCAGATGAGTCAGGAGCCGGAGTTGACGGAGGCAGAAATATTCAATCGAGCATTGGCATTGGCGCACGACGAAGATATATCGGCTTGGTCAGCGGCGATTGTGCAATGCCTCCAAGAGGTGCCTGACCGGGCTATCTCGTTTGATCAACTCTGTCGTCGCTTAAGCCTCCCTGGGGTTGCGGTCTGGCTGGGTCTGTTGTTCGGTGGTTTTGAATTGGAGCAGAAGGGAGAGTTTTATCAGGCTTCAGTGTGGGTCAAGCTTCTCAGCGAAGCCCTAACCGCGAATCGCTAAAACTTGCATATCTTGCTTGGGCATGGGAGAGATAAAGGTGTGAACTGCTTTCTTGCTGGAGAATCTTGGAATGCGCCCCCACCTGAAATCCCTCAGCTTTGCCACTGTCACCCTGTTCTCCCTCACGGCTCCCCTCTTCCTATGTCCCCCTTTCTCTCTGCCAGCCGTTTCTCAAACGACCCAAGACCGTAAAGCAGAATCGATTCGACTGAATAATGAGGGCGAACAGCTACAACGACAAGGACAATATCGAGAAGCTTTGCCGAAGTTTCAACAAGCTCTGGTTATTGTGCGCGAAATTAGAGAACGCTTGGGAGAAGGCATAATCCTTAACAATATTGGACAAGTTTACTACAGCCTGGGGAACTATCCCAAGGCATTGGAGTTCTATCAGCAAGCATTAGCGATTTGTAAAGCCATCGGTGATCGCTTTGGCGAAGGCATCACGCTCAACAATATTGGACAAGTTTACGACAAGCTGGGGCAATATAACAAAGCATTGAAGTTCTACCAACAAGCTTTAGCTATCTGTAGAGAAAAGGGCGTTCGTACGCCGTTTCCGCAGGAAAGTCGCTCTAGTGAAAGTGGCGTACTTAACAATATTGGACTGGTTTACTACAGCCTAGGACAGTATCCCAAAGCGCTGGAGTTCTATCAGCAGGCAGCAGTGATTCTCAAAGAAGTTAGAAATCGTCCAATGGAAGGCACCACGCTCAACAATATTGGACAAGCTTACTACAGCCTGGGGCAGCATCCCAAGTCGTTGGAGTTCTATCAGCAAGCATTAGCGATTTATAAAGAACTTGGAAATCGATCGTTTGAAGCCACCGCGCTCAACAATATTGGCAGCATTTATGACCGCTTGGGGCAGCATCCCAAGTCGTTGGAGTTCTATCAGCAAGCATTAGCGATTTATAAAGAACTTGGAAATCGATCGTTTGAAGCTACCGCGCTCAACAATATTGGAGTCGTGTACTCCAAGCTGGGGCAGCACCCTAGAGCGTTAGAGTTTCATCAGCAGGCATTAGCCATTCTCAAGGACATTGGCGCTCGCTCGGTTGAAGGCACCACGCTCAACAATATTGGCAGCATTTACTCCGACTTGAAGCAGTATCCCAAGTCGTTGGAGTTCTACCAGCAGGCATTAGCGATTCATAAAGAACTTGGAAATCGCTCGGTTGAAGGCATCACGCTTAATAATATTGGCTATTTACTGGAGACGCAGAAGCAACCGGAGTTGGCGATTGTATTTCTCAAACGATCAGTTAGTACCTACGAAGCCATTCGAGAAGAATTGCGAGTCTTGCCCAAAGAACAACAGCAATCCTATACAGAAACGGTTGCTGTTACTTATCGGCGGTTAGCGGATGTGTTGCTGCAACAGGATCGGGTGTTGGAAGCGCAGCAGGTGTTGGATTTGCTCAAAGTACAGGAATTGGAAGGCTACTTGCGGAATGTGCGGGGAGATGGGAAAAAGCTGGAGTATTTACGACCGGAAGATGAAATTCTGAAACAGTATAGTGAGTTGCAAAAAACTGCGATTGAAGTGGGTAAAGAACTGGCAGAGTTGCGGAAACTAGATGTTAAAAATAGTTTGAATTCCACGCAAAAGCAACGACTGGCGCACCTGGTGGAACTGGAGCGCAGAATCAATCGTCAGTTCAACGAATTTATTGAAAGTAAGGTAGTGCAAGACCTGGTTAAACAACTGAGTCTGACTGCCAGCAAACAAAACCTCAACCTGGAAGATCTGAATGCATTGCGGGATGACCTGCGAAAACTGGATGCGGTGTTGCTCTATCCCTTGATTCTGGACGATCGCCTGGAACTGGTCATCACCACGCCCAATTCGCCGCCCTTGCGTCGCACCGTGCAGGTGAAACGAGAAGAACTGAACCGGGTGATTGCCGAGTATCGCTCTGCCTTAGAAACACCGGGTAGTAATGCTCAAGCTCTTGCCCAAAAACTCTATACCTGGTTAATCAAACCGCTGGAAGCCGATCTGCAACAGGCACAGCCCAAAACGATTATTTATGCTCCGGATGGGCAACTGCGCTACATTCCCCTGGCGGCGCTGCACGACAGTAAGCAATGGCTGCTCCAGCGCTACCGGATCAATAACATCACCGCACGTTCCGTCACCGATTTTCATACCGTGCCGCAAAAGCAACCCCGCATTCTGGCAGGAGCCTTTGGGCAAGTCGCCGCCACGGTTAAGGTGGGCGATCAATCCTTTCAGTTTGCCGGACTTCCCGCCGCTAGTCGAGAAGTGAAAACCCTAGTCGCTGCGATTCCCGGCACGTTGGGCTTGCTTGATCGCGATTTCAGCCGATCTTCTATCTTGCAACGCCTTAACAGTTTCAACATTGTGCATTTGGCAACTCACGGTAAGTTTGTCGTGGGCAGAGCCGACAACTCCTTCATCCTATTTGGCAACAACCAAGCCGATGTCGTCACCCTGGATGAAGTCAAAGACCTGACCATGACCAATGTAGATCTGGTGGTATTGAGTGCCTGCGAAACGGGGCTGGGCGGCAAGTTGGGCAACGGCGAAGAAATCCTCGGATTGGGCTACCAGTTTCAACGGGCGGGAGCGAAAGCAACGATCGCCTCTCTCTGGCAAGTGGATGATGGCGGCACGCAGGTATTGATGGATGCGTTCTATCTTGCATTGAAACAAGGTATGACCAAAGCTCAGGCACTCCAAGAGGCACAAAAAGCTTTAATCACCGGAAACTACAGCACGGTTGGCGGTAAACGGTCGGATATTGATATTGTCGATAGTCGCACTGGTAAGCCTCGCACGATCAGCGTTGACACCTTAAACCATCCTTATTATTGGGCAGCGTTTATCTTAATTGGAAATGGATTGTAAAAGTTATCAGCTATTAGTGAAGGAGTTGAAGAGGGAGTTATGAACTCGATCGCACGATATTGGACATTGGTGAAACTTGACCCGGCAGGACGCAGCCGGGTGGATGAACTGTCTGCTGCCAAGGAGTTTTTTCAGCAGCAAATTGATCAAACTTTGGAACAAGATTTGGCGATTCAAAAACAATTATTAGAGTTGGTTAGGAATGAAACAAATAACCACGATCGCAGGATGGCTGAACTCTGTTTACGTTGCTTTATCTCTCACCAAATTGAGCAAGTTTGCATCCAGCTAGAAACTCAGTTTGGCGACTACTACGGCTTCACTCGCTATGATTTGTTTGCTTTTGTTCTAGATGACGATGGCAGCACACCGCACACCGCACAATATACTCCCTATCAATCCTTATCTTTGCAAATACTCCAAAAGTTTGACCCCGATCGTGCCAGCCTCACCACCTGGACGATGCGACTTGTGAAACAACAGCATGAACTCAATGCCTTTCTGCTAGAGCAAGGATTGTGTATGTTGAGCGATTGGGCAATTTTGAATGACACCAAGCCCAAAAAGCTGCGCCGAGTTCTGACTCAGTTTCATCATTTAACAGAACCGGAGGTGCAACAGGCAACCCGCTTATTGGAAAGCTATCATGCCGTTTACCGTCGAGATCGCATCCTGCAAGCACAAAAAGGAGCCTGCCCAGATCCCACGACCGCACAACTCCAGGAAATCGGCGATCGTCTCCAGCAGCAAAACAGCCGCAACCTTCCGACTGATGTAATTTTGACTCGCCTGAATGCCTTGGCTGAGCGTCTGCGGCAATATCGCATTGCTACAGGAGGAGGCAAACCACCCAGTCGATCGCTGGATCAACCCGATACATCGATCCTAGATGAATTAAGCCAAAATTCGACTAATCCAGGGGATGATGACTCACAAATCGAGTTTCTGCAAACCTATCGGCAGCAATTTCTGGGATGTCTAGACAATTCACTCCAACGGGTCGTTCGCGATCGCCTACAAGCCCTGAAACCAGACAAACAGCATCATTTTCTCACTGCCCTGAAGCTATTTCACTGTCAGAAACTGGCAATGGGTGCGATCGCTCAACAAATTGGATTGAAGGCTCAATATCAGGTTACTCGGTTATTAAAGCTCGATGAACTCCGAACTGATGTGCGTCATTGGATGATCCAATGTTTGAAAAATGCGGTTCAAAATGTAGTGCTGAACTATGTTGAGCCATCCCATTTAGACACAATCGATCACCAAATTGCCGAAGCACTTGAAGCGCAAGTGGATGATCTAATCCGGCAAGACCAGACCAGTGCCAAGACCCCAAAAGACTATGTTTCGGACAGTTTATTCGCTCGAAGTCTATGTCAGTATCTCGATCAGCTAGTGGCTCCTAACTCTTGACTCTTATCACTTATCAATAGTTAGAAATCAAACGCTAATCGCTAAAAGCTATTGACTACAAGCTAAAAATGCATGAGGTTGTTATGAATTCCATGAACGGTTCAGATTATTTGGAGATGTTGCCACCCAGGGCGATCGCGCTCACCGTTGGGCAGGTTGATCAAGCAAAGCAACGCAGTTGTGCTGCCACCAATCCAAATCAACAATGGCAAACCTATTTAAATGCATTAGCTTTACTTGGGTTTGAGCAATGGCTTCATCAAAGAGCAAGTGATGTTTTGACCCGTTCATCAGACGATTCAATCATGCAGTTATCGGCAATGCCTCCAGTCGTCTGTAATATTATCGTCAATGATTTTAAGGTTTGTCTAATTCCAGTCGAAAGTCAGCCCGATGAGGTTGAAATCCCTGCTGTTGTCATCGACTCTCCTGAATTTGCAGCCCACTTTTATGTGACAGTAGCAGTCTATGAAGAACAGTCCCAGATTGCCGTTCATAGCTTCCTGCGTCACGACCAACTCACTGCCCAATTGCGATCGCTTCAGCCCGATGCCGACAATCTTTACTCCCTTCCCATCACCCACTTCGAGCCTGACTTAGATTCTCTTCTCCTCTACCTGCGTTGCTCTCAACCCGCCGCAATTCCTTTACCTGGCAGCCAATCAACACTCAATACTCCGCACTTAGCACTCCGCACTCCGCCTTTCAGTCCTGCGATCAACGTCCGTCGCTGGCTGCAAAACGAGTTAGACGAACTAGCTCAACAACTCTCCTGGATACTCCTGCCGCCCTTAGCGTTTAGAGAAGCCATGCGGATCACCCCCAGGGTTGTCAACCCCCCCACTCCCCAGGAAAGCTTTGAAGGAGTCCTCAAACAACTCGTGCGAAACGGCATGACCTTACCTGCTGATGCTCGTATTGCTTATCAAGACTTGGATATTGGGGCAGTTGCCGCTCGACTGTATGCGATCGCAGGCACCTTAAACAACCACCCACAAACTCCCGAATGGACCTTACTGATCGTATTGGGAGCGCGATCGCCCAGTCCACTTCCACCAGGTACTCAGCTTCAAGTCAATGAAGCCAACTCTGTCCTAGCACAGCAAACCCTGAACCCATCAGATACCTACCTATATGCAAAAGTTGTTGGCAGCTTGGATGAACAATTCCTAGTCATGATCGCGACCCCTAATAGCGATACGTTAACCTTACCTCCATTTGCTTTCCAAGCTAGTAGCTAATCCCTTTTCTTCAATGCCCGACAGGGCTGTACAGCTAAGAGCCATACTTTATGTTCTCCTTCCGTCTCAAAATCTGGCACATTGAGCAAACTTGCGTCTTTGAACTGTCCTGGGGAAAAGGACAACAATTAACGGCAAAACTACCATTTCCAAACACTTTAAGGACTCACTACCAGCACTGGCAAATGGCTTACATGGAGTTCTATCAGTCTCAGGAATTTCAACAGACTTTGTTTCGAGCGCGAGTAGAGATGAGCGGCAGTATGGCGACCCCAGGGATCGATTGGCGTGCCAGATTGGTGCAAGCGGAAGCAGAACTGACCGCAGAGTTTCATCATTGGCTCAGTAGTGCAGAGCTGTTGAAAATTAGGCGAGAAATTGCATCGGGAGGGCAACAAACTATTGCAAAGATGAAGCATCGTCTGACGACCCACCCAGTCGATGTATTTCTCACGTGCGATTCTGTAGAACTGGAGCGACTACCGTGGGAAACCTGGGAAATTGGCACAGAGTTTGCGGCAACTCAGATGATCCGGCTGGTACGAACCCCCGCCAATATCGAGGCTACACCGGAACCACGCAAACATCAGGGGAAAATGCGAATTCTGGCAATTTTGGGAGATGACACGGGCTTAAATTTTCAGACCGAGCGAGAGGCTCTGAAGTCCCTTGAGTCACTCGCGGAAGTAACTTTTATGGGTTGGCAAGCCGGAAAAGCAACGGATCATTTGCTGGAAGACATTCAGCAGGCGATCGCAAATCCCAGCGGTTGGGATATTGTTTTTTTTGCCGGACATAGTAACGAAAGTAATCTCACGGGTGGGGAATTGACCATCTCCCCCAATCAATCCATCTTAGTCAGTGAAATTGCACCACAGTTACTTCTGGCAAAACAGCATGGCTTACAGTTCGCAATCTTCAATTCCTGTCAAGGCTTAAGTATTGCCAATTCATTGATTAGTTTAGGTCTAGGACAGGTCGCTGTCATGCGTGAACCGATTCATAACCAAGTTGCCCAAGAGTTTTTAGTTCGATTTTTACGGCAGATGGCAACCTATCAGGATGTTCAAGATGCTCTACGCTTCACCTGCCAATCTTTCAAGCTGGACAAAAATCTCACCTATCCCTCAGCTTATTTAATCCCTTCCCTATTTCGCCATCCGGACTCCATTCCCTTTCGGCTCAAACCCTTTGGCTGGAAAGAAAAGCTAAAACAGTGGATGCCCACAAAAGTAGAGGCGATCGCGCTCACCACCCTGATCTGCCTGAGTGGGTTCATTCCGGTGCAGGAGTGGCTGTTGGCACAACGGATTCTAGTTCAAGCTCACTATCGGCAACTGACGGGTCAATTCAATCAGGTTCAGTCTCCTCCCATCTTGCTGGTACAAATTGATGATCAAACCATTCAAAAATTGGGTATTTCGTCTGTTTCACCCATGGATCGTAAGGTGCTGGCACAGTTGGTGGATCAGGCAACGGCTCTGGATGCTCGTGTGATTGGACTGGATTATTTGTTAGATACGCCCCAACCGAATGATGCTGTTCTGCGTCGATCACTGGAAACAGGCGTGACGAATAACCAAAGCTGGTTTGTGTTCGGGTCGAAACGCAACAAGGCAGGGGAGTGGATTGGGATTCGCCCGGAAATTGCGTCCCCGAATTGGAGTCTCTCAGGAGATTTGTGGACTCCCTACTGGCGAATTCGCCCGTTGCCCTGGTCAGATGCGCGGTTGCTGCCGTTCTCGTACACATTGGCAACCGCCTTGCAACTGCAAAACCAATTCCCCTCTGAAACGGCTTTCACTCCTCCCCGCCCTAACTTGCAAAACCGATCGCGGTTATCACCACAGTTCAAAGCCTACACCCAGGAAATTGGAGCACCGTTGATCACACAACGGATGAAACTCCACCCCATCACTGCCTTTTCCTACAGTCTATGTCATCCCTGGGGAGAAAAGCCGCTTTGCCATCGCTGGTTGCAACCCCTGCTCGATTTTTCGCTTCCACCCCAACAGGTTTATCAATCTGTGTCAGCCTGGAAATTTTTGCAACAGCCAACAGCCACTTTGCAGGCAGGCGATCGCCCCTCTTTGCAAGAAGCCATCGTCATCATTGCGCCGGGTGGCTATGACCAAGCCGGTATTACTCAGGTTGGCGAAGATAACCCACCGCTACCAGCGGCGATCGCTTACTGGCGACAGCAACGAGGTGATCTCAACGAAACATTCACGGGGGGTGAAATTCATGCTTACATGGCTCATCACTTTTTGAAACACCATTTGATTACCCCAATTCCTGATCTCTGGCTTGTGTTGCTGGCGGGTCTCATTGCCAAAGCCATTGCCCTTAGCCTGAAGCAGCGTCAACTGAAACCAACGAACGGGATAATCATTTTAGGGTTTGCAACGATTAGCTATGGGGTCATTAGTCTGCAACTCTATATCACTGCTGTCATCCTATTACCCTGGCTGTTACCGTCTGTTGTTGTCTGTAGCTATCTATTGCCACCCTTTTGGAGCCGCCATCATCATGCCTAGAATTTCCTCCACTTCTTTGTCAATCCTGGTGCTGTCCAAGTGGGCGATCGCCCTGACGCTTCTGCTACCGATCTCATTACTGGAGGCTGCGATCGCCACGCCACAACCCACTTGGCGATCGGTGTTTTTGAATTGGTTGGATGGCGAACCGCCGGATAAAAGCAATGGCGGGACTAGTGGTGGCAGACCAACGGATGAGTTGTGTGCCATTGCTCCCAACGCTGGTAATGGCATTTGGACAACCCAGCCGATTTTTGTCTGGCAGGGAAATTACAGGGTGATCGGAGTCCGTCTTGCAGGGGATAACCCTGTATTTTGGTGGAAAACTGTGTCAACGCCCAATCAAGCAGTACCGAATCAGTCATCTAGCCGATTGAGCTACACAGGCAAGGCATTAGTCCCAGGAACAGCTTACGAGTGGGTCTTTTTTGTTGACCAAAACAGGCGATCGCCCATAGCGTCAGTGCCATTTAAGGTGATGGATAGGAAAAAACGCGACCTGATCACCGCTGGTCTAGCAAAACTAGATGTCAAGCGAAAGGCAGCAGGCGAAAGCAATGAATCCAGAGCACTACAACGGGCTAACTACTTTGTGAAGCAAAAAAGCTGGACAGATGTTATTCAAGAGGTTTATTCAGTCAAAAAGCCTTCAGCAGAACTGCAAAAAGTGGCTCAGGAACTTGAGCAAACGATTTGTCCATCACAGAAATAGGCGATCGACTAGACACTCAAAATCGGGTAATAGCGGAGAGGTCAGCATTCTGTCGTGGGTTGGTTCATACCACATCCACGACGAATCCTGAGCTTACGGGTAAATCATTAACAGCTAACCACTTTGCATATGTTCCATTGGGTTTGAGGGAAAAAAACTTGTTACTCAAAATGCCCCTAACCATGAACATTGACTCAATGGATCGAGCGGAACTGATGCAACAGTTGAGATCGCTTGTTGAGGAAGCAAAACGCTATCCAGCAGGCAACTTACATCGCCAGAAAGCCCTGACCAAAGTAATTCGGCTGCTTCCTGCCTTGCTTTGGAAAGAGCAATCGCCCCATTACAACGACGCACTTCAGCAGACCTTTGAATACTTTTGCCGCTATGTTGATCGCTATGACCCGGATCGCGGCAGTGTTGTTACTTGGCTGAACAGTTATTTGCGTTGGCGACTGATAGATTTGTCTCAACTAGCCAGAGAAGTGCCGTTTAGTCAATTCAGTTATCATAACGATGATGGTGATTCGCCTTTTGCAGATATCCCCGATCCGGCAGACCGCACACCTTTATCGATCTTGGACTGTGTGCAGGAATGGGTAGAAACTGACCCTACAGGAGACCTGAAAAACCTGCACATCAAAAAGCATCCTCATGTAACAGCACAATTATTGATTTTGCGGCGGCTACCCCCTGAAACAAGCTGGGGAACTTTATCTAAAACGCTGGGAATTAAGATTCCAACTCTTTCTACTTTCTATCAACGGCACTGTATACCTCGTTTGCGAGAGTTTGGTAAGGCGCAAGGATATCTGTCATCAACTAAATAGCTATTAGCTATTAGCTATTAGGTTTTTAAAGGTAGAAGTGATCACGGATATTGACTCGTGGAGAATGATCTACAGTGGTGCAGACTCTGGGTGCGACGCGATCGCTCCCTCTCTCGATTCGTCCTCATGCTGGTACTGGCAACACCGATCACCTGCATCACCAGCCCCGCCGAGATCGCGCCACAGGCATCGGGAAAGGGCGATCGTCCAGGCTAAAAACTAAAAGATTGGATGAATCAGCGCCGTCGCTGTCAGATTAGGGTGATAATTTTCACGATAGATAAAAACGATAAAAGGTGCATATGCTCAATCCCGCTGGAGGGAGAGCTGACTAGGTATTGTAAATCAGAGGAAAGCGGATGCGTTATGGTTGCGAGATCGCGGTAGCAGGCTTGATGGCAGGGCTGATGGCAATGACCACGGGAGTGGGGCTACTGGAGATTTCTCTGGTCGTGGCGCAAACGGTAGAGCCAAGAAAGGTAGAGGCGGATCGGCTGTTACGACAAGGTGGTGAGCAATATCAAGCCAGCCAGTTCGCAGCCGCGTTGCGATCCTGGCAGCAAGCCTTGAAGCTTTACCGGGAACTTAAAGCCTATGGAGGTGAAGGTACTGCTCTGGGTAATCTAGGAGTCGCCTACGCCGCTTTGGGTGACTATGGCAAAGCGATTGAGTATTACCAGCAATATTTGGCGTTTGCTCGCGAAGTCAAAAACCGCCAGAGCGAAGGACGTGCATTGGGCAATCTAGGAGCTGCTTACAATTCACTAGGCAACTATGACAAAGCGATTGTCTACCATGAACAAAGTTTAGCGATCTTGCGGGAAATCAAAGATCACAAAGGCGAAGGAGCTGCCCTCGGCAATCTGGGCGATACTTACTACCAACTAAGCAATTATGCTAAAGCGATTGAGTATCAGAAGCAGAGTTTAGCGATCGCCCGTGAAATCAAAGACCGGAGGAACGAAGGAAATTCCCTTGGCCATTTGGGACTTGCTTACGACGCTCTGGGTAACTATGGCAAAGCGATCGAGTATCAAGAACAAAGTCTAGCGATCGCCCGCGAAATCAAAGACCTCCAAGGCGAAGGTAGTTCCTTGGGTAATCTGGGCGATACTTACCGGACTCTGGGCAACTACGCTAAAGCCATTGAATACACAGAACAAGGTTTAGCGATCGCCCGCGAAATCAAAAATCGTCGTGGAGAAGGCAATGCCTTGGGTAATCTCGGCACCACTTATGACACCCTGGGCAACTACGCTAAAGCCATTGAATACACAGAACAAGGTTTAGCGATCGCCCGCGAAATCAAAAATCGTCGTGGAGAAGGCAATGCCCTAGGCAACCTTGGAGTTGTTTACTGGCGCCTTGGCAACTACGCTAAAACAATCGAGTATCAGGAACAACGTTTAGAAATCGCGCGGGAAATTAAAGATCGTCTTGGAGAGGGCGGAGCTTTGGGCAATTTGAGTCTTGCGTCTTTGTCCTTGGGCAACTATGCCAAAGCGATTGAGTATCAAGAACAAAGTTTAACGATTGTACGGGAGATTAAAGACCGCCTTAGGGAAGGTCAATCCCTAGGGAATTTGGGACTTGCTTACCTTTCGATGGGCAACTACACCAGAGCCATTGAGTACCAGCAGCAGTCTTTAGCGATCGCGCGGGAGATCAAAGATCGACGAGGGGAAGGAATTGCCTTGAATAATTTAGGCTTGGTACTCTTCAAATCTGGCAAGCTGGCGGCGGCGGAGAAGCCCCTGATGGATGGCATTGTGGTTCATGAATCGATCCGGCAAACCGGAGTTGGAAACAACGATGCCAACAAAGTTTCTATTTTTGAAGAACAAGCTCGCACCTATCGCATATTGCAGGAAGTCCTGGTAGCTCAAAATAAACCGAACGCTGCCTTGGAAATTGCCGAGCGGGGGCGGGCACGGGCGTTTGTGGAGTTACTGGCGCAGCGGTTGGCACTGGATCAAACAGGAAGGCAATCCACTTCATCAGTTGCCCCATCCGTTACTCAGATGCAGCAGATTGCGAACGCTCAAAATGCCACCCTGGTGCAGTATTCCATTCTCTATGACGACTTCAAGCTTCAGGGAAAACGGGAAACTCGTCAATCGGAACTTTACATCTGGGTGATTCCGCCGACGGGAGCCATCAGCTTTCGCAAAATTGACCTCAAACCACTGTGGCAGCAAAACTCGTCTTTGGCAGATCTGGTGGTGCAAGGTCGGCAATCAATGGGTGTTAGGGGACGTTCGGATATCGTCGTTGCCCTGTCATCGGAACGACTGAAGCAGCAGCAAGAACAACAGACCCAAAAGCTGAAACAACTGCATCAATTATTGATTCAGCCGATCGCCCCTCTCTTACCCAAAGATCCCACTCAGCGAATCATCTTCATTCCCCAAAGCGAACTCTTTCTGGTGCCCTTTCCGGCGTTGTTGAATGCCAGCGGTCAATCTTTGATTGAGCAACACACGATTCTGACCGCCCCCTCTATTCAAGTGTTGGAACTGACTCACCAGCAGCGAACACGCTTAAGTAGTAAGAATTCAACTCAAAACTCAAACCTTAAAACTCAAAATTCTTTAATTGTCGGCAATCCCACTATGCCGAAAGTGGTGACACAACTGGGGAGTAAGCCAGCGCAGTTGACTGACCTACCCGGAGCAAAACGGGAAGCATTGGAAATTGCCAAACTGTTCAACACCCAAGCGATTACAGGACAGCAGGCAACCAAAGCGACGATCGTGCAACAGATGCTCAATGCGCGATTCATTCACTTTGCCACACATGGGTTGTTAGATGACTTCAAAGGCTTGGGTGTGCCAGGGGCGATCGCTCTTGCTCCGTCTGGCACTGGTCAACTCAATGATGGCTTACTCACCTCAAACGAAATTCTGGATATGAAACTGAATGCGGAACTCGTGGTGTTGAGTGCCTGCGACACCGGGCGCGGCAGGATTACAGGCGATGGCGTGATTGGACTGTCGCGTTCTTTGATTACCGCCGGAGTGCCCAGCATTGTGGTTTCCCTGTGGAAAGTGCCCGATGACCCCACTGCCTTTCTGATGACCGAGTTTTACAAGACCTTACAAAAGTCACCGGACAAAGCCCAAGCGCTGCGGCAGGCGATGATGACGACGAAACAAAAATATCCTGATCCGCTCAACTGGGCGGCATTCACATTCATTGGAGAGGCAGAGTAATCGCTGTTAACCATTCCTCTTGCATAAGTCTCTGCCTCTAAGAGTGATAAATCCTTGAACCCAATCGAGGAACCTCTGATGAACTCTTTCAAACAAGTTGGATTAACTGCCTGTGTTGCCCTGATGACTGGATACGCGATCGCAACAATGCCCCGTGTTGCCCAAGCCATCGCAATTCAGCCCACAGCCACAGCATTACTCGACACGAAAACAAAAGAATCGGCACAGTCAGAAGATCAAGCGCAGCAGTGGTACGACCAGGCATGGAAATTGATCGAGGCAGGCAAGCCGCAGCAGGCATTAGCACTGTTCGATCGCGTCCTCAAACAGTATCCCAACCATGCACCAACCCACGCGGGTCGTGGACAAGCCCTATATGACCTGAAGCGCTATTCAGAAGCGATCGCAGCGCTCCAGCAAGCCGTAAAATTGGATGCTAAACTCGTGAGTGCCTGGATTAATCTGGGCAATGCCTTGGACGACGGAGGACAGCCTCAAGCAGCCCTTAAAGCCTATGACCAAACAATTCAGCTTGACCCTAAGAAAGTAAACGCCTGGTACAACAAAGGCGTGACTCTGGGCAGATTGAAGCAGTACAAAGACGCGATCGCTGCCTATGACCAGGCGATTGCCCTAAACTCTAAGTATGAAAATGCCTGGTATAACCGGGGTGTGGCACTGATCAGGCTGGAACGCTATCGAGAAGCGATCGCGGCGTTTGATCAAACCTTGCAGATTAACCCAAACAACAAGGATGCCCAGCAAAATCGGGAGATTTTGGTGCGAAAAGTGGGTCAAGTTCCTCGCACGAATGCAGTATAAAGCGGCGGCAACATCAACGTCCTGCGGTTAATACTTGGCTAGCTGTGAGCATTAGAGACGCAAATAAGGGGGACAGGATTGCCGCCTCACCCTGGTAAACCTGTTCCTCATAGAGTCCATCGACCCATTGGAAAATCGTCACTTTCTGGGCGATCGGGTCTACAATCCAATACTCCGGAATCTGCCGTGCCGCATACTCGGTGCGCTTATGTCGATAATCCCGGTTTTCCTGCTTTGGGCTAACTACTTCAACAACCAACAATGGCGGTGGCATATCTTGAGTAATCAAAGATTGCTTCGCACCTTCTAGAGCGATCATGACTTCCTCTGACAACACCATTAAATCCGGTTCCCGCGCTGTTGCTCTTGACCCACTCACGGCAATCTGTGTTTTCATGGCTATTTGATCTTCAGGAATGCCAAATTGGACAAATTGGTTCAGCAAAAAAATAGCAATTTTAATGTTTAGTCGGCTTTCGGGAGGCATAGCGGTCAGTTCTCCATTCACCAACTCATAGCGGGTATCGGTGCCATCGTCATAGTTGAGGTACTCCTCAAGAGTCATGGGTTTTGTGGCAACAGACATGGCATCTACCTTATGTGTGCTTAACGGTTCCACTCTGGATGTTCTGATGATAACTGCTACGTTTCATTTTTTAGAACTGCATAACCTCATTTACTTGAGAGTGATAGATTAACGTCGATCGCCCTCCAAAACGGAACGATCGCACTCTGAACAAAAGCGATCGCACTTCAAGCGAGAACGATCGCATTTCAAACAAGATCGCGCTACTGAGCTAAAAAACTCTCGGCTGCATAACCTTACCTCACTGAGAGGGATAAGATACTAATCGCGGTTTTCCTACGGAGTTCACAATGCGTTATCTCAATGCTGGTTTTGCTTCCGCCTTACTGCTTGTGTCTCCAATGTCACCTATTTCGCTTCAAGGTGAGGTGGTGCAAGCGCAAACGGTTCAAGACCGCAAGGCTGCGGTTCCGGTGTTGGCGCAGGCAGGGCAGGATCGGCAGGTGGAAGAAGACCGAGTGTTGCAGCAGTGTAGACAGGATCTTCAAAACAATCAGTATGAGACAGCTTTGCTATCCTGTGAGCAGGCGTTACGTGCCTTTCAACAACTTAAAAATCAAGGTAGTGAAGCCAGGTCACTGATTAATCTAGGACGTGCTTACGGTTCGCTGTCGCAGCATGACAAAGCCATCAGCTACTTCCAGCAGGCATTAGCAATCGCCCAACAAATCAAAGACCGTGCGGTCGAAACCATTGCATTGAATAATTTAGGCGATGCTTACTGGTCGCTGTCGCAATATGACAAAGCCATCAGCTACTATCAACAGGCATTGCCCATCTACCAGCAAGTCAAAGACCGCAACGGTGAAGCGAAGGCATTGAATAATCTAGGCATTGCTTACTGGTCGCTGTCGCAATATGACAAAGCCATCAGCTACTATCAACAGGCATTGCCCATCTACCAGCAAATTAAAGACCGCAATGACGAAGCGAAGGCATTGATGAATCTAGGCATTGCTTACGGTTCGCTGTCGCAATATGAGAAAGCCATCAGCTACTTCCAGCAGGCATTGTCTATCTTCCAGCAAGTCAAAGACCGCAATGGCGAAGCGGGTGCATTGAATAATCTAGGCATTGCTTACGGTTCGCTGTCGCAATATGACAAAGCCATCAGCTACTATCAACAGGCATTGCCCCTCTACCAGCAAGTCAAAGACCGCAATGGCGAAGCAAGTGCATTGATGAATCTAGGTCTTGCTTACAATGCGCTGTCACAATCTGACAAAGCCGTTAGCTACTATCAGCAGGCATTGCCCCTCTACCAGCAAGTCAAAGACCGCAATGGCGAAGCAAGTGCATTGATGAATCTAGGCATTGCTTACTGGTCGCTATCGCAATATGACAAAGCCGTTAGCTACTATCAGCAGGCATTGCCCCTCTACCAGCAAGTCAAAAACCGCAATGGCGAAGCGGGTGCATTGACGAATCTAGGCAGTGCTTACCTTTCGCTGTCACAATCTGACAAAGCCATCAGCTACTATCAGCAGGCATTGCCCCTCTACCAGCAAGTCAAAAACCGCAACGGCGAAGCGAGTGCTTTGACGAATCTAGGTCTTGCTTACAATGCGCTGTCGCAATATGACAAAGCCGTTAGCTACTATCAGCAGGCATTGCCCCTTTTCCAGCAAGTCAAAGACCGTAGTGGTGAAGGAACTCTCCTGAGCAACATTGGTGTCCTGCTAAAGAACCAGAAGCAACCAGAGTTAGCGATCGGCTTCCTCAAACAATCGGTCAATGCTTATGAATCTATTCGCCAAAATATTAGAAAGCTGCCCCGCGAAACGCAAGAAATTTACACTAGCTCAGTTGCTAAAACCTATCGTGAGTTGGCAGATCTCCTCCTGACTCAAGGACGCACCCGCGAAGCCCAATCAATCTTGGAGCTTCTCAAAGTTCAGGAATTACAAGGTTACGGAAAAGATCAGGAAACCAACGCATCACCCGTCCAATTTCCTCTCCATCCTCTAGAGTCTCAAGCGCTCCAAGCCTTTGAGCAGATGATCGCCGCCAAAGCTCTCTCCCTCGAAACGCTGAAAACGATCGCTCAACCTCTGAGCCAAAACCGCGATCGCATCACCCAGGAAAGCAACAACACCCCCAGCGCGATCGGCAATCCCCAAGCGGTTCTCCAAGCTAATCCCAATGCTCTACTGATTCAAAACCTGGTCGTGGGCGACAAACTCTGGGTGGTCTGGACGAATGCCAGTGGCAAAACCACCGCGATCGTCGTTCCCAACGTCACCCAAGCTCAACTTACCAACACTATTGAACAATTCCGCAAGCAAATCGGCTCCCCTTACAGCAACCTAAATCAACTCAAAGCCACCAGCAACCAGCTTTACAACTGGCTGATCCCACCCCAACTGCAAGCCGAACTCGCCAAAAATCCCAAACAACACCTGATCTTCTCCCTCGATCACGTCACCCGCTACATCCCCGTCGCCGTCCTGTTCGACGGCAAGCAATACCTGGCTCAGCGCTACACCCTCTCCAACCTGATCACCACCGCCAGCGACACCCGCGATCGCCTTTCCCTCAACGGACAGTCTCCTACCATCCTTGCCCTCGGTATCACTAAAGCCTTCCCAGGCTTTAACGCTTTGCCAAACGTAGCGGCTGAACTGAATGCGATCGTCCACGATGGCAACAACAAGGGCATCTATCCCGGCAAAATCCGCCTCGACGCAGCCTTCACCGCCAACAGCCTGCGCGACAACCGCGACCCCTTCCGCGTTCTCCACATCGCCACCCACGGCAGCTTCAATCCCAAGAGCATCACTGACTCCTTCCTGCTCCTGGGCGATGGCAACCACCTACCCATTACCGACATTGCCAAACTCACCAACCTCAACACCACCCACCTCGTCGTCCTCAGCGCCTGCGAAACCGGACTCAGCGGCTCGGCTCAAGATGGCACCGAAATCTCCGGCATCAGCGGCTATTTCCTCTATCGCGGAGCCAAATCTGTCCTCGCCTCTCTCTGGTCGGTCAACGATGCCAGTACTGCCTTAATCATGCAACAGTTTTACAAACACATTGCGGCGGGTATGACGAAAGCTCAAGCGTTGCAAACCGTCCAGCAAGATTTGATCAACAGCAAATTTATCGCCAAGGATGCACCCCAGCGATCGGATATTGAACCGAAGGTGATCGGGAGCGATCGCGCTCCCAGTACCGCCAACTTTTCCCATCCCTACTACTGGGCACCGTTCATCTTGATTGGAAATAGTCTGTAGTTGTTAGCCGTTAGCTGTTGGCTGTTTCTAGAAGCTAAGAGCGAATCGCTAGCAGCTACCAAATAGTGAATAGATTTGTTTGATTCAATCATTACAGCGACTCGCTATGCGGTGATTTCAACGGTGATTGAAGTGGTGCCGGGATAGGGAAAAGGTTAGGTCGCGATCGCGTATTGCTTCAACTGCTGCTCACATTGCTGAAACAGATAGTTCACGGCTCCAAACAGCAGTTCTAGTTCTTGAAGACTGTAAAAAGGGATGTTTCGGGTAAAGACCTCTGCTTCCAGCTTGCCAAATTGCCAGCTTATGCCATTGGAGTTGATGCCAAAGACCTTTATGGGTGATTGGTTTAACCGCTGCGCTGCAATCATTTCTGCGAGGCACTGCGCCCAGGCTGCTTCAAAGTTATCTTGTTTCGCTTCCACTAGTAACAGGTAGGGTTTGTCGAATACGACTTTACCCAAGGGCGATCGCGTTGCCAGAATATACTCTGGAAAACCTGACAGTTTGTTATCAAAGCTAAGCGCCTGATGGCTCCAGATCAAAAAGTTCTGCCGATAGTGTTTCCAAACTTCTTTTAAAACTGGATAAATCAGGTTCTCACAGATGGCAAATTCAGAGTTATCGACCACCCCTTCTTGAAGCATGAGTTGCAAATCATCCCGGAAATGTGCTGGGATTGGAAAGGGTGAAGGTTCCACAAACCCTGCTTCGGTATAGCGCACCTTAAATTCCTGAACCACTGCACCAATGGTTTTAAATTCGCTGTAGGACATGATATCTCGGCGATCGCATCACGGTCGCTTTCATCCTAGTACACATTCTCATTCAGGAGATCGCCCGTTAGTCATCAGAGATCGCGGGGCTAAACCTTTTGGAAGGTAGCCTACAATCAAGAGGAAGCAACCCTTGGTATCATGAGTGTTGATCGCTTGGAATTCCCGCTGGCTAAAGCTGAGTATTTATTCAACCATACAACGGCTCCCGGAGAAGGCGGTGATAAACAAAAATTTTGGCGAACAGTCTTGGGATTTGAGAGTCCAGAAGCCATTCGAGAGTCTATCCTGGCAACCGTGACGATTGATAGCCTCGAACCCAGAGAGCCAAACGACTATGGTGAGAAATATCAAGTTACCGTAGTCATTGAGGGACCTTCGAGCGTTGCTTGGCGCATCCGAACTGGATGGATTGTCTTAACTGGAGAAAATGTTGCTAGATTTGTCACCGCAGTTCCAGAACGATTTGGGAGGCAGCAATGAGCCAATTTCAACTGTTTGATTCGATTAAACTCAAAGAACCCATTGCGCTTGACACAGGCGGCACAGCCCCAGTCGGCTCATCGGGTGCGATCGTAGAGGTGTTCAACAATGGCGAAGCCTACATGGTGGAACTGTTTGGCGGATGGGTAAAAGAAGAGGTGGGCAAAGATTTCATCCCGACCGATCGCGATGATCCTGACTCGTTTATGGAAACAATCGGCGTTGAAACGGTGTATCCTCACCAAATTTATCTGGTTAAGCCTGCTCGCGAAACGGTTGGTATCCGTGCCCAGATCCTTGCTCTGATCGACGAACTTCCTGAAGCGACGCTGGAAGAAGTGAGAGATTTCGCTGAATTTCTCAAGTACAAGCAACGTCAGGCGATCGCGTCACGGTCGCTTTCATCCTAGTACACATTCTCATTTCGGCGATCGCCCAGGCTGCAAACCGGAATGCTGGAAATCAAGAGCGTGATCGCTGGGGAAATACTACAACTGCTGCAATAATCGGGTCAGTTTGTGCGATCGCGTCGCTGCTGCCCCTGCATAACCTCCCAAGGGTGGGAGTGATATAAACGTTGTTGAGCTATTATCCCCCCTGATGCACCACCCAAACCGCTCCTCGAAACTGAGATGGACATCCACCCTGCTCTCTCTGTGCTTGTTCACTGGGGCGATCTGCGGGTCGCTGGGAGTGCCCAACAGCAGCTATGCTCAATCCACCCCGCCTCTCTCGGTGGAACAGACAACGGCTCTAGCAGAAGCAATGCGGTTGAATCAGCAAGTGGAGCAGCTTTACCAGCAGGGCAAGTTTAATCAGGCGATTCCGCTAGCGGAGCAGGCATTAGCCATCCGCCAACGCGTCCTGGGCAAAGACCATCCTGATGTCGCTCAAAGCCTGAATAATCTGGCAGAACTTTATCGTGCCCAGGGACGCTACAGTGCCGCAGAACCGCTGTATCAACGCAGCTTGCAGATTTATGAAACCCAGTTGGGCAAAGACCATCCCCTTGTCGCCACCAGCCTGAATAATCTGGCATTACTCTACAGTAACCAGGGACGCTACAGCGCCGCAGAATCACTCTATCAACGCAGCTTGCAGATTTTGGAAACCCAGTTGGGCAAAGACCATCCTGATGTCGCCACCAGCCTGAATAATCTGGCAGCACTCTACCGTGACCAGGGGCGCTACAGTGCCGCAGAACCGCTCTTTCAACGCAGCTTGCAGATTTATGAAACCCAGTTGGGCAAAGACCATCCCCTTGTTGCCACCAGCCTGAATAATCTGGCAGGACTCTACAGTGCCCAAAGACGCTACAGCGCCACAGAACCGCTGTATCAACGCAGCTTGCAGATTCGGGAAACCCAGTTGGGCAAAGACCATCCTGATGTCGCCACCAGCCTGAATAATCTGGCATTACTCTACCGTGACCAGGGGCGCTACAGTGCCGCAGAACCGCTGTATCAACGCAGCTTGCAGATTCGGGAAACCCAGTTGGGCAAAGACCATCCTGATGTCGCCACCAGCCTGAATAATCTGGCATCACTCTACAGTAACCAGGGAGATACTACCCAGGCAATATCCTTTCTAGGTCAAGGATTACAAATTCAAGAAGCAAATTTGGATACCAATCTATTAGTGGGTGCTGAGACTCAAAAGCGCGACTACATTGCGACCCTCCAGAGCACCACCGATTGGGCAATCTCTCTGCACCTCCAACAAGCCCTTACCAATCCCAAAGCAGCCCGCCTCGTCCTCACCACTATCCTGCGCCGTAAGGGTCGTATCCTGGATGCCCTCAGCGATAACCTCACCCGCCTGCGCCGAAATCTCACCCCCGCCGATCAACAACAGCTCGATCAATTGGCAACCGTCCGCACCCAATTGGCAACCCTCTACTATGGCGGTTTGGGCAACCGTGCCCCAGAGCAATACCGCGCCCAAATCGATACTTTGCAACAGCAGGCAACCCAACTGGAAACCGACCTCAACAACCGCAGCGCCGCCTTCCGCACCGCAAATCAACCGATCACGCTTGAAGCCATTCAAAAACAAATTCCTGCTAATGCTGCCCTGGTTGAACTGGTGTCGTACCAACCCTTCAATCCCAAAGCCACGCAAGCTGAACAGTGGGGCAAACCTCGCTACGCCGCCTACATTCTCTCGACCCAGGGCACCATTCAAGCCGTAGACCTGGGTGAAGCCGCACCGATCGATCGCCAGGTCGAAGCCTTCCGTCAGGCACTCCGCAGCCGCGCAGCCGACATCAAACCCATCGCTCGTCAACTCGATGCCGTGCTGATGCAGCCGATTCGAGCAAAACTGGGTACTATTCGCAACCTGTTGATCGCCCCCGATAGCCAACTCAACCTGATTCCCTTTGCCGCCCTGGTCGATGAGCAAAACCGCTACTTGGTCGAAACTACCAACATTAGCTATCTCACCTCCGGACGTGACTTGTTGCGTCTGCAAACCCCCATCGTTAGTCGTCAGTCCCCCATCCTGATCGCCAACCCCGATTACGCCAATCCTGGTAATCCCACCTCCGCACGTAAGAGCAGGTCTAGCAATGCCATTGTTGCATCCGTTAAACCCTCAGCCAAACCCGCATCTATAGGGGAGCGCAATCGTGGCAATCAACGCTCCTCCGATATCGCACGACTACAATTCCGCCCCCTGCCTGGTACGGCTGAAGAAGCCAACGCGATCGCCCCCAAATTCCCCGGAGTCACTCTGCTCACCGGAAACCAGGCAACCGAAAACGCGCTCAAGCAGGTGCAGGCTCCCCGCATTCTCCACATCGCCACCCACGGTTTTTTTCTAGAAGATGTACCATTGCTGCCTGCTTCTACCAGTCGTGGCTTTGGCAATTCCCTGTTCCGCTCCGACCTGATTCCCAGAGTGGAAGAGGGCTTCCGTCCTCCCACCCGTCCCGGCAACACCGAAAATGCTCTGCTGCGGTCTGGTTTGGCATTGGCAGGCTTTAACCCCCGCCAAAGTGGAACCGAAGATGGCGTACTCACTGCTCTGGAAGCCGCTGGACTAAACTTGCGTGGCACTCAACTGGTCGTCCTCTCTGCCTGCGAAACTGGAATTGGCGATGTGGCAAACGGTGAAGGCGTATATGGCTTTCGCCGTGCCTTCGTACTGGCAGGAGCCGAGAGCCAACTGATCAGCCTTTGGAAAGTCGATGATATAGGCACCAAAGATCTGATGGTGAAGTATTACGACAAACTCTTGGCGAAGCAAGGTCGCAGTGATGCCCTCAGACAAATCCAACTGGAATTTCTTAAAAGTTCCCAATATCAACATCCCTACTTCTGGGCAGCGTTTATCCCCTCCGGTGATTGGCGAGAGATGAGATGACAGCCAATCGCTAACAGCTACTAGCCAATCATCAATCCCTTTATTTTTGGAGATCTTTGTATGACACGGAATCGTTTGGTTTCTATACTTCTGGTCGCAGGTAGTTTGGCGTTAGGGGGGATAACGCTTTGGCGCTTGATCACTCCCACGATCGCATCCGAAATTGAAGTTTCACGTCCCAGCTTGTTTTACACCTACAAAAGGCAGCGCATCTCTTTGACAGAGCGACCCGATGTGATCGCAGTGGCATTCAAACCTGTGATCAATACCAGAGGGGACGTGCAGCCACTCTATCAACAACTTCAGCAGGCATTACAGGCAGGCACACGAGATATCGACAGTGGAGTGGAGGTGAGTCCCTTGGGAGAAGGCTATGCGATCGTCAACCTGCCCACAGGACGAGGGATGGATAATACCGTGGCGCAACGGGCGCAACAACAGCCATTCGTGCAGGAAACGCTGCCTGTTCTGACTCGCCACGATCGCAAAGAGACGATCATCTTACCGAATGAGATTATCCTCAGTTTTCAGCCCGGATTATCGGAGGCTGAAAAGCGCGCCGTCTTGCAGCAAAATAAACTGGAAGTGATTCGTCCACTCCGCTTTAGCCGCGATCGCGTCCTGGTCAAAGCTGCCGCTGTTTCTGGGGTCGCAGTTCTGACGGTTGCCAATCAACTCAATCAAGTCAAAGGCGTGCGATCTGCCTCGCCCAACTTCATCCAATCCCTGTCGGAACAGCAGGGGCAAGAAGGGATCAATCAGTCAAGTTCATCCCCAGAACTGCAAACTTTTCAGCAATGGGGCAACTATCCTCAAGTCAGCAGCCGAGCGATCTCGCCCGAAAGTTCGTTGCTCAACCTGCAATGGCATCTCTACAGTCCACCTCTGAAGCAATGTTTAAGCGCGAAAACACCCCTCGAAAGTTGTTTAGCAACTGCGAAAGTCGCTGCCTCCTCCTCAGTGCCCCGCACGGATCTAAGAGTCACAGAAGCCTGGGAACAAAGCAATGGCGGACGGGGTGTGGTCGTTGCCGTGCTGGATAGCCTGATTCAATGGGAGCATCCTAACCTGCGATCTAGCCTTTACACCGTCACATCGCCAAACAAGTGTCCGGGTGAAAAATACGGGTGGGATTTTACCGTCGCGGCTCCAACTCGCACGGCTGATTCTTGCAAAATTGGCGACTCAGACACGCGGGTTAGCCCAACGGAATTGGCAATTCTGGCTCCACCTTTTCGGCACACCTTCCAACTCTCAGATGCCAAGTTGTTTCAAGAATATCCTGGTCTTGCCAAAAGAATCTTGCGGGACAATCCGACCCTTTCCAAACTGCAACTGGCAGCAGCGATGCGATCGTTCATCCGCAGTAACATTGCATCTGAGTTTCATGGCACCTGGGTCAGTGGCGTGGTGGCGGCTCAACCGCAAGCTGGAAAAGGTGTGGTGGGAGTGGCACCCAACGCCCAAATTTTGCCAGTGCGGGTTTTTGGCTTAAATGGTCAATTCATTTCCGCTCAGTTCCAAGAAGCTCTAGGATATGCGGCGGATCGGGGCGCGGATATCATCAACCTTAGTCTGGGTGGTAAGTTACCGAGTGAAGGCGATGAAGAACGGATCACCGATCTGCTGAAAGCCTATCCAAATCTGGTAATTGTCGCTTCGACGGGGAACGAAAATGAAACTCAAGTTGCCTTTCCATCGGCATTCTCTGGCGTGGTTGCGGTGGGAGCCACGAACCTCTCAGGCAACCGTGCGCCCTACAGTAACTTCGGCAAAGGCTTAACTCTAGTGGCACCTGGAGGCGACCTGTCATCGGGTTGGGTGGGTGGCATTCCCACCACAGGCGGCACCTGGTTACCAGAGTTCTGGCAAGGGCTTGCCACGCCAACTCGCCCTTGGAGTCCGGTGTTAGACCCCAGAGGTGAATATTGGTGGGTGGAAGGCACGTCGTTTTCCTCGCCTGCGATCGCGGGTGTGGTGGCATTGATGAAAGGCGAAGACCCGCAGCGCCGACTCAACCGCGATCGCCTCGTCTCCATTCTCAAATCCAGCGCCAGCTATGACGGACTTACCCTTTCTAAGGAGGAAACCAGCTTATACAATCAACGACTCAAAAAGCGCGAAATTGCCAGTTCTATTTCACCCCAGCAATACTTCTTCGGCAATGGACTCGTGAATGCAGATAAAGCGGTTAAAGCAGTGAGTCAAGCCCGGTAGCAAAGGGCTGTTAGCTGTATCGCCCGGTCAGGCATTGAAGAAAGGCAAAGAGCGATTGCTGACTTGGCTGAGTTTCTGGTGGAGGGGGCGATCGCGCTTCTCCTCCTTTCTGCGTTATCAAGCCATTGCATAACCTGCCCTCAGCGAGAGTGATAGATTATTGATGAGCTTCTCTACCTGTGGAGGATTTCTGGATGCACCGCCTCAAGTCTGTTCGCTTTGCAGTTGCCACGCTTTGCTTTTGCCTGAGTTCCTCAATTCCCGCTGTGGTGTCGCCTGCGATGGCTGAGAGCACGATCGCGGCAGATCTTCGTAACCAGCGCCGAGAGCTAATTGCTCAAGAGAGTGAGGCGCAAACGCCAAAGCCGATCGCTGGGTTATGCCGGAATTTACAGCCGCAGTTTACGCTGGTGGGGCATTTGAGTCCTGTGAACGCGATCGCGGTCAGTGCAGATAGCAAAACTCTGGTGAGTGGCGATGAAAATGGTGTTGTGAATGTCTGGAGCTTGGAGACAGGGCAACTGCTTTACAGTCTTGCGGCTTATCCTGGAGCGGTTAGAGCGATCGCAATCACCCCTGATGGTAAGAGCATTATCAGTGTAAGTTCATTGGAAGGTCAATTCGATGGAGAAAAGCAAGAGAAAGAAAAGGACGAAATTTTCATCAAAGCTTGGAATCTCCAAACAGGTGATCTGATTCAGTCTTTGACTAAGCAGCAAGGTATGATCCAAACATTTAATAGTCCGGCGACTCAAACTCTCATTCGCATCAACGAAATAGGCGAGGATTACTCATACGAATCTAAAATTGAGTTTTTGAATCAGAGTGGTCGTGTTATTCCACTTAACTCTCTGGCGGTTGCCCATGATATATACGGTAATGACTCATTATCGATTCAAAGTACGAGTCAGAAGCTCGCTACAACCATCAACTTTTACGAAAGTAGCTTCGTTAAGCTTCAAGACCTGGTAATTCAAAAAACTCCTTGCACAGTACCCAGATTAGGACAAGTGCGAAACATCATTTTTAGCCCAGATGGTCAGAAGTTGATTGTTGCAGGGCAAAGAATTGAAGTTATGGCACTCAACCCGATACCTGTAAAACTGGATCGAGCAGAGCAGCAACCAAGAATTCAACGGTTGAATCGTTTAGGGTTCGATAAGCTAAAGCGCAAGCAGTATTACTCTGCTGCAAGGCACTTCTGGCAAGTTTTTGAATTGAATCGTCAGTTAGCTGATGAGCCAGGGCAGATAGATGCTCTCTACAATATTGCGGAAGTAAGCTACGCTTCGTGCCAGGTTAAGTCTGATAGTTGCGTAGCTAGTTATCAGGAAGTGTACGAATTGATCTTGCCTTATTTGCGTGAGCAAGGAGATCGAACTCATGAAGCAGTTGTGCTTCAACGGAATAAGCTATATGAGGATGCCATCCGTAGCAAGGAAGAAGATTATGAGCAGGCGTTGAAGAAGTATCGATCGCAGGGCAATCGCCGAGCCGAAGCAGCAACCTTAATCAAAATGGCTTTACTAAACCCTAATGACGGTGAAAAAATACAACGACTGCTTAAGCAAGCAATGAATCTTTCGCAGGGTGATCATAAAGCAGAAGCGGATACTTTAGTTGGAATAGCTTGGGCAGAACCTGGTAAAACTGAGAGTGTGCAGCGTTCGCTTAAACAAGCGCTAAAACTCTACCGTTCCAATGGAGATCGCAAAGGTGAGCTAGAGGCTTTGCATGGATTGGGAATATCGCTTTCAACCATGTTAAGAAAATTCACAGATGGAGGGACACAGTTCATTGGGCGAAAGCTTCCTGAAGCTATCACCTATTTACGTTCAGCAGCTACATTAAGCAGGAAAGATGGAGATCGCTTCTTAGAAAGCACAATTTTGCTAGATCTTGGTGATGTTTATGAATTGGGAAAACAGTACTCACAAGCATTAGCATCTTATCAACAAGCACTCGACATTCGTCAGAGTTTGGGTGACGATACAGGTCAAGCGATTCTGCTATACAGAATTGCCCAAATGCAACGTCAACTAAAGCGATATGACCAAGCCATAGAAAACTTTCAGAAGGCTGTTGAAGTTTGCCAAGTATTTGAAGACTGCTTATATCTTCGCCGTGAATATTACCTTTGGAAGTCTAATTCAAACATTCTCCAGGAACTTGGAGAAACCTACTTTGATTTGAGACAATATTCTCAAGCACTGGTTTACTTGCAACAGTTAGAAGGCTCAGGTGCTGGAAATGAGACTTTAGCGAAGTACGTTGGCTTGATTCACGAAAAGCTAGGAAATTACAACCTCGCGCTCAAATATTTTGATCGCATCTTGAAGAGTAGTGGACCAATGTGCGGTGATGGGGCACAGTCAGATGCAACAATCATTGAAGCAGTCCGCCAAACAAGCAGCCAGAGTAATTTTGGATGTTCTTCTAACGCAGACTATGAGAGTTGGCATCTAGCTCTAGATACAGCAACACTTCACAAAGCAGAGATTCATCGCCGACGAGGGCAGTACGCAGAGGCAGCAGCCGTTTATGAAAAGACTTTCCCTAGAAGCAGCCGTGATGGGTCTGGTCGCGCAATTATTCTAAATAATTTGGGAACATTGTACAAAAGTCAAGGAGATTATGAAAAGGCTCTAAAATCCTATCAAGCATCTTTATGGATTCGTCGCAAAAGCAAAGATCCATACGGGGAAGGAGTAAACCTAAACAATATTGGCGAAGTTTATCGTAGACAAGGACAGTATCCCAAAGCCTTAGAAACCTACCGGCAGTCTCTGAAAATCTTTCGAGACCTGACAGCCTCTCTCACTGCCACCCAAGCCGCTATTACTCCTATTTTAGACATCTCCCTTGTTCTCCAGGGAGAAGCTTCAGTTCTGCACAATCTTGGTGGTGCTTACTACGATTTGGGGCAGTATAGTAAGGCAATTGAGTTTTACAATCAGTCTTTGAGCCTGAGCACGAGATTAGAAGACAAAACCGCTCAAGGTCGCTCCCTGAATAACATCGGTCTTACCTATGAAGCCCAACAGCAATACACCAAAGCATTAGAAACCTATCAGCAAGCCCTGATTGCCCGTCGCGGAGCAGAAGATCTTTCTGGTGAGGCTGAAATCCTGAATAACATCGGCTTAGTTCACACCAAGCTGAACCAACCCAGCTTGGGAGTTGAACCGCTTCAGCAAGCCCTGGCTATTTTTCAGAAGCTGGAGGACAAAGCTAGTGAAGCCAATACGCTGGACAGCTTGGGCACACTGTACATAGCTTTAGGACAATCCGACCAAGCCTGGGAAAGCTATCAGAATGCTCTGCGCCTCGCCAAGGAAGCAGATTTGCCACCATTGGAAAAAGTCATTTTTAGTAATGTGGGCAATTTGCTGGTGAAAACCAATCAGCCCGAACTGGCGATCGTCTTTTACAAGCAATCCGTTAACCTCACAGAAACCATTCGGGATGAGTTGCGATCGCTCCCTCGTGAACAGCAAGAATCCTATACTCAGACGGTGAGTGGCACCTACCGTAACCTTGCCGCTTTGCTGATCCAACAAGGTCGCCTCTCCGAAGCTCACGCGGTTCTAGAATTGCTCAAATTGCGTGAATTGAGCGACTTCACCCGCACCGCCTTTAACGTGCCTCTTGGTATCGATAGCCCTGGCATCAGCCTTGCCACAATTGAAGAAACTGCCCTGAAGCTAATTCTGAAACAGTTCACGACGCTCGGAAACTTCGCTCAAAAACTTGCCAAATGTGAAACTAAAAAATGCCCTGAACTTAAACAAATCAGAGATCAGCGAAACGCGCTTAACCTGGAACTCGATCGCGAACTCGCAAAAATTCGAGTGGCGCTTGCCAATCACTATGCCACCCAGCCCAGCAGCCTCAGTCCTGAAAAGCTCAACGCCGAAGCAAGCCGGATTGTCAACGTGCAACCGGGCACCGTCTTAATCTATCCCCTAGTTCTGAAAGACAAAGTGCAATTCCTGCTTGCCCTTAAAGCAGGCAATGGAGCCGTGACCTTTCGTCCCTTTGAAACGCAAGTGAGCGCCGAAGAACTGTTCAAAACCGTCCAAACCTTTCGGAAGCAACTGGGCGAAACCACCACTGTCGGCACACCGAAAGCTGATCTGGCAACTGTGCAAGCGACTAGCCAACGACTCTACAGCTGGTTGATCAAACCCCTGGAAGCCGAACTCAACTCTTCTGGTATCAAGCACATTGTCTTTGCCCCAGACCTGATCACCCGCTACATTCCTCTGGCTGCCCTGCACGATGGCAACCAGTATTTGATTCAGCGATTCACCATTAGCACCATCACCGCCGCCAGCAAAACCGATACCGAAGCCAAGGTTCCCAAACCCACAGGCACTCAGCCTTTGCTGCTGGCAATGGGAGTCTCCACCTTCAAAACCTTGAACCCGCTCACCAACGTCCCTGCCGAACTGGATGCCATTACCAAAACGAACCAACCCAAAGACCGCCAGGGTATCTATCCCGGCAGCGAATTTCTCAACAGCACCTTTGACTATGAGGCACTGCAAGCCAGTCTCGAAAAGGGAACCTATCAAATTCTTCACCTCGCTACCCACGGAGCCTTTGTCGCAGGTCGCCCAGAAAATTCCTACTTGGTGCCGGGTCGTGGACAAAACCTGACCACTGAACTAATTGACCAACTCCGCAGCTCCGGCATCAGCAAGATTCATCTGGTAGTCCTCTCTGCCTGTGAAACGGCAGTGGGCGATCTCGCCAGCGATGGCATGGAAATCCCTGGTATCAGCTACTTTTTCCTGAAAAATGAAGTTAAATCCGTCATGGCTTCTCTGTGGAACGTTAACGATGCCAGTACTGCCCTGATCATGCAGCAGTTTTACAAACACATTGCGGCTGGGATGACCAAAGCACAGGCATTAAAAACTGTTCAGCAAGACTTGATCAACGGCAAATTTACTGCCAAAGATGCACCCAAGCGATCAGATGTTGAACCCAAGGTGATCGGAATCGATCGCGCTTCTAGACCTTCAACCTTTTCTCATCCTTACTACTGGGCACCCTTCATCTTGATTGGCAACAGTCTTTGAACAGCGATCGGCACATCTTCCACGAATGCGCCCACCAGTAGTGGGTTAGCTCATACTGCCTTTAAGGCTGAGTGTTGCCTGGTGTAGCGAGATTGGCGCGATCGCTGATATCACGAGGTTGCATATCCTCCCCTCGGTTGGAGCGATAAATCTTTGTGAGTCATTCCCAATGAATTCCCAGAGGTCATTATGATGTCAGCCCCCTTGAGAGCGTTAGAGCCATTCGTTTCCCCTATTTCACGCGCTCGGATTCATCCCAATCAGCGATTGGTCAGCATTCTGTTATTCTCCCTGGCAACGATCGCCAGCTTTTACGTTGGCACTCAGGTAGCAGTCTGTCTGGGTAGCGGAAGATTGCTTGCAGGAGCGATCGTTCAGCTAGATATTAAAGGTGGCTTGCTGGTCGGCGGGTTAATCGGATTCGTCCAATGGATCACACTGCGCTCTGCTCGACTGCCCAAGGCTTGGATTGGAATGACCGCAGTGGGGTGGGCGATCGAGGCTGGTTTGAATCACAGCACGACTGCCAGCTTGAATGGTGACAGCATCGATCTGTTAGTGAAGAGTGTCTACTTTCACCCGCTAACGTTTCTGATGCTGAGCCTTGGGCAATGGTGGGCGCTGCGGCAGCGTGTAAAGGTAGGTTGGCAGTGGTTTTTGCTGCCTGTTGCTCAAATGCTATGGGTGCTGATGTTGCTTGCGATCGTTCAGGTCTCAATGTTTGGAATATTCATCCTATCGTTAATCCACTCATCCCAACAATCCTTTTGGCTGCCAATTAATGGGTTGTACTGGATTAGCACGGCTGCGTATCACCTGCTCATTTTGGCGCACAGTACGCTGCCAGTTCTAGCACTGTGTTTGCTGCCGCAGTTGCCCCTCTCTCGCTCCAATCGCTAGTATTTTCGTTAACTAATCAACACGGTTGCATAACTTTTCGTCGCTGCGAGTGATAGATTAGCAGGTGATTCTGCTCTGTGGAGAGGATTTTAAGATGAGCGATCGCAAAATTCAAAATTCAAAAAGTTTCCGTCATCTGCAACATTTGACGATCGCTCAATCAAGCCGTCAGCCGAATGATACCAGGCAAAATGACATGATGCGTTATCGATCGCTGAAGTTTGCGGCATCAGCTTTGGCGATCGCCTTGGGGTTGGCGGAGTGGGGGGCGATCGCGCCAGCAGCAGGACAGTCGATCGCTCAAACGGCGATCGCTCGGAATCAGAAGACAGAGGGAGATCGACTGTTGAAGCAAGGCAACGATCAACTCAACGCGAATCAGATGGATGCAGCGTTGGAGTCACTAGAGCAAGCGTTGGCAATTTATCGGGAAGTTAAAGATCGCGGTGGGGAAGGACAGACGCTGAAAAGTATTGGCAATGCGTACTACAGCTTAAAAAGCTATGACAAAACCATTGAGTATCAGCAGCAAGCATTAGCCATCGCTCGTGAGCTTAAAGATCTAGATTTAGAAGCGAGGGCGTTGAGTAACATTGGAGTTGCCTACCGAGACTCCGGAAAGCCTGCAAAGGGAATTGAGCTTTTACAGCAGGCATTAGCAGTGGCGCAGAAGAGCCAAAATGAAGTGCTAGAGGCAATAGTACTCCAAGATTTGATTCAGACCTATAACTCTGCACAAATTAATCAGCCAGCTAAAACGTTAGAACTCACTCCACGGCTGATGCAAGTTTCTCAAAGGATTAAAGTGCCTACCTATGAGATGGAAGCTCTTAGGCAGTCATCAATTGCTTATGCTGCATTAGGAAAGGATCAGCAGAGAATTATGGTTTCTAAACAGGTTATAGAGGTTGTAGATAAGCTGCCAGAAAACCCAACTTATCAGAATTATAAGTGGTGGGGATTAATGGAAATTGGTCATGCTTACTCTGCTTTAAAGGACTACTCAAAAGCAATCCTTGCTTATCGAGAAGCTCTAGATTTTGCCAAGAAGAAAGTTTCAAATGAACTGGCACAGGTAGCTGGTCTTACTTTAATATGCTCAAACTATGCCTACTTAGAAGACTATCAGAAAGCCAGTGAAGCGGCGCAGGAAATGATCCTAATTGCTAAAAGACAGTCTAAAAAAGTCGATCAATTAAACATTCTAAAATGGTCAATTAATTGTCAAACACTTGTTTCCGGAGTTGCTGCTTGGAAAAAGCAAGACTATGCTCAAAGCATTGAACACTATAAACGTCTTCTGAAACTCCTTGAAGAGGCATCTGAATTAGCGAAAGGTTTACCCCGAGACCTAAAGACCGAAGAACAATTCAAAATGGCTATTGTCGATGCTTACCTTAGTTTAAATACAAGTTACATGGTACTAGGGGAAATGGCTGAAGCATCAAATTATGCCCAAAAAGCAATTAACCTTGTAGAACAAACTCAAGATTTAGAGCTTGAGCTGAGTGTTTTGATGAGTTTGAATCAGTTCTACTTTTTAGTTGGTGATTGGTCAAGAACTATTGACTCACTAAAAAAAGCAGTTGAAATTTCTCGAAAAATTAAAGATCCATTTTCTGAAACAAGAGCTTTATTCATATTGGCTAGCTCTTATGGAGGAATGGGGCAATTCTCAAATGCTCTCAACACAGCTAATCAGGCACTTAATCTGTCAGATACGCTTGACCCCAAAAAATATAGTTCCTACAGTCTCTTGGGACCTGCTTTAAGAAGCTTGAGAAATGAGTCCACGCAATCAACCCTCGTTCCAGCCACATTAAAAGCTGATCAAGAGGCAACGCTTCGAGAAACAATACTTTTCATAAAACCAGAGATTCTTAGTCTTCTAGCTACTCTTTATCAACAAACAGGAGAATTTGATAAGAGTTTAGACTATTCCCAACGGAGTTTAACTTTGTGGCAAGAGCTTTCCCCTTCAACCCAGAAATATTCTTTGCCAAATGTGCTACTGAAGATTGGAGAGATCTATAGCCAAAAAGGTGAGTTTCAGAAGGCAATTGACTCAGTAGCACAAGCGCGAGAAACTGCTAGAAAGCTTAAGAACTTCTCTCAGGAAGTTACCTCTCTAATTGCTCTAAGCTGGATATACCAACTTCAAGGAAAAGATGCTGAAGCCTTAAAAGTCGGTCAACAAGCGCTGACGACTGCTCAACAAAGTATGAATGCAACATCTGAAGTAGAAGCGCTAGATGGGCTTGTTGCCTTATACGAAAAGCAGCAAGATCTTGGAAACGTTTTGAAACTTAAACAGCAAGCGATGAACGCTGCTCAAAAGGCTAAAGCCCCTGTTCTGTTTTTGTTGGGACGTTCAAATTCTATTGCCAATACCTACATTACTCTAGGTGAGTATCAGGCTGCTCATCAACTGCTTAATCAGATTCGTGTCCAATCTCAGCATTTGAAATTGCCAAGTTTTGAGGCGGATACATGGCTTCTTGATGCACGTCTTGCCTTTACCGAAAATAACCCTCAAGCAATGTTAAAGGCAGCACAGCAGTCAGCCAAGCTTGCCAAGCAAGTAGATATGCCCTCCCTAAAAGGGTTTACTGCCTATACGCTCAGCTTTGCCTACGGTGCATCAGGCGATGATGTCAAAGCGATTGAAGCTGCCCAATCTAGCTTAGCAATTGCAGAGCAACTGAAAGACATAGACCTAGAAAAAAGCACATTGATCCTCCTGGGAAATTTGCATCGTAAGTTTGGTAGACCTCAGGAAGCAATGAAAAATCTGCAAGCTGCACTAACCTTGCAAAATCCTGGTTTAAAAGGTGGTGGAAATCAGGACATTTACATTGAGTTAGCCAGAATTTATGCAGCCTAAAAGCAATCTGCTACGGCTATCGCTTTCTATAAGCAAGCCATCAACAGTATCGAAGATACTCGACAGAGCATCAAGGAACTTTCTCTAAATCTGCAAAAAACTTTTTTGCAAGCCACGATCGATTTTGGCGGAGGCAAGCGAGCAGACGTTTACCGCGAATTGGCAGACCTGCTGATTACTCAAGGGCGGCTCGATGAAGCCCAGCAAGTGATGGAACTGCTGAAGGTGCAAGAAATTAATGATATTACCAATTCAACTCGCTCCAAAACTCGGTTGACCGAACTTGCCCTCAACTCAGTCGAAGCAGAGATTCAAAAACGCCACACCGATTTAGTCACGTTTGGACGGCGATTGAAAAACTGTAACCCCCAAGACTGCGACTCACTCAAGCGGGAATTACAGCAACTGCAACAAGCGTTCGATCAATCAATGCGAGATATCGCCGCTAAAACGACCAGTGAAGCTCTGATGCGGGTTGATCAACGCAATAAAGACTTCATTGCTAGTGCCTCTAAAATTGTCAATGCTCAACCCAACACGGTCTTAATCTATCCCCTAGTCCTCTCAGATAAAGTGCATATCCTCTGGGCAGCCGCAGGCGGAGGCGATCGCGCCGTTCTCAGCAGCACAACTTGTCCTCTGGCAGAAGCCCAACTCAATGCCAAAATTCAACAGTTTCAAACCGCTCTGCGATCGCCAGGAAACACAACTCAAGTCAAAGCACTGGGTCAAGAGTTATACGAGTGCTTGATTCAACCGATTGAGCAGAAAGGCAACTTTCAAGCGAACAAGATTCAAAATTTGGTTCTGGTTCCCGATCGCACGATTAACTATATTCCTCTCGCCGCTCTCTATGATGGCAAACAATATTTGATCGAGCGATACACGATTTCCAATGCGCTTAGTGCCAAACTCACAGATGTCGATGCGCGGCTGCCCAAAAATCCATCGGTGCTTGGCTTTGGTCTTTCAGACGCTTACGATACCTTCTCTGCGTTACCCAACGTGCCAACGGAGTTAAAAACCCTGGTGAAACCAACAGGGATATATGCTGGCAGTCTGTGGATGAACCAGAAATTTACCCGCTCTACTCTGGAATCTCAGCTTGAACGCGGTAGCCCGATTCTTCACATTGCAACTCACGGTGAATTTATCCCAACGAAGCCACAGGATTCTTATTTGTTGCTTAGTAGCGGTACTCGTGGAAAGGGCGATCGCTATGCCATTTCGCAAATTCAGTTTTTAGCAGGACTAAGACAAGTCCATCTGGTCGTTCTATCTGCTTGTGAAACCGCCAAAGGAGAATTGGCATCGGATGGGCGAGAACTACAAGGAATTAGCGCTTACTTTATTGAAGACAAAGCTAAAGCCGCGATCGCCTCTCTTTGGAAAGTCAACGATGCCAGCACGAGTTCGTTGATGCAACGGTTTTACACCAACCTGTCAACGGGCAAACTGACCAAAGCCGAAGCATTACGACAGGCACAACTGAGTTTGTTGCAAGGGAAAGTGACCGCTAAAGCACCGAAGCGATCGGATGTTGAACCCAAGGTGATCGGGAGCGATCGCGCTCCTAGCCCCGCCAACTTTTCCCATCCCTATTATTGGGCACCGTTTATCTTGATTGGAAATGCTTTGTAAGGTTTATGGCTGTTAGCTATTAGCTATTAGCTGATGTCGATGATTGATGATTACAATACGGAGTTTAATCAAATGAAGCGATTCAATCTAATTTCGGCGGGGTTTGTGAGTTTATTTGCGATCGCGACGGTGTCGATGTCTTATACAAACGCAGCCGATGTTCAAATCAGTCCTGATCAACCCTCTACAACCACTGCACCATCTGCCAAACCTCGGCAATTGCTCAAAACTACAGCAGGTTTTATTCCTGCAAAACTGGGGCAATCAACTTTTCCGTTTGAGGGCGGACGCAATGTGTTTGGCAAAGACGATCGCATTCCAATGAATTCCTCCAAATATCCTTGGTCGGCGATCGGTCGGGTAGAGGCGTTGAATAGCAAACAGGTGGACTGGACTTGTACTGGCACGTTAATCGGCAAAAACTTAGTCGTGACCAATGCCCACTGCGTGGTAGATGAGAAAACCAAACAAATCACGACGAATAAGATCCGGTTTCGCCCTAACTTGATCAATGGGGAAGCGCCCGCAGAAGCCTTTGCTACCAAAATTGTGACTGGAACCACTGATCCCCAACGTGATCGCGGCAACGACTGGGCATTTTTAATATTGGATCGTCCCCTAGGTGAAACATATGGCTGGTTGGGGTTTGCCATTGCTGACCTCGCCGATTTAGACAGTGTGAAAGATGAAATCATTCTGGCAGGCTATTCCAGTGATTTTCCCAAAGATAATCCGTCTGAAACGGCTGGAGTTCATCAAGGATGCAGCATTCGTGGCTTTGGATCGCAACTAGGCACGGTTTCTCATGACTGCGATATGATGGCAGGCGCTTCCGGTGGACCCATGTTCGCTATTTTTCCAGATGGCTCTATGAATATTGTTGCGCTCAACTCGGCTGAGCGAGTGAGTCCAGAAGGCAAAAAGGTGTCAAAGTTTTCTACGAAAACTGCAAATATTGGAGTCTATGCGGCAACTTGGGCAAGCAAGGCTCAGGAATTGCTCAAAGCGCAACGCTGATTTGGCTACGTCACTGGTAGGGGCGATCGCTGCGATCGCTCCTACTCGTTGCATAACCTCCCAGTCGTGAGAGTGATAGATTACTGGTAAGCTTCTCTACCATCAGAGGATTTGTTGATGCGCTGTCAAAAAAGACAACAGGCAAAAGGCTTGCGTCTTGAACACCAGCCGAAGGGCAACAGGCAAAATGGAATCATGGGTGATCGATCGCTGAAGTTTGCGGCATCAGCTTTGGCGATCGCCCTAGGTTGGGTGGAGTTGGGGGCGATCGCGCCAGCAGTAGGACAGCCGATCTCTCAACCTGCGATTGCCCAGAGTCAGAAGGCAGAAGGCGATCGGCTGCTGAAACAAGGATATCAACAGAATCAAACCAGTCAATATCAAGCAGCATTGCAGTCCTGGCAACAGGCATTAGCTATCTATCAGGCACTTGGAGACCGCAATGGGGAAGCTACGACATTGAACAATTTAGGTGATGTCTACCGTTCTTTGTCACAGTACAACAAAGCGATCGAGTTCCAACAACAAGCATTATCTATTTATCAAGCAGTGCAGAATCGCAATGGGGAAGCCGACGCGCTGACTAATCTGGGTCTTGCTTATCATTCTCTGTCGCAATCCAATAAAGCGATCGAGTTCTATCAACAAGCCTTACCAATTTATCGGGCAGTGCAGGATCGCAATGGGGAAGCCGGAGCACTAACGAATTTAGGTCTTGCCTACGATGCCCTATCGCAGTACAACAAAGCGATCGAGTTCTATCAACAAGCCTTACCCATCTTTCAAACAGTGCAGAATCGCAATGGGGAAGCCTATGCGCTGAGTAATCTAGGAAAAGCTTACGATGCTCTGTCGCAGTACAACAAAGCGATCGAGTTCTATCAACAAGCCTTACCCATTCTTCGAGCAGTTCAGGACCGCAATGGAGAAGCTATGGCGCTGAATAATCTAGGGATTGTCTACCGTTCTCTGTCGCAGTACAACAAAGCCATTGAGTACTATCAGCAAGCCTTACCCATTTTTCGAGCAGTGCAGAATCGTAATGGGGAAGCCTATGCGCTGACTAATCTGGGTCTTGCCTACGATGCTCTGTCGCAGTACAACAAAGCGATCGAGTACCATCAACAAGCCTTACCCATTCTTCGAGCAGTGCAGAATCGCAATGGGGAAGCCGGAGCACTGGTGAATCTAGGGAAAGCTTACTATGCTCTGTCGCAGTACAACAAAGCAATTGAGTACCATCAACAAGCCTTACCCATTCTTCGAGCAGTGCAGAATCGCAATGGGGAAGCCTATGCGCTGAATAATCTAGGTCTTGCCTACGATGCCCTATCGCAGTACAACAAAGCAATTGAGTACCATCAACAAGCCTTACCCATTCTTCGAGCAGTGCAGAATCGCAACATGGAAGCCGGAGCACTGGTGAATCTAGGGAAAGCTTACGATGCCCTGTCGCAGTACGCCAAAGCCATTGAGTACTATCAGCAAGCCTTACCCATCTTTCGAGCAGTGCAGGATCGCAATGGGGAAGCTAAGGTGATGAATAATCTGGGTGCTGTCTACCATTCTCTATCGCAGCCCAATAAAGCAATTGAGTACTATCAGCAGGCATTACTAATTCACCAGGCAGTGCAGGATACCAATGGGGAAGCTGGAACACTGACGAATTTAGGTCTTGCCTACAGTTCCCTATCGCAATACAGCAAAGCCACTGAGTACTATCAACAAGCATTACCGATTTATCGGGCGGTGGGCGATCGCGAGGGGGAAGGAACCCTATTGAGCAACATTGGCATCCTTCTAAAAAAGCAGAAGCAGCCAGAGTTAGCGATCGTCTTCTACAAACAATCTGTCAACGTCCGTGAAACGATTCGGGTAGACCTTCGCACACTGCCCCGCGAGTCGCAGGAAGCCTACGCTCAATCCGTCGGTGGAACCTATCGGAGCCTTGCCGATTTGCTACTGGCTCAAGGGCGAATTCTGGAAGCACAGCAGGTGTTGGAACTGCTAAAGGTGCAGGAGATTCGGGATTTTACTAAAGATACACGGGCAGGGGGTGAGGTGGCGGGAATCCCACTCAGCCCAGTGGAGAAAGCGATTATTGACAAATACGGCAGTCTAATTGCCTTTGGCTACCAGGTGGATCAATGTCGGCAGAAGACCTGTGCCGACTTAGGGCAGATGGATACTCGACTGAAGGCGTTGACCCAAGCATATAACCGCACTGTAGATACGTTTCAGGCAGAAATTCGCAAGCGGAGTAGCGATGACAAAGGCTTTTACGATCCAGAATTGCTGGGTGAGGCACAGCGGATTGTAGAGAACGCGCAGAAGAAAACCGGATTGAACACAGTGCTGATTTATCCCTTGGTACTGGACAAGAAACTGTGGTTGCTGTGGGTTGCTCCTGGTGGAGTGGTCAAAAGTCAGCCCGTCAATGTGGAGCAGACGCAACTAGCAAAAACAGTGTTGGAGTTCCGACAATTGATGAAAAGCTGCGAAATCAGTCCTTGTGGCGCAGCGGATACGGTCAAACTGCAAGCCGTTAGCCAAAAGCTGCATGGCTGGCTGATTCAGCCGATTGAGGGTGAATTAAAGAAAAACACTGTGAAAAACCTGATCTTTTCTCTGGATCGGGTGGTGCGCTACATTCCCATGTCAGCCTTGTATGACGGTAAGCAATACCTGATTGAGAATTACACCGTTTCTACCATCCTCTCGGCTGCCCTCACCAGCGATCGCGATCGCGCCCCTTTCACAGCGCAAAATACGCAAGTGTTAGCACTGGGAGTCTCGGATGCGATCGCCAACTTCAATCCGTTGCCCAATGTGCCACAAGAGTTAGCGGCGATCGTGGGTAACAGCAAAGCCAATGTGAGGGGAATCTATCCTGGACTAGAATTTCTCAATCGCGCCTTTGACGAAAGCACCCTACGGCAAAAACTGGGTGCCGGAAAACACCGAATTGTCCATATTGCCACCCATGGCAAATTTGTTCCTGGCAATCACCTGGCATCCTTCTTGCTATTGGGTGATTCCAATAAACTCACGGTAGATGAGATCCGTGCCCTGCCTTTGATGTCCGGTGTCGATCTGGTGGTGCTGTCTGCCTGTGAGTCAGCATTGGGCGGGTCTGAATCGAGCAAACCCGATGCGACTAAACTGGATGGCATCGAAATTTCCAGCATGAGTTTTCACTTCCTCACTCGTCAAGCCGGAGCGGTACTAGCTTCTCTCTGGTTGGTGAATGATGCCAGCACCAGCTTACTGATGCAGCAGTTTTACAAGAATCTGGTAACGGGCAAAATGACCAAAGCCGAAGCGTTGAGGCAAGCACAACTTAACTTATTGAATGGCAAAGTCACTGCCAAAGATGCACTCAGGCGATCGGGCGAAACCGATATCAATGTCACGGTATTGGGCGATCGCGCCCCTCGCACTGCCAACTTTTCTCATCCCTACTACTGGGCACCCTTCATTCTCATTGGCAATAGCCTTTAGCTAGCAGCCAACAGCCAACAGCTAATAGTCCACCACTATAATCGAGGAGTTTTAATCATGTCTTCAATCAAGCGTCGTCATTTTTTGCAAGCCGCAGGTGCCACCCTCGCCAGCATCGGACTCAGCCAATGGGATATGTTGCGTCAGGCAAATCAATATGGTCGCGTTTTGGCGCAGGGCAGTCCAGGGCGCAAGCTGGCGCTGTTGGTGGGGGTGAACGCCTATCCCGACAAGATTCCCAACCTCAAGGGCTGTTTAACCGACGTGGAATTGCAGCGAGAGTTGCTCGTGCATCGCTATGGCTTCAATCCCAAAGATATTTTGATTGTGAGTGATCAAGCAGCCTTACAACCGAAGCGGGAAATAATTTTAGAAGCGTTTGAAAAGCACCTGATTCAGCAGGCAAAACCGGGCGATGTCGTGGTGTTTCACTTCTCTGGACATGGCTCTTTGGTACGAGATCCCAAGCCTCTGCAAAACCTGATTAGAAACGAGAATGGTGTGCTCAAGACAGTGCCCAACACAGAGGGCTTAAATGGCACTCTGGTTCCGTTTGACCGTGCCACCTCCAACCCTGAGCAGGTGCAGGATATTATGGGACGCACGCTGTTTTTGCTGATGGCGGCATTGCAAACTGAGAATGTCACTGTTGTCCTAGATAGCTGTCATTCGGGTGGCGGCACGCGGGGAAATGTGTTGTTTCGCTCAGTTTCCTCTCGCCTGGATGGGCGTAACCTAGCAGTTCCCAGTACTACCGAGATAGAGTATCAGCAGCGCTGGATGAAAAAACTGAAACTCTCTGAAGCAGAGTTGCAACAGTTGCGAAGCAAGGGCATTGCTAAAGGAGTGGCGATCGGCTCTGCCAACTACGACCAACTCGCTGCCGATGCTCCATTTGATCGAGACACCTTTTTTGCCGGAGCCTTTACCTATACGCTGACTCGCTATCTCTGGCAGCAAGCCGAAAATGAATCGATTGGTAGGGTGTTTACGAACCTGGCACGCAGCACCCGCAGCACGACTAGCGGCTCGACTGGACAGGAACCCATTTTTGCGGCAAACCCCAAATCCAACGAGAAACAGCCTTTGTATTTTCTAGAGCCGACGCAGCCCTTTGCAGAAGCGGTGGTGCGAGACGTAAAGCCCGATGGCACCGTGGAATATTGGTTGGGCGGAATTTCTTCAGTGAGTTTGGCAGCAAACCAAAAGGGGACGCTGTTTAGTGTGCTGGATGCCAGCGGTAAAGAAATCGCTCAGATTGAGCAGGAGACTCGCGAGGGCTTAACAGGATTGGGCAAGGTACGGCAGGGAGATAAGGGTGCCGTGAAACCGGGCGCATTGCTGCGGGAACGAGTGCGCGGCTTGCCCACGAATTTGAAACTGCGAGTGGGATTGGATGCCTCCTTGGCAAACGATCGAGACGCGATCGCCGCCACGCTAAAATCCCTGCCCCAGGTAGAACTGGTGGCTTCCAATCAATCTATGAATTATCGGTTGGGGCGAGTCACGGCTGAGCATCAACAAGCGTTTCGCACTCAGTCCGTTTCCCAAGTACCTAAATCTGACAGTATTGGCTTGTTGACTGGAGATTTGCGCCCCTTAACTGCCACCTTTAGCGAACCGGGAGAAAAGATCGTTGATGCGATCAATCGCCTAACACCCCGATTTCAATCCTTGCTTGCGGCAGAGATCTTGCGGGCGATCGGTGGACTAGATGTGGTTACGGGTGGGCAATCCACAAGTTTGGCGATGCAGGTGAAATCCACTGGAAAAACTGGTGGACAGGTACGCGGCAATCAATTTAAACCGGGCACCGAGATTCAAATTCAGGTGAAAAATAATACTCAACGCGATTTGTTTGTGGGGGTGGTATCGATTGGCAGTGCCGGAAATCTGCGGGTGCTGTTTCCCTACTGGGATGCCCCCGACGATCGCGCTAGAGTGGCTCCGGGACAAGAGTTGACTTTGCCAGAGGATGGCGTGATCTTTCCCCTGAGTAAAACGCCAGGAGCACTAGAAGTCATCACCTTTGCCAGTGTACAACCGATTCGGACGGCGCTGGCAGCCCTGCGAACCATTGGCGAACGGGGCGGAGTGTCATCGGGGCGGGGCGTGTCGCCTACATCGATGCGAGGCGATGATGCACTGACGGCAGTGGATGCGTTGCTGGGAAATGTCGATCGCAACACGCGATCGGATATTGAGGTGAGAGCCGAGGTTCGCGGGGTGGACACTGCCCAGTTTTCTATGGTCTCGACCTTGATTGAAGTGGTGCAAAGTTAGGACGCGATCTCGCTCAGAATTCCTCTAGGAGCGATCGCCTGTACTCTTGCTGAAGGGCGGTGGGTTGAATTCAGATGGGGCGGTAGGCTGTGAGGGTGGGGCGATCGCATGGATGATTTGGGAATGAGATCGCCCCAAAACGATAAAGGATTGGCTGTTGTAATACTGGGGAAAGCACATGCGTTATGGAAGGGCGATCGCGTTAGCTGGTTTGGTAGCGGGATTGGTAGGACTGGCTCCGATCGCGGTGTTGCCAGGAGTAACGCAAACGATAACGCAGACGGCAGACCAACGGAAAGCAGAGAGCGATCAGTTCCTCAAACCTTGTCGGGATCACTTGCAACAACAGCAATATGAAGCGGCAATTCAGTCTTGCCAACAAGCAGCGGACAGCCTGCGGCAACGGGGAAACCGTTATGGAGAAGCCAGAGCCATAACAAATGGTAGTGTTCTAGACCTGTGGACACCTCTAAACCAGCACGCCAAATTCATAGCGATTGATGAACAGTCCAATGACGACATCGTGTAACCAGATCGACTTAGAAAAGCAAATAGTTTTGCGAGCCATAGAGCTTCGCTCCGCCAAGGGCGTACGCTTAATCCGAGTGCGTAAAGTCAAATGCTTACGCTCAATCGTCTGAGTATTGCGTTTACCAATGGTATGAAACGCTGGCTCCAGATGGCGTTCATATGCACCCCAGCCGTCCGTATAGAACTGCATAATCCCAAATGGCTCCAACAATGACTTGAGTTCGAGAAAAGCCGTGTCCTGATGGTTCGACAAGACATACGCCAATACTTCGCCTGTTGCATGGTCAATGGTGTGCCACAACCACCGTTGCTGTTGCTTAGAGTGGACAAAACTCCACATCTCATCCGCTTCAGCCTCTACATCCTCCCATTGGCACAGCTTGACGATGGTTTGAGTCGGTTTAAGCTGGGCTAGACGAGCTTCATTGACTGCTTTGAGATGACGATCTTTTTTTTAACGCTTCAATCACCGTAGTCGGACTAATCTTCAACACTCGTGCAGTATCTCGGATGCCGCTCCCGTTGACTGCCATATCAACAATCTGCTGTTTGACTTCGGGCAGGTAGCCTCGGTAAGCATAGTCTCGAATGAAAGTGCTGCGACCGCATTCCGAATTACGACATTTATAACGTTGCTTGCTCTCCTCAGAGCGACCGTGCTTGACCACGTTATTGCTTCCACAGTCAGGACAAAGAACAGGTTCCAAAACCATGCTGTAAGTTCAGGGATAAACGTCTGCCTGCATTCTCGCATTTCCACAGGTCTAGAACATCACCCCATAACAAATCTGGGTGTGGCTTACGATTCTCTGTCTCAACATGAGAAAGCGATTGGCTATTTCCAGCAAGCCTTACCCATCGCTCAAGCTGTGCAAGATCGCAATGTCATAGCAATTGTGTTGAGAAATCTCGGTATTGCCTATCAGGCAATCTCCCAGCATGAGCGGGCTATTGCCTATTTCCAGCAAGCATTGCCAATTGCTCAAGCGGTGAAAGACCGTAATGGCGAAGCAGGGTCTCTGTATGGTCTAGGTAACATCTACAAATCCCTCCATCAGTATGAGCAGGCAGTGGGTTACTACGAAAAAGCCCTGTTCATCTATCGCGCACTACAAGATCGCAATGGAGAAAACCGCATTCTATTTAGGCTGGGACAGACCTATGGTGCGTTGAAGCAGTATGACCGAGCGTTGGGGGTGTTGGAGCAGTCCTCGGCGATTGCTCGGCAGCAACAGCAACGTACCAATGAACGCCTGACACTCGAAGCCATTGCCCAAACCTATAACCAGATGGGGCAACCGGACAAAGCCACCGCTACTCGCCAACAGATTGCAACGCTTCCTGATACAAATGATCCACGTAAGGCGGAGGCAAACCAACTAGTAAGGCTGGCTCAGGTGTTAATTAAGCAACAGCAGTGGCAAGAAGCGCTCCTTTTAGCACAGCAAGCTGCAACCATTTACCAAAACCAACAAGATTCGTATCGAGAAACAGCAGCACTGCTCATGGTCGGAATATCTTACGGTGGATTAGAGAAGCCTGAGCAAGCCCTTCCTCCCTTGGAAAAGGCTCTAGCAATGGCTCGCAGAGGACAATATGCTGATTTAGAACCAACTATCTCTAAAGCGTTAACATTAGTTAATCAGCAATTGCAAAAAGCTTCTCGGGCAAAAACAGCTAGAGAAGCAAACGCATTAAGGTGGGAGGGTAAAAAGCAATCTGAAGCGGGACAATTCGATGCTGCTATCCAATCTCTAGAAAAGGCTATTCAGATCTACAGGCAGATTCAGGATCGTGGAGGAGAAGCATGGGTACTACAAACCCTAGGCGATACCTACAGAGCCATGAGACAGTACAACCAGGCAATTGATATCTATCAGAAGGCTATTCAGATCAATAGGCAGATTAATGATTACACAGACGAAGCATCAACATTGTGGAGCTTGGGCGATGTCTACGCAGACATGGGACAATACCAACGGGCGATGGAGTTCTATCAGCAAGCGATCAAGTCCTACCACCAAGCGATAAATTACTACAAGAAGATTCAAAATCGCCAATCAGAAGCGATTGCACTACAAAACCTAGGCAGAGCCTACACAGACATAGGACAATATCAGCAAGCGATCGAGTCCTATCAACAAGCTCTAAATTACTACAAGAGTGATGATAATCCTTTTGACCATGCTCCAGCATACGCCCTGTCTTGGATGGGTGTAACGCACCTGTTGTCTGGTAATACAGCAGCAGCAGAAGCTCCCCTATTTGAGGCAATACAAATCTTGGATTCCTTTATAGGAGAGCATCTAACTGATAACGATAGGATCTTTATCTTTGATGTAGTTCCTGCACCATTAACCTATTCCATTCTGCAACAAGTCCTAATAACTCAAGGCAAGGTGGAGCAAGCATTGGAGGTGGCGGGGCGGGGCAGGGCGCAAGCGTTTTTGCAGTTGTTAGTCAGCAAAATGACTGGCAATCCTATTGCTAGTCTCAAACCCATGACTATCCGCGAGATTAAGCAGGTTGCTCGTGACCAAAATGCCACTTTGGTGCAATATTCCCTCATCCGAACCGTGAAAAAGGGAGAAGATGTCAACCTGGTAAAAGTGGATGGTCTTTACATCTGGATGGTCAAATCTAGCGGAAACATCACCTTCCGCAAAGTAGACCTCAAGAACCTGTGGCAGCAACAGGACACTAACTTGGTTCAGTTAGTAGAGCAAAGCCGTGACACTATTGGTGCAAGAGGACGGGCTGATATTGAAGTAGCGATTTCACCAGAGAGACTGAAGCAACAACAGGAACAGCAAACCCAGAAGCTGAAACAACTGCATCAAATTCTGATCGAACCGATCGCCGATCTTCTGCCCAAAGATCCAAATCAACGGGTCATCTTTGTGCCGCAAGGTGAACTGTTCCTCGTACCGTTTCCAGCATTACTTGATGCCAACAGCAAGCCGTTGATTGACAGACACACGATTCTCACCGCACCTTCGATTCAAGTCTTAGAACTGACTCGACAACAGCGCGATCGCCTGACATCTCGCAAATCTGCTAATAACAAATCATTGATTGTGGGGAATCCCATCATGCCAAAGGTGGTGACGCGAGTGGGTGATACGCCTGTGCAACTATCTAACCTGCCAGGGGCAAAACAGGAAGCATTAGAGATCGCTAAACTCTTCAACACGCAGGCGATGACTGGAACGCAGGCAACCAAAGTTGCGATCGCCCAACAGATGCCCAATGCCCGGATCATTCATCTGGCAACGCATGGCTTGTTGGATGACACCAAAGGATTGGGGGTGCCCGGTGCGATCGCCCTGGCTCCGGTTGGCAACGGTCAACTCAACGATGGCTTGCTCACATCTGATGAAATTCTGGATATGAAATTGAATGCCGAATTAGTGGTCTTGAGTGCCTGTGATACCGGACGGGGCAGGATTACCGGGGATGGCGTGATTGGACTGTCGCGATCGCTGTTCGTGGCTGGCGTGCCCAGCGTCATTGTCTCCCTCTGGAAGGTGCCCGATGAGTCTACTGCTTTCTTGATGACCGAGTTTTATCGCAACTGGAAAGATCGCAAACTCGACAAAGCCCAATCCCTGCGGCAAGCGATACTCACCACTCGCGATAAATATCCCCAACCCCTACATTGGGCAGCGTTTACGTTGATTGGAGAGGCAGAGTAATGGGCGATCGCTGAGTCGCCGACGGCGATGACAACTGTTTGAATTTAGAAATGGCTTGAGCGATTTTTGGCTGCAACAAATCAAGTTGGCTTTTCATCATGCCCTTCTGCCAGGAATTTCAATCCTCGTTGATTCACAGCGCCGAACAAAGTTTGACCATTTGCCATCACCATGTAGGGCAAGAACACCTCCAGCAAATAAGCCTGAGGCGCTGGCTGATCTTCAAGGCTAGAGATGGATACAGAACTGAGCAGAGAGTTTTCAATCCAAAACTGTTCCGCTTCTGGCAGTAGTGATTCTTGACAACCTGCTAGGGTTGCACTAATCCGCTCCATCACTTGACCTCCTCGGATGCCTGGTGATAAAGGCTTCTCGGTTCCCCCACAGGGTTTTAATGCCCATTTTTTTCATGATCTAGACTCTCAAATACGACAGATTTTCCTGAACAGTCCGGAAAAGAAAGAATAAGTACTCAAGGAGGCGGATGAAGATGCTCACAATCGCTTAAACTTTCGTTACAAAAGAAGCCTTTTTGAGTAGGTAAGGCTATTTGAAAAGGGTTTTGAGTAGAGCAGCATTTAGGCTTACTACCCTTCATTAATCCCTTCGAGGTCGGTAATTCCCCGTCATTGTTGACTTCTGGCGATCTAGGCTTATCACGGATTTCTTCCTCTGAATCGCCTGAACCTCCCGCTGAGCTTAAAATTACCGACCTGCCCTCCGATCTCCAGAGATCCTTGTTTTCCTCTTTGTAGAGAGTTCTTAAACTGACTCTTGCCTTAGCTGAGATCGCTTTGGCTCGGTCGGTTATTCCCTCTGGCAAATTGCCTTCAGCTTCTAATACCTCTAGGGCTATACGAATACGGTCACGAGCATCTTGGGAGAGGTGCAGATTGAGCGGAACGACCGTGTTCGCTACTTCTTGGGTGGCATGGATATGCCCATCTCGTAAAGGGTTATCCCCCAGGCACCAGTAATAGCCTTCAACTGCTGTTGCCCAAGTGTTGGCGCGATGAACAATGTCTTCTTGATGCCCACACCATTCCTCAAAGCCTGGAGCGTTAAGCGCCGCCGACAAGACGTATTCTGCTAGAGCATCCCCTTTGTGTTTGAGGAATACGTGACCGTGGCAGGCGATGACCTTGAGCAAATGATTGGTTTGCCCGTGGTCTGTCCAGCCTTCTTCAAGCTCCCGCTTCAAATCGGCTTCCCATTCGGCGACGATCGTGCGAGATTTATTTTTCCGTTTGCTACGATTTAGTCGGGACTGGGCGATCGCTTCTCGCAGCACTTCCAAGTCTTGACCGCCAGCGGCGACATCCCACCGCTGGAAAAATTCTCTTAGCCCGTTGTAACCGTCTCCTAGCGGTTCAACCTGACAATCTCCATCCAACAGGCAAGATCCTGATGCGGGTTGGAGGGGCAGCCGATGGGCGTTGTATTCGGTGAAGGTTCCTGGAACGGCATAGGCTTTGCAGTTTGGAAAGATTTCTAGCTGCCCTGGAGCGATCTCTAGCCCTTGGGCTTCTAAAGTTTGCTTGATCGTTGTTGCAAAACAAAAGGTAGGCACCTCGACTGGAATCGGAATGTATAGATGGAAACCACCTGAAAAACTGGAGCGAATTAGGATTGTCCGGGTAATGCCGATTGTTTCTAGGGCGTAGCGGATTTCTCGGATGGAACTTGGCTGATGATAGAGACTGTTGGCATCTATATCTAGCAGGGCGTACCGAGTTAAATCTTTGAAGCGTACCCCGATTAACTGAGCCGAATCCTGCCACTTTGCCCATAGGGTCCGGGGGCGTAAAGGATATTTTGTGGCGGTTTTCCAATCCGGCGATACTTGGTTCTCAGCGACGATTGCCTGCCATAAATAGGGAAACACTTCACAAAGACGTTGCCCTAAAGGATCGGCTGGGTAAGGTTCGTGAAGTGGGTGGTTCATGGTCTACCCTCCAGTTGCCCACACGGTACGAATCGCTGATGCTGTTGACGCATCAAGTCTCGTGCCTTCCTCAGCAGCGCTCTGCCCTGGTGATTAGACCTATTCATTAGCACTGCGATTTCTGTGGTCTTGAGTTTTTGCACTCCGATGCCATACCGACACCGAGTGACCTGAGAAAGCCTTATATCTTCGTCAAGTGATAAAAGTAGATACTGACTGATCTCAGCTAGAAATTGACCTAACGAGTTAAGTTGACTTGCATTCGCAGTTCGAGAGTTCGACTTAAAAGTGATATGGACTTTTGAAGAATTTGATATAGTGAGTGACATCATTAATCCCCTTAGTGATAAGCCTTCTTAGGGCATATTGTTTTGGTGCTATTGGTGGTGTTTGAAATGAAGAAAGCGATCGCTCACCGTCCGCCAAGACTCGCGATCGCTTTCTTTCTAGGTTTGGATTTTCCACAAAGCTGAATACCGTTGCAAAACTGGCTACTGGACTATTTTTTCCACAGCGTTTTTTATGGGTTTATCAAAAATTCAAGACTGTGACGCTCAGACGGAACGCAGAGATTTAAAGATGACCACTAAAAAACTCGAAGCCCTTCCCAGGTGGCAAAACTGGGAAGGGCGTTTTATTGGGCAGTCAAGTTGTAGTGATTTCCCAATGTAAGCATCCGCCAGTTTTCAGCGGCTGCCCAAGCTAGGAATTTAGATGAATACCAGTCAGTTGATAGGTCTTGTTCTGCTGGATTAAATGGATGCAATAGAAATTTCATAGTTTATATTCTGGGGTAGATGGGACGAAATATATTCATCACACAAGCGTTCACAACGTGTCTTCGTAGGCGAATCGCATTCCTTCAGGCATCTTTGAGTACTGCCTCGTATTGGGCTGCGATGCTGCAGAGAAATTTGGAAAGAGTCATAAGATTTTCGATCTGGCTGGCAACGGCGTTAAGTCTAAAGTGAGTTATTCAGTTTTTGGAGGTAGAGACGAACGGCTTCGTCGATCAGGTCGGAAGGGTCGCGGTTTTCTTCGATCGCCTGAATCTTGAGGGCTTTCTTGAGCTTTGGTTCCATGCGAATGGTGAAGTTTTCACGACTCGACTTGGAGGAAGTGACGACTTGCATGATTGAAGAAGTAGTTGTTTTAAGTTGAATTGTCGTTCATGCAAATTATACATGATTAGCTAATCAAGCAATCCCATGAAGTTAGGATTTATGATTTGGGATGAACAAAATGGTTGTGAGCTTGTTTCCAGCGTGAATGAAGGTTTTTTTGCAAAATTGGCGGTAGCGGTGCAAGAGGCGCGGGGGAAGTTATCTCAGCGCGAGTTTGCAGAGGTGTTGGGGGTATCTCAATCAACGGTGCAGCAGTGGGAGAATGGCAAAAATGTCCCCAGTTTAGAGAATCTGGAGAAGATTGCTCGAATTAAGGGGATGTTGGTTGAGGCTTTTGTGGCTTACCTGTATGGGCGCACGGGTGGGTTGACGAGTAAGGACATTCTCGATCGAGTGGAGGTGATGCCGTCGCAGGATTTTGCTCAGGTGTTGCGGGTGATGGCGGATCGGATGGACACGGCGAAGGATGCGCCGCCGATGATGGAGCGCAGTAAGGGGAAGGGAGAGGAGGAAGGCTCAGCCCAAGGGGAGCGGGTGCCGCTGGAGTTACCGGAGCGGGAAAGGGTGGAAGAGGAGAGTGAGGAGTAAGGACGGGGCGATCGGTTTTCGAGGGTTTGAGAAGTAGATGGTTTCAAACTGCGAATAAATTCACGGATGCTAAGCGTTATGCAGCATCCAAGTAGGGATTGGTGTCTGCTGTGGGGTATTTCTGGTAGATGTGGAGGTACACAATATTCGAGAGGGCTACAACGTCGCTGGGTTCGTATTCGTCCACAGGTAAGCCCGTATCGTCGCTGTAGAGATAATCGTAGATAAACGTCTCAATTTGGGCTTTGGTGGTGTCCTTATCGCGCCAGTTGTCTAGCTTTCGGAGTTCCGCTTTGATTGCCTCGACTAGGTTGTGAGCAATTTCCTTAACTCGATTCCGTGATCTGGCACTTAAATTACTTTTCTGTTGGCAGAGTAAATCAAAGATGGCGAGATATTCTTCTGTCAGACCTTCGCGGACTGCACGGCTATCTTCTTCAGATAAGGATTCAATGATTTTCAACAGTTCCTCAAAGGTTTGCTCAACCGTGGCGCGATCGGTTTCCTGGTTGTAGTTCTCAATGATTTTTTGATAGCGGGTGTAGAGATCGACACGGGTGGAGTTCTGGCTCAGCATTCGTCTAAGCTGCTGTTCTACGGCTGCTTTAAGGGTCTGTACCTGAATATTTTTAGTAGCGGACTTTTCAAACTCTACTTTCAAGCGATCGAAATCAATTTCGCTAATGTTATAAAGCTTGCCTGAGTCTTCTCCAGGGGGGCGGTTGGATGGTGCAACAGTAACGAACTCACTGACGACCCCGTGCAGCGATCGCAACACGGCATTCAAGTCTCCAGCAAATTCTTGTTGCTGATAAATGTGATCATGGATGGCGGCGATCGCGTCGTGCTGTAGCTGAAACGGTGCGGTGAGTGCGGGTTCTGTGATTAGGGCTTGTTTCTTCTTAAACACATCTCTTGCCATGACTGTAAACCGAGCCAAGGATTCGTCATTCGTACAAACAGCATTGACAGCAGAATCCTGATTGTCTTTGTCTAAGCAGACAAGTTTATCAAAGCCGTCTGCCTGAATCAGGTGTTGGAGATCAAAACCTAGGCTGGCAAGATGATCTTGGCAGGTTTGAATGGCTGCGATGTAGGCATTCCGTAGCTGATCCAAACCTTGGTAGGGCATTATCCCTGCTTTGGCTTCTTCCTCTTCACCAAGCAGGACATCGGGCTTGGCGTACTTGGCGAGGGCTGATCGTAGGGAGGAGAGGATGCCGCTGTAGTCGATCAGCAAGCCGTTGTTTTTGCCCTCATAGATCCGATTGGCACGGGCGATCGCTTGCATTAAACTATGTCCCTGCATGGGTTTATCCATGTAGAGGGTAGCGAGGCTGGGCACGTCAAACCCGGTGAGCCACATGGCACAGACGATCGCGAGTCGGAACGGATGATTTTCGTTCTTAAAGTCTTCTTCCAGATCTCGCTTGAGTTTGTCGCGGTGGGGGCGGATGTCTAAGCCCCACTCATCAAAGGTTTTTTCCTCGTTGCCAGCTTCACTGACCACCACGGCATATTCAGTTTCTTGCAACCATTTGAGATAGTCTTGCTGCTCCTTTAAGTCTTGGTCGTCGATTGCTCGTTTGACTTGGGCTTGCTGGTTCGCGATCGCTTGTTTCCAGTAGTGGTCAATTCGGTTATACATACGGACGGTGGTGAGCTTATCAATACAGATGAGCATGGCTTTTCCGGTCTGCCAGCGGGTCGTGTAGTGAGCCACCAAGTCTTGGGCAATGCGATCAAGCCGTTGGTCAGCCGTGAGAATGAAATACTCAGTGCCCAAGCGTTTCAGGGCTTTTGCTTCCGCTTCTTCATCCAAATCGTGTTCAGCGAGGGTATCGGCAATGCGCTGATTCAGTTCTGCGGGAGTGGCAATGAGTTGTTGCTTACCCTCTGCATCGACAAAATTTAGTTTTTCACCCCGGTTGTCGTAGTAGAGCGGCACGGTTGAGCCATCTTCTACGGCTCGTTGGAAGTCATAGGTAGAAACATACTCGCCAAAGTGTTCACGGGTCTTTTGATCTTCTTTAGACTCCATGAGGGGCGTACCCGTGAAGGCAATGAAGGATGCGTGATCTAAGCCGTTTCGCATATTACCTGCGAGTGATCCGTACTGGGTGCGGTGTGCCTCGTCGCAGAGAACGATGATGTTTGGGCGATCGCTGTAGGTGTAACCCTCGGCGTTGAATTTGTGAATCAGGGTAAAGACATAGCGGTGATTTTGTTTGAGTAATTCCTTGAGATTTTCACCATCCGTGGCTCGATTACTCGTGTTATTTGGGATGGCTCCCACTCCGGCAAAGGTTTTGACGATTTGCTTATCTAGCTCCTGGCGATCGGTCACAACCAGAAAAGTGAAACTACCGGAAAGACAGCGATGTACTTTCTCAGTCAGAAACGCCATTGAGTAGGATTTGCCGCTGCCCTGGGTGTGCCAAAACACCCCCAATTTACCTGCCCGAATTTCTCGTTCTTGCACGGCTTGAAATGCCCGACTGACCCCTAGAAATTGGTGATTCCGTGCCAAGATCTTGGCTGTGGTGCCGCTGCTGTTGTCGAACAGGATGAAGTTTTGCACCAGATCGAGAAAGTTTTGTTTGCTGCACATCCCGCGCAGCATGGTTTCCCAATGCACCCTGCCCTTTTCGTTCTCAGCTAGCCGTCGCCATTCGTGGAAAAACTTGTAACGGCTGACGATCGTTCCCACTCTGGCATCGATGCCATTACTTAGCATCACCATTGCGTTGTGGTGGAACAGGTGGGGAATTTCTTTTTTGTAGCGGGTGAGGTTGTCGTTGTAGGCGACCTGCACATCCCGGCAGGATTTCTTTAGCTCAATAAACAATAGGGGGATGCCATTGACGAACCCGATAATGTCGGGGCGTTTGGCTGGGAACAGTTCCCCTTTGATCCACAGTTCCCGCACGACCAGGAAGTGATTGTGATCAGGGTTGTCAAAGTCGATCACCCGCAGGATGGGTTCTTTCTTGTCACCTGTTGCCGTGTTGTAGGCGACCTTGATACCATCGCGGATCAGTTTATACTTTGCCTCGTTAATTTGCAGCAGGGATTGAGCGGTGCTGACCGTGATTAGCTTTTGAATGGCATCGTCATAGGCAGTGTCCGGGTGTCCGGGGTTGAGCCGCTCTAAGGCTTGCCGCAGGTAGCGAGTTAGAACCACTTCGGTATGGTCGGTGCGCCCAAGGGTGCCCGATGCTCCAAGCTTCTCGCTATTAAAGGCATAGACCGATTGCCAACCCAAGGTCTGCTCAAAGAAGTTGGCTGTGGTCTGTTGGACTAAAACGTCTTCGGAGTATGCGGTACTCATGGCAGTTCGGGTTTAGGGCGTGATGAGTTGTATAGATGAAAAGTAAGTCCGGTAACGATTGATATCTCTTGTGAGTAGAGGCATTTTTGTAACAGCAGCATGAGCACCAATGTAAAAATCGGGTAAGGGAGATCGACGATCGCCTCCACGACGGCGGTACTCCAGAAAACTTTGCCCTGCTAGAAAAGCGGCTTCGTAGGGCAAGGGGTCGCGTCGGAAAAAGTCGTTGGGCAACGCAGCTTCCAGTTCTGCGACCTGGTTAAACCCAATCGAAATTTCGGCATAGATTAAGGGATTGATCACGAGCATTCCCTGATCGGCATGGTCTGTGAGCTTCTGGGCTGACCACTCAAACCACTGGGGGTCTTCCGTCAGCACATCCAGAATCACGTTGCTATCGACCAAAATATCCGTCATACATCCTCACGGGTGAGCTGCATGATGTCTTGAGTACTGAGGCGTTTAGTGGCTTTGCCACGCATGGCTTCAACCAGACGAAAACCGCGTTGGTTAGCCTCCTTTTTACGAACCTGCACAGTATCTCCTACAACTTCAAGTTCAATTTCTGTACCTGGCACGAATCCAAGCTGCTGCTGAATATCGAGGGGAATGGTAATTTGTCCTTGTGAATTAATTTGAGTCATGGATACACAACCTCCTGAAGAATGCGTTTGCCGATGGTGGGTTTCAGAGCTTTTTTCATGACTAAATCGACTTTGATTTGCAGGCGATCGCTCAAGGTATTTTCCAGTTCGCAGTAGGTCAACAACCCAAACCGCACGGCTGGGTCAAACTCCACCAGTAAATCGAGGTCACTATCGGGGGTTTGTTCGCCGCGCACATAGGAGCCAAACACCCCTAGCGAAATCACGCCATAGCGATCGCGCAACTCTGGCAACAGGCTCTTTAAGGTCTGAGCGATCGCTTCTAAGGAAGGGAGGGGGGGTGCTTGAGACATAACGTGGCTTACTTAAGATGATGGGTTGGTTACTCAAAGGGTTGATTCAGTAGAGCCTCTAGCCGAGGAATAAGCGACGGCAAATCAGAAGTGATAATGTCCCAAATGACATCAAGATCGACTTCAAAATAAGCATGACTCAACCGATCGCGGGTGCCTGTGATTTGTCTCCAGGGGATTTCAGGTGATTGCTCTTTAATCGACTGGGAAACGTTTTTAGCAGCTTCCCCTAAAATTTCGATGAGTCGTAGGATTGCCAGCATGAGTAGTTCATCGGTGTCTAGGTCTTGACGAGTACGCCCCTGAGTAAAAGCTAAAGTTTTGGTGGCAGCATCGAGCATATGATGCAAGCGCACCCGATCACGATCGCTCATCAATCACCTCTGCTTCTGCCAGAACGCGATCGCGAAAATAGCGGCTGAGGCTCTGGGGCGTGTTGAGATCTACTGGTCGTCCTAAGCTTGCCGATAAGGTGTCTTGAAGGGTGATAAAGGCAAAACCAGGTGTACATCCGGGTTCAAATTCCACCAAAATATCGATGTCGCTGTCGGGGCGAAAATCGTCACGCAAGATGGAGCCAAAAAGGGAAAGCTTACGGATGTGATAGCGATCGCGCAACTCTGGCAACAGGCTTTTTAAGATCTGAGCGATCGTGTTCAAAGAGGATAAGGGTTGAGCTTGAGTCATACGGCAATGCTCCCATTCATGAGTCGGGGTAACAGCAGGTCACGGGCTTCACGAAGTTTTTCGCTATGGCTCTTCAAGATTTCAACCTGCCTGAAAACTGGATGTACAATCTCGTCAAATTTTTGTTGGATATCCATATTAGGAACAGTGATTTCAACAGCATGAATTGCGTTTCGGTTTAAGGTTGGTACTGCTGAGCCTCCCTGGTAACTAGCGAGATCAAGATTTAAAAGTAAAAAGTAAGCAAATGGAACTGTAACTTGCTTGAATTCTTTAACCCATAGAGTTGTATTCAGCGCCCAAAAATCCTGTTGCACATACATTACAGACCCTAAAGTCCCGCTTCTTCCTGTCACGATGCCAGGGGCTTTGACTTTAGCAATGTTATGAAACCCATTAATGCCCGTTGACGCATAAACAGGAATACTTCCTGGCTTTCGATCTTTATGAGGTAAATCAAAGCCTCTTTGAAGTATCAAGGCATCACCAAAGAGCATCTTCTCCCACCCTTCTGGGACACCATCCACGATCGCGACTTTCTCCCACCCTGGAAACCGCAAGTAGACGAACCATTCCTTGTAGAGCCGATGGATGGATTCTTCTAGTAGGGCAATGCGGCGGGTGTTGTTGTCGATCAGGCGATCGTAGTTAGAAAGAATATCAGCGATACGCTGTTGTGTAAGAAGTGATGGCGTTGGAATTTTTAGCGTCAAAAGTTTCTGCTGGCTGAGATTGTCTTGAGCAGCACCTTGGGCAATTTGTTTATACCGAGATTGAACAGTACTAAAAAAATATTTAATAAACCGAACATCACAAACTGTTGGATCTGCAACAAATCCAATAACGCTATCTGGGAAGCAGGCATCATAAGCAAGAATAGCGGTATCAGCAATATTGGCAGCAATTGTTATGCATAATGTTCCTGCCTGCCACAAACGACTTTGAGCAAGCCCTTTTTCGTTGTACGTCTGAGTATGTGATGAGATGTAGAACTCAGCGTGCTTCACATCGGCAGTTTGAATGAACGGAAATATTCCTCCGTACAAAGATTCTTCATCTCGTGGTCGATGACGAGATCTTCCTCTCGAAACGTAGCCTAACTCGTCTAATTGTTTCTCTATCCAAACATTCATAAGCTCAACTCCTCAAAATTTGCCGCGATCGCCATTTCATCATCAAAAGCAGTCATACAGCGTCACCGCCTCCGGGAAAACGCGATCGCAAAAATAGCCCCTTGATTCGTGCCACTTCATTCACAGTTCCACCGTTCTAGATGAATCCAATTGAGTCTTTGACGGCAGAGGGATCTGATCTGCTGTCAAAATCACAACTTTGCCATCCTGCCAGACGGCGATCGACTGCCCCAATCGGCGGTGGCGCTCAAGTGCCTGAGCGATCGCGGTTCCTACACCCTCAAGGATGGTTTGGCGACGATTTGTGATATTGTCCTTACTCATTTGTCCCCCGGTTGATTTGGCTCCAGATTCCTTGATCATAAATAGTTGGCGGTTGATTAATCATGCCCTCAGCCGCAAGTTGGTAAACAGGCGCGGAGTTATCAAAAATAAACCACTCATCACATAAGGGTAGATAAAGGTCGATCAAATTTTTCCGTCCCCGTTCATATCGCCGCCGGATCACGTCCTCTGGAATCGAGTGTCCCCCGCTGGCAACCCGCCGAGCCACCCGCTCAACTGCCAAATCAGGACTACGAAGCCAAAAATACAACAGGTTGATGCGATATTGTTTGCCCTGACATCGTTGTAGGAATGGAGCAAATGATCGGGCGGCAAGGGTTGTTTCAAACGCAAAATCAGCATCCGCATTTGCTAGCGTTCTTAGACGTTCCAGCATTAACCGTCCTGCTTGGAGTGCCCTTGCTTCCGGGTTCAAGGGTGAAAGTCCGGCTGCGATCGCATCGGCATTCACATACTCTGTAACTCCCAACGTTGGCAAGATAGTGAGGGCAGAGGTCGTTTTTCCTGAACCATTTGCGCCTCCAATCACATAAAGCTCTGGCATCAATTATGTCTCCACGCGGTCATACAGCGTTACCGCCTCCGAAAGAACGCGCCCTGCAAAACTTCTCCTCAATCTGCCCGACCACCGTTTCCAAGGGGATGCCCTCTCCCCGCGCTAATTCCTCAGCCGCATCATCCACCTTTGCCCGCACTTCGTTCACCCACTGCTCATGTTCCTGACTTTGCGCCTCTAGTAGGTTTAATGCCGCCGCGATCGCTTGATCCGGGCTGGTAAAAATCTCCCGTTGAATCTGCGCCTGGATAAACCGCTCTTGCTCCACACTGAGCATAATTTGCATCGTTTTTTGCTCCTCTGTTTATCTCTAAAATAACTGCTCAAAATTAGTCGCGATCGCCCCTGCCAACGCGATCGCGGCTTCATTCAGTTCAGCCAACTCCTGGTGAATCTCTTTAATCCGCTCCTCAAAAACTTCTTCACCCTCTGTCTCGGCTGCCCCTACACCCACATAGCGCCCTGGGGTCAAACTGCCGTCATTCTTAGCGATTTCCTCACGAGTCACCACCTTACACAAACCGGGCACATCCACCAGCACCGCATCCGGAAAGCGGGATTGCAGCCAGTGAACCTGTTGATTGAAATAGAGCGTGGTTTTGATTGCCTGCACTGCCTGATCATGGGCGGCATCTAACCCATCGCGGGATTGCCGAATGATTCGACTATTCCACCCGTCAGTTTTTCGAGCTTCTAGCTTTTTCTCTGCCAGTTCCACCGATCGCAAGGTCAGCTTGTGAACTTCGTTGATATGCTTTTGCAGCGTTTTGAGGCGAGGAATGAAAGGAGCAAACGCTTCAGCAGAGGCGGTTTGGGCTGCGTTAGTGGAGAGATCCCCCTCATCCTCCTGATCAAGGGGGGCTTCAGTTAGGTCGGTTTTGAGGGTGCCCCACTCTGTCGCTAGCTGTTGCATTGCCTCATCCCGCTCTGCCAGCACTAGCCGGAAGGCGGCAATTTCGGCAGCGGTGATGGTTTCAGTCGGCTCCAACGTTTGATTCAACGTTGCGACTGCTTCAGCCAGGGGTGCGATCGCGGGTTGTAATGCTGCCACTGCGGGAGCGATCGCTGCTGCGTGCTGGTGGGTCTGTATCAGGTACTCGCGCACCAACCCCAGGTAACGAGCTTGCTCACCTCGATAGAGCCACGCGATCGCCGTGAGATTTTTGAGTTGTTCCTCACTGAAGTCTCGAATTTTGCGGCTGATCACCCGATATAAACTGCGGGCATCGATCATCAGCACCTTGTCTTTGCGGTCGGCAGGCTTGCCCCGGTCAAAAAACCAGAGAGAACAAGGCAGCGATCGGGTGTAGAAGAAGTTGGTGCCAATGGCAATCATCACATCCACATCCCCAGTGGCGATGATTTGCTCCCGGATTTCCTTCTCCCCATGCCCCGCATCGGAAGCGGAACTCGCCATGACGAAGCCTGCCCGTCCCGTTGGTTTTAGGTAGCTGTGGTAGTACTGAATCCACAAATAATTGGCATTGCTGACCGTTTCCGTTTTGGCACTAATGCCCGGTATCTTCTTCTCGGTAAACAGGCGCGGGTCAGTCTTCACCTTCTCTGGACTCACGCCATCCACGTTAAACGGTGGATTCGACATGACAAAATCACACGCCTCGATCAAGTCTTCGCAGCGATCGTAAAACGTGTTGCCAGAACGGATATTACCCTCTAGCCCATGTACCGCCAGGTTCATCTTTGCCAACCGGATGTTATTGTCTGACTTCTCCTGCCCCCAAAACGTGATCCGCTCTGTGGGATTCACGTCTCGGCTTTCCAGAAAGTGCCCCGTTTGCACAAACATTCCGGCACTGCCACAGGCTGGATCAAACACCACTCCTCGGCTTGGCTCAATCACGTTGACGATCGTCCGCACTAGGGACGGCGGCGTAAAGAACTCGCCCCCTTCTTGGGCACCTGTCATTGCAAACTTATTGAGGAAATATTCATAGATGCGACCAAACACATCGCCCGTTGCCTGTTTCAGTTCATCCCGTGCAAAAATCCGCACCAGATCAGCCAACAGCCCCGCATCAAAGCTGGTGTACTCCTTGGGCAACACCCCTTGGAGCATCTGAGTCTCAGCCTCAATCAACTCCATTGCTGCTTTGATGGCAGTGCCGCGATCGCCATCACCGGGTAAGGTCAAGAGATAATCGTAATGGGCTTTCTCTGGCAAAAAAAGCGCCCCTTTCCCTTGAAAATCCTTTGCCGTCAGGTCCCGTTTTTTGCCGCCCCGTGATGGCAGTGTTGGCTCAATTTCCGCCTTAACTGCCTCAAATCGATTGGTCGCATGACGCAGAAAAATCAGCCCCAGCACAGGCATACTGTACTCGTTGGCATTGAGATTTGAGTTAGCACGGAGGTTATCCGCCGCTTCCCACAGGGAACTTTCGAGGGCACTAAGATTGAGCATGAATCAAATAAAAACCATGAAAAGTAGAAATAGACCACAGACTGATGAACAAGATTCAGGATTCCTACGAATATTAATCCCTTCGTTTGTCTCGTAAAATATTTGCTATAGCGTAACTCACTCTTCTTTACAGAATGCCCAAAACCGGGAAAAGAAACATCGAACATTTAAACGCCAGGATTCCAGCGATCGAAATGGAACTCCTCCGGCGGTATTGTGAGCAGTCTCAGCGCACCCAAACTGATGTGATTCGAGAATTCATCCGTAGTTTGGAACAGGTCACTACAGCCCCTGAAATTTCTCCATCAGCACTAAAGCAATCAGGTGTTACAGAACAATGAGTTAAGGACTGGTCAGTTGTATGGATGACGATGAAAAAAAGGTGTTCTGGCTTTCCGAGGCATATCGAGAAAAATGGTCCCAATTAGAGGAAAGCTTTAGAGAACTCAATCGAATCGATAATCCGTCTCAGCGCGAATACTATTTCAAATTTGAATCTGAACGCTTAGAGATCGCCACAAAAGAATATAAGCATTTATATGAGATCTACAACAAACCAGAGGAGAAGCTTAGTTCATGGGATAAAGCTAAAAATTGGCTATGGAAAAGCTCTGGTCTTGGAGGAAAAACATTTTGGGATTATATACAGTTACTAGTAATTCCTATAGTTTTAGCCTTTGCTACTCAGCAAATTACTGAGCAAATTAGTAGTGATCGAGCTAGGCAAGAAACATTAAATAAGTACTTTGACGAACTAGCAAGTTTACTAAAGTCAAATTTAAAGGGAACTGGCACTATAGATGTCTCTAAATTACCTAAGCAAAAAAAGGAGGAAATAGCCAAAAAAAATAGCGAAATTCGCCGTAATGCTGAGGAGCTTCAGGTTTTTGCCAGGGCGAAAACATTCACCGCTCTCAAAGCTTTAGATAATTCGAGAAAAGTTCTATTATTACTTTTTCTAAAGGAAGCACGCCTAATTGAGGCTGAAACTCCCGTTATAAAACTCAATGGTGCAGATCTTAGCGGTATTAACCTAGATGGCATTAATCTTGACTCTATTAATCTAGCAGGGGTTAATTTAAGCCATGCGAATTTAAGTAGAGGAAGCTTTTGTTATACAGATTTTAGAAACGCAAATTTGGGCGATGCTAAATTACAGAGTACCAGACTATTTCAAGCATTATTTGACAATGCAGATCTCAGAGGTTCAAAGGCTCAAAACTCTGTCTTAATAAAAGCAGAATTCAATAACACGGAAGTAGAGAAAGCTGACTTCACTAATGCTATCTTCAGCAACAATGTCATCACTAGAACAGACTTTGGAGATGCTTATAATGCAAAGACACTTAACGAGTCTGAAGAAAGAATTTCCTATTCTTACAGAAAAACTCAATTAGGCTTGCCGAAAGACAAAAGTTATACAGAAAAATCCGGTTGTCCAATGCCAGTTTTTAAGGGTCCTGGCTTTGATTATCGTATTATTGGTTCCTTAATTCTCGATGAAACAGTCATAGACACATTCGATGCTGTAGTTTCCTATGATGATGATTACGAATGGCAAAGAATAAGTAACGATGGGTGGATTCCTACAAATCTTTATGATCTTGATGATTAGTCCTGTGAATTCATCAAATTCAATTTCTTGCCTTCCGAAACTCTCACGGCTTTTGATAACTGCCAGTCCACACTCCCAGACGTTTAGTCTAGGCTTCCTGCTCTGCCTGCACCAAAAACTCCTTCCCATTCGGACAGCGATCTCGATACTTTGCATCGTGAAGTTGCTCATGGGAAGCGCTACAACGCGCCAACACAGACCAGCGGGGCAACATACAAAACAGGCAGCGAACGGGCTACGCCCAGATAAATCAAAGCCCCAACGGACTAGACAGCGCGTTGGTGCTTTATCAAGCGTTTTTCCAAGTAGTGAAGTATTTTATTCTTTAAACCGCTTCACTTCGCGGCGTGTGATCGCTAGTTCCAGGTCTGCCCCTATTGCCTTCGTCAGTCGCAAGAGAGTTTCTAGGGTGGGGTTGCCTTCTTCCAGCGATCGCACTAAAGACGAACGACGGGCGACAGGCTTAATTAGCTTTCCTGCTTTCTGGGAGATTGCCTCAATGATTGCTTTAGCCTCTTCTGAACTGCCCATACTAAAAATAGCTGAGAGGCAAGCCGAAGATAGCATAATTATTTTTTCCTAGAAAATAAAAGGGGGCATTGTTGCCCCTAAAATCGGTCAATTGTTATTTGTGTGTTTGAGAAGTGAAACTAAGCCGCTGCCAACTGCCCAACATTAACGCAATGGCAAAGATGTACCGCTTTGTAGGTACCTGTTTCCAGCGGTGTGCAGGTATCTACTGTATCAACATACCAACTGCTTGGAGTTGCCTTCATCCCGTCGCCGTCGCCCGTTGGCTCGTAGTCCATCAATCGCCCGGTGGGTGCCTGTCCGATCATGCTGAAACCATAAGTAATGATGCTGCGATCGGGCGCAATTTGAACGTTAAAAGTCTCGTCGTCGTCGTGGGTAACTGGCTCGGTAAAAGCGATACAGACCGTTTCTATCTCGCCTTTATAGAATTCCAGAGACGCAATTTTCCCAACTGTTGAAACATCATCCACTGCTGGAGCATCGCCCCATTCAATCGCCTCGCCGTCATTGCTGAGATAAACAACTAACATTTTTCACCTCTAGTAACGTTTCTCATCAAACCAACCTGCTTGAGCGTCTTCGCCTTGAAAAACGCATGTCCACTCCAGCGCAGCACCGGGATTCCTTGATCGGCGCGTCTCAACTAATTTCACCTTGCGCCCCTGCCGTTTAAAGTTTTGCTCCATTTTACGGCAGTTCTCGCGGGTCGTTGCTCCATGCAGTTCGGTCTGTCCTGGCTGGTTGTGGTTGGGTTGGGTTTGTAACTCCTGGGGCGGTTTTCTAAAGTAATCATCGGTCGGATCATAGGTAGGTCGCCGTCTCCCTTGGCTGGGGCGATAGATCGGCGGGGGTGCCATTGGGTCGATCGGGATTGCCCATTGATCTAAAAAAAGTTCTAACATTAGATGCCTCTGTTCTGGGGTAATCGGGCTGTGTTTCTTGGTCGGAGTGCAGCCCGGTTTATTCTTGGTGCCAACTGGTGGTTCTAGTGCAATTGCATTCCGGCGATCGCTCATAGTGAATCACGAGCCGCTTCGATGCCTGGAAGGGTGAACCAGTCCCTTTGATGTTGTAAACTTCCGCCCCAAAGTTGCCGCTTTCAATTCGTCGGGTCGGTGTCCCTAACAGCTTTCTCATCGCCTGATAGGGTTGTTTTCCGGCGTAATTCCTTAAACTATCGGCTTTGGATTGAGTCACCTCGCTTTGAGCTTCCCTGGGGAGATTAGGCTCCGGTCGAATGGGAAAGCGATCGTCCCCTGCTTGAACCGTTGATTTATCTGGGCGTAGCCCGTATCGCTGTTTCTGGGTGGGTCTAGCGGTCATCACTCCAGAGCGGTCGATTTGAGCCAGGGTGTAAGAAGTCGGTCGATAGTAGGGGCGGCTGGCAATCTGAGAGCGTCGGATGGGACGAAAGACAGAGGGTGCTTGCCTTCTGGGGGAGAAGCCTCTACGTCGTCTTGCCTCTGCGGGTTCTGGGTAGATGGCAGAGATGGCAATCGCTCCGATAACTGACCAAATGACAATCTCTTTTTGCATCAGTTGAGCCTCCGAAACGACACATCTAAGGCTTGATCAGCCGTTGTGCCGGAAAGCTGCCGGGTTTTCAATCGCCTTGCCAGCTTCCCCATCCGGCGCTGCTCAGAGTTTTCGATGAAGGTTGCCAGCTTTTCGATCTGCTCGTCTTCTCGCGCTTCAAAGGTTTGTTGAGCATTGTGCAGTTGTTCATCCTGGGTCTGAGCGATCGCTGCCAGTTCGGTGAGGGTTTCTAGCTCGTCGTCCTGGTCGTCATCCTGCTCTGGCTGGAAGTTTTGGAATTTCTGGAATTTCTGGAATTCTTGAAAGTGCCCTTCCTGCCGCAGATGCCGAATTTTGCGAATAAATTCACTTGCCTTCAGTCGGCGTGATTCCTGAGTTTCAGGAAAGTAGAGGGTTGCTTTCTTTGAAATATGCTTGGCGCAAATTTCGAGCAACTGAACTGCCCATAGGGGAAATGGACCCGATTTGGGAAGTGAGATGTCGAATGCCAGATAGATGATGTCTGCCCATTTGCCGATGGTTTTGGGGTCAACTTCCCAGGTGTCGGCAATGTGTTCGACTGCTACTAAGTCGTTGCCAGGAGCTTGTTTAAGCTGCCTCATAATGCCTCCGTTTTTGAGTTTTGAGTTTTGAGTTCTAAGTTTTGAGTTGGGTAGAAGTTCTGGAAGTTCCAGAATTTCGGGGTGGTTAGTGGATCGAAATGACCGCATCGGATTGAGCCAATCCAAGCTGGACGGCATCTTCGAGCAATTTGGTTATTTGGCTGGCGTTGGGGGTTTTGCTGCTGTGTGTGATGCAGGCAAGGCGATCGAGGACTTCGATGAGGCTGTGCTGACTGATCATGTCTTCTAGGGTGTGTTTGAGGGTTTTTGATTCGATAAGCATGGGTTTTGAGTTTTGGGGTTTGAGTTAGGAGAAGTTCCAGAAGTTCTGAAATTTACCTTACTAGCTCTTATACAGCATACATACAGCATGTGTAAGTGCTAGTTTTGTATGTAATGACTCAACTTGACAAAGGATCTGTACGATGACAATGAACAGTGACATAAGCAATCTAATGAAGCGGCTGGCTACCTACTTACCCGATCCGGTCTATCAGGAACTAGAGCAATGGGCGACTCAGGAGAAGCGATCGCTAAGCAATCTGGTTGCGTTCTTGCTGGAAAAGGCGACTGTTGAACGACGCAAGGACTCTAAGCAACAACCAGATGAAGAAAGCAGTAATGAGTAGCGAGATCGCTCACCCATTCAATGACTGTGTTTGTTGTTTGCTGCTGGCTGGGAGAGGGGTTAGGTCAGGTTTCTTTGAAGGGTCAAGAGTCTAGTTCTAGCGGTTGCAAAAGAGGTGTGATAGCGTGTGTCCAATGTATTCCTACAGGACACAGGACGGATGGCTGTAGAACTGGATTCACTGACGATTAAGGATTTGGAAGCGCGATATGGAGTGGCGCGATCGAATGTCTACAACCGGATCAATGGGCTGAAGGAGAAAGGCTACCCGATGGAGCCGGAGAAGCGGGGGGCAAAGTCAATCTTCAATGCGGATCAGGTAGCGTTAATGGATGCGCTGGACAGCCACATTAAAGCGGGGAATGAGATCGCCAGTTTTCCGGCTGCGGGTGGGCATACGGATCTGTTGCGTGTCTCACAGGACACCTGGAAACCGTCTCACAGGACGCAGGACATTACTAGGGGTGATGAGAGTAAGATGGTGGGCGTACTGTTGGGTGCGCTGGCTTCTCTCCAGCCGACTGAACCTGACCCACTGGCAAACCTGGAACTGCTGGATCGGGTGGCTGAGAAGGGGTGGCTACTCTCGACTAGCCAGCTTGCACCATTGCTGGGGCTGAAGTCGCTGCACGGGTCTGAGTTTTGCCGCTATGGGTTTGTGTTTACCAAGGTAGGCAGAAACGGGGCTGAGAGTGCTTGGCGGGTAGGGAAAGGAAAAGTGAGTTAGGAGGGTGCGATCGCTTAGCGGGTTTTCAGTAGACAGAATAGTGCGATCAATTCACCCAAAACAGGATGTGATGCAGAATGATTTTGCCTATCTCTTCAATTGGAGTGTTATGCAGAAATCCGTCTGGCTAATCATCATTTTGGGGGTGTTATACGGAAAGTTTCCGTATAACCAATAGTTAGCCTGCTGTCCTTAAAAGTTCTTAATTTAAGTTTTCACTATTAACTATCACTCGAAGATGGCAAAAGCTCGACTTCTAAGCAATACTGACCCAGAAATTCGTGGTAAGTCAGATATATTGGTGGTTGTAATCCATGGTATTGGGCGAGATTTGAAAGACTGGTGTGAGGCAATCAGAGAATTTCTACCAGACGCTGATTTGCTTGTTCCGCAATATGATTCAAACATAGTCTCAAATGTTGATCCAAGAAGAGTTGCAGATCAACTAGTGGAATATATCCATGAGGTTGATATAAATCGCTCAAAGCGCTCAGATGGTGGTGAATATCAAAGTATTATTCTGATTGGATATAGCGGAGGCGGGTTAATTATCCGTAAGACCTACCTGATAGGCATGGGGTATGGTGATGATGAAAAGATAATCCGCAACTTCAAGCCGTTTCCATGGGTTAAGAAGGTTGAGCGTATCCTTTTGATGGCTGGTCTTAACCGAGGAATTTCCAATACTAAGCCTGAGCATATGAGCTGGCTTTTCTATGCAATTCAAAGATTAGGTTGGGTTGCCTTTCCACCGCTGGGAATAGGAAAGTTTGTCTCTCATCTGAAACAAGGTTCACCCTTTGTAGCAAATCTAAGAGTTCAATGGATTCGACTCAGTCAATCTCCAAATGTCCAGCTTCCGCCAACCATTCAGCTTCTAGGGGATATCGATGAAATTGTATCAGAGGCAGACAATATAGATGTGCTTGCGGATGCAGGTTTTAAGTATCTAAAAATTCGAGATACGGGACATGCCTCAATTTGCGATTTTAAGAACCCTGCTGTTGGTTCCCATCGAAAGGAAAGATTTCATCACGCACTAACAACTCCCATTGAAAGTCTAGATAATAGTTCAATTTCATATGAAGATGAAGTCGGACAAGCCAAAGATCACATTGTCTTTGTTATGCATGGCATTCGAGACATGGGCTTGTGGACAAGCAGAATCGGTGAAACTGTAGAATCAGTTGCCCACCAGCTTGGACAATCTGTAGACTCTATCAAAGCAGGGTATGGCTATTTCCCAATGCTAAGGTTTTTGTTTCTGGGGTCACGACAAGTAAACGTTCGCTGGTTCATGGATCAGTATACGGAGGTGATCGCCCGCTATCCAAATGCCAAAATCAGTTTTATTGGGCACAGTAACGGTACCTATCTATTAGCTAGTGCCCTTAAAAGATATCATGCTTGTAAAATACATCATGTAGCTTTTGCGGGAAGTGTAGTTCCTAAAAACTATCCTTGGGATAATTTAATCCAGCAAGGGCGTGTAAAGGCAATTCGCAATGACGTTGCATCGGCAGATTGGGTAGTTGGCATTTTTCCAGGCTTCTTTGAGTTACTCAAACTCAGCGATATTGGTACTGCTGGGCACAATGGTTTTCAAGATGATGCTCCTAAGGATAGTTCTTTTGACCAATACTTCAAGGGTGATCATGGTGCTGCAATTCAACCTGCAAATCATGGCTCGTTAGCCTACTTTATCCTTACAGGTAATAACGTTGCTCCCGAAGAAGGGTTACTCGTAAATCAACAGAGTAATTGCGTAGTGATGCTCGCTAAACTATGTTGGTTAGTTTGGTTGTTGATTTTTGTTATCGTAGGTTCCTTGGGCTTTCTATCCACCTGGATACTAACTTTCTTTGGTATTCCATTAATTCTGACCTGGCTAATTTATGGTGTTCTTGTGTTGCTTCTACTTTACACACTGTAATTGATAAGGCTAACAACTGCGCTGCACTGGAACGCAAGGCGTTGGTTGAGTTGTAAAGGTTCTCTGCGTCCGGTGAGCGCGAACGTTCGACTTCAAAAGTTCTGGGTAGGCAAAGCCTATTTGGAATCATCTGCTTGAGTTCAGTCATCATTGAAGCAATGGCTGCAAAGTAGTAAAGAATTTGTTGGGATTCTTGGTGGAACCAACAAAGTTGAGTTAAGTTTACTGTTGCAGATCCGACCAAGTAGCGGCTAGGTTATGTTTTAAGATGACTGAATCACAAAATCCAACTTTATCATTAAAAGATCTTCTCGATATTGTGGAAAAAATAGAGGGAAGAATTAATAGTTATTGGAATTTTTATACGATTGCTCTATTTGCGATAGCATCATGGATTTTTGGCAGTATGACTTTTAATGCTTGGCAAGCAGCCATTATCAGTACGGCTCTCGCCTTGTTTTTTGCCTCTAACCTGATGTTTATTACTATTAATGAAAATCGTTTAGCGGCGATTGAAGCTGAGATTAGAAGTGTTGCAGCAATTTCTCTGATTGAATCTGAGCGATTCCGTAAGTTTCTTACTTCCAACCTAATGCCACATCGTCAGAAAACCTCAGCAATCTTGCACCTATTTGTAGATGTTGCTGTCATACTGTTTGTTCTAAATAAGGGTTTTCATTAGGAAAAGATTTGTGAGTTTTCAGCCGAACAAGTCGCTGCACCGGAACACAGAGTTAATTGGTTGAGTTGCATAGGCTGTTTGTGTCCGGTGAGCTTGGTCGTTAGATACCTTTACGATCGCACCCCTACCCCATCCCCGAATCTGCGCTCCAACGCCTCAACTCGCAGCTTCAGGTGAGCTAATTCAGTTTCAGGATGTTTGGGGTTGTAATGCTCCTCTAGCAGTCGCTTTAACAACTGCGATCGCTAGGGCAAACTAAAGAAGCGCGATCGCGCTGATCTACTCTCCTGTCTTGTAGGACACCAGCAGACTGTTCTACAGTACGCAGGACACTTGAGGGATTGATGAGAGTAAAATGGTGGCAACTCTGGTGAGTGCGTTGATTACGCTTGGTTGCCCCACTCGAAATATTTAAATGAGTATTAAAGACAAGCAGGCGCATCAGCCGTCGCTGACGGAGGGCGATCGGACTTAATTAATTTTTCTAAAACAGATGAGCGAGCCTAATCCACCTAACGTAGCTAAAGACTATGGCGAATTTGTTCCTTTTACGGCGCGGATGATGGCAGCCATGAGAGCACGTGAGTTTAGCCGAGAGGATCGACTGTTTAACGATCCCTTTGCCGCCGTATTAGCAGGTGAGGAGGCGTTTCAACGAGTTGATCGACAGCTCACTTTGCAAGATCAAGCTTATGTTGCTGTTCGGACTCGTTTCTTCGATGACTTCCTCTCACTCAATCAAGGTCGTCAGGTTGTTCTTTTGGCATCAGGGTTAGATACTCGTGCCTACCGCTTTCCCTGGACTTCAGAAGTTGAAGTATACGAACTTGACCAGCCAGAGGTACTGGCATACAAGGCTGCTCTCCTCAAAGGCACAGACCTTGTATGCAATCATCACCTGCTTGCTGCCGATCTCACTCAGTCTTGGGAGGAAAAGTTGCTGGCGGCAGGGTATCGTCCCGAATCTCCATCAGTGTGGTTGATTGAGGGCTTACTCATGTATTTATCAGAAGCACAAGTTTATGCTTTGCTTGCATCAGTCTCCGATTTATCAACTCATGGCAGTAGTCTCGGAGTTGATCTGATTAACGTCAACAGCTTGGAGTACGAGCCTTACCGAGGTTACTTCCGCTTTGGATGTGATACTCCAGAAGAGTTGCTATCTAGCTATGGGTGGCAAGCTGAAGTAACTCAGCCTGGTGAGGAGGGTGCGAACTTTGGGCGCTATCCTTGGTCGTTACCTCCTCGCGAAGTTACCAACGTAATGAGAGCTTTTTTGGTGAAGGCGAAGAAAGAGGGGGCAAGCCCCGCGCCCGTTTGACTAGCCTGGGTTGAAAATCTGGTCAACCGTCAATTGCAATTCTGGGAAAGTGGGGGAAAGCAGGCGTTCACAAAGTGTCTCTGCAAGAGAATCGCTGCCCCGGAATTGCTGTAGTTCATATTCTCCATCGACCAGGGTGCAAACGGTGAAGGTCGGTTGCTTGGGTGAGCCAATGTAACGCCGACCCCCAATGCCAAGGTAATCAGCAATCCAATATTCCTGGATGCCAAACGCTTCATAGTCTGCCAATTTAACCAGGTAATCATCGCGCCAGTTGGTGGAGACCACTTCTACCACGAGTTTGATAGACTGCCCCAGAGTGATGATAGATTCTCGCTCCCACCGGGGTTCATCAGTCAGCTCAGGCTCCGCTAAAACAACGATGTCTGGCTCATAGCCCGTATCATTGCCAACTTTGACGACGCATTCTTTGGAGATGAAATAGGGCTGGTTCGCTTGGCGAATGGCTGTGCCCAGATCAAACGCTAAATCACCCGCCAATCTAGAATGCTTGCCTCTCGGTTTCGGCATTTCAATCACCACCCCTCGTCTCAATTCGTAGCGATTCTCCGAATCTGGATACCAATCAATAAATTCGTCGAATGACATGGGTGTCTTATCAATGACTGCAATCATGGCGATCGCTGCTCCTCCGATTCCCCTAACTTGATCTTCTGAGTTCAATTTAGCAGCTTCACTTAATCACCGTATCCACGGCTCATCCGCTAACCTGCGCTCCAGAGTCTCGATTCGCACTTTCAGGTGTGCCAATTCGCTCTCAGGGGTTTTGGGGTTGTAATACTCCTCTAGCAGTCGCTTTAACAACTGCGATCGCTCGTTTGGTTTTGAGGGTAATTGCTCCAAAATTTGGAGACTCACGTCGTATTAGGATTCCCGAAAAGTCATATACCTACTATGGCTTTTTTATGATCAGACGATCGCGCACCTAAAACTTCCGCCCAGAGAGTCTTCTACTTCCGAGCCTTCTTATTCTCCTTCTGCTCAATTCTCTGGGATAGAATCAAAAGCACCTGGTCCCGCGCCTTCCGAATCTTTTCCAGTTCATCTGGCTTGAATGAAGTCGAGAGGATGGCAAAGCCACCCTCATTGTGAACCAACCGCCGTCCCTCGCGATCGTCAATCTTAGTGAATCCCCTCCTGCGGCTGAACACATACTGTCGCCCTTTCCAGTAGTTGCGCTCCGCTAAATTCAGCACCATATTTGCCGTAGTGATCAACTCCTGCGCGATCGCTTCCTTCTGTTTTTGATTCAGCTTCACCAACGACGAGCGCGAAATGCTGAGTTCCCGCTCCAGGGCATCTATTTCATCCGTCAGTGCGTGGAGAGTGACCCGGCTATCCTTCTCTCTTTGAACCGCAAACTCTTCATTCTTGGCATGGGCGGCAACCACCGAGATCGCGTCTTGGGCAATAGGCAACCTTTTAGAGAAGAGCGCATCAACCCGCCGATGGTACTCTTCTGCCGATTCCGTGTTCTGGGGTTTTGGAAGTGCAAATTCCCGCTCTAATTCAGGCAGTTCCAGCGGTGAATTAAACTGCTCATAAATTTCCTGGATTTGAATGTGTTGAGCAGTAATTCGCTTAATGCCCCTTTGCAGTTCTACTGGCTTCAAGTATTCAGCAAATTTATCTTGCCATTCTCGCAGCTTCTCACGTCCTCCAAACCAGTTCTCCCAACTGAGCCATGCCTTTTCTTCATCGCGATGTAGGGGCACAAAGTGGGCATGAATGTGAGGATTCACTTCGTCGAGGTGCAATACGGCTGAGAGAATGCGACCCTGAAACTCCTTCTCTAGAAAAGCTGCGCTGCATTCTGCAAACTGATTTACTCGCACCATATCCAACGCACCTTTCGGATTTTCGTCCTGGCGAAACCAGGCAGTGCTGGCAGTCAAGAGAATTTCACAAGCAAGATTAGAGTCAGGTCGAATCTTACGCCGCTGGGCGCTTTTCTGAAGGAGTGCCTCTATGCGTTCTGGCAACTCTTCCAAGGAACCTATTAGCTGGCGATTGAGTGGTGTGCGGGTTGGGTCAGCATTGGGAGTTTCCTGGGAGCGATCGCAATGCTGCTGCGATGCTTTGATTGCCCCCGCAGATTTGAGTTTTCCGAATCGCAAAATACCGTATGCCATAGCTCCAGTGAATGGGAATTATGCGGTTATGTACAACGCTAAAAATACAGCGGTTTGCAGACTCATGAGGGACAGTAGCAGCAGTGGGCAAACCAGTTTCGCAAATGCTTCGGATTCATTAAATCCATCGCCGTTGCAATCAGCGTATCGACCCGTTTCGAGGTCGTCGGCGAGAACTGCCTTAAGAAGGCTTTTAACTGCGACCACCAGTGTTCTATGGGGTTAAATTCCGGGGAGTAAGGAGACAGGTACAGCACCCTTGCGCCAACCGCTTCAATTAGAGGTGCTATCGCGTCTACTTTGTGGGTCGGCAGATTGTCCATGACCACAACAGCCCCTTGCCAGAGTTGGGGCACAAGACACTGGGAGACATAGACTTCAAAGGCAGCCGCGTCCATCGAAGCATCCATTGTCATTACAGCCAGGACTTTTGAGACCGAGATCGCACCAATGACACTCACCTTACTACCGCGATAAAAGGGTTTGAAGTCGTAAGCTCGTGCTCCAGACCTTGCACGGGCATGCGTTCGCATCAGTCCCAGCAAAACTCCCATCTCATCAAGAAACACTAAGTCCTTGAGGTCTACCCCCTTGACTTGGGTCCAATACTCCGCTCTTAAGCGTTGTACGCGTTCGCTCGTCGCTTGGTGGGCGCGGAGTGTTTTTTTTGGCGTGGTAAATCTAGTCGCTGGAATGTCCGACACATGGTGCTTTGGCTTACCCATAGTCCAGTCGCATCAAACAATAACTCACAGTATTCTGCCAAGGTCGCATCGGTCTGTTGCTCGAAGATCGCCATCAACTGATCTTGATGCTCCATCACCGCACTCACCGACCCACCCTGCTTGCGTGGCACCACATGACCTTCTGTCCGCTTCTGAGTGACCCACCGCTCGACACAGTTTTTGCTGACACAGAAGCGCTGCGCTACTTTTCTGAAAGAGCTATCTCCTTGTTCAATCGCACTGACAACTCGTTCTCGCAAGTCGATGGAATACGGCTTCATTCGTTACCTTCTTTTGCACCACTTTAGTGTCCCCTATCTGAACGCAAACCGCTGTACTTAGCACGAAGGGACTCATATACAAAGTGTTTTTAGCGTTGGCTAATTCTTTCCTTTTTCTGCTTACCGGACTGAGCCTGGAGCAATTGCACCTCAATTTGTTGCCATTGCTTCCATAACTCCGGCGTAAAATTGTTCTCGATCGCGTGCCAAGATTGCTTATCTTTGAACCAAACAACCTTTGCAATAATTTTTTGACTGTGAGATTCAAAAAAGCTGATTTCGTTCTTTTTCTGGTTCAGCGTGTATTTGTTAAAAACGAATGTGGATGTTTTTGAAGTTGTCAAAAACCGAACCATCGTGGGTGCGATCGCTTCCACTTGTTTTCGTTGTTCTGGGGTAAGCCGTAGCACTGCTTGTATTTGCTCATTTTGTTCTGGAGTATAAACAACCCCTAACTGCCGCTGCAATCCATTGAAACTATAGCGATTGCCTAATTTATTCCCAGCCATTGCAACGCCATCCAAGGCGTAGCTGATGCCCTTGGGTTTTCCAGTGCGAGTGAACTGCACGTCCACTTCTACGCCGCGCGCTTGCAGTCGCTCAATTAGCTCTGAAACGGTGGGGCGATCGACTGCTAGATGATCCAGTAGATTTTGCAACTGCGTTTGAACCGGCAATTCTCCAGTCATTTGAGATTTGAGGATTTGATTTTTGCTTTGTTCCTTTCGTCCAGCTTCCCAACTATTGGGCTGCGGGCGAAGTCTGTATTCTGATTCCAATAATCGCAGCACCTTTTGAGAACGATAGCGATCGCGCCAGGTCTGAACTGCCCTACCTGTCTCCAGGTTGATCCGACTGAGGACGATATGAACATGGCGATGTTTTTTGTCGTCATGCTGCACGATTGCATATTGGTATTTGGGTAGCTCCTCCTCCAGAAACCGATTAATCGCCACCGTTAATCGCTCTGACTCGTCTAGCAACAACGGTTCACGACTGCCCAGAATCAATCCGGCAATATAGCGATCGCCGAACTCAGACCATTGCTCGTCGGTCAAATTCTCATCATGAGGAAGGCTCAGAGTCGCATGATAGACCGGACGTTTTACCCGGCGATTCTGATTGCGAGAGAGATTGTAAATCTGCGCTGTCTCTATAATTAATTCCTGTGTCTGCGCCCTGTTCAGTCCGCTTCGTTCTACCGTTAGTGCCACATTTCCACCCACTATTCTGGCTTCAGCTTTGCCAAAGCAATAGCCAAAGGTGGCAGAAAAGCTGTCATTCTGCATTAGTTTTCCAATCATCTTTTTCTATAACTTTAGATAGCTCAATTAATACGTTTTGGATAATCTGTTTCGTTTCGGCGACCTGCTGAATTAATATCGCTTCTTCTACAAATTCACATTGGCTCAGTCGTCGAACTAGCTGGTTTAAATTTGCACCCACACGATTCACCGCGATCGCGTTTTGTATTGTGGCGTAGGGCAGTTTGACTCGTCTGGGTTGGGGTAATGGTAGGTCGAAGACTCTCGCTTTTACCCAATCTGATACTGATATTCCTCGATCCTGACAGGCAGACTTGAGCAACAATTTTTGTTCTGGAGTGCAGCGGAATGACACCCACTCTTGCCCCTCTATTACTGCCTTTTCTGCCTCTTGATTAATCTCCTGAATGACCACTGTATTGGTTTCAATCAGCCGTCCCATTTTTAGCCGTAGTGCATCCAATACATCAGCGCGATCGTCTGAGTTTGATTTGGAATTAGTCGAGGATTGATTCACGGGGTTCTCCAAGGTATCCCCTTGGACAAGCCAGTCGATGGGAGCTTTAGCTACCAGGACACACCTTCGGTGTGTCACAGACTCTAGCTTGCCCCAAGAAAAATGAGGGTGAGGGAAGATACTCTTAGCCTACGGGTCACAAGCAAAAGAGAAAACCGTGAAAAACCGTAGAACTAAGGAAGACAAAGGAAACCCAAGTCCCTAGAGTGAGGGAGGTCTTGAGAATACTTGGTTGGTGGATTACAGATATGGCACGATCTGGAGTGGCTTACGACCCGGAAGTGACGAAGGAAGCCAAAGGTAAGCTGAAAAGCTTGGCGCGTCAGAAGCCGAAAAATATGAGAATGTCTCTCCGCAATGTGATCGAGGAACTGCGTCCAGAAATCGACCAGGCAAAAGCTGCGGGTCACACTCTGGATGATATTGCGATCGTGCTGGCAGAGTGTGGAGTGGTGGTCAAAGCCGCAACGCTGAAGCAGTATTTGAGAGAAGTTGATGAAAACGTATCTGGCTAACTAATTCAATGAAATCTCAGAAATCTCGAATTAAATACAATGAATACATTCGCTCCAGTGCGTGGCTGGACAGGCATGAGAAATGGCTTAAGTCCTTTGATCACTGCGCTGCCTTTCCATTTCTCCAGCTAGGAAAATCAGATGGGGGCTACCACAGCTACAACATGCATCACACACACTACAAAACGTTGGGTCGTGAACGGCTTTGGTTTGATGTGATTCCCTTGAGTCTTTTCGCCCACGATCACATCGTTCACGGGGTGCTTTCGTTCTACCAGTGACCCAGCGAACAGGGCTTTTATCCAACCCATTTCAGCGAGTGTTTCACGGTTGGTGTCGCATGATGATGCTAGTTATTTGCTTTTGGTGGGTGATTCTTCCGCTGACTTTAGTATGGGTGTTGAAATTTACTCACACCGGTCCATCCCTGGTTGCCCAGGCAGTCTCTTCGTATCATTCAATCTTCCACTAAGTATTAGTGATCGCCTCACGATTTATAGTTTGCTCGATCATCTTCCTAAAACTGCTTCATTTTTTCTTTATAAAGCTGGTTTAGTTGGTGAAGAGTCTTTGTCAAAAAAGTGCTAGAGGCTGCCACAAGAGTTCTGTGGGAAAGGTAGTAAAGACCTTATGAAAAGACTGGTGCATCATGATTGTTATCGGTAAGGAGCTTTGGTATCGCGATCGCTCTGGGATATGTTTTAAGTGTCAGATTGCTCACATCTATAGAAGTATGTGTGAGGTGTTGATTTGCTACTCGGAAACCAGTTCGGTGCAACGGGTACGAGTCCGAATCACGAACCTAGCAGATCAGGTTCCAGAAGGCATTCAACGATTTGATTACATGAAACGAGTGTATTTGAGGGAGCCTATTAATTAACAAAATCCCTCTTTTACCCTTCCCCGATCGCCTTCAAGAATGCATCCTCAGCAGCAGAAAGCCGCTGCCCGGTGACGTATCGTTCAAATACCTTCTCAGATTGCCCGGTGAGCGATCGCGCTAGAAGGCTATCTACTCCCAACGCCAACAACTCGCTGGCAAAGGTATGGCGAAACCGATGAGGGGTGAGATGGTCCGAACTATCAGGAGCAACCCCGATCGCCTGCCCTAGCCGGAATCGAACAAAGTGATAAATGCCCTGATATCCTAGTCGTTTACCAGGATTGCGGCGATCGTGAGAGAGGAATAGTGGACTACCAGGTTCTAAAACCTCATATTGCTCCAACCGTCGCCAGTCGAGATACTCAGCGATCGCAGTTCTAGAGGATGGACGTAGGGGCACTCGTGCATCTTCTTTAGTCTTTTTTCGCTTAAAACAGAGACGAATACCATCCCAGTTCTCTAGATTCAATGCCGACACATCCTCAGCCCGTAGACCGTGGATCAGCACTGCCAAAAGTGCCCGGTCACGCCGCGAAATTGGATCATCCCAGTCCAATCTTAAAGCAGTTGCAATCTCAGCCATCTGATCTTGGCTAAGATTGCGCGGCAGCGGCACCCCTAACTTCTCAAATTTCACGGCTACCGTAGGTAGAGTGGCAGTAAAGTCCATGTAGCCCGATAGCTGAAACCAGCGGTAAAAACTCTTGATAGCCGTGATTGCCTGGTTTATAGAGGATGGGGACAAAGGCTTTTCCTTACCATTTTGAGCTTCTTCCATAAGCCAACGCTTGTACTGGGCAATATCTCTAGGCGTGACGGTGTGCCAAGTACGTTCAACTTGAATAATGAACCGCTCTAGCTCCTTTTGATAAGAGCGCTGAGTATTCGGTGCAAAGTTGCTGGCTTGCAGGAATTCCTTGATCCGCTCGAATCGAATGTCTTTCGGTTCTGGTGTTTTAGTTGGAGAAGTTTTAGTTGGAAAAGCAGACACGATTTGGATTATGGGGTTCAACATGGCTATTTCAGCCCACTCCGAACTTGATAAGGTGGATCGATGAATCCTAAGGTTCCAGCAGGGGCGACAGGAGAATTAAGTTGACGGTGTCTTCGGTAATGGCTCCGCTATCAGCGTAGTAGAGATAACGCTATTTGAGGTGATTGAGCCTTGCCTTCTCGGTATCGGTCAAGGGAGGCAACGGTGCTTTTCATTGGGTGAAAAAGATGGCATCTGGGCTGGGTGCAATGCCGGGTCTCGCCTGGGCTTCGGTGAGATTGGTAATCGCTTTGGTGATACTGAGGGTGACCATCGGAGTTTTAGCAGTGGGGAGTGGTTTCTACGCTAGCATTCTTCGTCAATGTAGTCCCAGATCTCATCCAGGTCAGCTTCGGCAAGTGGACGCTTAAACACTTGCTTCATAGAACTTCTAATTATTCGGATTATTTCTGTTGAGTCGCCCTTTGCGCTTGTCCGTGACGAACCACTGCTGACCTATCCAGAGGAGTTGGCTCACCGCTATCCATGCCTTTGCGAATTTCTGTACGGAGTTCTGGCAGTTTCATTGCCTGGAGCATGTCACGTTCTTTGAGGAGTCGCAAGCCTTCACGGATAACCTCACTGGTAGAGGAATACATGCCGCTGACGACTTTTTCTTGAACCATTTGCTAAAGTGCCAGGAAATATTGCGTGGAATGGAATAGAGAGTGAGTTAAACTAACTCGCACCTTACTACAACTTTTGGTCAGAGTCCCGAAAGTCGTACCTCGTTTGCACACTTACCTACCTGAGTTCTGACTTTTAAGTAGCGTTAAATCAGCAGAATAAGAATTGGAAGAAGGCTGAGAACGAACAAACTTAAGAAGTCCATACCACTGGTTACCTTTTTTATCCGTTAATTGCCATAAGCTCAAATAAATCAGTTCAGTTGCATAACGTGCTTGAGGCAACCAACCCTTTTCTTGCATTTGTTTCTCATAATGGAGCGCTAAAGCATTAGTAGTGAGAGGTTGGGATATGATGCTAGCTTGCTGAAAATATAATTTTTTATCCAGACTTTCACTTCTCTGACTAACTTGTGCATTCGCCGGAGGGTTCAGAACCGGAATTGGTACTTGATTTGTATACTTCTCAATAGACACTTGCATTTCAGAGAGTTCCTCGCTTTCCTTGTCGCTCTCCTTGCAGTTATCACTACCTGGGCGTAAATCAACTCGAAACTCAGTTGAAGTCGGTGATTGCTCCCATGTTTGCAGCACTATTTCAACATCACGCTTGCGATCGCATAAAAACACATATTGCAAGCCAGCAGTAGCAGAAGTCAAAAGCTGGTAATCATCTTTTGTAGGTAGGAAACCTATTTGACTTAATTGGGAATGCTCCTCGACAAAATCGATCCACTCTAAAGCTTTACTTTGCGCTCTATAAAACTGGTGGATTGCTTGGGCAGGCTGGGAAACATCGAAATAGAGGACAACGTCCTCCTCGTCATCCACCCAACTACCTATCAGCGTTGCTGTTGGTGGCAAAGGAAATGGTGTCGGTAAATGAGGTGGGAGTTGATTAGCAAATAATTTTCCTTTAAAGCCTTCTCCTAATAAACGCAATGCGAGTGTTTGAGAAATCTTGTTTGAATCACCGTTTAGTATATCCTTGCGACTTTGAGAAGGATAACGTAAACCGTTTTGAGATGAAGGTTTAGACTCTTCATCGTTCAACTCAAAAACTGTTAGAGACACAAGATACTGACGTGACTTTTGTATGGGCAAAGCAGCACTGAGACTCGCTAAATACATTAAAAAGGAATCAGGGGCTTCGGCATTCTCATCTTTGAATAAATCGACTTCTGGCAATCCGGAGTCTGCAACAAGAGAAACTAGTGCTATAAGCTTATTGCCCTGAGCATCTACTGTTACCCAAGTACTCCAAAAAAAGTTGCGATCTTTCCCACCATTTCGATATGACCAACCTGCTAATCGCATTTGAGAAGCATAGTGTTCAGTAAGCAATTGAGGCTCAAGTGAGGTTCGGACAAGGGCATCTCCAAATAAACCACCACTTAAGGGAAAAACTTTGCTGCCAGCCGGTGCTGCAATCTGAGCAAGCTTAAGACGCTTTTCATATTGAGTCTTGAGTTGAGTCAACATTTGATTACTCATTTCTTCAGCTAAATGATCTTGCTCCTTTTTGGTTTGGCAAAATCGACTACTCTTACGCGGCTCCAGACTAAGGCGTACTTCTGTGCCTGAGTTCACAGTTGAATTAGTCATAACAGATAAAGCTACTTCTTTCGCTAAATTACAAAAGTGCAGAAATTTTTGAGGAGCTTCATCCACTTGTGGTTTAATAGCTCTTGGAATTTGACGAGGTTTTTGGACTCTTGCCTGTGTCCATCCTCTACTGGTTAACTGAGCCTGATAAAAAGCCTGTACTTGCTCAGCAGAATCATGGGTATCTAAGTGAATCAAAAAAGAATCAAAGTGACGGTCTTTGCGTGATTCACTACCTATTACTTCAGCATTTGGTAATTTGGGAAGCTCAACTGGCAGATAGTTTGGCAGGCTACCAACCCACAGATGGGAATTATCAGATCCGAAATTCATGATCCTTCTGATGAAATTTACTGGCACTTGAACATCACTACTATTAGTTGAAGCTGCCATTGAGTTTACTGACACCAACGGTATTAGGAAAGGTGCAAGTACCATAGAAGAAAATAAGGCGGACAGAGCTTTCATCCTGAAATTTATGAGATGTACTTGAACGAACGTAACTAATTATTTTTCAGACAAACATTTAAGAGCAGACGTTTTTATCTAATCTTTATCTTGTCTGTAATGACCGAGTCCATAAACTGGCAAGGTGAGGGGAAATGATACATCTCTGGGAGAGTCCCTGCACAAGAAGAGTACATGTATGGAAGTTTGGCTGATTCCTTATCCTCATTCCTACATCTCGACAATCATTACTCACTGTTTGCCTTGAGTTTGATTGGGACAAGACACCTGCACTATTTGCTCCCGAAGTGCTTTTAGTTCTGGTGATGGTTGAGGCATACTGTATAGTTCCTGAAGCGCATCCAGGAACAGGTTTTGATTGAGAAAGAATTGTACGCGCTGTTTAAGTCTTTCTTCTGGCGTTACTTTTTGATAGTTTAATTGCGTTTCCAACTGCGTGAGTTGGGCAGTGACTCGATCTCGTGTAGATCGCTCTAAAATCTGAAAAATCACTTGCGAAATTTCAGTTCCAGTTTCAGCTTTCCAAATGTATCGAGTTCCTGGGTTTAAAGATTTTCCTGTATGGATAATAGAATTGGCATTCCCCAAGCGATCGCGTGTCCAAATCGGCTGTTGAGGATCTGCAAAGTCAAACACAGAAATCATTTCAGCTTTGCCCTTCCAGACAAAAATTGGGCGATCGCGCCAAATGACGCGCTGACTCATCAATTGGGGGATGACCGGGCAAATTAATCCTCGGGATGTGCGTGGCTTGTCCTGGTCGCGGCGGCGAATAATTTGTTGCCAAACGCTACTCCAGGGATTTTGAGGTGGAGGACTCTGCGGCTGTGCCTCAGCCGATGCAGGGTAGCAGGGCAATAGCATCAACACATTCCAAATGAGCAGATGAATAGAATGGGACAGATAACGCTGAGGCATACTATTTTTTCCAACGTAAGGGCATTAGATAGAAGGCGATCGTCGCTGTGGGAAACACAAACGGAATCAAGAGTGAACTCGAAATATAGAGTTGTAGGCTAACTGCCCCATACAGTCCAATTCCACTCAGGACAGACAGCCCCAGTCGGCGTGATTTGATTTGGGTTAGCCGTTTCCCCGCGATCGCCGCAATTAACACCATCCACAGGTCAGGAATTGGAATCACAAAATGTCGCTGGAGTAGATGATGAATTCCGTAGGCGCTCAACTCCCCACCTGTCAAACTCGAACGAGCCGATTGATTGGGCGGAGTCCAATACTTCACTGCTAGAGGAGACGCAGTTTGATCTTTGGTTTGATCATCTAGACCCGCTTCAGTATAGCGATCGGACGCGATCAAAATGACCTGGTGCTGCAAATTTGCAGGATCTTGCACTTCATTTGGTTGCTGTAGCTGATAAGCGGCGATCCGTTCATAAATGCGATTGGGGGGGATGGAAAAATCGACAATGGGCTGTAGCCAAAACTGACGAAATTCACGGGAGAACTCCGTGAGGGATAAGGTTTGTATGGGTGAAAGTGTGGGTGAATGGGCGATCGCCAACTGATAAGTAAAGGGACAGAGCCGCTCACAAGGTTGACCAGCGCGGGGCAGGGGAAGAAACCAATCGGCGCTATCGGTGTATCCTTGTACGCCCCATGCAGGCATGATGCCAAGATCTGGATGCACACCCAAGTCGCGATCGCCTTCTAGAATCGAGGCAAAGACGAAACGGGTTTGGTGGTTTTCTGCCAGCGATCGTACCGCTTGCCTCAACGCCACCACATCGCTACGGGTCTGAATTGCGGGTTCATCTAGCAAATAATCAATTCCAATGACTTGAGGGTCATAGGGTGCAAGGCGCTTCAACACCTGTGCGAGGTAACTCCAGGGCAACGGATTGCGCCTTTGAATTTGGGCAAGATCGAGAGATTTCTTATCAATGGCAATTAACCGAACTGGAGGTGGATTTTGCGGAATCTGTCCCGTCAGTTGCCGATAAATTGCTTGAACGTGCAGCCGCTGATCCAGTAAGGCGTTTTGCAGAGGATTGACTAGACTCAAAACGGCAAGACTGAGTAACACGCCTGTCTCCCAGCGCGTTGGCAACCACTGCTGTTTCCAAGCTGACCAGTTTGTGGGACGTAGTTGAGGTAACGTTGCGCCGGGATGCCGAAAGATCGACGGAATCCAATCGCTCGAAGGGTAGGTTAAATTGGCATCGTGCTTTAGGTCGTGACAGGCAGACAACACCGCAGTGTGGGCATCTTGACACTCGCTAATATGTCGAACGAAACGCTGAAAAAACTGTTGTGCCACCGCATTGTGAATCGGTTCACGCATAATCACGACTTGACTTAGCCCTAAGTTAATCAATGCTTGTGCGATTCTCAATCCCTGACAGGAGTTAAAGATAGCGAACTGAAGCCCTCGCTGCTTCGCCAGTTGCAAATCAGGCTCAATTTCCTGAATCGTCAGTGTTTCTCCTGGTGCAATCCCCAGTTCTCCGCCCGTCAAAGCAGTTTCGTTGCTGTGTCCGGCGAAAAACAGAATGTCCCACCCGATCGGGTCAGCGATCGCCTGCCGAATTTTGGCGCGTAACTGGCGATTGTCCTGGTTTGCCTGATAGCCCTCAAAGTGAACATCTGCAAACTTCCGTAACTGCTTCAGGCTCTGTTGTTCTGCCTGGAAATTTAGCCCGGTTTCATCGCCTAGAATTGCTAGGATTCGCAGTTTGGAACGGCGGTGAGCAGAGGTGCTGGGTTGACGGACAGTAACTGGAGTCCGAGCCATTCGTACAGATAGCGCTAAGGGAAACTCCTGCCCAACATTCCAGGTTTCCCAGGGTAGCCGTTCTAGGGTCGCCTCGCAGGTTAAAAACAAATCTACGTTCGTTGAGTCGGTGTTTGCCTGAGCAGCTTTGGCGATCGCGGCTCGGATAGGTAGCAATTCAGCTTGGTTGATCCAGGCATGGAACTGATCGATTAACCTGGCTTCTGCTTCTATCAGACGCGATCGCCAGTTGATCGAGGGTAAATCAGTGATGCCGCTCACACCGGGACGAGCGCGAAACTGCCGATAAAATTGTCGATACGCTTGCTGCCAGTCTTCGTAGCACTGAAACACCGCAGCTGGATAGCAAACCTGAGCAGACAACTGTTGCCCCTGTCCCCAACTGAGGTGAAAGTGGCAAATGTGGGCAATGTGCTGCACCTGGAGGTTAAGTCGGCTCACGATTTGGTTGGTTGAAATTGTAGGGTGGGTAAGGTTACGGCAACCCCAGTGTCTAGGGCAATAGTGACCAAAAATTGTTCGGTCAATGCTCCAATCACTTCAGTGAAGAGGCACCCTGCGGCGTTCGAGGCTCGTAGACATTGGACAATCTGCATCATTTGCAAGTCTCGCACTTCTAATGTCAAACCATCGGGCAGGGTTTGATTGGTTTGATGCTTCAGAACCAATAGCAGTGACCATTCCGCCTCTGCATTAGAGGACTCTAGTAGGGAGACGATCGCATAAAGCTGTAGTTCAACCCCGCTGAGGCTAAAGCAACGATAAGCGGCCCTAGCGTTGGCAGCGATAGGCATTCCCTGGCTAACAGGCTGTCGCAGACTGTCCAGAAGTGGCTCGATCTGAGTTTCTCGCCAATCGGTCTGAGTTGGCAATTCGCGTAGGGCGCTGGCAAAAGTCTGGGTCGGAATGACGATCCAACTTAAGGTTTGGGCGATCGGCTGAAGTTGGGTTTGTAACTCGGCTTGAAACCACTGTGCCGTGTTAACCACAGGCTGTACCAGGAGTTGATGCACTCGCTGCGCCAAGGTTTGAGACGAGGGCTGCGGCAGCGAAATGGTGCATGGGTCAAGGCAATTAAGGTACAGCAACAGGCAATCTAGATCGGGGTTAAGCCACTGTTTGGGCAGTTGATAGGTAGTCCCAGTCTGACCGATTAACGTCTGGGTCGCATTGTGTTGAATCAGGGCATCCTGCTGGATGAATCCCTGGAGTCCGATCGCACTTTGTTCTTCGTAAACCGTAATCGGCAGATAAAAGTGAGCAGCAAAATCGGAATGATTCACAACGGGTTGCGGCACCCGGAAATCACCTTGGTTGAGTTCAGTGGCAATTAAACAGAGACGGAAACCTTTTGCTTGCAGGCGACAGACAGCGCTGGTGCCGTCAGCGATCGCGGGTTCCAAAATGACACAGTGAGTGTCGTCCAAACTGAAGTTAACAGTGCGAGTCGTCAGCCATTGCCGAAACCCAGCTAAGGCTAACCCATTCAGGTAAACTGCCCACTGCTTGCTAGAATCGGCAATGCGTTGGCTGAGATGAAGCGCCTGCTCAACTTGGGATGGTGTAAGAAAAACAATTTCAGGGCGACGATCGCCATCGTCAGTCAGGTAATTTGGTTCGTCATCAAATTCGTAATCCATCTCGCTATTCATTGAGGAGTCTCATCGGTAGTAGAGCAGTTATGGGCCATTGATGTCCTTCTCTATCTAGTGGTTCTAAATGGATGCAGCATATGGGTCTAGCTGGAGTCTTGACGTTGAGCCAGGATTTGGTCTAGATAGTGGCAAAGATGGTGTGAAAGTTGAGTTTCACCCTGCTTTAAACCTTTAGGCGTTTTGTCTCGTTGGGCTTCAGCCTGCATCAACGCTTCCAGTTGCTCATCCAGAGAGGCTTGAATGTGCCGATCTAAGTCCTGTAGTTGTTCAGGTGTCACATAATGTGCGGCTTGAGTGAAAACCACCGCTTTCAGTTGGCTCGACATCTGGTGACGCACATCAGCCCGGAGGGGTTTCAGACTGAGTAGGCGAGATACTGCATCCTGGGCACGGATGCCAATTTTTGTGGCAATTTCTCCCATGGAAAGTTGCTGGCAGTAGTAGGACTGGAGGGCAATCAGGAAGCGATCGCCCTGTTGCGGTGAAGTCGCTTTTTGCACCCGGTCTTGAATCACAGTTGCGATCGCCGATTGTAAGGCAGTTTGAAAGCTCTGGCGGTAGCGTTGCAGAAATTCGTTGTGGTCTGCGGCGGAATCGTCTATTTTATCCGTCAGTTGATACTCCAGCCGTTCGCGGCTTTCTGGTTCATCAAATGATTGACCCCATTGAACACCACCCCGACGGGCAAGACGATACTGCCGCAGGCGTTGGGCAAGAGTCTGGAGTTGTTTTAGCAGAGTGTCTGGGGAAATCAGGGTTTGCGTTTTCTCTTGCATCCACTCACCGATGCGTTGCAGTTGCGCTAAAGTGGGCGGTGAGCAAGCCTTACGATTGCCCTGTTGCAGGCGCTGTTGCAGACGATCAGGGAGATACACGCTGCGGTAGCTCTCTAGCAGCAGGCAAGCGTGATGCACCTCGGCGGGATGGAGGCGATGAAACTGGCTGAGAATGGGTGGCAAATGATTCGGCTTCGTGTCGTTGAGCAATGCCCAGGGGCTGATCAAATAAACGCCATGTTCCAGCAGAAATTGTTTGACATCGGCATGTTGCCGCACTTGGCGAATCGCCCAGGCGGTGAGGCTTCCGGCACTGGGTTGAAACGTTTTCAGGATGTGCAGACTGAGCGGCTGGTAGGTTACAGGGTGGAGAGTGGCATCGTCATCCAGGGCGAGAGGAAGTAGATCATTAATTTGAAAGCGGTGGTGGGTGCCGAATTGACGCACAAGACTTTCGCAAGCATGGGCGATCGCGTGGGAAAGATAACAGCGCAGGCAGAGTTGAGCTTCTGGCTGGGAACAGGTAAGCAGGTGGCATTGAACGAAATCGTCATTCAGAGTGACCGAGTCCAAGTTGGGAAATTGGGCTTGAAAAACTGATCGCGCAAGCGGCTGAACGACAGACTGATAACGACCGTCGCTGCTAAGTTTGAGCATTGTCCAGTATTTCGCAAAAGATGACATTTCAATCGTTTTAGCGGTTACAGTGCATTACCAATCAAGATAAAGGGTGCCCAATAGTAAGGATGGGTAAAATCCACCTGCCCGCCGCCTTCAACAAATCGTCTTGCGCCTGCCCGAAAGCTTTGCAACTCGTTGAGGGTGATTTTACCGCTGAGAAAGTTGACCTGGACGTTTTGAATCGCTTGACTCTTCGTGAGATTGCCACGGGCAAGATTTTGGTAAAACTGCTGCATCCACATACTTGTGCTGGGGTCATTCACTTGCCACAAAGACGCAATCACCGATTTGGCTCCGCGCTCCAGAAAAGCGTTATTAATGCCCGCAATTTCAATGCCATCCTGTTCGCGGCGACCGCCCAAAGCCGTTTCACAGGCAGACAATACGACTAAATGCACCCCTGGCAATCCATTTAGCCCCTGAATATCTGGAGATTTGAAGCGATACCCATCGCCCAATACCAAAAAGGAGCGATCGCCCGCGCCCGGTTCAAACTTAGCGTGGGTGGCGAGGTGCAAAATTTGATGCTGAGGCAGTTCGACCTGAAGCTTGGGTTTGGTGAAGGCTTGATTCAGAAATTTATTGCCAGGAAAACTGCCTTGAGCGTCCTGGGTTTGTTTTGTTTTGACAATGGCATCCAGTTCGATCGGCACGTTGGGCAGGGCGTTGAAACCAGGAACCGCATCCGATAAACCCATCGCCAGCACGGTTGCCTGAGTGGGCAATCTGGCTCCAGCGTCGGTTTTGCTAGCGGCGACAATCGTCGAAACGGTGTAGCGTTCAATCAGGTACTTCTCGCCGTCAAATAGTGCCCCCATTGGGATGTAGCGAGTGGAGCGATCGGGAGCAAAGACCAGGTTGCGAATCGGTTGTTTGACGATCGCTTGCAGCTCTTTTTGCAGTTGTGGCGGAAACATCCACTGGTAAAGCGTTTGGCTCACTTGCTTAACTCGCTGCGTGTCAGCCTGGGTGCAGGGCTTTGTTTCACAGCGTTTCATCTCCGTCCGAAACTGCAACACAGTCGAGGCAAGTTCCTTTTGCCCCACCTTCACTTCGTAACGAGTGAACACGGGTCCCGGACTGCCTACCAGCAGCCACAGCTTATCTTCCAAAACCAGCGGATAGATCAGCAGCGTTCCGGGTTGGCTATTAATGACCGCTTCAGCCCGACGGCGAAAGTCATTGTTGGGATCATTGGGGTTGATGAAGGCAATATCCGTAGCAACTTGCTGTTTAAGTTGGGCTTCCAGAGTTTTAACCAGGTTTGCAAAGGCGATGTTTTGGCGATCGCGTTGGGCGATCAAAGTTTGTAAACGTGGACTGCTGGCACAAGTGGAGTCGCTGTAACATTGCTGCATGGTTTGAGCAAAGGCAATCAGGCTAGTGTGTGCTGTCAGAATAGAGGTTTCAGATTGGCTGAGGGCAATGGCGGTAGGGGTGTCGCCAGTCCGAGTATCCGGGGAAAAATCGCGCAGTTCTTGCAGCTTCAGCAGTTCCAGCACTTGCTGCGCCTCGGCAATGCGCCCCTGAGACAGGAGCAGATCCGCCAAGGCGCGATAGGTGCCCGCAACCGACTGGGTGTAAGATTCCTGAGATTCACGCGGCAATCCACGAATGCCGCCTCGAATCGTCTGCCGCACATTCACGGATTGTTTGTAAAAAGCAATCGCGACTTCTGGCTGCTTTTGTTGAGTAAACAGAGTCCCCAGATTGCTCAGCAAAAGCCCTTCTCCTTCTCGGTCTTTGACTCGCTGAAATAGGGCGAGAGACTGCTGATAATGAATACTGGCTTCCTTGTACTGTGAGCGAGAAAGGTAAGCATACCCTAAGTTATTCAATACCGTTGCTACCCCATCACGGCTTTTAACTTGCTGATAGAGTGGCAAACCATCCCGGAAAACAGCCTTGTTGTACTCCCTAATGAACTTAGCAACATTGGTCGGAGCGCGTAGTTGATTTATTTTTTGATTGCGTTTCTCAATCTCCACAAAGATGGTTAGAGCTTGCTGGTAATAGGCGATCGCTTTCTCATCTTGCGAGAGGGATCGGTAAGCATTGCCTAGTCTATTTAACGCTACTGCCTCGCCATAACGATTTTTGACTTGCACAAAAATGTCCAGAGCCTGCTGACAATGAACGATCGCTTTCTTGTAGTCTGAACGAGACAAGTAAGTAAACCCTAGATTATTCAGTGCCGTTGCTTCACCATCGCGGCTTTTGACTTGCCGATAAATAGACAAAGCCTGTTGAAAATAGGTAATTGCTTTTTCATATTGTGAGAGCGCTAGATAGGCATACCCAAAGTTATTCAACGTTCCCGCTTCACCATCACGACTTTTGACTTGTCGGTAGGTAGATAATGCCTGTTGGAAAGAAGAGATCGCGTTCTCGTACTCCGACAGAGATAGATGAGCATAACCCAGGTTATTCAACACGACTGCTTCGCCTTTGCGGTTTCCCAGGGATGCAAATGAGCCTCTAGCGAATTTGTACTGGATGATCGCTTCTTTGTACTGTGAAACAGATTGGTGAGCAGAACCCAGATTATTCAACGCTGTTGCTTTATTATTGCGACCTGCCGTATCGTTGCGATCTCTCAAGAACACTGCCATAAATTTCCAGAGTGTTAGATCCCCTTCGTACAGACTCGGCTGAAATTGCTCATTTTTTTGGGGTTGGAAAAATTCCTCCTCTTTCATCCTTTCTAGTACTGGTGGTTGCCCTTTTCTAAACCTGATGCGATGCGGATATCTGCGTAGTTCTTCTAGTGTTGGGCTTTGCGGTTTTGCTAATTGTGTAATGGTTTGCCCGACCGCTGGCAATGCAAATGCCTTTACCGGAATCAAACCCACTAGCCCCATGACCAATCCAGCGACTGCAAACTTTCTGTAAAGCATCTACGTTCCTCGGGTTTCCAACCACTCATCTTTCATGATTCGACAGTGTTTCAACATATGCACCGGATACACCGAAGGAGAGAGATCGCAGGATGCAAGCTGTGAGCGCGACTCTAATCTAGTCATACAACACCGCAGCGTCAATCTTACTGGGCTGCATATGCTGTTTTGGTTTAGAACTAAGAAACTGCGATCGCTCACTGCCCTATGACTTCCATCCACCGTCGTCACTTTTTGCAATTTGCTAGCGCCGCGATCGCCAGCCTTGGTTTTAGCCAACTTGACTTGATCACGCAAGCCGAGCGAACTGCCCGTGTTTTGGCACAACCAACGAGGCGTAAACTAGCGCTCCTAGTGGGAATTAACCAATACTCCGCTGAAATCACCTCACTCAATGGCTGCCTAACGGATGTAGAAATGCAGTATGAACTGTTGCGCCATCGCTATGGATTTCAACCATCAGATATAGTGAGGCTGACCGATGAAACCCCTCAGAAACCTACCCGAAACAACATTCTCGCCGCGTTTGAAACCCATCTAATCCAGCAGGCAAAGCCGGGAGATGTGGTGGTGTTTCATTACTCCGGGCATGGAGGACTTATCGCCGATCCAGATCCGCTCGATCGCACGAAGCTCAACGGCACCTTGATTCCCGCTGACGGCACCCCAACCGATCGCAACGACATTATGGGACGAACCTTGTTTCTGCTGTCGAGCCAGCTTCAAACCGACTCCTTCACGATGGTGTTGGATAGCTGTCATTCTGGCGGCGGGTTACGGGGCAATCAGGTGGTGCGATCTCTGTCGCAATCGGGACGTTCTCAGGAAGCCCCACCCGTTTCCAGTCGTGCTGAGCAGCAATACCAGCAGGCACAACTGCAAAAACTCGGTTGGTCACGCTCAGAATTTCAGGCACGGCGCAGGCGAGGAATTGCCAAAGGGGTGGCGATCGGGTCTACAACCCAGGCATGGCTGTCATTGGATGCAAGTTTTGATGACTTTCATGCCGGAGCCTTCACCTATCTGCTAACGCGCTATCTCTGGCAGTTGCCCAACAGTGAGCCATTGACCATCACCTTCGATCGCCTTGCCCTGATCACCCAGGAATTCGCAGCCGCATCGGGCAATCCCCAGATTCCAGTCAAAGAAGTTGCTCCCGGCAAGCTCTTTGATGAACGAGCTATTTATCAACTTACGACAGAGCGCCCCAGTGCCGAAGCCGTTGTACGTCAAGTCATGCCCGATGGTAAAATCTCGTTTTGGCTGGGCGGCGTATCATCACGCAATTTAGAGGCGTTCCAGCCCGGTAGCCTCTTTAGTGTGATCGACGATAACGGCAAGGCGATCGCAGACATTGAACAAACCCATCGGATTGGGCTAGAAGGTTACGGCATCCTCAAATCGGGGCAGCCTCCTCAAGTCGGAATGCTGCTGAGGGAAAAACTGCGAAATTTGCCAACAACGTTATCCCTTAAGGTGGGACTGGATACTAGCTTGGGAACTGACCGGAACGCGATCGCTCAAGAACTGGTAAAGATTCCCCAAATCCAAGTAATGCCGATTAACCAACAAGGTGCCATAGATGTAATCCTTGGTCGCTTGACAGATATTGCTCGACAAGCTGGAAAAGTCCAGGGTGTCACTATTGCTCACCCCAATGGCAGCGTCGGGTTATTTACAGCGGCAAATACACCGATTACCAATAGTTTTGGGCGATTGGGGGAACCGCCACTAAATATCGTTGCCCGATTACGCCCTCGGTTAAAAATGCTGATGGCACGACAATTACTAAGTTTGATGCTGAATGGAGAAGCCGCCCAATTGAAAGTAGGCGTTGACCTGAGATCTCGACAGGGCGGCAATGTGCAGGTGTTGTCACGGGGCAGCGACAAATCTTTAGAAGCAAGTTCACCCAAACCGCATAAAGCGAATTCAGTGGTGGATATTCATGTGGTCAACCGGGAAGAGAACTCCCTGTATCTAGCAGTGCTGGCGATCGCCGATGACGGAGTAATCACGGTACTGCATCCAGCCAGTTGGGATTCTCCTGAAGCGGCTGCCATTATCAGACCCCAGGCAAAAACGACGGTGCCAATGGAGGTTTATGGTCCAGCCGGATTTTTTGAGGTGTTAGTTTTCACCAGTACGTTACCACTGCGAGACACATTGCGGAGTATGCAAGCGATCGCCCGTAGTCGCGGACTTAGCCCAAATCAGTTTCTCACCTTCGATGGCAAAACTCGCAGCGCCAATGACTCGGAAGACAGCATCATGCAAACCACCCGCAGCTTGATCAATGACATCACTACCGATGCCAGCGCTAAAACTGCTTCCGATGACACCACCCAGCGAGGACTCGACCCACAGAAATCTGGCGTGTTTTCAGCCATTCTTCAAGTGGTTGATTAGTGGTTGATTTTATAGGTCTAAAGCTACATATGTTCGCTGCACCTGGATTTATAGATTCATGTCAACGATTAATCCCATTGAGGATTTTATGAAGCCACTTCAACTGTGCCCCACTCAACAAAACGCCTTTGACCATTTGCTGCATCTCCTTCCAACTCATCCAGTACTCGAAATAGTTGGTAGCTCCGGTTCTGGTAAATCAGCCCTCCTCCAACAGGCTCACCAACGCCTAGGCGGTGAACTATTGCAGATGTATGACTTCATCGATCAAACTCGGCACTACCATCCTCTGGCACTGGAAGAAGCCTTTGAAACGATGGTAATGGATGCTTTGCAACAGCATCCCGTCGTCATTGTGGATGATTTACAAATTCTGATGCGCGTTTGCTATGGCACTTACCCCCGAGACGGGCTGCTGGCTCTCCCTCTGCGAAAGCTCTGCGCCTACGCCACCCAAACTCAAAAAACCTTCATTGTTGCAGCGGAGCACGACTGTTTGCAGTTGAGCTATCTGTATCATCACACTGGAGTGGTGCCGATTAAAGAGTTTAAAGCCAATGATTATGAGTTTCTCTGTCATCACTATCTAGATAGCGCGATCGCATCCCGGTTAAACTACGAAAAGATCTACCGCTTTGCATCAAATCTTAACGGCTATCAACTTCATCGCACTGGTCTGGAGTTAAACCAGGATACAGACCTGACTACCGATAAATTCATTGAATACTTAAAATCGCAACAACTCAGTAGCAACGTTGACTTAGGTGAAGTACAACCCGTTGACCTATCCTCACTTAAAGGGATTGATGATGTCTTGCAGAGTTTGGAAGCCAACCTGATTATCCCCTTAGAACAGGATGATCTCGCCAAAGAATTGGCGCTTCAACCCAAACGTGGCGTGCTGTTAGCGGGACCTCCTGGCACCGGTAAAACATCGATCGGGCGTGCCCTTGCCCATCGACTCAAGAGCAAGTTTTTCCTAATTGATGGCACCTTTATTTCTGGCACTGGCGACTTCTACAGCAAGATTGAGTATATCTTTGCAGCCGCCAAACAAAATGCCCCAGCGATCGTTTTCATTGATGACACAGATGTGATCTTTGAAGAAGGGGGCGAAACGGGACTCTATCGCTACCTGTTAACACTTCTGGATGGATTGGAAAGTGAAACGGCAGGTCGTGTCTGCGTCATGATGACTGCGATGAATATCCACAATCTGCCGCCTGCCTTAGTGCGCTCTGGGCGGATTGAGCTATGGCTGGAAATGCGGCTGCCCAACGAGGTCGCCCGCACGGAAATCTTACAGTCTTACTTGAGTCAGATTGCGCTGGTGCTGCGGGATGCGGACATTCCTCAACTGGTGGCAGCAACCGATGGCTTTACTGGAGCCGACCTGAAACGTCTGATTGAGGAAGGCAAAACACTGTATGCCTATGATTTTGTCCAGGCACAGTCACTCAAGTCTCCCACCGAGTACTTCTTGGCAGCGATCGAAGTGGTGCTGGCCAATAAGCAACGGTATGCCGAAGCAGAAGATCTTGCCCAGCAGACAGTCCCTCAAGGACATCAGATCCATCACAGAGTCTTTAAACTCGATCGCCTGCAACGCTCTTGGCTTCAGACACTTCGCGATCGCAGGTCTAATTCTTAAGCTCACACCCATTTCATCAGGAGGTTTCCTTTATGCCAGACCTGTTGGCATTGCTAGCGATCGCATTTTGGCTGTGGATGATTGTGGACTGTGTTGGCAGTGAACCGGATCGCACGACTTGGCTATGGGTGCTGCTGCTGCTGAATGTAACCGGGGCAGCGCTTTACTTCCTCGCCCGTAAACTGCCCCGGCTACAGATACCGCTGCCCTCATACTTCAAACGCTGGCAGTTGCGGCAGCAGCTTTGGATCGCTGAAGCCAACGCGAGAAATATTGGTAAAGCCCATCAATTCATTGGGTTGGGCAACCTTTTGGCTGAAGTAGGCAAAGTGAATTCGGCAATTGACGCTTACCGTGAGGCACTGCGGCAAGAACCCAATAACGTTCATGCTCACTGGGAAATGGCAGCGATCGCGCTGCAAATCAAACAGCCGAGCATCGCAGAAACCCATTTGAACCTACTTCTACAGCACGACCCCGATTACAAGTGTGGGGAAGCCTCATTGCTCCTCGGTAAAGTTCTGTTTGATTTAGGCGATTGGGACATGGCTCAAAAGCATCTGGAACGGGATTTGAAAGCGTGGAGCCATCCTGAAGCCGCGTTGATGTTAGCCAAAATCTTAATTGCTCAGGGCGATACTACAACGGCCCAAACCCATCTGCAAACGCTGCTGCTCAATCTACGTGCCTCTCCTCCCTATCATTACCGTCGCCACCAGGCAGTAGTCAAGCAAGCGGAGAGATTAGCTAAATCAACGGCAGTGCGATCGTGAGTTGCCCTTACAGTCCACGATCGCCCCCTTCTTCCGCGATCGCACCGAGGCAGTCCGGGGCTTGGAATCGTTAGCTTGAAGGTCTTAGAAAAAACGCGCCATTGTTTAACCACACTCTAGACAAGCCATGTCAAACTCAAGCATTACAACTTCAGAATATGAGTTCCCGCCAGACTCACCCCCTGCTCCCCCTTCAGCGCCGATGCTCAGTTGGGGAATTGCTCTACTGCTGTTGGGGATACTCATCGGTTCTCAGATTAATCGTCAAAAGAATCCTAATTCGGCGGGAGAAAGTATTGAATCATTAGACATTGAATCGTTAGACCGGGTGCGGTTTACTCAAGCTCTACAGTGGGTCAGTTATGGCAAAAAGTTAGAGCGAAAAGAGCAGTATGAGGACGCGATCTCAGTCTATGACAAAGGGTTATGTCAGCATCCCAATGACTTTCACTTGTGGCACGAACGGGGATTGGCTTTCGCCAAACTGCAACAATTTGAGTCTGCCTTGACCAGTTTTGATCGGGCTTATCGGTTGCGTCCCCATGACGGTAGCTTAGCCCACGAGCGGGGAGATACCCTGTTGCAACTGGAGCAGTATGAAGACGCGATCGCCTCCTATGATATTGTCTTGCGATACAATCCCGACAGCGCCCATGTGTTAGCGGATCGCGGTTATGCCCTGCATCGGCTTGAACGTTATGAGGAAGCGCTGCAAGTGCTAAACCGAGTTCTCAAAACTGAACGCCAAGATCGTACTTCCCTGGCTCAAGCTCACTACGTCCAGATCGAGTCCCTACGTCAATTAGGACAATTAGAAGCGGCGTTCCGTTCGTCTCAATCGGCGATCGAGCGGTACGCCGATGAACACTTTGAAGCTCAATGTGAAGACATCCGACAGCAAATTGCTGAAGTCCTACCCACTGTCCACACTGACGATCAAACTAGTTAAGCGTGAGCGTAAGTCCAGATGAACTCCAAGTCCGTTATTTGAACGAAGCAATCCGATTCAAATGGGTACATCAGGTGTGTCTCTGCGGTATCCACCTCTGTCTTCTGGAATAAATGCTCATGCAATCTATTCATCGGTTGGTTGTTGTAGATGAAACGGGGAACCATGAATTCGTGCTGGATAGACCGATTTATTCCATGGGTCGTGATCCTCAATGCGACATCATTTTGAATTCTCGATTTACCTCGCGGTATCACGCCACCTTAATTCAAAATCTTCATCAAGGTGGTATGTTCAGCTATCGAATTGTTGATGGCAATTACCAGTTTGTGGACGGTGAATTAATTGGGAAGCCTAGTGAAAATGGAATGTGGGTGAATGGAAAGAAGCAAGAGATCCATTATTTGCGGCATGGAGATGAAATCATTTTAGGTTTAGCTGAGATGGTCTATTATTCTGAGCCGCCGCCATCCATCAGTGATGAAGATCCACCTGACCCGAATTCTTACAGGCCGCGCAAACCTTATCCCTTCACACCTGATTTTAGGGCGGAAGCGTTGCCAGATGCAGGCTTCAGCCGCATTCCATAGCCTGACAACTCAAAATCATCGAAAAAAGGGGGGTAGTTCTAAACAAAGTTGCTGAACTCGTGGGGATAGGGTTGGCTCTGCCAGGTTGGAAACCGTGAGTCCCAGTAATCGAACTTTGCGCGATCGATCCAAGTGTTCCTCCAACAGCGAGATCGCCCGATTGCAAAGCCTCTGCTGATCCTTAAACAGCACATCTATGGTTTGGGCACGAGTAATCTGCCGATAGTCAGCGTATTTAATCTTCAGAGTCAACGTGTAGCCATACCGCTGGTGTTTTTCCATGCGAGTTACCACTTCTGCTGCCAGTTTTTCCAAAGCAGCGACCATCGGTTCAATGGCCTCCAGCTCTGCGGCAAACGACTGCTCTGCCCCAATCGACTTGCGAACCCGGTTGGGGTTGACTGGGCGATCGTCTATGCCCCTCGCAACTCGATAGTAATACCGACCCGCTTTGCCAAAGTGAGTCACCAAATCTGCCTCTGCCCATGGCTTCAAGTCCGCTCCCGTCTGAATTCCCAGGTTTTGCATCTTTTGTACCGTCGCTGCCCCCACTCCGTAGAACTTTTCAATGGGCAGGTTAGCCACAAAGGCTGCTGCCGCTTCGGGGGCAATCAGGTGTAGTCCATCCGGTTTATCTAACCCAGAGGCAATCTTGGATAGAAACTTATTGATGGACACTCCGGCGGAGGCAGTCAGTCCGGTTTCTTGTTGAATGGCCCCTTTGATTTCTCGGGCGATCGCCATGGCGGAAGGAATTTCTGGCTTGTTTTGAGTCACATCCAGATAGGCTTCATCGAGTGACAGTGGCTCTACCAGGTCAGTGTAAGAATAGAAAATCTCTCGAATTTGCTCGGAAACCGCCCGATACACTTCAAACCGGGGAGGGACAAAAATGAGGTGGGGACACCGTTGCTGGGCAATGCGCGAGGGCAATGCGGAATGAACCCCATATTGACGAGCTTCATAACTGGCAGCCGCCACCGCACCGCGTTGATCGGGTCGTCCGCCTACCGCGATCGCTCTGCCTCGATACTGCGGAAAGTCTCGCTGCTCCACAGATGCAAAGAACGCATCCATGTCAATGTGGATAATTTTGCGAGGCTCAGACATCATGTTCGATGAAGCCGCATGGGCGCAAAAGAATTTTACCCAAGCGGTATTATCACAGGGTTGCTTACTATTCTGAACCATGATTGCTGAGATAAATCCGTACCCTATTTTGAACCAAACTCGACGGCAACGGGTGGGTAATGGTCAGCAGGGTTTTATTCTAGAGGGGTGTGACCTGGCTACCCGACTCCTCGTGTTGGTACTGCCGCAACTGGGAGATTTCGATAGCCTGGAGTATGCCTGGTGGTTACACAAATATATGGAGCCATTCCAGGCCGCGAAATTGACGATTCGCGCCGTTGGAATTGGCGATCGCGCTTCGGGTGAGCAGTTTTGCGCCTACACGGGCTTTCCCCCGGACTGGTTATTCATCGATCCAACCGCAGAACTCCATCGGCAACTGGGTCTTTATCCAGGTCTATCGCTTAAAGTGCCTCTGCTATCTCCAGGGCAAAACGCCTGGTTGAATCTGATGTTGATGTGTGCTGGGATCGGCAGTCCAGGAACCCTGGCAGAAGTGTTTCGCGGCTATAGGGGCGATCGCCATGCTCCCCAACTGATTGCCGAGGATGAGGTGGTGAAAGCCACTCCTTTACCGCCCTTGAAAGGTTCATTCTTTAACCTGGCGGGGGGTCAGGGCTTTCAGCGTCCGTTTGAACTGGCAACCCTGCGGTTGAAGAATATGGCAGAGGTGTTGGGACATTGGAAAACCTACGTGCCGGATGCAACCCATATGACTCAGCGGGGTGCAACGTTTCTGTTTGATGGCAATGGTGAGTTGCTTTATGAACATCGGGACAGGAGCATTCTGGGCTTCGCCGCCCAGATGAGTGACCCACTCTCGTTTTTATGGGCTGAACCCTTTCTCTCTGGTGATGCTAGCCCTGATACCCTGACTCTCTAATCGGGTGAAGTTGATAACATTGCAGTCCTGCTGGAGTGTGCAGAAGTGAGTGATTGGAGGCTTTGCTCAAACGCATTTTATGCATCGCGGCTTCACTCCTTTCTTGAGTAAACTAAGGGCTATCATTGACAACCCGCGAGATGAGCGCACAGCTACCCCTTAGAGAACGTTTGTAAATAACTATTGCGAGTAGGTTTACGAATTCAGCTAAAAATCCTGTTAAGAAATCAGGCTGTATCAAGGTTAAGACATGGGACAACTCAAAACTTATAGCAGTGATTTAACCGATGCTGAGTGGCAAGAATTGCACCTTTGTTACCCCTAAATAAACCCGTGGAATACGCGATTGCGACACTATCTTGCCCGGTTGCATCGTAAGACCTTGTGCTATTCCAAGTTCATAGAAATGCTGAAGTACTCTATTCAATTGCTACTGCACTACCTCAAATTTGGTGATGTGCCCGTCCCGCAGTAAGTCATATTTATATTCAGCAACGCCATGAATTTCACCACTTTGCTGCAAATATAGGAACGCTGGGTAGGCAAATCTGCTTTAGATTATCGGGTTGATAATGGGTGGCTGTGATGAGATGTAAGCATCTGATGAAAGAGTGAGGCTGTAATAGTTCAAGAATACCAATGTTTTGATAAAAGATATTGCTTTAATATCTTTGTCTTACGAAAGTCTGACGAATAAGAGTCATGGATAAAATCCACAAAAAAGCGATCGCTCGAAAGGAAAAGGAATGGGCGGATGTCTCCAAGGATTAATGCCAAGTGCTTAAAATGCTCCAAACTTACTGTGGAAGAAGCCATCTCGCTTCATGGTAAAGAGGGTGATGATTGCTGGGATATTGCCCGATGCCACAAACGACGCTCACATTATCGAAACCGGAGCGATCGCAATAGTAAGCGACAAGTTGCCTACAAATTAGCAAAACCAGCTTTCCCAGAGGTTGAATTGTCAGTTTCTCAGGTTGCTGCTGTAGTCCTGGTACTTTACAAAGAGGAGTTCACTAAGGACGCTCCAATTCATGCGATCGCAGCCGAACTGTGGATAGGAACTCAAAAAATTGCTCATATGCAGCCCATCTCTTGCTTGGGGATGCGCGGCAATCAGGTAACGGGACTAATGCCAAAAATTCTCCGCACTTTTTCAGAGCAGTTTTCAGAACAATATAATCAGGGCAAGCCTTTTCCCCGTTTCGCTACTAAAGTTGAGAGGAATATCAGTCGATGCCCAATTTCGACACCGTTTTCACAGATCTAGTAATAAACCAGCAGCTAGAACTCAGTTTATCTTCCCTCAACCTAGCTGAAAATACCCCAGAACAGGGAAGTATCCATGAAATGTGCGACGAGCTTGAAAGCGCGATCGCACATCTCAACCTGCCCCTCCATCAGAAGCTAGAAGCTGCGGGAAATATTGTCTCTCGCATTGCTAGAGTGTATGACCAGAAAGCCAATCAACTGCTTGATTCGTGGGAGTTTGCCAGACAACCTGCCGTCTTCCCAATGATTGAAGTGGATGCTTTAGATAGCTACATTCGGCAGTCTATGAGTATCGATGTCGATGCATTTCTGGAGCCGTCTTCACGTCGCAAAGGTTCCAAGAATAAATCGGATAAACAGCCTGACTCCAATTGGTCAGTGGCTCATATTGTTGAAAAATCCGCTGCTCTCGACTTGGTAGACATTCTAGAACTTGCAGGGAATGATAGCCCTACTCACTGGTCACAGGCGATCGCGGCGTGGATAGAACAGCAAGATGGAATTGAAGTGGTTTCAACTTTACCAGAGCTTTGCGAGGCATTAAATCTAGTGCCTGTGGAGATCTGGCTGGGGCTGCTGTTGGGAAATTTCCAAAATCACAAGGTAAGTTTGAGGCAAAACGAATTCTATCAATCGATCACAGTGAGATTTGAAAGGTTGCCAGTGGATAAAATCTATAGAGTACCATAGAGCGTCTTCAATCGGAAGACAACCAGGAGATTCACTCGCGATGCAAATGCTAAAGCACTGAACTTGAACTTGGCTCCACTCTAAAGTTTCACGCTCCTCTGACATCCAGAATGATCAGCAATTCCAAATTCAAACTCTAAGAGGAGTCAGTGGTAGGGGTAATGTTCTAGACCTGTGGAAATGCGAGAATACAGGCAGACGTTTACCCGTGAACTTACAGCATGGTTTTGGAACCTGTTCTTTGTCCTGATTGTGGAAGCAATAACGTGGTCAAGCACGGTCACTCTGAGGAGAGTAAACAACGCTACAAGTGTCGCAATTCGGAATGCAGTCGCAGCACCGACCTTCGAGCCTATGCTTATCGAGGCTATTTGCCGGAGGTCAAACAGCAGATTGTAGACATGGCAGTCAATGGGAGTGGCATAGCCTGCGGCACGTCTACGCCTACGAGACACAGCGCGAGTATTGCAGATTAGTCCAACCACAGTGATTGAAACCTTAAAAAAGATCGACCTCTCACAGCAGTCAATGAGGCGCGATTGGCACAGCTTGAACCCACTCAAACGATCGTTAAACTGTGCCAGTGGCAAGACTTGGAGGCTGAAGCCGATGAAATGTGGAGCTACGTGGGGTCAAAAAAACAGCAACGGTGGTTGTGGCACGCCATTGACCATGAAACAGGTGAAGTGTTGGCATACGTGTTGTCCAGTCATCAAGGGTAGTGCCTTCCTCGAACTTAAAGCGATGTTAGAACCTTTGGCATCATGCAGTTCTATACAGATGGCTGGGGGCTTATGTTGGCGTAGCCTGCCGGAGGCATCACGCCATCTTGATCCGACGTTTCATACAGTGGGCAAACGCAGTACTCAAATGATTGAGCATAAACATCTAACTTGACGAACTCGGATTAAGCGGTTAGCTCGCAAAACCATCTGCTTTTCTAAGTCAACTTGGTTACATGATGTGGTCATTGGTTTATTCATCAACCGCTATGAGTTTGGTTTGCTCGTCTAAAGTACTTTCACAGGTCTAGAACACGACCTAACCATTGGAGTGAAGACATATTATTTATCTCCCTCCTGAGGCGCTAGTCTAACCTCATATTTGGTTGTATTGTCCTCGTGAGTGAAGAGGTTGTACAGGTGAACCGATGCCGGCGACCATGTGAAAATTTCGCATCGCTTAAGTTATCTATTATATAACTGTATAGTAGTATAATAATCTTATCGACTCTATGGAGGTGACATGCTGAAGCCGATGACCAGTCGTAAACAACCTTGGACTCAACATCAGTGGATACGTTTGATTGCAGGCAGCATCGTACTCGTGAGTTTGTCGCTATCATTAAGCCATCCAAGCTGGTTAGGGTTAACAGCCTTTGTGGGACTGAACCTGCTGCAATCAGCGTTTACCAACTGGTGTCCGTTAATTGTGCTGCTAACAAAGATAGGGGTGAGAGAGGGATGACGGGATGACGAGATAAAGTATCCCTCTCCTTCTCCCTGCTTTTATTACTCAAGACTCGATTTAAAACTTAATCTTTAGGAGTCGCTGTTATGGCTCGCGTTGTTGTGATTGGGGCTGGACTCGGAGGCTTGCCTGCTGCCTATGAATTGAGGCATGTCTTGCCGCATGAACATCAGATTACGCTCATTTCAAATCAACTGAAGTTTACGTTTGTGCCGTCATTACCCTGGGTTGCGCTGGGGTTGAAGTCTCTCGATCAAATCCAGTTAGATTTAGCTGCAATTGTTCCTCGGCATGGCATCGAATTTATTCATGCTGCCGTTACTGCCATCGATCCGAAGTCGCGTCAAATTACAACAGACGACCGGGTGGTGGATTACGATTATGTCGTCATTGCTACGGGACCAGAATTGGCACTGGATGCCATTCCAGGGTTAGGACCGGAGGGCGGTTACACTCAATCGGTGTGTAATCCGCATCATGCGGTGTTGGCGAGGGAAGCATGGGAGAAATTCTTAGCCGATCCAGGACCAATTGTTGTAGGTGCAGCACCAGGAGCTAGTTGTTTTAGTCCTGCTTATGAGTTTGCCTTCTTGATCCATCACGTTTTGAAGCAGAAGGGGCTACGATCGCAAGTCCCGATTACGTTCATTACCTCAGAACCCTACGCTGGGCATCTGGGCATCGGCGGCATGGCTAACTCGCGCTGGCTGATGCGTAAATTCATGGCAGCGCGGGAAATTGAGCTAATGGAAAACACAGCGATTTCACATTTTGCACCAGACGCGGTTTACCTGGCGGATGGGCGCAAGATTCCAGCTAAATTTGTGATGGTCTTGCCGCCCTTCCGGGGACCCCGTTTCCTGCGGGAAGCACCGGGTTTAACCGATGCCAAGGGGTTTATCCCCGTATTGCCGACCTATCGTCACCCTGACTTTGAGTCGATTTACGCCGTGGGAGTGATCACCCAACTCAAAGCAGTGGAGCAAACCCCCATCCCCACAGGTGCTCCCAAGGTGGGATTGATGTCTGAAGAAATGGCGCTGGCGGTTGCCCATAATATTGCCCTGGCGTTAGGGGTGACTACTGGTTCTCAGTATCAACCCACCCTGCAAGCGGTTTGCTTCGCAGATTTTGGCAATACTGGAGCGCTCTTTTTAGCCGATCCGTTGCTACCGGATCAGTCCGGGCATCGCCACCGTGCGCTTACCTATCACGGCATCTGGGTGTCGTGGATGAAGGCAGGCTTTGAGAAATACTTTATGACGAAGATGCGCTTAGGCTGGACGATTCCCTGGTTCGAGCGTTGGGGCTTTCGGGCGATCGGGCTACCACTGGTAGAACCCATTGCTCCAAGCACAGAGCGTATGGAGGTAAAAGTATGAAACAAGGGATATGGAAATAGTCTTCGCAAGCCGCTTCAAGATTCTGGCAGAACCCACCCGACTGCAGATTCTAGCAGCACTCTGCAATCAGGAACATAGTGTACAGGAAATTTGCGATCGCACCAGCTTACTTCAGGGCAATGTCTCAAAACACTTACGGCTCATGAAAGCTGCTGGCGTTGTGGACTGTCGCCGGGAAGGGTGTGGCGGTATTACCGGGTGATTGATCTGGATTTACTTGCTTTGTGTGCTCGTACTCGTAAAGTCTCAAATGCTAGTCAGGAGTAATGCTCAACTTCATTGTCCCCTTTGATCACGATCAACTTGGAGAAACTTCAATGGCAAACTTATTTTCACCCGTATGGATGCAGGCATTTGGTGAGCAATGGAATGCAGAACCAGAACTCGCCGATGCGCTTGCAAAGATTCATTTCAATTCAGTAATTGGCTACGGTTTTGAGCACGATCCAATCCCGACAGGCGTGCTTACCGTTCAAGAGGGACGGGTAGTTTCTGCGGGGGTATACAACGGGCAAAAGCTGAATTGGGATTTACGTGCCGATCGCGACCACTGGCAACGGTGGAGAACCAAGGGCTTGAACATGATGGGTTTGAGTATGGCGTACATGAGCCGCAAATTACAATTTCGAGTGGGAGATTACACTGCCATGATTAAAGATCCCCGCATGGCAAAACCATTCATCAAGTCATTCTCTGTGATGGAACGAGTGGAAACCTCATGACTAATCAAAATTCAAACCAGCAGTTGCATCCTATCGCTGCCATACCATCGCCTTTTACAGCGGTTTATGGCCCAGTTCAGTCTTGGCGCTTTGGGCGATCGCTGGGGATTGACCCCATTGGTTCAGTCTCTACTTGTTCATTCAACTGTGTCTATTGCCAACTAGGGGAGATTGAGCATCAAAGCCTTCAGCGCTGCATCTTTGTCCCAACTCAACAGATTTATCAAGAATTGCAGCACTTTGCGCCGTGGGATGTGGATTGCGTCACGTTAAGCGGTAGCGGAGAACCCACGTTGGCACTCAATTTAGGAGAGATTTTAGCAACTGCTAAGATCGTTACAAACAAGCCTACAGTCGTGTTAACCAACGGCAGCTTGCTCCCCGATGCCTTGGTTCGAGAGGCGTTAGCGATCGCTGATCAGGTTGCCATCAAATTTGACGCTGTGAATACACGTCAGTTTCATCGAGTGAATCGACCGCTGCCAGAGCTTGACCTGATGACCCTTTGGGCAGGGATATTACAATTTCGTCGCCTGTACTCCGGGCATCTAGCCATTCAAACCATGCTGTTAAGCCCGTGGGATGAGCTAGAGCAAGAAACATACATTGCCCGGATGCAGGCATTATGCCCGGATGAAATTCAGCTCAATACACCCACTCGTCCCAAACCATTGACCCATAGTCTGGAGTCAAGAGGAAATCATCCTCCTAATCCTCAATTGAATAACCCTCAGTCTGATCTAGTGCGATCGCTCAAACCTGTCTCAGTGGAAGTATTACAGAGATTTGCTGATCGCATCCAAAACACGCTTGAAATACCAGTTCGTTATCCACTCCATGTGAGTCACTCATGAAGAGAATGAAAGCTAACTCTGTGCCTCAATCATCCCTAAACTCAATTTTATTAACTCCCGCCCAACTCCAGTCACGTCAAAAGCAACTCTTGATCATTGATGTGCGGGGCTGCCTGGAATACATGATGGGACATATTCCAGGCGCACAACGATTAAACCGCGATCGCATTCTTAAGGACATTCCCAAAGACCAGGCAATCGCTATCACTTGTCTGTCAGGTCATCGAAGTGCGATCGCCGCGCAATGGTTAGTCTCTCAAGGCTACCGTCAGGTCTACAACTTGCAAGGTGGCTTACTGGCATGGCAAAGCAACGGATATGCCGTGCAGCGCGGCAATCGCCCTTAAAGGAGAAAACAATGACTCATACCACCTCAAATAACTCGCTAAATGAATCGCTCGATGAAACAATCGCGGGATCAGTTAAGCAAAACCTTCCCGCACCAAAACTTTCTCGAAAGGGGTGGGGACTGTTGCTAGGAGGCACATTACTACTCACAGGGGGAACTTGGGGCATTCTGCAACTCACCCATTCGACCCATGCACCAGAGACCACGATGGCTCCAGCAACGACCGTTGAAACCTTAACCCTTCGCTCCCAGGCGATCGCCAATACCCTAGAACTTTCGGGTACGATTCGCCCAGTTGACCAGGCAACCCTATCAACACGGGTAATGGGACGAATTACTCAGTTGTCGTTAGAGTCTGGCGATCGCTTCCGCAAGGGCGATATCCTTGCCCAGATTGATGTCAAGGACATGACGGCTCAAACCAGTCAAGCACAGTCGGGTGTGGCTCAGGCACAGTCTACAGTCGCTCAGAGACAAGCCGACCTATCTCGTACTCAGGCAATGCTCAACCAATACGAGTCGCAGAAAATTGAAGCTCAAGCAGCACTACAAATGGCGAGAATTGATCAAAGCCGGATGTCAAAACTTTGGGCAGAAGGGGCAGTTTCTCAAGACCGTCTGGATCAGGCAAATACAACTCTAGCGCAAGCACAGGCTAAAGTTGCACAGGCAGATGCGGGGATTGAGCAGGCACGAGCAGCGATTAGTCAATCTCAAGCGGCAATCTCCCAATCTCAGGCGGCAGTAAAACAGGCAAAATCCGGTGTAACCTCAGCTTCGATAGGTGAAAGCTACGGAACCGTGATCGCTCCCTTCGATGGGGTGGTGGTGCAGAAACTTGCCTACGAAGGAGAAATGACCGCTCCGGGAACGGTATTACTGAAAGTTGAAAATCCAGACAGACTACAACTGGAGATTGCTGTACCCGAAGAGAATTTACGGTTTGTGCGCGTCGGTCAACTCGTCAAAGTACAGGTAGAGGCTGCCAATCAAACCTTAAATGGCACCATTGGGCAAATTGTGCCAGTCGCAGATGCCAACTCTCGGAGTTTCCTGATCAAGATTCCCTTCAATAATTCTGGTCGCCTCATTTCTGGGATGTTTGGGCGCATTGCCTTACCAGTCGGTGGTAAACAAGAAACTATTCTCGTCCCTACTAATGCCCTGATTCAACGGGGGCAATTGCAAGGGGTGTATGTGGCAGAAACGAGGGGATCTCAATCGACGGCTGTTTTGCGTTGGGTGAAACCAGGACAACAACGAGAGGGGCAGGTCGAGATTGTGTCGGGCTTGATGACGGGCGATCGCATCATTACCAGCAACATCAGTCAACTCAGCGATGGGCAAGCGATCGCCATGCGGAAATAGGGGAATCAAGAAATGATGCACACCGAACCGAATGGACATCAATCTCCATCCTCAAATCCTTACAAGTTAGGGTTTGTGGGTCACTTAGCCAAAAAGTTCATCGACTCTAAGCTGACACCCCTGATTATCCTGGTGTCGCTGCTGTTGGGGATTGGAGCGATCCTGATTTTGCCACGGGAAGAAGAACCGCAAATTACTGTACCGATGGCAGATGTGTTTGTCCAAATGCCAGGAGCCTCGGCAAAAGATGTGGAACAGCGTGTCACCGCGCCAATGGAAAAGTTGATCAAAGAACTTCCCGGCGTGGAATATGTTTACTCCACCTCGCGTCCCGGTTCATCTCTAGTGATTGTGCGCTTTCTGGTGGGACAAAACACAGAAGATTCTGTGGTGCAGCTTTACAACAAACTCTACGCCAACTTTGACAAGATTCCGCCCGGTGTCTCACAACCATTGATTAAGTCGAGGTCAATTGATGATGTCCCGATTTTGACTTTGACTTTATGGGGTGAGCAAAGCACGGGAGCCGAATTACGGCAAATTGCAGCTCAGTTAGATGAACAAATCAAGCAAGTGCCGGATGTTTCTGAAACGACGATTATCGGTGGGCAGAAGCGACAACTGCGAGTAGACCTCGATCCGACAAGACTGAATGCCTATGGCTTAACCCCGCTAGAGATCTCAAAAGCCTTGCAGGCTCAAAACACTGAACTTGCCAGCGGTGCCTTCAACCAGAATAATCAATCGTTTCTGGTCAGAACCCAGAGCTTTATGCGATCGGCAGAAGACGCAAAAGGACTGGTCGTTGCCGTTGCCAACAATCAACCTGTGTATTTGCGTGATGTGGCAACCGTCACCGATGGTTCAGAAGAACCTGCCAGCTATGTCTTCTTTGGACAGGGAAAGCAAAACGAAACGAAGCAGACAAAACCAGAGCAGTCTATTGGAGAAACTGAAGCCGTCACGATCTCGATCGCCAAACGCTCTGGAGCCAATGCGATTCAGGTTTCTCATCATGTGCTGCACAAACTTGAGCAAATTAAACGCAACTATCTTCCGAGCAACGTTCATCTAACCGTCACGCGGGACTATGGTGAGACTGCCGCAGAGCGATCGAATGAACTCCTGTTTCATATGCTGATTGCGGTCGGTTCCGTGACGCTCCTCATGTGGTTTGTGATGGGCAAAAAAGAGGCAATGGTGGTGGCAGTCTCGATTCCCGTCACATTGTCACTCACTCTTGCCAGCTTTGTCTTTTATCACTTCACGCTCAATCGAGTCACCTTCTTTGCACTCATCTTCTCCATTGGGATTTTGGTAGACGATGCGATCGTGGTCGTGGAAAATGTCGGTCGCCATCTGCAATTGCCCGAAAATAAAACGCGCTTGCAACGGTCTACCAATCGGCGGCGCACCTTGCAGCAAATCGTGCTGGAAGCAGTGGATGAGGTTGGCAATCCCACCCTGCTGGCTACCTTGGCGGTCATTGCAGCGATCCTGCCCATGGCGTTTGTCGGTGGCTTGATGGGTCCCTATATGCTACCCATTCCACTCGGTGCTTCTGCTGCCATGATCTTTTCAGCCCTGGTCGCTTTCATTGTGGTGCCCTGGACAACAATGCAGGTATTCAGCAGAGCAAGCCTCACCGCCCATGATCACGGAGAGGATGCGCTGAGTAAGCTGTATCGTCGGTTTATGGTTCCACTGATTCATTATCCGCGCTGGGGAACAGCTTTTCTGGTGACAACGGTGTTAGCTCTGGTGCTGATTGTCGGCGGAATGGCAGGCTATAAGCTCGTGATTCTCAAGATGCTGCCGTTTGACAATAAGAGCGAATTGCAAGTAGTGGTGAATATGCCGGAAGGCACAACGCTGGAACAGACCGCCAGAGCGACAAAAGAAATGGGGCAATACCTCGCCACGGTGCCTGAAGTGATTCACTATCAAAGTTATGTCGGCACATCTTCTCCCTACAATTTCAACGGATTGGTGCGACACTACTTTTTGCGATCGGGTGCCAATTTTGCCGATATTCAGGTGAACTTCTTAGCAAAAGGCGATCGCCAACGCCAGAGCCACGACATTGCCAAAGCCATTCGTCCGAAACTCAAGGAGATTGGCGATCGCTACAGTGCCCGGATTCAAGTTGCCGAAATTCCCCCTGGACCTCCAGTGCTGCAAACGCTGGTGACTGAAGTGTATGGTCCCGATTATCAAGGACAGATTGACCTCGCCACAGAAATTCGCCAGTTGTATCAGTCAACCGATGGGGTCGTGGATGTGGACTGGTATGTGGAAGCACCGCAGACCGATTATCGCCTGGTGATCGATCGCGAGAAAGCTGCATTAAACGGCATCAGTCCCACCCAAATTTCAGAGGTCTTGCAAATGGCGTTATCAGGGCAAAATGTCGGGCTTCTGCATGATGAAAATGCGCGTGAGGATGTGGCGATTAATCTGCGCTTCAGTCAATCGAGCCGTACCAGCCTGGATAATCTAAAAGCCCTCAACCTCAAAGGAACCAATGGTAATTTAGTCCCTTTAAGTGCCTTAGTGAAAACGGAAACGACTACGGCAGACACCAGTATTTATCACAAAAACTTGCAGCCTGTTGTCTATATCCTGGGTAACGTTTCCGGCAGAGTCGAAAGTGCGGTCTATGCCATGCTCAACCTGCAACCACAGATCGATAAGCTCGTTCCGACCACGGGCACCAAGGTTCAGACCTACCTGACGGAACAGCCCCCAACCACTGAAACTTACGCGATCAAGTGGGACGGTGAATGGCAAGTCACCTACGAAGTCTTTCGCGATCTCGGTATTGCCTTTGCGGTGGTTTTAGTGCTGATTTATGCTTTGGTAGTGGGCTGGTTCCAATCGTTTACCACCCCCCTCGTAATCATGGCGGCCATTCCTTTCTCGCTGATCGGCATTATGCCTGCCCACTGGTTAATGGGTTCCTTCTTCACCGCAACATCAATGATTGGCTTCATCGCCGGAGCTGGCATTGTGGTGCGGAATTCGATTATTCTCGTGGACTTTATTGAGTTACGGCTGAAGGAAGGAATGCCCTTAGAAGAAGCCGTGATTGATGCAGGAGCCGTCCGGTTCCGTCCCATGCTGCTCACTGCTGCCGCTGTAGTGGTAGGTTCAGCCATTATTCTCACTGACCCCATTTTTCAGGGCTTAGCCATCTCGCTCATGGCAGGTGAAGTCGCCTCCCTGTTACTGTCGCGATCGGCGGTGCCCATTCTCTATTACAAACTCTGGCGCAATCGCAAAGGCAAGCAGAAAGAGACTAACGTTGATGTCGATCAACCTGTTGTCGAAATAACGACTGGCGAGATGATGGGATAACGCGATGATAGGACTCTTCACTCACCCAGATCTAGCCCATTTCATCTATCACATCCACTTATCCTTCCACTCTCCTACCTTCAAAACCGCATGGAACCCATTCACATTTCCTACTTTTCCGATGTTCTTTGCGTTTGGGCTTATATCGCTCAAATTCGTCTGGATGAGCTACAAACTACCTTTCAAGACAAGATTGCGATCGCGCCACACTTTGTCCCTGTCTTTGGCAATGCCCTTGAAAAGCTAGAAAATAGCTGGCGCGATCGCGGTGGCTTCAAAGGCTATAGCGACCACGTTCACGCAGTCGTGAAAAAGTTTGATCACATCACCGTTCATCCCGATATCTGGACTAATGTGATACCACCCTCATCTACATCCTGTCATTTGTTTCTCCATGCCATTCAACTACTGGAAATGAAGGGAATCGTTCAACCATCAGGAGCGGTCTTTGAAAAAGCAACCTGGGCGTTTCGGGAAGCATTTTTGGCATTGCATAATAGTGGGATGGATTGAGGTCAATTTGAATGCAATGTCCTGAGTGCAAGTCTACGCATATTCGCAAGAACGGTCATCGCAGAGGTAAACAAAATCACATCTGTGTGGATTGTGGTCGCCAATTCATCGACGACTACATTGCTTTGCGAGGGTACAGCGATGCCGTCAAGCGGGAGTGCTTAAAAATGTATGTCAACGGCATGGGATTTCGCGCCATTGAGCGGGTCAAAGGAGTGCATCACACCACTGTGATCACTTGGGTTAGACAGGTGGGAGAACTGCTACCAGATGCCTACGACCCGCAGACCACTCCAGAGGTGGGAGAATTGGACGAACTCGAAACCTTTGTCCACTCAAAAAAAACAAGATCTGGCTGTGGACGGCGGTTGACCACTTCAAACCAGGGATTTTAGGTTGGGTGTTAGGCGACCACAGTGCCGAGACTTTTGCCCCGTTATGGACAATTGTGGAGACCTGGCAGTGTTATTTCTACATCACCGACGGTTGGTCGGTCTATCCCTGCTTTATTCCCGATGGCGACCAGATTGTCAGTAAGACTTATATGACACGAGTGGAAGGAGAAAATACCCGATTACGCAATTATTTAGCACGCCTGCATCGGAAGACCCTCTGTTATTCTAAATCCGTACCAATGCTGAAACATTCGATTCGTTTGTTACTGCATTACCTGATATTTGGAGATGTGCCCATCCCTACCTGATTCATCCCTATGTTCAGCAACGCCGCATTTTTTACCAAGCTGGCGAATGTTTCTGACCGCAAGGTGCAACTTGAACTTGCAGAAGAGCTAGGACTGCCGATCGCCGCGATTCAAGAGCAGATTGATAGCGGTGAGGCGTATGCTTTGCTATCGAAGGATTTTGAGCTAGTCAAAGAACATACTGTGACTGTCAGCCCTACCTTAATTTTTAATGAAGGACGGCAGCGGCTCAATGGCAACGTGGGCTATCGAGTCATCGAAGCCAATATTCGCGAGTTACTGCACAATCCACCTGATGAACAATCCTGGTGCTAGAGAGGAAGATTGGGCGATCGCCATTGAGTTAACCATTGATGGATAAAGTCGATCGCGCTGAACTCGTACTTTTTTCGTTAGGTTTTGTATCGTATTCAATCAATTCATGCAGGAAATCAAACCATCACCTGTCACAGTAGATCGCTAACTCAATAACGGAACACAAAAAAGGAGAGGTGTCATGGAAACAATCAAGATTGAAATTTTGGGGACAGGCTGCAAAAAGTGTCAACAGCTAGAGACAAATGCGAAAGAAGCTGTGGCAAGCCTCAATTTAACGGCTGAAGTTTCACATCTTACCGACCCTATCGAAATCGCCAAACGAGGCGTGATGTCCACTCCCGCCCTAACCGTCAATGGCAAAGTTGTCAGTAAAGGGCGAGTCATCAGTCCTCAACAAATTCAGCCCTTATTGCAGCGCTAAAGAGGCAGCTTGATGTTCGATCCGTTTTATCCGTTTGATTGGTTGGCAACCCAGATCGTCACCCAACTGCTGGGTTTATCAACTACATCGCACTTAGGATCGAGTCTGCATTTCTTTCTCTATGATGTCCCAAAAGTCTTAACCTTACTGATTGTCATTAGTTTCATCGTTGGCACCTTTCAGAGCTTTTTAGAACCAGAACGCGTCCGCTTTTTGCTAGAAGGAAAGCGCACGTTTGCGGGCAATATCTTGGCAGCGATGGTCGGCATCGTTACGCCCTTCTGTTCTTGCTCTGCGGTGCCTTTGTTCATCGGCTTCTTAGAAGCGGGTGTCCCGTTAGGGGTGACTTTCTCCTATCTGATGGCAGCGCCAATGGTGAATGAGGTGGCTGTAATTCTTTTGTGGGCATTGTTTGGGCTAAAGGTAACGCTGATCTACATCGGTTTTGGCGTGGCTTTAGCGATCGCCTCCGGATACATCATCGGCATCCTCAAATTAGAGAAGTGGGTGGAACCCTTTGTTTGGGAAATGCAAAAAGCGCGTCAAGTCCTGCCTCTAGAAGATGAAGATACCCTAGAACCTGTAGCACTGACCTGGCGGCAACGCTTGGAGCAAGGACAGTTTCAAGCCAGCGAAATTGTGCGATCGGTGTGGCTCTATGTGGTGATTGGCATTGCGATCGGGGCGGTCATTCATGGTTATGTGCCGACAGATTTTATTCTCAAGTATGCAGGTGCAGATAATCCTTTAGCAGTGCCGATCTCAGTAATTTTAGGCGTGCCACTTTATGCAAATATTGCGGGTGTCATGCCCATTACCGAAGCTTTAGTCAATAAAGGGATGCCGATGGGTACCGTGTTAGCTTTCACGATGGCAGTAACAGCCCTATCTTTTCCTGAAATGGTGATTCTCAAGAAAGTGCTGCGCCCTCAACTGTTAGCCGTCTTTATTGGGCTAATGACCGTTGGTATTATCAGCATCGGCTACCTCTTTAATGCGCTTTTATAACTGAATTCAAGGCATCATCAGAGTTTTTGTTTTTCACCTAGCTACGGTACTGGTAAAGCCAGTGTTTCGCGCTTAATCCACTTGTAGAGGACTCATGGATCTTTTATCGAACACCGTTGCACTTTCTCGGATGCAGTTTGCCCTCACTGCCATCTTTCATATGCTTTGGCCCGTCCTGACGACAGGTATGGCTATTTATCTGGTGATTGTGGAAGGAATGTGGTTAAAGACACGCAATCCCGATTATTACCACCATGCGCGCTTCTGGTCAAAGCTCTACGTCCTCAACTTTGGCATTGGGGTGGCATCAGGACTCCCGATGGAGTTTCAGTTTGGGACAAATTGGGCACCCTTTTCGGAAGCCGTGGGTGATTTTTTTGGCAGTATTCTGGGCTTTGAAGGCGCGATGGCGTTCATGCTGGAGGCTGGTTTTCTGGGCATTATGCTGTTTGGTTGGGGGCGGGTGCATCCAGTCATCCACTACTTTGCCACCATCATGGTTGCCTTTGGTGCCAACCTCTCTACCTTCTGGATTCTGGTGGCAAATTCCTGGCTGCAAACTCCAGCGGGGGGCGAGATGGTTAATGGCAAGTTTATTGTCAGTGACTACTTTCAGGCGATCGCAAATCCCTTCATGGTCAAAAGCGTGTCCCACATGTTCTTTGCCACGCTAGAAACCTCGTTATTTGTCATTGGTGGGATTAGTGCCTGGTATATCCTCAACAACCGTCATCAGGCGTTCTTTGCTCGATCGCTCAAAATTGTGTTAGCTGCCGCGATCGCCGTTACCCCACTGCAAATCTACATCGGACATCTCAGCGCTGAGCAAGTGGCTCATTATCAGCCAACTAAACTGGCGGCGATGGAAGCTAAGTGGGAAACCAGTCCTGCGGGACAGCCTGCCGATTGGAGCCTGCTGGCACTCCCCGATGAAGCCAGCCAAACCAATAAATGGGAAATTACCATTCCCAATGGGTTGGGCTACATCCTGGAATTTAAGAAGAACTTGTCTGAACCCGTCCGAGGTTTGAAGGAATGGGCACCAAGCGATCGCCCTCGCATGGTGGGCTTGATCTACTATTCGTTCCGAATTATGAGCGGGATTGGCTTCTTCTTGGCAGGGCTAATGCTGTGGAGTGCGCTGCAATGGCTACTGGGCAACCTCTCGCCTGAAAAGATTGCTCAGCAAAAGTGGTTCCTCCGCACCTGGATTTTTGCCGCTCCGCTGGGCTACATCGCGGTTGAATCAGGCTGGATTGTCAGGTGTGTCGGGCGGCAACCCTGGGCGCTGTACGGGCAAATTCGCACCGCTGATGCCGCCTCTCAAATCCCTGCCAGCAATGTGCTAACTTCCCTCACCCTGTTTGCGGTGGTTTACTCCCTTCTGTTTGTCTCAACGCTGTACTTCGGGAGTCGGATTATCCGGCACGGTCCCAATCTGGAGCTACCCGTACCAGGGCTAGATAACAAGCCTGCGATCGAGACAGAACCCGCGACATTTGTTCCCGATCAACGTCCAGTGGAGGCTCAACAGTAGGTTATTGCTATGGATGCATTAGTACATTTTCTGCCTCAAGTTTGGTTTGTAATTCTGGCGCTGTTCCTGTTTCTCTATGTCCTGCTGGATGGCTTTGACCTGGGGGTTGGCATTCTTTCGCTGACCAGTTCCGATGAAGCACGCCGGAGCCTTTTGATGACCAGTCTGGGGAACATTTGGGATGCGAATGAAACCTGGTTGGTGCTGATGGGAGGAGCCTTGTTTGGGGCATTTCCCCTCGCCTATGGCACTATCCTCAGTGCCCTCTATATCCCCATTTTTATGATGATTTTTGGGCTGATCTTTCGGGCGGTGGCGTTTGAATTTCGAGAACATTCCGATCGCAAATTTCTTTGGAACTTTGCCTTTGGTGCTGGCAGCTTTATGGCTGCACTGGGACAAGGCTTTGCGCTAGGTAGCGTGATTGAGGGGATCGCGGTGGACGAGGCAGGTCACTTTATCGGCTCCACCTGGGATTGGTTAGATTGGCGATCGCTCCTGGTTGCCCTCACCTTGATCCAGGGCTATGTTCTGATTGGCTCCACCTACCTGATTTTGAAAACGGAAGGCGAGCTGCAAAAAACTCACTTTCGCACGGCCAAACTTGCCGCTATCACCACGTTTATGGGCGCGATTTTAATCACGATTGCCACTCCCATCGTCTATGAAGCCGCACGAACTCGCTTGTTTAGCCCACCGTTGGTTTACATCTTCGCGGTCATTCCAGTGCTGGGTTTAGTGTTGGTGGGGCTGCTGTTGCGAAGCCTTAACCGAGAGGAAGAAAATACGCCGTTGATCTGGACAATGCTGATCTTCTTGCTTACCTTTATTGGGTTAGGGCTGATCGTATTTCCCTACATTATCCCGTATCAAATCACGATCTATCAAGCCGCTGCCGCTCCCAGTGCCCTGGTGTTTATGCTCACCTTTATTGGGGTGCTCATTCCCATTATGCTGTTCTACAACATCTACAACTATGTGGTGTTCCGAGGCAAAGTCGTTGGGGATGTTTATGGGGAGTAAGCAAGTGAATGATCTCAGCATCTCGTTATTCCAATTCGCAATGTAACCTATGTGGAATGAACGATACAGCCAAGCTGAATATGTGTATGGCAAGAACCCAAATGATTTTCTCGTGGAAGTCGTTCAGCAAATCCCCAAAGGGCGGGTTCTCTGTCTGGCAGATGGGGAAGGCAGGAATGGGGTGTATCTGGCACAGCAAGGATGCCAAGTGACAGCCGTTGATGCCTCTCCTGTCGGGTTAGAGAAAGCTCGGAAACTAGCAGCAGAGAGTTCTGTCGAAATCGAAACGATTGTGGCAGATCTGGCAGAATTTCCCATTCAGCCGGATGACTGGGATGCGATCGTCTCGATCTTCTGTCACTTACCACCCACCGTCCGCGCTCATGTCCATCGGCAAGTGGTAACTGGACTGCGATCGGGCGGGGTGTTTGTGTTAGAGGCATATACGCCTCGTCAACTGGCATTTAAAACAGGAGGACCACCCACTGCCGATCTGACGATGGAATTGGCAACTCTCCAGCGAGAACTAGAAGGGCTAAAATTCAACCATGCCAAAGAATTGGAGCGAGAAATTCAGGAAGGTCAGTTCCATCTGGGGCACAGTGCTGTCGTACAAGTGCTTGCTGTCAAACCGTCGTTAAAACAGTAAAAAAAATGTGAGGGTGGGATAATGAAAGGGTGGCAAGATCGATCGTTCACCTCCTACTTTCTCGCCTTTCCACTCCCTTTCATCATGCAGTTCGCTGCAACGGGTGTATGCATTCTGAAACAGCTTCTGTCCAAACTTATTCCAGGCTGACTGCGACCGATCAGCCCTTACCCTGGAACACAGATGTCGCCAATACAGTTACGGCTGATGATAAGGCTGTTGAAGAGTGTCAGAATTGGTTAAGTTTTCATCGGCTTTGGGGGCAGCTTCCAGCACAATTATTAACCGCGATCGCCCAGTCATTGCATTGCTTTCGCGTCGAACCCCAAACGCTGATCTATCAAGAAGGGCAAGACAACATTGGACTGTACCTGCTGAAGTGGGGTGCAGTTGAGATTGCTCGACTCTCTCCCATTGGCAAATCTCTGATTCGCTATCGCAGTGCTGGAGATCTCTTCGGCTATGCATCACTGATGGCAACCCCAGAAAATGGCAAGTATCAGACGCAGGCGATCGCCCTCACTGCCAGCGAAATCTGGTTTTTGCCCCAGGCTCAGTTTCATCAGTTAATGCAGGAGTATATAGAGCTTGAACATCTGTTCAACGCCCTGTTAGCACAAGACTTAAACGCCTTCAGTGCCCGCATTGCTCAAGAACAGCACCGGATTCAAGGCTTACAGTCCTATATTCAAGCGGTGCCAACGGGGGAAATACTGGGCGACAGCAAAGCCAGTCAAAAGCTAGTGGAACAAGTTGATCAAGCCGCCGCCACTCTGAAACCTATCTTGTTTCAAGCTCAACCTGGAACTGGAAAAACCTTTCTGGCAGGGCTGATTCATGCTCGTTCTGGACTCGCAGACCAACCGTTTGCAGAGCTAGATTGTGCCAGGTTGCCCCGATCTGACGAGGGCAGGTTGATTACCGATGCTCTATTCGGCAGAGTCGGCGGACAACCGGGCATCCTCGCACTGTTGGAGCGGGGAACGCTACTGGTAAACAATGTCCAGGTGTTAAGCGCGGGAGATTACGCCCGTCTGACCGACTACTGTCAAACGGGTGGCATTTTGCCGAATCATGGACTGAGCAGCTCTAACATACTGACAACCGAGCCTCCCCAGCCCGTTCAGTCCTGGGTTCGCTTAATCTTTGCCGCGCCCGACAAACTACAATTGCCAGCGGTAGATGCCATTCCCATCAAGCTGTTCAGCTTGCCCCAGCGCAAGGCAGATATTCCAGCGTTTGCCCGTTACTTCTTAACCCAGTTCTGTCAGGCTCAAAATCGTCCCCTGCTCAACCTGGATCAGTCGGATCTGCGGCGCTTGATTAGCTATGACTATCCCGGCAATCTCACCGAACTAGCAGAAATTTTGCATCGGGCGGTGATCATGACCCCACCAGGGCAGGCTGTGATTTCAGAACAAGCCCTCTGGTCGGTGCAGTCTGCGAAGAATGCTTTCCGAGTGGATTTGCTCACCCATGTACCCTGGCTACGGCAAGTGTTGCTGAGTCGCTGGTATCCAGAGGGCATCTGGATGGTGATGATGGCGTTTTTTGTGCCCGTCACGATCGCCGGGTTCATGGGTCCCCAAACCCGCGACAGCAGTGTGACACTGAATCTCTTTTGGGCGTGGTGGTGGCCCGGTTATCTGTTTCTGTTTGTTTTTGTCGGGCGGCTCTGGTGTGCCGTTTGCCCCTTCATGATCACAGCCGAATGGCTTCGTCGGTTCTCCCTGTGGCTGTTTCCGCGCCAGCAACTCACTTGGAATACCCCATGGCTGAACCGTTGGGGAGCCTGGATTTTATTTGGTGGCTTTGTGGCAATTTATTTGTGGGAGAAGCTCTGGGATTTGCCGCATCATGCAGTGCTTTCTGCCTGGTTGCTGCTGACGATTACCGCCGGAGCGGTGATTTTTAGCCTGATTTATGAGCGCAGGCTTTGGTGTCGCTATCTCTGTCCGATCGGCGGTATGAACGGGATGTTTGCCAAACTGGCAATGGTAGAGTTGCGATCGACCCAACAGGTATGCGGTAGCCAGTGCAGCACTTTTGGCTGCTATAAAGGCAGTAGCGCCACCCCTGTTACCTTTGCTGACGCGCTGCCGACTGAAGGACAGGCAACGGGCGGCTGTCCGCTCTACTCCCATCCCGCGCAGTTGCCGGACAATCGAGACTGTGTGCTGTGTATGACCTGTCTCAAAGCCTGTCCTCATCGATCGGTACAGTTAAACCTACGGTTTCCCACCTCAGACTTACTGGATCATCACCGGGGCTTTGGGGCAGAAGTCGCGCTCCTCTTGCTGCTGTTTGGTGGGGTGTTTATGCACCATGCCCAACGGCTTTTAGGCTGGCTAGGCTTCCCCGATCTTCCCATTGATGCGGATCATTTACTGACCAGTACGCCGATCGCCCTCGCCCTCCTCAGCATTCCATTTGGATTGACCTATGGCACCCATGAGATCGCCCGCCTGCTTGATCCCAAACAACCCACCTATCTCACCGTCATCTACGCCTATCTGCCCTTTACCCTGGCAGCAAACCTGGCGCACTATATCCCAGCAGCGGTCACAGAAGCGGGTCAAATTCTGCCTGTCCTAGCGCGAACCCTTGGCTCTAGCGGCACGGGCTTACCAACTCTCACCTGGAGTGCTGATGTTGCCGCTTTCCTTCAAGGAGTCACGCTGCTCTCCGCTCTGATTTTTAGTGTCTACCCGCTGTTACGCATTACCAAATGCACCTTGCTCAGCAATTTGCCTCACTTGCTGTTAATCGCTGGACTGACGGTGACGAGTTTCTGGCTCATGATTTGAGGGCTTCTCAATTTACTTTATGAACATTTATAAGGACATCACTGAAATCACTGGTCACACACCACTGGTCAAGCTGCAACGCTTACCCCAGCAGTTTGGCTGTGTCGCCGAAATTGTGCTGAAGCTAGAAGGCATGAATCCGGCAAAGTCCATCAAAGATCGGATCGCTGTCAGCATGATGCTCGAAGCAGAACGAGCCGGGCTGATTCAACCCGGAATTTCGACGATCGTGGAGGCAACCTCTGGGAATACGGGCATTGGGTTAGCGATGGTGTGTGCCGCTAAGGGCTATCGCTTGATTTTGACGATGCCAGACAATATGAGCCAGGAACGACGGCAGATCATGCAGGCGTATGGAGCAGAGATCATCTTGACTCCCGCCGCAGACGATATGCAAGGAGCGATCGCCTATGCAAGTCGGCTACTTACAACACTTCCCCACGCCTTTTCACCCCATCAGTTCAGCAATCCTGCCAATCCCAAAATCCATTACGACACTACTGGACCTGAAATTTGGCAGGATACCGATGGTCAACTCGCCGTATTGGTCGTGGGTGTAGGGACGGGCGGCACTCTCACAGGCGCTGGACGCTATCTCAAACAGCAAAATCCCCAGCTCCAAATTGTTGCCGTCGAACCCGCCAACAGTGCGGTGCTGAGTGGCAAACCAGCGGGCGAACATAACTTACAAGGCATTGGCGCAGGCTTTATACCGGATGTCTTGCGAGTGGATTTGATGGATGAAATTGTCACCGTTACCGAGGCGCAGGCTTACGAGACGGGGCGACAATTAGCGCAAGTAGAAGGCATTATGAGCGGTATTTCAACGGGTGCAGCGGTCTATGCAGGATTGCAAATTGGGCAGCGATCGCACTACCAGGATCAACGGATTGTAATCATTCAACCCAGTGCAGGGGAACGCTATCTTAGCACGGCAATGTGGCACGAAATTAGCCCAGAGAATGCTTCACAAACAGCTCCCGCTACCTTGGGGCATGGATGAAATGTCGTCTGATTCTGAACAAATCTGGCAGGTTCACGATCGCTTTCTGGAACTCCATTCGCGTTGGATGACGCTAATCGGAGAGCATTTACAAGACCATCAGGGCAACATCCTGGAATACTGGCGGATTGAGAAGGCAGATTCCGTGATTGTTTTACCGATTCAAGACGGTCAATTTTTGCTTCCTCCTCCAAGCTATCGTCCTGGTGTTGGGCAGGTGACGTTGGATTTTCCGGGTGGTCGAGTGTCAGAGGGACAGATGCTTGAAGAGGCGGCGATCGCCACTTTGCAGCGAGAATTAGGGATTGAAGCAGCGAATATCACTCAACTAATTCCCTTAAGCCCGGAAGGTTGGGCAGTTAATAGTTCTTTTTCTAACCAGAAACTCTATAGCTTTACAACATATATTGATCACGATATGAAACTGCTACCTGAATTCGTCCCCGTCACTTATCCAGCCACTGTAGAGGGCGTTAAAACCTTACTCCAAAAGCTCACTTGCTTACAGTGCCGGGCTGTACTTCTGGAATGGTGGTTGAACTTCAATTCAAGCATGTAGACGTTTTGCCTATTATTTATAACTTTATGGTTATATAATTAAGCATAAGCGATCTCCAGGAAGCCAAAGCCCAGGGCTGTCTTGCAGAACGTTTATTTTTGAGATGATTCAGCCACCTTAAACAGTCGCTACATCTACCCACTCTAAACAATCGACTTTTACAACTCGAATCAGACCTATATGTCACGATTACCCACTCTCCAAATTGGTCAACATCTTGCCCACTATCCCATCATTCAAGGAGGTATGGGCATCCGCATCTCTGGAGCACAGCTTGCCGCTGCCGTTGCCAATGCAGGTGGGATTGGCATCATATCCGCTGTTGCTCTAGGGCTAAACTCACCCTACTTTGATATCACCCAGCCGAATAGTCGCAAACGCAGGGAGCAGTTTTTTGAGGCCAATCGGCTGGCGCTGATTGATGAAATTAGAAACGCACGAACGTTAAGCCCAAATGGGATTCTGGGCATCAATGCGATGGTCGTTGCTCAAGATTATGAAACGCTGGTGCGGACAGCGGCTGAGGAAGGGATCAATCTGATTATTTCTGGCGCAGGCTTGCCGCTGCCATTGCCAGCATATACCGCAGCGTACCCAGAGGTGGCACTGGTGCCGATCGTCTCCAGTACTCGTGCGGCGCGTATTCTATGCCGCAAGTGGGAGCGGCAATACGGACGGCTACCCGATGCGTTCGTCGTGGAAAACCCTAACTCGGCAGGCGGGCATCTGGGGGCTAAATTAGAGGAACTGGGCGATCGCGCTTTGGAGGCAGAGCAGGTCATCCCAGAATTGGTAGCCTATCTCCAACAAGAAGTCGGTCAGACCATTCCAGTGATTGCGGCTGGTGGGGTGTGGAATCGGGCCGATATTGATCGGAGGCTGGCATTAGGAGCTAGCGGCGTACAGATTGGCACTCGTTTCATTACCACCGATGAATGTGATGCCGATATCCATTACAAAGAATTCCATCTCCATGCCAAACCAGACGATGTGGTGATTATTTCCAGTCCTGTAGGAATGCCAGGACGAGCGTTACGCAATGCGTTCGTGGAGAAGGCGATCGCAGGTTCTCCTGATTTGGAAAAACGGTGTTTGTTCAATTGTCTCCATACTTGCAAATGCCGGGATGAACAGCAAGACTACTGCATTGTTCAAGCCTTAGATAAAGCCGCACGAGGGGATATTGAAAACGGGCTAATTTTTTCGGGTAGCAATGCTGGACGTGCCAAACACATGATGCCCGTTGCTGAGCTGATGGCAGAGTTAGTTGCCTGAATTGTCAGCTCTCATCTTACTGGAATTGCAACCCGTTAAGAGCGGGTGAAATGATAAAAGGGTGAGATAATGGAAATACCCCTTTTGGAAGAAAGCTATGCTATTCAAGCAGTCAATCCAGACGATAGTGCTGGGCTTCTCCCTCTGGGTTTGTCTTTTGTTTGGTGTTGGGCAAAACCCGATCATGGCAGCAACGCTCAACGCGGCGGCTGGATCGGTCTCTCAGGAACGGATACAAACTCTGCCTGAAGCAGTCCTAACTCTAGAATCAGGAGTCGATCACTTTCTCACATCAATTCCAGCAGGCTATTACACGATCGCCAATGTCGAAGGCTTAAAAAGCCTGTTGGAGAACCCTCAAACCGTGTTGGTGGATGTGCGAGAACCCTCTGAATATCAGTCGGGTCATATCCCTAACGCGATTAATCTGCCGCTGCGAACCTTAACTCACAATCTGAATAAAATTGCGCGCGATCGCCCCGTCGTGTTGTACTGCTCAACAGGCTATCGATCGGCAATGGGAGTGATGACCTTACACCTGTTCGGCTATGACAATGTGCAAGGATTTCCGCCAAGTTTTGCAGGCTGGAAAACCGCAGGCGAGGCGATCGCTAAAGCCTGACCGTGTGAAACTCGGAAAGGATAAGTGGGTCGTCAACCTACACTATTCGTCATCATCTTGCTGATAATCTTTTGCACAATTTGCACACCTGTCACGGCTTGCCAGCCAAATAGTCCCAACAGAATAAGATTTAAAGAAACGTGAATACTGCGAACCCAGTTATGCTTTTGCATAAAGGGCACCAGCGCGGCAGACGTGGAAACCAACCCCACCATTCCTAACCCTGCAAACAGGTGGGGACCAATGACAATCTTGCCGCTGTTAATATAGGTCACGGTGATGCCGCCGATCGCCCCCATTACTATCAGCGCCAAAAAGATAGAGCCAATTTGATGATGACGAATGGCGAATCGCCCCTTAATCAGTTCTTTTTTAGGCTCGCCCTCTGCTAGTCTTGTTTGCCGAACCTGCACTCCGAGGTATAGGGTGTAGAGCGCCAGGGCTAGCAAAATCCACATGGTAATGGGATGGAAAAAGCTGAGATAGGGTTTAAGTGCCGCGAGATTTTCCAAATTCATGATAGTCATTTCCAAATGGTTTTTATGTGTCTTTTGAATCTGTCACTGCATGGCGAATCCTTATGCAGCGATTATTTTTGATCCGTGAGCGATCGCCATTCTTCAACCACAGCAGGAGGAACATTGAGGATTATCTCTGGCTGATCCAGGGTGGCAAGGGTGAGTCGTAGCGGCATCGCCAACTCTAGCTGCATTAAGATCGGCTGCAAGTCATACTGTCCGACATCGGGTTCCATTTGGGTTTGATCCGTAAACATCTCCTGAGATATATCGGCGGCAGTCAATGTTTTGCCCATTGAGTTGGTGAGCGTCAGTGGCTGCGAGTGATCAATGTTTGCGGTGCCTGGAAACCCAACGAGACGCAAGTAGATCACGGCTGTGTCATCGGGGCGAATGCGTTTGAAGGCGATCGCTTGCCAACTACCGCCCTGCTGATCTTTGAGAGTTTGGCGAGACTGGTAAACCATCTGCCCTGGAGCTTCTTCCAATTGGCGAATAGCAGCTTGAGACGGGGCGATCGCCAGATTCATTGTGAGTGCCCAGACTAGCATTCCGAGCATGAATGTTGATCCGATCAAACGTAAAATTGCTTTCATTGGCACTCCTCTTTGACTTAATTTTGATCATCATTCATTGACAGCTTTTTGCATTGCTTTTTGCATTACATCGGGAATGAAAACAGCGTACATACCGCGCAAGTCGCCAGCCTGGAAGTTATAGGCTAAATCTTGAGGGTAGCCATCTTTGACAAACTGCGGGCGGCGATTCTTTAAACCATGACAGGCGAGGCAACTGGCTTCCACATTGATGCGGCGGTAGTAGCGTGTTCCTGTCTGTTGATCGAGGCTTTCTCGATCCCAAAAACCAATCAGCTCTGGCTCTTGGTTAAATTTTGCCAACGCCATCTGGTCGTGCAAGTTGCCTGGGGCGTGGTCTGGATTGCGATATTTCTTGGCAACCTGTTTGACCTGCCAACCGTTCTCTTGGCTGAGTTGAATCGCTCGCATTCCGACCGGACGGCAAACCTCTTTCATCGTTTGCATGGTCGGTGCTTCCGTCCGTCCGTCCAGAGAGGAGGCTAACCCAGTACGCATGGCATCCAGGGATTCTATTTCTTGGACAGCCTGTGCCAACTCGTTAGGATGAGGAATAATGGGAGCGGCTGAGGCAATTGCTGGATGCCAACCGATCGACAATAGGCTAACACCCATCATTAGAATAAAGCTAAGAACACACTGGCGTAACGTTTGCATCGGTTCCTCCTTTTCAGATGCATTGGATCGTCATCCTGCAATCAGGCTGATCTCAACAGAAGCGCGAGGACAGGCAAAGAATCAACGTAGGGCAACCGTTTCAATGACCGACTACGCTGATTTTTAATGGGCGCTAAATCATTCCTGGACCTTTGTGTCGCCAATCATGTTCCGCAGTCAATTTACCGTCCTCAGGCTCAGATAACTCCTGCATCTCATGGAGATGTTCTGCTTTTTCCTGTGCCGCTTGGTCTCGCAAATCTCCAGGAACATTAACGTACATTTCTGGCTCGATCGCGTAGTTATTGAGCAAGCCTTCTTTATCGACCGTGTAACCCTCTGTTACTTCGCTCAATTCGCCACTAGCTTCAACATGGGAGGTATGCCCAAAATCCTTACCTTCCCGATGCTGACGGGCGACAGATTCAGCCGGAATGATATGCGCGTCATATTGCGGGATAGATTCTTGGGAATCATTTTGATTGCTCATTGCAATAGTCCTCTGTGATTTTTATTCAACATCTTGGGGCAATTGTCTTAGCTCTCGCTTCTAAGCCTGATGACGTACTCCATAACTGCAATGGGAAAATTGCTTGAGCCAATTCATCACTCTGATCTCCTTTATGATCCTGACAGCCTGCTGGTTGAATTCTTGTATGAATTGATTAACTACGACACAAAACGCAAGAGAAACAGATGACTTGTAAAACAAGTAAGAAGGATTTTCAAGTCAATTCTCTAGCGAGTCACTAGGCGATCGCCCATCTTCTTCTCATAACAGTTATGTTGGAAGTGTTGACTTGCCTATGCGGAGCAAGTACCGCACACAAATATTGCTTTACTGTTTTATAACTGATTAGTTATAATATGAAGGTGAAGTCACAAAAGACTGAGATCGCCTTGGAAGTCGCTACTTGCATCATTGCAACAAGGCTTTTGCAATCCGCTTCAATATTGGAGATTTCAGCTATGAGAACGAATGTGGGTTCTACCGATCGCCTGATCCGCTTACTGTTCGCTTCGGTGCTGTTTTATTTGGGACTGTTTCTCTACAGCGGTTCGACCCTGGGCATCGGACTGGTCGTTGTCGGTAGCGTCTTACTGGTGACGGCGCTGGTCGGCTTTTGCGGTCTTTATCGCCTCCTGGGCATTCATACCAGCCAGCCCAATGAGCAGCTTTAAAGGGATGCACACATCAACACTTAAGGAGATCCTTCATGGACAGTAATCTTCCGATCGAAAGTCCATCCCTATCCCGGCGGCAACTCCTCAACTTTATTACTGGAGCTACTGTTGCCGCCACCGCAGGTTCTGCGCTCTACGCGGCTGGCAAATTCTTCATTCCTCCAGTCGAAAAAACAGGGGCAGGAGGAGCCATCATTGCTAAAGATGTGTTGGGTAATCCCATCCCAGCCACGCAAATTCTGGCAGAGGAGCCAGGAAGCCGCGCGCTGGTTGCAGGTCTGAGCGGTGAACCCACATACTTAATCGTTAAGGACGATCACACCCTGGACAGCATTGGGATACTGGATAACTGCACCCATTTGGGCTGCACCTTTCCCTGGAATCCGATGGATCAACAGTTCCAATGCCCCTGTCACGGTTCTCGCTATGCACCAGATGGAACCGTAGTCCGGGGACCAGCTCCCCTCCCGCTCAAAATCTTCCATGTTGCCGTCATCGACAATACCATTTTGATCTCACCCTGGACAGAAACCGATCCACGGACTGGGGAAAAGCCCTGGTGGGTCTAACAATGCCGCATCATCCATCAACCCTCTCAAGCTCAACTCATCAGAACGCTCATGAAAATTGCAGTGTCTAGCCAAAACCAGACCCATGTGACTGCTCACCTCGGACGCTGCCAGAAATTCTGGATCTATGACGTGGACGACACCACCGTCCAAAACAAGCAGGTGTTACAACTCACCAAAGACCAGAGCTTTCATGAGAGTTCCCCCAAAGACTCTCACCCGCTGGATAGCGTGCAAGTTCTAATTAGCGGCAGTATGGGACATGGATTAGCCCGCCGTTTGGAATCAAAGGGGATTAAGCCCACTATCACCCCTGAAACTGACCCGGATACAGCTGTAACGGCATATCTGGCAGGTTCCCTGGTAGTCAGCACACCAGAGGAACACGATCATGACCATGCAGCGGAACATGACCATGCAGCGGAACATGACCATGAGGGTGAGTGCGGGTGCAATCAGGAGAAAACCCCTCTGACTGCAAAATAATTAGGCGATCGCCCAACTTAGAAATACTGATTGTTGATTGATAACTTTATTGCATTACTCTGGGCTGTTTATCAATTCGCTTTCCCCACGGCTTTAGTGTGGAAATAGCAATGATGACAAAGAGAAAAGAGAGCTGAAGCAGTGAGCCAATGAGTACTCCTCTTGTGTCAAACAAGTAGAGCGGATTCTTAAACGCATTTAAGCCCTCGGTTAAGGCAATGGTTTCAGCCGTATTGCCCCACGGAAACAACCAGAAGGTGCCGAAAACCATCAATCCAGTCGTCAGAACCCACTTCGTGATCACCCAATAGAACTTGAAAAAGCCGTAGTTGGTCTGCCAGCAGAGTATAGTTGCCGTAAGCACCGAGCCGATCGCCGCCGGAATCACAATCACATCATTCAGTAAATTAATGACTGAGTTGAGTGCAAAAAGAATGCTAGCGTTAGCCATATCTTTGTTTCTAAGCGCAATCAGAAACATGCTGAGAACGGTTCCAGTCCACAATGCTGCAAAGCCAATGTGAAACGATAAAATCCAGTTCTTTTGCTGAAGGCTCAGTCTAAAGGGCTTCTTTTGTTTTGGCGTTATGTCAGGTTTTTTTGATCCCTCTTCACCTATTTCGCGTGTTGTCATTGCATACTCCTTATACTTAGTAACATGAGCTACCTTGTCAAAAGGCAGCAAAATTGCCTCTGTAGATTGTTCTCATGTCATACGCTGAGTGTAGCGATCGCCTTCGATTGAAAGCTTGACCAGATTTGCTCAAACTGTGCCGATCTTGCCGAAATTCTTATTGAGATGCTCTAAATACCTTGGGCGATACACCAACATATTGGCGGAAGAGCCTAGTAAACGAACTGTGATTGCTTAAACCAACTGCAAAAGCGATTTCAGTGATGGTCAGTTTAGTTGTTAGTAATAATTGCTTGGCACGCTCAATGCGACGCTGAGTTAAATACTGATAGGGAGCCACTCCCATTGCTTGCTTGAATAGACGGCAGAAATGATATTGACTTAAACTCAGTACGTCAGCAATATCTTCTAGAGCAATATCTTGATCGATGTGGTTGTGGATATAATCGAACACTCCTTGCAACTGAGACTCAGACAAACGACCTTTATCATCAGAAGATGAGTGAGGTTGCCAAGCTGAATACTGCTTGAGGAGATGAATCACTAGCCCAGTTGCTAAAGATTCACCAAACATTCTGCCTGTGGGATGTTTAGCCTCAACGTCTGCTTTCAAAGCTAGTCCAACTTGCTGCACTAACGGATCGTTAATCCCAAGGTGTGGAATGAGTTCGACCCGCTTAACGTGGACTGACTGATGCACGACCTGTTCAAAAAACCTGGAAGAAAATCCTAGCAAAGAGAATTCACCTGCCTGCTGCCAGTTTGATGCATAGCGCCTGCCAGCAGGGACAAACAGCATCTCACCCGGTTTGCAATAACAGTGCTGAACTTGACCATCTAACCGATGCTGGGACTCAACCGGGTGTCCACCACGCCCAATAATACCGATGATGTGCTGCCTCCATTGATGCTCTGGGCTTTCATAAGCGGGATGATCATAATGGTGAAAGAAGATGCCCTGCCACCCCGACTGATCGCTTGACAAAACGGGATAATCCGCAAGTGCAGGGTGAGTTTGTTGAGTCATATCAACTTGTGGCAGTTTACCTGCTGTGGGCATGATAGGAGAGGCACAACTTGTTAATTTCTATAGTTTAGTGCAGGAATTGATGCAAGGAGGGCTTGTTAAGCTCCCTCATACCGCGATCGCCAATTTTCAGCCCTGCTGTCTTTGCCAGCCTCGTTTTAGGACGTACTTCAATGCCTAAAATCATTAATTCAGCGGTATGAGTGGCTTCTGATTTGGTCAGAACATCAATCCCACCATTAGAATTGGGTTTGAATTCAGCGACGCTATCACCTAGACAAAGAGTGACATTGTGCGATCTCAAGCGTTTATGGACAGGCACAACCATCTCTGGGTCAAGGGGTGGCATCATCTAAAATTGCGCTTCAATGAGCGTGACTGCAATCCCACGGTGCACCAAATTTTCTGCCATTTCTAACCCGATGAATCCGCCGCCCACCACCACGGCTTGTTTCACCTGATGCGCTGCAATCCATTCTCGAATGCGACGGCTATCAGGAATCGTGCGTATGGCAAAAATTCCGGCTAAATCAATTCCTGGCAAGGGTGGACGAATCGGAGCCGCGCCTGGAGCAATACCAGTGCATCATAGGACTCCTGATACACCTCGTCCGTCTGGCGATTCTTGACGGTAATTTGAGCCGCATCGAGATCGATCGCAACCACTTCATTCTCCAGTCGCACACCAATGTTAAATCGCTACCAAAACAGGTCTCATTAGCAACCAGCATCTTTTTCTCATCCGTAATCATATCGCCCGCATAATAGGGCAGATCACAGTTGGCAGACGAGATAAACGAACCTCGCTCAAACAGGATAATTTCAGCAGTTTCCGAAAAGCGACGGGCACGGGTGGCACAGGATGAACCTCCGGCAACTCCGCCGACGATCAGGATGCGTTTGCGGTCTGTGATCATTACTTTATCTCTCCATCAAGCTTGAACTGGGTATCCGGCTTTTATCCACGCACCGATTCCACCCTCTAAATGAGCTATTTCTGAACGTCCAGCATTCAATAGCTTTTGGGATGCAATAGTTGATCGCTGTCCTGAACGGCAATAAAGTACGATTTTCTGATTTTGGGACTGAGGAATTTGCTTGGGATCAAACGTAGACAGAGGCATCAGAGTTGCTTCGGGAATATGACCTGTGGCGTACTCGTTCGCTTCCCGCACGTCTACTAGAACGACTGTTTGTTGGTCTAACCACTGTTTCAGAGTTTGCGTATCAATCGTCTGTAAGGTGTTGGTTTGCAAAGATTGGGAACGGTTGAAGCCGAAAAAATTCATGTTAGGGTTTCCTTTGGGTTTAGCAGAAATTATGGCAAGAGAGCAAATCATCTCGCGCTCATACTCAATCTACTTACTATACTACTATATAGTAATACAATTTATAGGTTAAAGTAGTAAGCTAGTTGAAGTCTATTCCCATACATATGCCCCTACCGCCTTCTGCCTTGGCTCCAGTTGCCGATTACTTTAAAGTGCTGTCCGAACTCAGTCGTTTGCAAGTGCTGTGTTCACTGAAGTCAGGCTCGAAGAATGTCACCGAGATTATGGAAGAAACCGGATTGGGGCAAGCGAATGTCTCGAAGCACTTGAAGATTCTCGCGCAGGCAGGGATTGTCTCCCGCACACCTCAAGGAGTCAGTGTCTACTATGAGATTGCCGAACCGTTCATCTTTGACCTCTGTGAATTAGTGGGTGATCGTCTCTCGGTGCGACTGAAAGAACAGTCTCAGCAACTCAAGCCATTGGAAGGCTTGCGGCAAGCCGAGCCTGTGGGTGCAAGCAGCAAAAACTCCAAGGCAAGAGCAAAAAAGTAAAGGGATTTACTTGGGGTGATTGAAGCGAACGTATCACCAGGTGCAATTAGAACTAATCCGAAGCTTGATAGTACAATTCGCCAACAACATCCAATGCTACTCAACCCCCTAAACCAATCTTTTTCCTCGACTTAATGAGTTGCTCTGGTGGCGGCTTCTATATTTCCCTCAACGATTGGTAGATTGGCATAAATAGTCTAGACATGGATGTAGTGGCATGTCCTAATTGGTCTAAATACTCTATTGTTTAACTGCGCTTGCCTAATTTAGCAAAGCACTTTTTTCATAATAGCCTTCATAACAATACCAATTCTCATCAGCCAACCACACCTGATAGTAAAACTATTTATCTTTTCTCTATCTTGTGGTCAGAACAAACGCTGATTTGGGTCAATCTTCCTCACTATTAGTAAAGCTTTAATACATTTTAATTCAATTCAAACAATTCAAACGTTTGCATATACACGATTTCAATTGTCCCCACGTTACATTCACGTTAGGGTTGATCGCAATCCATCTTTATTATCTTATTTAGATGTAAACCTTTCTAACCTAATCTCAATCAATTGATGGATGTCACAATCGCATTAAATGTGTCAGGTTAATGGAGCACTCAATTTTATCTCTACATAAATTCGCTCGCAGTCGATACGAGTCGAGCTACAAAATTGGGTGACTAAAAGATTAAAACTTACTTCGGAACCATCGCTTCAATCATCATTCCTACAGTTCTTAAACAATGCAAGAGTTGACAAGTACTTAATTCTTTAGCTCAATCTGATGAAGCTGCACACGTTCAGTATTAGGTAAAAAAATGGTTTCATTGCAATCGCGACCTACACTAGATATTTTTCAGTTTCTATTCCCGATTTTTCACAACTTAAAGCAAAAAGTTTATGACTCAACACTTTGGGTTTGCGATCGCGGCAGCTCTCAGCCCTTTGGCATTGAACTGCAAGAGACCGAAACGCTGTTGATTTTGAAGATTCAGTTTCATCATTCTAGAGGTAGCCTCGATCTACAAGTTACTCCAGAAACTGTCTTGGTTAGAGGCGATCGCCGAGACCCTCTCGAAGACCAAAATGACTCAGAGACAGAATTTTCGGTTGCTCCGTTCCAAAGTTTGATCCCATTGTCTAGCTCCATTCAGCCTCAGACTGCCATTGCTGAGTTAAGCGATACAACCCTAACGCTGACAATGATGAAGTCAACTGAACCTCAGCGAACCGCCAAAATTAGAGTGGGCGATCGCGCTCAACCGTTACCCTATGCCATGGCAATCAGTGCAGAATCAATACCCGCTTTAGCTGAGTTTTATTAAGTGGAGCCTATGCAAAATTGTCCTTGTTGCTCCGACAAACTCCTCCGACACATCCAGGGTGAATCTATCCACTGGTTTTGTCAAAGTTGTCGGCAAGAAATGCCAGTTCTCAAACCAAAAGCTGGACAAGTAGAAAGGTCTTGCTTACATTCCTTCCTCAACAAAAGTCTTTCCAATGCGATCTCTAAGTCAGGTTTAACACACTACAGGTATCTCTAATGAATTCATTTTCACTGCATCAACCAACAGTATCTTGGTGGGTAGAAGTCAATACCTCTGGCCCCCCGCAAACTTATCACCTGGGTCCTTTCAATAGTCAAGAAGAGGCAAAGCTTTCTAGAGGCGCTCATGTTGATGCTTTGTATTACAAGGAAGCGAGAGACATTGTTGCCCTGCTCAAGCAGCGTTAGCCTCACAAGTTTTCAATAAAAAGCACTCAATAAATCTTTAATGCTGGTTAAGTGAGCGATCGCTCCAGCGCTACTTCAAGCCGAATTTTAGGTTTTGTACCGGAGTTCATCACCTTTTTATCAAGACTATCAATCGACTGAATCTTTAGGAGAATGAGCATGTTAGATATTGATGAAATGAGTTCAAAAGAAATATACGAACTGCTACACCAAGTAGGATACGGTCATCTTGGCTTCATCCACCAAGGTAAACCGTGCGTGATGCCAATGCGTTATTACCTCGAAAATGCGGATATTTACTTGTTTACAACCGAGGGGATGAAGACTCATGACATCGACGCGAGTCCAGAAATTTGTCTACAAGTTGAAGATATTCACGATCCGCCTCATTGGCGCAGCGTCATTGTAAATGGTCGAGCCGATCGCCTCACCGAGCAGCCAGATATTGACCATGCTAGGCAATTCATCCAAGAGCGTAATCCTACCCTTTCGCCTGCAATCAATCGCACTTGGACTGACTCATGGGGACGCGCAGAGGTCGTGGCAATCTATCGCCTCCATCCGAGTGAGATGAGCGGACGCACAACTGATGGAGTCAGCAGTCAGTCCGAACCGGAGGAGAGCGTTTAAGTCGCTGTATAGGGCTTTGAATCAACAGCGATAGCGAATATTCCACTTCAAAAAAATCCGTCAGGCTTGCAAGCTGAGCCGAAGCGATCGCACGGGTTGCAAATCATTTCTGCATGTGCAGATCGCCAAAAGCGAGGCTTTCAAATAACAACTAACGGACAAAAACATGAAAAATACTATTGATAAAACTGATGTGGAACTACAGAATGATGTGCTTTCTGAACTTAAATATGAGCCAAGCGTAGAGGTCACAGAGATCGGTGTCTTGGTGAAAGATGGAACGGTGACACTCAGCGGCTACGCTACCAGCTACGGCGAGAAACGGGTAGCTGTGCAGGCGGTTAAACGGGTTTCTGGGGTAAAAGCGATCGCGGACGACATCGAAGTCAAACTGCCGGGTTCACTGCACCGCACAGACGGAGACATCGCCGCCGCTGCTGCCCATCAAATCAACAGCTCCATGATCATTCCAACAGGAGCCGTTGAGGTAACCGTCCGTGAAGCCTGGATTACGCTAAGCGGTGAGGTGGAATGGTGGTATCAAATGAACTTTGCTGAACAGGTTGTGCAACACTTGCCAGGGGTCAAAGGGGTATCTAATCTGATCTCGATCAAAACTAAACTGACGGCAATAGGAGTCGAAACGGACATTACATCGGCGTTCAAACGCAATGCTGTAGTGGATGCCAACAAAATCAAAGTGGAGATTCTCGAAAACAAAGTGGTGCTCCGTGGCGAAGTTCGGAACCATACTGAGCGAGAGGAAGCCGAACGAGTCGCTTGGGCTGCGCCGGGAGTGTCTTCAGTGGAGAATCATCTGATAGTGAGGTGGCTTAGTTTCGCCGAGTAGCGCTAGATTTGCTGCTTTCAACGTGACTATTTCAGTATTCAGCTTTTTTACCAGTTTTTTACAAGGAGTCTTATGGCAAGTAAAATTGATATCAACAAATCTGTGTCGCGTGAGCGCTGGGGCGAGTTCTTTGATCAGTTTTCTGATGGGAATCGGGGGCGGCATATTGCGATCGAAAGTATCAGTGCAGAACTCGGTGATGAAGAACTGATTCAGAACGCCCCTTTGATGGCAATGGTTTACGATCGCCCCGGCAAAGGTAATGATCTGGTGATTGAAGTGGGTAAAGAGGAAGTGACCTATGCCCACACAATTGATTCACCCACTGAAGTTTTAACGGGACAGAACGAAGTGGGTCAGGTGATAGCGCTTTGGATCACGGATGCTGCTGGAACAAAAACGTTGGTCAAGCTGGAAGCCAGTTGAGCGCGAACAACAGACTCATAGAAGGTGAATTTATGCATAAGAAGTTTTTGATTTATGGCTTGGTTGGGCTACTTAGTAGTAGCACTATTTTCGGCTTTATTCTTGGCAATAACAGCCAGGGTCAAGCATTACCAACATCAGAAAAGCCTCAACAATTCAGATCGGTCCGAGTTGATCAGCATTTTATCGAGATGATGATCCCGCATCACCGGGATGCGATCGTCATGGCTGACCTTGTGCTAAGTCGTGCCAAACGCCCCGAAGTGAAGCAACTTGCTGAAGCGATTAAAAAAGACCAAAATCGTGAAATTCAAGCGATGCGTACCTGGTACAAACAGTGGTACGGCAAAGCAGTGCCTGCACATTCAATGACTGACATGGGCATGATGGAAAACCACCATAACCAAGGACAAGGCGCGGGTGCAGGCATGATGGGTCAGGGTCAGGGCATGATGAGTACGGCAACCGACCTCAATGCGCTCAAGCAAGCCCCAGACTTTGACAAGGAATTTGTGCGGCAAATGATTCCCCATCATCAAATGGCAGTGATGATGGCTCAGATGGCATTGGGACGTGCTGCTCGTCCAGAGATTCGTACTTTGGCGCAGTCAATCATCAAATCTCAGAACGCTGAAATTGCACAGATGCAAGAATGGCAACAAGCCTGGAATCGGTAATCTAAGCTTGTCCAGCAGAATCAGCGCTCTTCAAGTTCAAAACCTGGATAAGCAACAGAATACCTTTGGTGAAGGAGCCAGTGATGTCTAAACCACCGCTTGAAGGTAAATGGCATTGATTCACTCACTCGTTGAGTGCGAGCAAAAGCTGCCGCGAACCGAACGCTTTTTATTACTGGCTGCGTTGATCAGCCCCCTTTGGTTGGGTACTACATTGGGCTACTGGGGCTTGCGCGGACAAGCGGATCTTCCCAAACTGATTGCGCTTGCCTTTACAACAGGCACCTTAATCACGACGATCGTGGAAGAAATTCTGCCGGAAGCACACCAAACTCAGGATACCAACGGATCTACCTTGACCTTTATCGGGAGCTTTGCGCTTTCCATGCTGTTCTCATCTTCTTTAGCATAGCTTTTTAACGTTTGAGCTTAAAGGTTGCGGATTATGAAACGGAAAAAATTTATCAGCATTGTGAGTGGGACAGCGGTTGCCACTGGGGCAACCGCTTATTGGTTGAGCGATCGAACCAATCTGGTCAGAGCAGATCTTAAACCAACCGACACTAGCAGCACCAAACTCAAACCAGACGAAAAAGAGATTTTGTTGCTTGCTTCACTCGCGCCGAGCGGTCACAACACACAGCCGTGGTTTGTGCAATTACTTGAACCGTATCACTGGATCATCTGCAACGATCGCCGTAAATGGTTGCCTGCCGTTGACCCGACGCAGCGAGAAACAATGCTGTCGCTCGGCGCGTTCCTGCAAAACCTGGATTATGCCGCCAACTCTTTTGGCTATATCTGCGATTGGACTTTACTCGCTGCGACCAATCAAGATGAGCGAGTCATGGAAGTCAAACTCATTAAAGAAGCGTCGAAAAATGCGTTTGATATCACCAAAATTCAAAACCGTCGTACTGTTCGGGCTAGTTTTGCAAGTGATGTGCTAAAAAAAGACGATCTTAACCATCTGGTTAATGCAGAACCAGAATTTATCCATTATTTGCCTGTCACCAGCAAAGAGAGTCAATGGATCAATGAACAAACCATTGAAGCCAACCGCTTGCAATCCTACCGCGACCCAGCACAGCAAGAGTTAGCCGACTGGATCAGATTCTCCAGTCAGGATGCTGATCAATATCGTGATGGGTTGACAACAGCAAGCATGGAAATAGAAGGGATTTCTGGCTGGGTAGTGCGGAATTTTTACGGCAAAGACAATGTGATGAAAAATGATTTTAGAGAGCGAGGCATTGATACCGTTAAACAGGAAGTATCGGCATCGGCAGGTTGGATTCTGATTACCAGCAAGGATACTTCGGTGGCGACATTGCTGGAAACGGGTAGACGAATGCAACGACTTTTTCTGAAAGTGAGAGAAAAAGGCATTGCCATCCATCCGATGACCCAAATATTGGAAGAAGCTTCAACTAAGCAACAGCTAAATCAAGCGATCGGGATCAATGAAAGTATTCAATTTATCTTGCGTACAGGCTATTTAAAAAATTATCCTGAACCCGTTTCACTTAGGCGACCCATTGACCGATTTATTCGTTCATGAAAACCGCCTAAAGATAAATTTTCTCTTGTTGTGAGGCTCTCAACAAATTAATCAAAACAATCTGTCATGAACAAACTAAAACTTTCTGGTCTATTACTCTTTCTTGCTGGTTCAATTGCTTTAATGGGCATCATCACTGCTGAAGTGTTTTACCCATCGGCATCTGGCTACACAACTTTTAACAGCGAAATCAGTGATCTGGGTGCAACAAAACCGCCCAACAGCTTAATCTATCAGCCATCTTCCAGCATTTTTAATATCACTATGTTTTCATCTGGCTTGATGGCTTTGACGGCAACATTGTTTCAGCATCGATATTTCAAAAAACTACTTTTCACTATTCCGCTTAGTCTGTTTAGTTTGGGTTTAGTGGGCATTGGATTCTTTGCTGGTGATAAAGTTCCGTATCATGGGATGTTCTCTTTGCTTGTGTTTATAGCGGGTGGAGTATCAGCTATTACGTCCTTTAAAGTCGTTTCTGCTCCATTTAGATTTATCGGCATTATCTTTGGAGCCATTTCACTAACAACATGGTGTGCTGTTGTGTTTGTCCCCAATATGATTGTTCCTTTTATTGGCTTGGGCGGCACAGAAAGATGGCTTGTTTATCCGATTGTGCTATGGATAACAGGCTTCGGCGGTTATTTGATGAATACAAGAACCAAAAACCTGATGACCAATGATGAAGAGAAGATTTCCTATCAGGAAGAACGGGTTATTTGAAGCATTATCCGTCGCGGTTTCACTATACCGATTCGTTGATTGATACGGAAATGGTTGGGAATTTATCATCGGTTATCTCATTTATACCTTTCTCACAGCTTCCTCATCTTTTTTCAATGTTATGAGGAATAGTCGTTATTCTTGCCGTTTACGAGGATGAAATCTATGAAATGGCACCAATTAGTTCTAGCTTTTATAACCACCGTTTGCATGATCTTTGCAGGCAATGCCCTGGCGCAGACCGATATCAATATCAATAATGCTAACCTCATTCGCTTTAGTGGCAGCATAACCGTACCAGAGAATCAAGTGGTCGAAAATGCCCTTGCGTTTGGCGGGAGTGTTACGGTTTCCCCTAACGCCAAAGTTGTGGACACTGCGATCACGTTTGGCGGAGATGTCATCCTGAAAAAAGGAGCGCGAGTAGAGGGTGATGCTTACTCCTTTGGCGGCAAAATTGTACAGGAACCGGGTGCGACTGTCAGTGGTGAACGCGCTACATTCAGCGATCGCCATGGCATGATGTATGGCTCCAATTCTCCAGAAGAGAGGCTAAGCCAACGAAGTCGAAGTAGCTTCTTCACTCAATATTTCCTCAGTGCCATTTTTAGAATCAGTGCCGCTGTAGTAGCTGCTATTCTTGGACTGATTATTTTGTATACCAGCCCACATTTTCTGCCAAGCTTGGCGAAAAAATTGCGTCAACACCTTGGTTTGACTGCTCTCTGGGGGATCGGAGCCACTATCGCCACTGTCTTTGTCAGTGTGTTTTTGGCGATTACGCTCATCGGTATTCCGCTGATTCCACTCCTGAGTCTGACTGTGATTGTCACCTCTCTAATCGGGTCATTAGGCGTGGCACTTTTTGTTGGTCAACGCCTAATCAGTACTGATAATTGGTCGTTACAGCAGCAGTTCTTAGTGGGTTTGGCAATCCTGACCGTTCTGACCCTGATTCCATTTTTCGGAGGGTTAGTCGTTTTTCTAGTCAATTTGTTCGGCTTGGGTGTCATCTTGCTGTGGAAATTTGGTACAGAAAAAACTGAAATGGTTACCGAGTGAGCAGGGCAGCATCAATGTTTATCATGATGATCCGCAACCCAGATCTGAAGTTGAATCAGCGATCCAGACTGAAAATCGTGAGGGCGATTCTCCAGAGAGGCTACGCGATCGCGCTGACATCGCTGCGGATTCTGGTGTTCATCTTGATTGTTCTGGCGATTCTGCCCGTCGCATTGCTGCCGATTAGCACCACTGTCCCCCCATCGATTCAGATTCTATTTGCAATGGCAGAGGTGGCACTACTGGTGGCGGTGTTTCGGCTTGGCTTTACCGTGCGTGTGATCCTTGCCAAGCTTGCCGGGTTTGTGGCGATCGCCCTCCTTGCCATTTTCGCCTCACAAGTATTCGCGTCTACACCGCCCATTCTTGATGCCAACGGCAAACCCATACCCAACAGCATCGCCGTACTGGAAACAGTGAAACTTGGCGGCTCCGAGGAATGGATCACAATTCGCGGCAAGGATGCGCGCAATCCAGTGCTGCTTTTTCTGGCGGGCGGTCCCGGTGGTAGCCAGCTCGTACTGGAGCAGCGCGCCCTCGCTGGGCTGGAAGATCGCTTTGTTGTCGTCAACTGGGATCAACCGGGGGCAGGCAAATCGTTCCATGCGATCGACCATGCCAAGTTAACCCCCGATCGCTACATCAGCGATGCCCACGCCTTAGTCTTGCACCTGCGCCAACGCTTTGGCAAAGAAAAAATCTATCTATCGGGACAGTCGTGGGGCAGCGCCCTGGGCATTATGGTGGTGCAACGTTACCCAGAACTGTTTCATGCGTTTATCGGCACGGGTCAAGTGGTGGCGTTTCTGGAGAACGAGCTGATCCGCTATGATTTGGCGCTGCGTTTGGCACAGGAACGTGGAGACCAGCAGCAAGGGGCAAAACTTAAGCAGCAGGGAGCACCGCCCTATTACGGCAACGATGTCTTGCCGAAGCTGCTGACCTACCTCAATGACCTGAACAAGTATAAGAATGAGCATCAGAATCTTGCGATCGCCAAACCGAAGTCCAACATCTTGTTTGACCTGCTGACGAGTTCCGAGTACGGATTGTACGACAAGGTGAATTTGTCTCGAGGGGAACTGGAAACAGTCGGCGTTGTCTTCCCGCAATTGTGGGGTGTGGACTTTCGCAAGCAAGCAACGCGCCTCAAAGTGCCTGTCTACTTTTTGATGGGTCGCCACGATGGCACCACGTCGCCGAAGCTGACCGAGGAGTATTTTAAGCTCCTGACTGCGCCCCACAAAGAATTGATTTGGTTTGAACATTCAGGTCACGGTCCTTGGATGAATGAGTCAGCCAAATTCATCAATGTGATGGTTAATAAGGTTCTGGCGTATATTCCAGCCACACCATGAGGTTTTGTGATTCAACAGAGATTCAATGCGGCAGTGATTCAATCGAAAACTCTGATTGGAAAAAGCTTATGCTTCAAATTCAACTTCGTCAGTGGGCGAAACATTCCCCTATCCGAGCCTTTGTGGGTCTAGCCTATCTCCTCTCTGGGGGCATAGGGCTGCCCACTGCATCGGCGACAGTGGTGAGTCCACCCATGCAAACACCTCAGATGACAACTGCCACAGTCGCTACGACAGTGACTAGTACACATCCTGATCCAACTTCTGTAACTGCCACGGTAGCTCTCCCGGACATCGGTTTCCAAGCTGACATGTACCTGAGCAAACTGGAGAAAGCGAGACTCTTTAGCGGGTCAGTGCTGATTGCCCGAAACGGCAAAGTTATTCTTAGCAAGGGGTACGGTGAGGCAGATCGCAAAAAGCACTGGGTGAACACGGCGCAAACAAAATTCCGCCTTGGCTCGCTGACGAAGCAGTTCACAGCAATGGCGATCCTCATCTTGCAGGCACAGGGCAAACTCAATGTTCACGATCGCATCTGCACTTACCTTTCAGCCTGTCCTAACCCATGGCAGAAGATCACGATTCATCAACTCTTGACTCATACCTCTGGCATCCCAGATTTTGCCCGCCTTCCAGATTACCCATCCACGATGGCATTGCCGTCATCGCCCACTGAAACAATCGCCCGGTTCAAAAACAAACCGTTAGATTTCCAGCCAGGGAAAAAATTTAGCTACAGCAACTCTGGCTACATTCTGCTCGGTGCCATCATCGAGCAGGCATCCGGTAAAAGTTATGAGGCATTCCTAAAGGAGCATATCTTTGTTCCGTTGCAGATGGTAAATTCGGGCTACGACCACAATAATGGTGATCTCGCTGTTGGCTATCGTGATCAGACAAACGTAGCTGATTTCGTTGATATGTCTATTCCCTACGCTGCTGGGGGATTGTACTCTACCGTGGAAGACCTCTACCGTTGGGATCAGGCATTGTATACAGATAAACTGATTCCGAAAAGCCTGCGAGACCAGATGTTCACTTCTTTCGGCGGCTTTGGTTATGGCTATGGTTGGGGTATTGGCAAGGAAGGCGATCGCCCAGTGGCTAGTCACGTTGGCGGCGTTCAAGGCTTCAGCAGCTCTATTACTCGCTACCCCAACGACAAGGTTGTCATCATCGTCTTGGGCAATCGGGAAGATGTAAATTCTGGAACGATTGGTGTTCAGCTTGCCAAGATGGTTTTTGGGGAGAGGTAAACAAGCGTGACTAAGTTGACGCTGATTAAAAGCATTCACACGTTGATCTGGATATTCTTCAATGTTGTGATTTCCTATATGCTGTATGCCGCGATCGCCAATAAACTCGATCTCTGGCTCTGGATTGGGTATGGATTTGTATTTTTAGAGGGGCTGATCCTCTTAACCTTTAAATCCCACTGCCCATTAAATCTGCTTGCCCGAAAATACTCAAATTCCCCAAAAGATAACTTTGATATTTATCTTCCCAGTTGGCTAGCCAAGCACACGAAGTTAATCTACACAGCTATCGTCGCGATTGCTTTCATCATCACCCTCTATCAAATCTTGAATTAGAAATGTCAAAACACTAGAGGCAGTAATGACCAAACAAGTTTCTCTGAATACGCTATGGAATTCAGCCACATCGCAGGATCGTGTATTTCACTTAGATGACTTCACTCACTTGCCAGAAGCCGCCAGACGGTATCTCGAACATGCGATCGCACCTGGAACACAGTTCGCTTCTGCGGTGCGCTTGAAGATGCATGGCGAAATCAAACTGAAAAAGTGGATTCCCTTCAAAGCAGAGCAAGTCATTTGCTGGGAGCATGGGCTGATTTGGAGTGCTACCGCCTGGATGAATAGCTTCTTGCCAATTGTTGGATCAGACCGCATCATCGACGGCATCGGTGCAATGCAGTGGAAGCTTTTAGGATTATTCCCTGTCATGACGGCGGGTGGTTCGGACATAACGCGATCAGCTATTGGTCGCCTCCAATCAGAGTCACTCTGGTTACCGTCTGTATTCTGTGGCGATGGCGTTTCATGGGCAAGTTCAGATTCATTGCCTCTAGACTCCAGCTTGCATCCCAGTTTTGTAGTGCAAGGCGAGAGAGCCGAACTCGATTTCACCCTTGATCAAACGGGTTGTCTCAAGACTTTCAAGCTACCCCGCTGGGGCAGTCCAGACGGTGCTGAGTTCCGCTATGTGGACTTTGGGGCAATTGTCGAAGCAGAGGACACCTTCGGGGGCTACACCATTCCCACCCAGTTGCGGGTGGGATGGTACTTTGGCAGCGATCGGTTTGAGTCGGAGGGCGAGTTCTTTCGAGCCACGATTAATGATGCAATTTATCGATAGACCTAATATGGGGTTGAGCCAAGATACGTGGGGTTATTTGCACAACCCCTCAAAAAGGTATAGTCCACTTTGAGATTAAGACTCAGCTCACAAGCTGTACGACCTTCACGCCACTTGGTCTGATATACCCGAATCACGGCTTCTTATTCCAGAGTTAACAGGGTTACCTTGGCTGTTGACATACCGTCCCTCCTTCAGGCTTGAGAGAACTTAGGCAACTAATTCTTCCGATCGCAAACTTGAAGCCAATCCTCGCTTGCAGGCTTCTAAATCAGGGTTTAACGCATAGATAGCCGCATCTGTGGTTTCAAAGCAGTTTTCTCGTCCGATTTTGTCAAGCAAGCCACTGCGCTCTAGCAGCTTTTCAACTTCAGGTTGCAAGCCACTGAGGAGTAGGCGGCAATCGTGTCGCTTCAGGTCGCGGTAGATATCTTCCAGCGCAACGAGTCCTGTCGTATCCATGTTGGGTACAAACCGCAATCGCAGAACGAGATACTTCACTTCAGGTTCATCCCGCAAGAAGGTGACGAAGCGTTCAGCCGCTCCAAAGAACACAGGACCATCCACCCGATAGACGGCAATTTGCTTACTCAACTCCAGAGGCACACCAGGCGGAAATGCTTCGGTTTCAGGTACTTTGCCCAGTCCCAAATCACTCATACGCTTAATAAACAATGCTCCGGCTGCAATCAGCCCCACTTCCACTGCCAATACCAAATCAAAGAAAATAGTGACTGTCCAGGTGAGCATCATGACTGCAAAATCAGAGTAGGTTGCTCTCAGTAATAGCCCGATCGCTTCCCACTCAATCATCCGCACACTCGTCACCATCAAAATGCCAGCCAGCGCTGCCAGAGGCACTTGAGCTGCTAAGGGTGCTAATGTAAGCACAATCACCGCGAGGGCAACTCCATGAATCACGCCAGATAGTCGAGTTTTGCCACCCGATCGCACATTCACAGCGGTGCGCGCGATCGCCCCGGTTGCTGGAATACCACCAAAGAAGGGCACTATCATATTGGCTAACCCTTGACCGATCAACTCGCGATTGCTGTTGTGCTTTTCACTCACTGTCATGCCGTCTGCGACCACTGTCGACAGCAACGATTCGATACTGCCCAATGCCGCCAACGCTAAGGCTGGATTAATCAGTTCTCGAATCAGCCCAAAATCATTCCAATGGGGAATCGACTGAGGCAACGGTAAAGATTGAGGAATCACACCGATAGTGGGAACATTGAGATGAAAGAAAGAAGCGATCGCCGTTGCTAAAACCAAACCCACCAGGGAACCCGGTATGGTGGTGGTAATCCGCGCCCAAAAAAGCTTAATGACAATCACGACCGTTGCCAAGCCAACCGCCGCCCAATTCAACCCTTCTAGATGCGTCACGGTCTGCCACAATCCGGGCAGAAAATGTTCGCTACGGGGGAGTTGCAGCCCAAAAAAGTTGTTCAACTGTCCGCAAAAAATAATCACCGCAATGCCATTGGTGAAGCCTGCGGTCACGGGATAGGGAATGAATTTCACTAATTGACCCAGTTTGGCAACCCCCAGAGCAATCTGGATGATGCCTGCCATCACCCCAGCAATCCACACCTTCTCAATGTCATACTTGGCGACAATGCCCACCAGGATCACCGCCATTGCTCCAGTGGGACCCGTAATCTGGACGGGAGATCCACCGAAAACAGCAGCGATAATTCCAGCCACGATCGCAGTATAAAGCCCTGCTTTCGGGTCTACTCCACTCGCAACTGCAAACGCCAGAGCAAGGGGAAGGGCAACTACAGCAGCGGTTAATCCCCCTGTTAAGTCACCTCGCCAATGAGCAACCGAATGGCTCATCCAACCTTGCAGATCACCGCTGAACTTATTTATGACTCTCATTGGGTTCAAAGAACCTCCTTCCTTTCAACATCAAATTAGACTTACCGCTTTCATTCCAGTTGTTCCAAGCTATTACGAATCTCAATTAGGTGATGGTTGAAGACTTCTAATGCCGCATCCAGTAACTTAAAGAGATCCGGATCGCGCACTGAGTAAAACACCTGCGTGCTTTGCCGACGGCTAATCACCAGGTTGTAGCGTCGCAAGATTGCCAATTGCCTAGAAATGGAAGATGCTTCCACCTCTAGCCATTCCGCAATGGCATTGACACTGTTCTCTCCGCATCGCAGCGTATCCAAAATCTGAATTCGTATCGGACTGGACAGCACTTTGAAGAGTTCTGTCTTGAAATAACTCGGTTTAAAGGGCACATTAAGATCCATAAATCTTTGTAACTACATATCTCTATACCTAGCAATCTTCAAAGTCTTGCATATAGACTAGCGCTCATGCTAAGGTGTGGCAAGCAACAACCAATGAGGAAGTTTCTTCCTTGCGGCTGCAATTGCCATCACCTATGGGCATTAGCCTTTTAATGTCCATAGCTTTTTCCGCACTGGGTCAAAGATGCATATTGACACTGCTCGAATTGAACGCAATGAGTCAGATCATGCGCCACTCTCACCCCCCTTCTGGTGTGTTGTCCGTCGCCACTCCAATGCACAAAACACTGTGATTGCTCAGTTTAGTTCTCGAACTGAGGCTGAAGCGCACTTGCAGTTTTTAGCAAAAATGTCTCCGGGCACCACTTACGACGTGATCTTTGATTTTGGACTGCCCTAAAAAGCACACTAGGGATGGATAACGATGCTAAACATTAGAATTTTCGATGTCGATCATGGCTTCTGTGCAGCAATTCAAAGTGGTGATGATCAGATTCTGGTTGATTGTGGCTACCACTCTCGCAGTGGCTTTTTTCCGATACGCTACTTGTTTGGCAATTCCATCCGTCGCCTCAACTATCTCATCATGCCCACTTTCACCGAGGGTAGTTTGGCAGGTTTTTACGATCTGATTGGGCATTCTTTGAGTAACTGCTTCACCATTGATCATTTGCTGGTAAATCCATCAATCGATCACTCCAGTTTACCTGAACTGGTTGTGCGGAATTTCCAGACAATCAGTTCACTCAAGTTCTTAAATGATGCCTGTCAGCACTGTAGTTCTGTGGAGCGCACTGTTCAGCTAGGCGATGTAGAACTTTCCTGCTTCTGGAACACCTATCCAGAGTTCCTGGATTTCTCTAATCTCAGCCTAGTCACGTTTCTGTCTTCTAAAGGAGTCAACATTCTCTTTCCTGGAAATCTGAAAGCAGAAGGTTGGCGCACTCTATTACAGAATTCTAAATTTCGTGAACAGCTTCGCCAAGTCAATGTGCTAGTCGCCTCTAATTATGGGCAAGTCAATGGCTACTGCCCAGAGGTATTTGATTATTGCAATCCTAATTTAATCATCCTCGCTAATCACGATCGTCATCAGGTTTCTCCCAGTGCAATCCGTCAGTATGAACGCCACTTACAGCGGAGTCAGAAATCAGGGCAACCCAGACTGCTGACAACTCGGAATGCTGGAATGATTACGATTCACCAGTCATCAAAAAATTCTGTACAGGTGATGACTGAGCGATCGAGGACCTATCAGTTGCAATCGGCTGATGTCTATCAGACAGAAGCTAGAACTTCAGGTAATTCATAACACAAGCTATTTCATTTGGAGTAATAAAGATGTTAGATATCAAGATTTTTGACGTTGACGAAGGGTTCTGTGCGGCTCTTAATACACACGATCATCACACCATTCTGATTGACTTTGGTTACAGTACTCGCAGCGGGTTCAATCCTTCGCGGTACCTCTCACAACAGCGCTGTACCTCTCTAGACTGCGTGATTGTTCCTGCTTACGGTGAAGAACATCTAGCAGGTCTCTCTAGTTTCCTGAGACAAACGCTAATCGACGGGCTAGCCGTTCATTTCTTAGTGGCAAATCCCTCCCTAGCCGCCCAGCAGTTTCACGAATTAGATCTAGCGAATCAACGGTTTAGCAATGTCTTAACCACAGATCAGAATTCGCGCTGTCCCAAAGTCAGTCAATCCATGAAAATTCATGGGATCGATTTCTCTTTTTTCTGGAACAATCAATCAGACTTTCAGGATGCTCACAACCTCAGCTTAGTCACGTTTGTATCCTATCGAGATATCAAAATTGTTTTCCCCGGCGACTTAGAAGTGGAAGGGTGGCGGGCACTGCTCAAAGATGACGATTTCTGCAATCATCTGCGGCATGTCAATATGTTTGTCGCAGCGAATCACGGGCGAAAAGAAAGCTATTGTCCTGAAGTGTTTGATTACTGTAGACCTGAAATCATTATCATCTCCAATGAATCAAACCAGCGAGTTTCGCCAGACATGCTAAATCAGTATCGGAAACATGCCAAGGGCTGTTCAGACAGCGTTTGTGATCAAAAACTGCTGACGACCTACGATGATGGAACGATCACGATTTCAAAATGTTTGGATCGGCTGCGACAGGTGCAAACTCAACAGAAAGCCTATCAGCACTAGAGCTTTCGCCTAACCAAGTGATTTTGACTACCAGTAATGTATGAAAAAGTAACGTATGAAAACAATTCTGGTGGTTGAGGACATCCCCATGAGTTGTTGCGAGTCGTTGCTGCCAAGCTGAAGCAACCGCGTTGAATACACTAAATCCCAGAGTAAACGCTTGATATTTATGAATCAAGGCTGCTCCGGACTGAACCCGAAAGTTGCAACTTCGCCCGCAACCAGATGCCAATCATTTGAAGCAGTAGCAGGATTTCATCGAGCGTATCAGCCAGGAACTCGATACGCTAAAGCCTCCGGTTTAACTCATCCCATTCAGCAATTCCAAATTCAAAACTTTGACAACTCGCTGAATCAGACTGGAGGATAAGGAAACACCTCGTGGGAGCACGGTGATGGAATCATTGCCTTTAAGTTTTGGGGTGTTGTTAGGCTATCTGCATCAAGCCATCAGTCGGATTGAAGACCCAAGGCAAGCGAGTAACGGCACCCGCTACAGCGTGAGTGACGCAATCTTGGCAGCGTTTAGCGTGTTTTTCATGCAGTGCGAGTCTTTCCTGGAGCACCAACGGCAAATGCAGAGTCGGCAGGGCAAGGATAACGCTCAAACATTGTTTGGGTTAGCTCAAATTCCGAGTACACCGCAAATCCGCAATATTTTGGATCACCTGGCTGCACCTGTCCTAACGGGTGTGTTTGAGCAGGTGTATCGAGGTTTGAGGCAAGGGGGATACTTGCAGGCATACCACTGCTTGGGAGGGCATTTGTTAGTCACCTTAGACGGGACGCAATATTTCAGTTCGCAGAAAATTCAGTGTCAGCAGTGTTCAACTCGAACGCATAAAAATGGGCGTGTGACCTATTTTCATAGCGCGATTCTACCCGTGATTGTCGCTCCTGGTCAGTCGCAGGTGATTGCCTTAGCCCCCGAATTTATCAGTCCGCAAGATGGGTCTGTGAAACAAGACTGCGAAGTGGTGGCGGCTAAACGCTGGATGCAGACCCATGCGGGGCAATTTGCCCAACACCCAATAACGCTGCTTGGGGATGACCTCTATAGTCGTCAACCGATGGTTCAGCAGTGTATAGAGCTTGGCATAAACTTCATTTTTACCGCTCTACCCGACTCTCACCCTGCCCTGTACGAGCGCTTGCACGTGCTTGAGGTTTTGGGGGCGCTCGAGACCCTAGAAATCCGGCAATGCCACCAGCGCACTCCAGCGATTTATCACTACCGCTATGCCAATCTCGTGCCGATTCGGGACACTCAACCCGCCTTGCTGGTCAATTGGTGCGAACTGGTCGTTACCCGGGAACACGACGCTCAGGTGCTCTACCACAATGCCTTCATCACCCACCATCGCTTGGGTCATACCACCGTTGCCTCAGTGGTCGCTGCTGGTAGAAGTCGGTGGAAGACCGAAAACGAAAATCACAATGTCCTCAAAACCAAGGGGTACCATCTCGAACACAACTTTGGGCATGGGCAACAGCATTTAGCCAACTTTTTGCTCACGCTCAATCTCCTGGCTTTCCTGTTCCATACAGTGCTTCATCTAGTGGACACGTCTTATCAGAAAATTCGCCACCAACGGGGCACTCGCAAGGGTTTCTTTCAAGACATCCTCAGCCTGACTAAGTATTTGCTATTCAATAGTTGGCAGCATCTAATTGACTTTATGCTCTCCGATGCAGACCCCTCTCCTATCACTGATTCCTCTTAAATTTTTGAATTTGGAATTGCTGCATCCCATTCCTTGTGTATACAAACAGCACAGTGTTAATTTAACTGAAAAACTCTACAAATAGTCAGATACTCCAATGCCCTTTAAAGCCAGCCATTTTAAAGCCGATCTGTTCAAGGTGTTGTCGAACCCGGTGCGGATTCAGATCCTTGATGCTCTGCGAATAGGAGAACGCAGCGTGAACGATATTGCAGAGTGGCTGGAAGTAGAACCCTCGTCCATATCCCAGCAGTTAGCCGTATTGCGGAGCCGGAACCTGCTTACTAGCCGTAAGCAAGGGAACTTTGTGTTCTACTCGATTCGCGACCCTGCCATTTTTAAGATTTTGGATGCCGCTTTGGAGGTATTTAACAACCATCTGGTTGATGTGCGAGATGCCCTAGAAAAACTGGAATAACACCCATCGAATTAAATTGTATGACCTTGATATCCTCTCTCGATCGCAGTTCCCGAATCATCAATAAGGGCGATCGTTTATTACGGGCAGCTCGCAATGAAACCGTCGAACGTCCGCCAGTCTGGATCATACGGCAGGCGGGACGTTACCTGAAAGCCTATCGCAATCTACGTCAGAAATATCCCTCCTTTCAGGAACGCTCTGAAACGCCTGATTTGGCAGTGGAAATTTCCCTCCAACCCTTCCATGCCTTCAAGCCGGATGGAGTGATTCTGTTCTCTGATATCCTTACGCCTTTACCTGGGATCGGCATTTCCTTCGAGATTATTGAAAGCCAGGGACCCATCCTCCGACAGCCGATTCGTTCTCAAACTCAGGTCGATGCTCTAACACCGCTGGAGCCTGATGCCACATTACCGTTTGTTCGCCAAATTCTAAGCACTCTGCGCCAAGAGGTGGAAGGACAGGCAACCGTTTTAGGTTTTGTGGGTGCTCCCTGGACACTGGCAACCTATGCCGTAGAAGGAAAAAATTCGGTCGATTACAGCTTGATCAAAAGCATGGCATTCCGGGAGCCTGCGCTGCTGCATCAGTTGTTAAAGACACTGACAGAGGAGATCGCCACCTATGCCAAGTACCAAATTGATTGTGGCGCACAGGTGATTCAAATCTTCGATTCCTGGGCAGGTCGCCTAACGCCTCAAGATTACGAAACGTTCGCCCTGCCCTACCAACAACAAGTCGTTCAGCAAATTAAAGCAACTTACCCCCATGTCCCCCTGGCTCTGTGCGTCCATGACAGTGCTAGCGTCTTGCATCTGATGCTCCAATCTGGGGTCGATATTATTCATGTCGATTGGGCGATCGATATGGCCCATGCCCGTGAACAGTTAGGAGAAATTGTCATTCAAGGCAATCTTGATCCTTGTGTACTCTTGGGAACTGAAGATTTCATCGCACAGCGCACTCTGGAGGTCATCCGCAAAGCTGGAACGAAAGGACACATTATGAACCTAGGTCAAGGCATTTTACACACCACACCAGAGGAAAACGTCGCATTCTTTTTTGAGACTGTTAGAAAAGCTTCTCTCCAGAATTGAATACTCAACGTAACAAACGGGGAACTTTGAAGCATACAGCAACTTGTCGATCACCATAAAGCAGGCTTCGCTTCAAATTTGATCAGCAACAGCTATCACCTGCTTATCCATCAACAAAAAGAAAACCAAATAGGAGAATGTTCATGTCACTTGCTGTTGGAATGCTGGAAACTCATGGTTTCCCTGCTGTAGTCGAAGCTGCCGATGCTATGGTTAAAGCGGCTCATGTCACCTTGGTTGGCTATGAAAAAATTGGTAATGGTCGTGTCACAGTGATTATTCGGGGTGATGTTTCCGCAGTCCAGGCTTCCTTAACTGCTGGCATTGCCTCTGTTAAGCGAGTCAACGGCGGGGAAGTGTTGTCCACCCATATCATTGCTCGCCCTAGTGAAAACTTGGAATACGTCTTACCTATTCGCTACACCGAGGCAGTTAGTCGCTTTAGAGTGTAGAACATCAGCTGTTAAATTCCATAACTGACTTGAGAATGCAAAGCTGAATTCTAAATTCTGGCTTGTCCAAGCTTTAACTCTTTTTGAATTTCCATACCTAATCTCCAAACATAAATGACCATGCGGCTTCGACGGAAACGGCAACTACCTAAGCAGCAGTATGGATTAGTTCCCAGAGGTATCTTACATTTGCCCAATGCCCACAGTTGCAAATAATTACAGTAACAGATCTTATTGAGAAAAGCTGACTGACTGGTTACTTGGTCAAGCTAGTTACAGTATGGATCTTAGTCTTCAGCTAAACCCGAACTCAGGTGAGTTAAAAAATGAAAACCTAATCGATAGGATTGCTCTGTCAAAATTGAGTCTGCTTGATTCTGATTGGGTCAGGATTCAAACAAATCATAGGCTCCGTAGAACGCTTCGGGAACTGTCTTTTTACTGGTAGCCTTTGATTGAGGAACCTCTTCTAAATGGGCTTCGGGCTGAATTGGCAGAGGAGAAATTGGTGCAGGGGGAATGGGCACATCAATCTCAAAATCAGCCTGAATTTTAGCAATTTGCCGCTGGAGGACATCGATCGCAAATCGAGCCGTTGCTTTATCTTGCGCTGAACTCTGGTGTCCCTGACGGGCATAGGGAAGAAAAAAGGCAGTCAGAGCGCTGGCAGCCATATCCTTTCCGGCTATCGCATTCCAGATGGGATTTTCTAGGAGATATTGGTAAACTTCTCCTGCCTGAGTCTTGCGACCGACGTAGGAGCGAAACCAAATCCGAGGGTTTTGCTCTGATTGACTCATTACCAACGACCTCCACTTGCAGCGACTTCTTGCTGCCGAGTGCGTTGGGCTAAAGATAGATAGAGTCCTAGCGCATCGGCGAACCGGACAGAATTGAGAACTTCCAGGTCAGAGCGACCCGCAAAAATTGCCTTTAAATCTTCTGATATGGCTCCCAGAAAAACTCCTGGAATCTCTTGCTCCTTAAACCACTGTTCAACCTGAAACCAAACCAGTGACATTGCCCCACCACCACACACCACATTGATATCTCCAGCAGGCAGCTTTGCTCGAAGATAGCTTTTAAGTGAGTTGGCATAATTTTCCATCACGGAAGGCAAATGGGGTTTTAGGTCGATGAATCCGCCACCTGTGACTCGGATGCGATCGCGGCGCTGGGCGATCGCCCGAATGATTTCATCCAGACTGACATTACCACCCACCTGCTTTCTAATTTGATCGGCAAATCGGTAGAAGCCATCTCCATCGGAAGAGGAAAGAGTAGGGTTTAATTTCCCAGAGCGAAAGACCAAGAGACTGGTGTTGCGTTCGCCCCCCATGATCACTGGAATATCGATCTCTCTCAGATTTTGTCCAATGGATTGTAGATAAGCTGCGTGGGCGGCAAATAAACCCGATCCTTCGGTTGCGATTTTTAATTTCAAATCACACTCAATGGTGCGATTGCGAAACTTGAATCGTTTCGCAGATTGCTTAATTGCCTCTAGACGTTGATCGCGATCGGGAGGATTAATTTCGTCTCGCGGCAGCATAACTCCAATAGAGATTGCAAAGGTTTCTCGTCTGAAGCCTAAGCCCCCCGAAAGCTCGGAGTAGATTAGTCCTATAATTGCCAAAAGGCGCGGTGCGAGGTTATCCCATTTCGATAATTGGTGAAACTGCCTACCGGCTAAATCTGCCGCAAAATCACCCACCGCATAAAGAATTCCGTCAGAATCTTCAACGAAGGCACTCCGTAACGGTTCGTCGTACTCGCTCATCTGAGCGTCCGCTTGAGCCTTGGAAATATGGCTGACGATTTCTGGTCTGAGTGCCAATGGCTGGGGAGTACTGTCAGGCTCAGTTATAGCAGCGGAAAAATTCTGGTCGTTAGTGAGCGGTTGGAGTAAACTGTCCCATTTACGAGGTCTGGTCAACCACTGCTGAGAAGCCTGTAATGGCGTAAAACCGTTGCTTATGACTTGAACTGTCCCATTTTTGGCTAAAGATGGGACAGTTCAAGCCAACAAGTACTCAAGCAAAGTAATCGCTGAAAGCTTTAATTCATGAGCCTTTCAGCCTTAACGACCATTTTTTGTCCGCTGCTATAACTGAGCCTGGTCGGATTGAGTAATATGAACAATATGAGTACATTCAGCGGATTGAAGAGGTGGGGATGGCACCAATCACGATTGAAGTTCCCGATGAACTATCAGAGCAAATGGCTCAATTGGGCGATCGGTTGCCTGACCTCTTACGTCAATGGTTGCATCAACCGATGCTGGTCAGCAATTGCCTGAACTAACAGGTCTGAGTCAGCAGGTTTAGAAAAATGTTGTTGAAATCCCGCTTCTAGTGCCTGCTGTTGATTGAACTCTCCGGCATGACCACTCAGCGCGATCATAGACACCTTTTTCCCTCCCTGCTTAAGCATTTGCCGAATTTCACGCACCAGTTGATAACCATCCATCTCTGGCATTCCAATGTCGCTGACGATCACATCGGGGACGGCTTGAGCCACCGCATTAAGGGCTTCTCTACCCGATGTGACTGCCGTGACGATCGCCCCGGCTTGCTCCAGAACAAAGACCACGAAGTGACGAGAGTCTGCATCATCCTCCACAACCAGGACTTGCATACCGTTTAGATTGACCGCAGGTTTGGAACCGCCAGCCCCGAAGGAGCGCGTACCCTCCCCAGCCGCACGGGGAAACTGCACTGTGAAGGTTGCGCCCTGAAACTCTCCAGAACTCTCCGCCCCCACCGTGCCGCCATGCAGTTCCACAATCCGCCGCACGATCGCCAATCCCAGCCCTAGCCCGCCAAACTGACGGGTGATGGCTCCATTTTCCTGACGAAAGTGATCATAGACATAGGGTAGAAACTCTGGATGAATTCCTTTACCTGTATCCCTCACCTGGATTTGAGCGTGAGTCACCGTTTGGGTTAGCTCCACCTCAACCCGTCCTCCGATTGGGGTGAATTTGATCGCATTGGACAAGAGATTCCAGATCACCTGTTGTAAGCGAGCATCATCCCCCTTGATCCAAACGGGCGTGGACAAAAGAGTCGTCTGAATCTGTAGTGATTTTGCCTCTGCTGCCAGTTTCAGGGTTTCCAGCGCCGCAGGGATACTGGCGTTCAGGTCAACCGGACTGACATTGAGACTGAGTTTGCCGCTTAAAATTCGGGAAATATCCAGCAAATCATCGATCAATTGCACCTGTAGCTTGGCGTTACGCACGATCGTCGCCACCGCGTCTTGGCTTTTAGCGGCATCCAGCTTGCCGCCAAGCAGCAGTTTTGACCAACCCAAAATGGGGTTCATGGGGGTTCGCAGTTCGTGGGAGAGAACGGCTAAAAACTCATCTTTGATTTGGTTGGCTTGCTCGGCTTCGGACCGAGCCGCTTGCTCTCTGGCGAGTAACCGTTTTCGTTCTCCTTCCACCTGCTTACGCTCAATGATCTCTTGTCGCAGCGCTTGGTTAGCTTGGGTCAGTTCTTGAGTGCGTTCTGCCACCAGATTTTCTAATAGCGTTTGGTAGACCTTCAGTTCTGCCTCCACTCGCAACCGCTCGGTGATCTGGGACTGCAAGTCCAGATTGCTGCGTTCCAGTTGAGCCGGGCTGGGTAAAGCTAGGACTTGGGGCATGAGGGGGAACAGTTGAGCCGCTGCGATCACAGAAACTAGGGCTGTGAAAGCTTTCACCCCACCCGATAACCAGTAGGTTGGATACCACAGCGTCCAAATATCCAGCACATGGGTGGTGCCACAAGACACGATGAAGGCTCCAAACAGCAGAAAAACCCATTCAAACGGCAGGTCTTGCCGCTTCCGCACCAAATAGACCAGGGTAATGGGAATGGAGTAGTAAGCCAGAGCAATCAGCGCATCCGAGATCACGTGCAGGCTCACCAGGTTGGTTTGCCACAGGTAGCAGTGTCCATGGGGGACAAATGAGTTTGTACCGATGGAAAGTTGGCTCCAAAAGTTTGTCATTGGTCTGAGTCTCCCACGGTTGCGGCGGCTACTCGTTCTAGCAGAGCCGCTACAAAGTCGATCACGCTTAACTCTAATGCCTTGGCTGCCTGTTGGCACTGCCGGAGGGTGGGCGATCGCTTGCCGGTGAAGTAGCGACTCCAGACCGCTCGGTCAATGCCCGTTGCGCCCATCAACTGCGCGTAGGACTGAGCAAGTTTTTGTCGCGCTCGTTCACTCGGCAAACTCATTATCTCTGGGATTGTCGGAGGTATCACGGTGGTTTACCGTCTGTGTGTACTTCAGATTCTACCGGAGTGTTGACTGAAACAACAACAGAACACGCCTTGGTTGGCTAGTTCGTAACCACCAGCAACTCCAGCACATCGAACATGGGTTACTTGCATCGACTTGCCCTCCATGAAGCATTTGCTGGTTCACCCGTGGTTGCGATGATAGATCCTGCTTTGCGTGCTGTCTCACAATTTGCGAGATGCACAGTGGAGTGTTCCAAAAACGGGCGCGGTCAGTCTCCTGCTCAGGCTCAGGACACTAGTTCCAATGCGACCCCTTCACCCGCTATTGTGGCGTTACCATTTTCATCTAAGGGTGTGAGCGCGAAAGCGGTCATGATGTTTCCTGCACGAATAGCAAAACAGTGTGCCAGTGAGCGATCGTAGAATTAACCCAATGTAGAACCAGGCAAGGATCAAGCTAGGAGAAGGAACTATGCCGTACCGAGAGTTAGGGTTTCTTTCAGAAGGTGAGTCATCCAGAATGTTTAGCAATCTTGGACGATATTGCAATCCATTACCTCTTACCTAAGAAGGACGAGGATGGTAATCTTACCCTGGCATACTAAGCTTCTAGCACGCTTAGCAAAGCTTGATTGCATCAACACTGCACACTCACAACGGGGAATATAACAGTCATGAAAGGGCGGAATTCATCCACTGGAAGTGCCGGGAATCAAGCAGAACGAGTAGCGAAACAGGCAGCGGCTAACCCTCGGGTAGAACAACTTGCCCGCTTAGGCTTTGCAGCTAAAGGAATTGTTTATACGCTGGTTGGCTTATTGGCAGCACAGGCAGCAGTGGGGCCAGGTGGCAAAAAAACCGATACCCAAGGTGCGCTACAAACGATTGTCACTCAGCCCTTTGGGCAAGTTTTGCTGAGTCTAGTGGCGATCGGGTTGTTGGGGTATGCCCTTTGGCGCTTGGTTGAGGCGATCGCTGACCCGGATCACAAGGGCAACGATGTCAAAGGGCTGCTTCAGCGCTGTAGCTATGCAATGAACGGATTGATTTATGCCAGTTTGGCGCTAACCGCAGTGCAAATCGTTTTGGGTTCTAGTGGTGGTAGCAGCAATGCCTCACGAGATTGGACGGCTCGCCTGCTTGCTCAACCCTTTGGGCAATGGTTGGTCGGGACAATCGGTGCGCTGGTGATTGGGCTTGGCTTTTACCAGTTTTATGAAGCTTACAAAGCAAAGTTTCGGCAGAAACTGAAGCTGAATGAAATGAGCGATGCTGAACAGACTTGGACGACTTATCTGGGTAGGCTTGGCTTGACAGCAAGAGGAGTCGTTTTTGTAGTCATTGGCTTTTTCTTTATTCAGGCAGCACGGCAGTCTAACCCTAATCAAACGAAAGGTCTGGGAGGTGCCCTAGAAGCACTTGAGCAACAACCTTATGGGACGTGGGTTTTAGGTGTTGTGGCGATCGGGCTGATTGCTTATGGTATTTACTACATTGTGCAGGCGCGCTATCGATATATTGGAACTGCCAAAAGTTAAGGCTTTAGGTCACATGCCCCCTTTTCAACCTGGGCTAATTCATAAGACATTATTGGAAATAATGAAGAACTCTAAAACAATGTCATACCAATTTAAATGGTGTGAATGACAGATAGTGCATTGAGGATGAAGGGGTAGCCCGTAAGAGAGTGTTTGTAAATAAACATTGCGAAAGTATTTACGAAATCTAGTTAAAAAGCGGACTAAGAAGCCAGAGTTGAGTGAGGTTGAGAGATGGGAGCACTTAAAACCTACAGCAGTGATTTAACCGATGCCGAGTGGCACAGAATTGAGCCTTCATTACCCACAGAAAAACCCGTAGGACGCTTGCGGGAAGTGGATTTACGGCAGGTGTTAGATGCCATTTTCTACCGGGTTGAAAATGGAGTGAAGTGGCGCAACCTACCGGCTGATTTTCCAGCTTGGCAAACGGTGTATGGCTACTTTCGCTTGTGGGTGCGTTTGGGGATATGGGAATCGATTAATCAGGCTTTAGTCAAACAGGTACGATGCTCAGTCGGACGAGCAGAAGCACCCCGTTTGGGCATCATTGATAGCCAGTCAGTCAGATTGGGAGAAAAAGGGGGGAGCACATTGGTGTAGATGGCTTCAAAAAGATCAAAGGTCGAAAGCGAACGATTGTTGTTGATGTCTTAGGACTGGTGCTCAAGTGTCATGTGGGAGCGGCGAATCAAGCGGATGTGAAAGCGGCTCCATGGGTATTATTTAGGGCAATAGACACGTATGGGCGATTGGCTAAGGTTCTAGCAGACCAGGGCTATCGAGGAGACCTAGAAGTTGATTTAGCCCAGGTCTATGAGGTTGACTTTGAGATTGTGGAGCATCAGGGAAAAGGATTCTCAGTCCAACCAAAGCGCTGGATTGTGGAACGAACTTGGGCGTGGTTAGAAAATTGTCGAGGATTAACCCGCGACTACGAACGATTGCCAGAGAACCATGAGGGGTTGGTGTATGTTGCCATGATTCGGTTGATGCTGCGACGACTAGACAATAATCGCAGAAGGTGGAAGAAAGAAACTCCTTAACACTCTTTTACAAACATCCTCTAAGGGAAGCAATGAGTTGAGGGGTTAACTGAGATAAGAGTTGATCAACCTTGTCCTGTAGTTGATCTATAGTCTTGAACGAAGCCCACTTGAGATCCGCCTTGAGATGTTCCCACACCCTTTCAATGGGGTTTAACTCCGGGCAGTAAGGCGGTTGAAACACCAAAATGATATTCTCTGGCACAACCAACGCTTTGCTGGTGTGAAACCGTCCATTATCCACTTGCAGGAGGTTGAGACTATCGGGATAAGTCTGGGAGAACTCATCCAAAAACCATTGGTAGCACTGGGTATCGACATAGGAGAACTGCAAGAAAAAGGATTTTCCTGTGGCAGGTTCCACCGCACCATAGAGCCAGAATGCTTTGAATAGCCATTGCCAGTGTCCAATAGGTTTGACTCCACAGGCGGTAATCAAGCGTCCGATGAGTGTGTGCAGTCCAAAGCGGCTCTCATCTTGTGCAAAGTAGCGAATCGGTCGCTCATCCTGGCGCACTTGCCGAGTGTACTGACTCTATAGGTCGAGGTCATCTTTGAGGTTTGCTTAAAAGCTTCTCGTTGGTCTCGGTTCTGCTGGATATGTTGGGGACGAACCACTTTGAGCTTGGCTTTGAGCCGATAGCGCGTCATCTGGTACACCGCATGATACTGGGCTTCTACCCCTAAACTCTCCGAGAGCCACTGCCGAGCAGTCATTTCGCCTCGACGAGTCGTCGTTTGGGGTGGGAGAATCATGGAAATTTTTCAGTATATATGTACTATGTCCATAATGCCAAATGGTTTTAAAACACGCCCCAATAACACCTGGGATGGAATTTTGGCTTTAATTTGGTTGATTTCAGTCACCACATTTGGCAACGCTGCAAAGTTTCCCTGAGCTTGACTCAATCTTGCCAGGAGTCCTTTCATTTGTCGGCGATCGATGGCTTGGGGTTGCAGCAGTTGGAGACCGGGCGCAAGCACGACACTGTATTGCTCAATCAGATATCGTTGACCATCGTGGAAGACCAATGGCAAACTACGCAGCAAGCCATCGGGCACAAACACAAGGTTTTTGATATCGCCAGCTTCCCTCTCCTTACCTTGCCATCATCCACTCACTCACCTACCCACGGTGAGATCGCCAGCTTCCCCTCTCCTTCCTTGCCATACTCAACAAACCTTGAGAAATCCAGTTTCTGAACCAAAAAGCAGCAGCATTTTCCGACTCAGCCAATGGCAAGAAACCCGGTTTCTGACCCTGCGGCAAGACTAAAGTTCTGGCATCGGTGAAACTTCCTGATAGCTTCAGACCAGAGTTATACTGAGACCGATGGCAGATGGGTGTTGAGATTTTACAGCAGGTTTTAGTGTGGTAATTAAAATTTATGATGACCCGCCCTTCTGTAACGCCTCTTCATACTGCAACACCAAGGGCAAATATAGCCATGAGTAAGCCCGTCATTGTATGCGTAGATGATGAACCAACGGTTCTAGAAAGTCTCAAGATAGAACTAAAAAGGGTATTGGGTGATTCTTGCCTGATTGAGACAGCGGAGGGTGGGGAAGAGGCACTGGAGCTAATCACAGAGTTGCAGGACGATGACTATGAAGTTGCGTTAGTCTTGGTTGACTACATCATGCCAGATATTAAGGGAGATGAATTATTACGGGAAATTCATACCCGATCGCCCCATACGCTCAACATCATGATTAGCGGGCAAGCTGATCTGGAAGCGGTGAGTAATGCGATTCGAGAAGCGAAACTATTTCGTTACATTGCCAAACCCTGGCAGTCAGACGATCTACAAACCAGCGTGATTGAGGCTGTGCAAAGTTTTCTGCAAGACCGTAAACTCGAAGCGCAAACCAATCGACTACAGCAGCTCTATCAGCAAGTCCATGGGTTTAATGTGGTGCTAGAGCAGCAAGTTAAGGAACGAACGGCTCAACTGAATCGACTGCTTGAGTTTGAAGCCATTCTCAATCGCATCACGGACAAAGTGCGGGAGAGTTTAGACGAAAGCCAGATTTTGCAAACCGTTGTGCAAGAGCTAGTGACTGAGCTGCATTTAAGCTGTTGCACGGCATCATTGTATAACCTCGATCGCCGCACGGCGGAAATTAGTTATGCATCCATTCAGGCAGAGTCGGCTAAAGGTGCCGTCATCAACTTAGAGGATAGCCCTCATCTTTACCCACAAATTTTACAGGGACAGCAAGTGCATTGCTGTATTATCCCTCTAAAAACTGAGCCACAGCACGAGTTGAAGGCACAATCAACTGTGCTAATTTGTCCTTTGCGAGATCAGCAAAAGGTGATTGGCGATCTGTGGTTATTCAAACCACAGACAGAAGTCTTTGATGCCTTGGAAATTCGGATTGGGCAGCAGGTGGCGGATCAATCTGCGATCGCCCTCCGCCAATCGCGGCTTTATCAACTTTCACAAGCACAAGTCGGAGAGCTAGAACACCTCAGCCAAATCAAAGATGACTTTCTCAGCAGTATTTCCCATGAGTTGCGATCGCCAATGGCGACCATTCGGATGGCAATTCAAATGCTGGAGGTGATCTTACAATCAGCCGGAGTGATTGGAACTGGTGCTCATACAGCGGATCGGTATATCCAGATTCTCAAAGATGAGTGCAAACGCGAAACCAACCTGATCAACGATCTACTCGATATGGCACGGTTAGAAGCGGGAGCAGCTCCCCTGAATGTGACGACGATCAGCCTACCCCTTTGGCTACCCATCATTGTTGAGCCATTTATGGAACGCACCCGCAGCCAGCAACAACAACTGGGACTGGAGATTGCCACTGAGATTCCCGACTTGACAACCGATCCATCCTATCTGGAACGTGCCCTTGATGAACTGCTGCACAATGCCTGCAAATACACCCCAATTGGGGAGAAAATTAGCTTAACTGCTTGTTCAATGGGGGCAAAATTTCAAATTAGTGTCAGAAACACGGGCGTTGAGATTCCCGCCAGTGAGTACGACCATATTTTTGACAAGTTCTATCGCATTGCCAATAGCGATCTGCGGCGACAGGGTGGCACTGGCTTAGGACTGGCGCTCGTTAAAAAGCAGATTGAGCGCCTGCACGGCACTATCCAGGTAACCAGTGGCACAGATTGGACGATGTTTACGATTCAGGTTCCCAATCTTGTTTTATGAAGCAAGCTCAATCAATTGCCATAGGAGTGATTACAGGTGCCTTTGACTGGATCAGGCAGCGAGTCCGTGTCGCCCATCAACGATCGCGCATTGGACTGCGATCGCTGACAGCAAGAGATTTAGAGCGTACTCAAGCAGCGGAGCCTGAAATGCAACAGTACCAGCCAGCAGAAGCCGAATTGCGCCAAGGTAAGGAGGCATTACGGCTGATTGTTGAAGGGACGGCATCCCAGACGGGTGATGAATTTTTCCGAGCCTGTGTGCGCTGTTTGGCAGAGGCTTTGCAGGTGAAGTATGCGATCGTCTCTGAGTTTGCCAATCGGGAAAAAAACCAGGTTCGTTCCTTAGCCTATTGGACTGGCAACGATTGGAGCGAACCGATCGCCTATCCGATTGCAAATACACCCTGTGCAACGGTGCTTATCGGTCAAACTTGTTACTATCCTACGGATGTGCAAACTCACTTCCCAGAGGATCGCGAGTTGATTGACCTGGGAATCGTTAGCTATCTGGGCATGCCGCTGATGGATGCGGCGGGTCAGTTGTTGGGTCATTTGGCGGTGCTGGATGTTAACCCGATGGATGCAACGCTTGACCGGGAACTCATCCTCAAAATCTGTGCGGGTCGGGTCGGGGCAGAGCTAGAACGCAAGTACACCGAGGCTGCCCTGCGGCAACGTGCCCAGCAAGGTAACCTGTTGAGCGATATTTCCCGTGCGTTTGTGAATCAGGATACGGAGACGGCGATCGCCGATACATTGGGTAAACTCGCTGCCTTAACGAGCAGTGACCACTGCTATATTCACCACTACGATCGCGAGTTGCAAGAGTGGAGTACCAGCCACGAATGGCATACGGAGGGCATCAGTCCCCTGAAGCCGTCGTTTCAGCGAATTCCAATTCACCAGTTCGCTTGGGCATGGCATCAGGTACTCAACGGACAGGTTGTTCAAGTGGCATCCATCAATGATCTGCCCCCGATTGCGGCTTCAGAGCGAGCCGTCTTAGAGCAGTTGGGCATTCAAGCCTTTCTGCTGATTCCAATGGTTTACAACCAGGAAGTCTATGGACTGATTGGTCTTAACCAGGTTTTTGGCAAGACACCCTGGAATCCAGACCATACCCAACTGATCCGGGTGGTGGGAGAACTGATCACGATCGCCCGCATCCGCCAACAAAGCGAGGTGGCATTGCAAGAGCGGGAAGCGATGCTGCGATCGCTTGGCGATAACTTAAGCAAGGGAGCCATTTACCAGCAAATTCGTGACCTGGAGGGACGCGATCGCTTCACCTATGTCAGTGCTGGGATTGAGCAGATTGCAGAAGTAAAACCAGCCGCCGTTTTAGCAGATGCCAGCGTGCTGCACAGCCAAATTTTAGCAGTAGATTTACCACGGGTCGTTGCTGCCATACATGCATCCATGCACGATCTGTCTGTGTTTGATCTGCAATTTCGGCAGCGTACCCCCAGCGGTCAAATCAAGTGGGTGCATTGCCGTTCCACTCCCCAGCGGCTCAAAACTGGAGAAACAGTCTGGTCTGGAATCATGCTGGATATTACGGACTTAGAACTGGCAGAAAAAGCCCTCCGTGCCAGCGAAACCCAGTATCGTGATTTAGTCCAAACAGCCAACAGCATTATTTTGCGATGGGACGCAACGGGGCGGATTACCTTTCTCAACCAATACGGTCAAATCTTTTTTGGTTTTCAGGAAAACGAGATCTTGGGTCGTCATGTCATTGGCACCATTGTTCCTAAAACGGAAGCATCCGGTCGCGATCTGCAAGCCTTGATAGCAGACATCTGTCGCAGTCCAGCGGACTATCAGGACAACGAAAATGAAAACATCCGCAGTGATGGCAAGAAAGTTTGGGTTAAATGGTCAAATAAGGCAGTTTTGAATGAGCAGGATGAATTTGTTGAGATTCTATCCGTTGGGCTTGATATTACGGAACGCAAACAAGCGGAAGAAGCGTTGTTTGAAAGTGAGCAAAGATTCCGCAGTATTATTGAGAATGTCAATGATGTGATTTATATCCTCAATCCAGACGGCACGTTTGCTTACTTTTCTCCCAGTGTGAAAGAGGCGCTTCAGTATGAGCCGGATGAATTTGTTGGGTATCACTTTGCCCCCATGATTCATCCTGACTACCTCCAGCCTTGTGTGGATGCCATAGAGCGATTGGTGGAAACGGGACAAACCATTTGGGGATTGGAGTATCTGATCAAGCCTAAAGTGGGCGATTGGCGCTGGTATATTTCCAATATTGCCGCCGTGTATGATGCTACAGGTCAGGTGCTCTATTGTGTTGGCGTTGCCCGTGATGTGACTGAACGCAAGTTAATCGAAGAAGAACTGCGGCGGGCAAAAGCAGCGGCGGATGCTGCCAGTCACGCTAAAAGTGAGTTTTTGGCAAATATGAGTCACGAGTTGCGATCGCCCCTGAATGCCATTCTTGGTTTTGCTCAACTCTTACAGCGCGGTTCAGCGCTAAATACCGACCAGCGCGAAAACGTTGACACCATCATTCGCAGTGGAGAGCATTTACTAACCCTGATTAATAATGTGCTGGATCTTTCTAAAATTGAAGCCGGACGCACCACACTCAACGAAACAATTTTTGATTTACATCAATTGCTGAATGATGTCGAAATGATGTTTCAGTTAAGAGCGAAAGATAAACAGCTTCAGTTGATGTGCGATCGCGATGCCAACTTGCCCCAGTGCATTCGCACCGACCCGGTTAAACTACGTCAGGTGTTGATCAATCTCCTGAGCAATGCCGTCAAGTTCACTGAAGCTGGACACATCACACTGCGGGCGAGCGTGGCAGGATGGGAGCACCAGAAAGTATCCCCTATTTCCACCCCCCACTCCCTACCCCCCACTCCCTACCCCCGCACCCTCCACTTCGAGATCGAAGATACTGGCGTTGGCATTTCCCCTGACGACGTTGATGATCTCTTTGCAGCCTTTGCCCAAACCGAATCTGGGAAAGCTCAAGAGGGCACTGGGCTGGGTTTAGCGATCAGTCGAAAATTTGTCGAACTGATGGGTGGCACCCTTTCAGTCAGTAGTCAGTTCCAGCAGGGAACCATCTTTCGGTTTGACATTAGGGCTACCGTCGTGAATCCGGCTGACCTGCCTCAACGTCGGCAATCGCAACGCTTGCAAGTGGTGGGCTTAGCGCCAAACCAGTCTCACTATCGCATTCTGGTAGTGGATGATAAGTTTGAAAACCGTCAGTTGCTCATCAAACTTCTGACTCCACTGGGTTTTGAGTTACGACAAGCTAGCAATGGCAAAGAGGCGATCGCCCTCTGGCGGGAATGGGAACCCCACCTGATTTGGATGGATATGCGAATGCCTGTGATGGATGGCTATGAAGCTACCAAGCAGATTAAAGCCACGACCCAGGGGCAAGCCACTGCTGTGATTGCCCTCACTGCCAGTGCTTTAGAAGAACAAAAAGCGATCGTATTGTCCGCCGGATGTGATGACTTTATTCGCAAACCGTTTCAGGAAACTGACATTTTTGAGACGATGCAGAAACATATCGGGGTGCGCTATGTCTACGCAGAGTCACCGATAAACCCGGCTCAGTTAGGGTCAAATCACCAACAGGCAATTACAACTCACTACCTATCGGAGCATTTGCGATCGCTTCCCACTGCTGTCATGGCTGAACTCACACCAGCCCTCTGCAACGTCGATCTGGATGCTTTAACGAGCCTGCTTTCCCAGATCAACGCCATGAACCCGGCGCTTGCCACAGCCCTACAAACCCGAATCGATAACTTTGAGTATGAGCAAGTTTTGGCTGCCATCCAAACCCTTCAACCGCCCACAACAGGGAACCTACCGCCATGACCGCCACTGAGCTTGATCTCGTCTCCTTCAACATTCTGGTCGTTGATGATACCCCTGACAATTTACGCCTGTTGGTTGGCATTCTAACGGAACGCGGTTACAAGGTGCGCCCCGTCACCAGTGGCAAGATGGCGCTGTCTGCCGCCCAGGGGATGCCACCCGATCTGATTTTGCTGGATATCAATATGCCTGAAATGGATGGCTATCAGGTCTGCGAAAAATTGAAAGCGGATGAACGAACCCGTAATATTCCCGTGATCTTTTTAAGCGCCCTCAATGATGTGTTTGATAAAGTCAAAGCCTTTGCGATCGGTGGCGTCGATTACATCACCAAACCCTTTCAAATTGAGGAAGTGTTAGCTCGGATTAACACACACCTGGCGATTCGTTCCCTGCAAAACCATCTGCAACAAAAGAATCGAGATCTGGAGCAAACGCTCCAGGAATTGCAAACGACTCAAATTCAATTGCTTGAGTCTGCAAAGATGGCAGCCCTGGGACAACTGGTGGCAAACGTTGCCCACGAAATGAATACTCCCTTAGGGGCGATTCGATCGTCCGCCAATACCATTACTCACTTTTTGAACCACAACCTGGAAGCCCTACCTCAGTTTCTCCAGACACTCTCACCCGAACGGCGACAGGATTTTTTTGCGTTACTGCACCGTTCAACCCAATCCAGTGCTGTCCTGCGATCGCTCTCTAGCAAAGAAAAGCGTCAGCATAAACGCAGTGTCATGCAACAGCTTGAAGCCGATGCCATTCCCAACGCCGACACGATCGCCGATACGTTGATTGACATTGGCATCTATGACGACCTGTCCCCGCTATTGCCGCTCCTGCAAGCCGCAAACAGCCCCACCATTCTAAACACAGCCTATGAATTGGTCAGCATTCAAAAAAGTGCTGAAATGATTGTAACTGCTAGCGATCGGGCAGCAAAAGTGGTGTTGGCATTAAAAAGCTATGCCCATCGCGATTCCACCGGTACAAAAGTGGAGACAAACGTAATCGAGGGCATCGAAACGGCATTGACGCTGTATCATAATCAACTCAAACATGGGGTTGAAGTGATTCGACACTATGCTGAGTTGCCGCCCATTCTGTGTTTCCCCGATGACCTGAATCAGGTCTGGACAAATTTGATTCACAATGCCCTGCAAGCGATGAACTATAAGGGAACGCTCACCATTACAACTGCCCAGATAGATCAGCACGTTCAAATCAGCATCAGCGATACAGGCAGCGGCATTCCTCAAGATATCCAAGCAAAAATTTTTGAACCCTTTTTCACCACAAAAGCAACGGGAGAAGGCAGCGGCTTGGGACTGAGCATCGCCAAGCGTAATGTTGAAAATCAGGGTGGAGCGATCGCCGTAGACAGTGTCCCTGGCAAAACAACCTTTATTGTTTCCCTGCCACGACCCAGGTTGTTGCCAGACCCCTGACCCAGTCGTACAGAATCCGTGAAATCAGTTGATCGCCTGCCCAAGCAGTAAACTGCTCAAAATACACTAACTGGCATTGCCAACCGACGACGGTTTGATGAGTATCCTGACACAACTTGGTGACAAATGGCATGAGTACGCCAGCCTGTCTCCTTGCTTCTGTGACATTGACTGCTTCAAGCTCTACAACAATACGTACGGGCATCCAGCAGGGGATCATTGCCTCCAACAGGAAGCCACAGTTTGCTCAAGACGGGGTGTAGGGTGTGGCTAATGCAACTCCACCGTTATGCACTGAATAGGCATAGCTGGACTAGTGGGTGACTTGGCATGGAGTTTTGCCATCTCTAGAGGACAGTTTTAGAAATTGGGGAAGCCGTACAAGCACCTGAACCACCCAACTGATGCTGCCGTCGGATTCGTGCTCTCTGTCGTCGCGCAGACCGTTTGCCACTCCACTCAAAGGGAGTTGGATGCTGATTCCAAGCTTGAGCAACTGCTTCAAACCAATCCATAATTTGCTGAGGGGTTTGGGGATGTTGCCAGATAAGGCTCGTCGTTTCAAAATCCGTTGGATGGATTCTGCCATATTGAGCCGACTTCCGCCCAAAGGAGTGTAAAAGGGTGGGGTGGATGGACACATAGCCAGAGGACAAACTCAGGTGTTTTATGTCCTGCCAGATTGTCGCAAATTGACGGCATTCTTCTCAGGCGGCAGTGGTTTGGGCAATGTTCAATTTGATGCTCAGATTTTCGCGCCATCGTTGCCATAATAAACGCGTATCCGTTGCACTCGTTGCAGCAATAGGGGCGGGTAGAGATTGGACAATCTCTGCTAATTCTTGTTTCAACCAAAGTAATACCTGATTGAGTAGGCTGCTACCCCTTTGACTCAGACTCCCGTCCCTGGGATGAAAGAGTGTTAACAGCTTGGCAGTCCCATCTTTGACATACTCATGCGAATAAGTTGCTGGATGTTCCTGGGGTTGCCAACTCTCGCCTGGGTAAGGAACCGTGGTAAACGGGCAGGTCTCATTTTCACACCAAACGGCTAATCCATCTGCCTCTGGACTCATAGCTGCTCAATTAATGCTTTTACTTTCACCATCCCAGTATACCACTGTCACCACTCCCGATTTTGGTTTCGCACCACTTTCCCGGTTTCACACCAACTCCAGTTTCTGTTGCCAACTCCATCCTGACTCTTTCAACACCTTGTGTAAGGTGTAGGTACTCACCCGCGATAACTCTGGTTCCTGCTCTCGAATGCTCCGCTGTAGAGTACTCAAGCTACAGGTTGCCGTTCCATCGGTTAGTCGTTCCGGTTTGCGTTGCACTGCCTGAAGGATTTTGGAGCGTTGTTCACTCCCATACACAACTTCAGGGCACCCTCCATGTCGGAAGTTCAGTGCTGTAATCCCTTCTTGGTTGAACCGTGCCACTAATTGGGCAACTGCATCTCCAGAGCGTCGTCCGACTCTTGAGCTGCATCCGTGTAATCGCAACCCTCTGCTACCGCCAGTAATAGTTTGGCGCAGGGTAACTGATTGGCGCTTTCACTTTGCGACCGACTCACTTTTTCTAAATATTGCTGCTCTTCTGAGTGAGACTGCAAAGGAGATGTTTTGATGACGAGTCATAGCCTCACCTAGCGCTAGAATGTCATCATTTTCGAGCCTTTAAGAGAATAGGCAACTCAGTCAGTAGCGAATGACCCACTAGTAGTCCACCACAGTAACTATGGTGGGTAGCTTACTGTGACAGGGACGACCTGCTAAAACAGGTAGTAAGTATGACAAAGAAGTACATTGTCAGCTTGAGCGAAACAAAACGGGAAGAGCTAAAGAGCTTGATTCGCCAAGGAAAACAATCAGCAAGAACCCTAACACGAGCACATATTCTATTGCTCAGTGATGAAAATCAATCAGACCAAACCATTGCTCAAGCATTACACGTCCACGTCAATACGGTTGAACGCATCCGAGCCAAGTTCGTTGAACAAGGAGTTGAGTTTGCCCTGCGTAACCGTCCAATTCCAGGAGCAAGACGCAAATTGGATAGCAACGCAGAAGTCTCCTGTGGTTGCAACCGCCTCTAGCGATGCTCCAATGGTCGAGCCAAGTGGACAATGAAACTCCTAGCAGGATTGAGTTAGTTCGCTTGGAGTTCGTCAATCGGTGGATCAAGAACTGTGCGCCAGTACTAAAAAAACAAAATTAAGCTCTGGCTGAATCAACAATGGTGCATTCCTAAAATTGATGCCGCCTATGTCTATCGTATGGAAGATTTACTCAACTATATGCCCAACCTTATAACCAAAACACCCATTGCTTTTAGATAGCATCTCCTCTACCCATTGGTGGAGTTGAAACTCGTCAACCGATTCAGCTAAGCCAGGTCAACCCAAACAGTAGCTAGGAGTACGAACGTAATGGAGTGGTCAATTTGTTTGTTTGCCTCGACCTAGCCGGTTGGCGGCATGTGGAGGTGACTGAGCGACGCACCAAATCAGATTTTCCGTCAGATAAGCGAAAGGCTAGTAGATACTCATCATCAAGAGGCTGAGTTAATATGATTAGTCGTGGATAATCTCAACATTCACAATCCGGCAGCCTTATATGAAGTGTTTCCTGCCACAGAAGCGCGACGTATCTTGTCCAAGTTGGAGCCCATTACACGCCTAAGCACGCTAGCTGGTTAAACCAGGTCGAAATTGGGTAGTGTCGTTGTATGAAAGGATGAAAAAGAAACCATCTGCTCCCGTCGCAATTGCTCTGAATCTTTTGATTGTAGTGATGAATGAAATTCCAAATCGTTCCAATGTGATTCTCTAACTTCTTCGAGAACAATAAAGTTTGGCGCACTAAGCGTGAAATGCGTTGTCGTAACGTGTTATTCAACCGCTCAATATAGCTGGTTAACCCAGAATCCTTGTCTACTGCAAAATGTCGTTTGCTCGGTAGCACACAGGCATAGGCTTCCCAGTGCATGGTGTAGATAAAGCCATGTTGATAGCAGCAGGCTATCCCGTAGGGCTTGCGCTGACTCGGCAGAACGATCACCGACATGACACCCAATGATTTTGCCGGTCGCTACGTCCATTGCTAACAAAACCCATTGTTTATTGCCTTTGTCATCCACCAAAGACCACAACTCATCCATCTGAACCGTCAACCTTGCGGTTGTTTTGGGCAGCACCTCAGCTTGTTGGCGCACCTGCTCATAGGTCTGATTGACGTACTGTTGACCCATTTTCCGACAGCTTCAGGACTGGCGATACACCCACTAAAGGAATCCACTATAGCAATAACCGATCGATTGCGAGCCTTTGGTATCTTTGATCCTTGGGCTAGGCTGGGAATCTAACAAACTGACAACAGCACAGTCTCGGCATTTATGGTTTTGCTTGGTGATGTTTCAAACTTGTTGTTTTCGATAACAAAGATTACTTTGGTAAAGGAATCACTATTGGGAGACTCAAGCATGGTTTTAGAGCCGATTGACTGCCCTCAATGTGACGGAGTCGAAGTGATCAAACATGGCACTACTCCAGACGGCAAACAGCGCTATTTGTGTCAAAACACCCACTGCCCTCGGCGCACCTTTATTTTGCAGTATGAGTATCGAGGATATTTGCTTGAAGTCAAGCAACACATCAGTGACATGGCAATGAACGGTAGCGTTGCAGGATTGATGCCCCGTGGGTCATGGGAATAAACTAGAGCAACCCTTGGGGGATGAGTCGCGTCAGATGTTGCGATCGCTGATTAGTGCAGAAGGGGTGATGTTCTAGACTTGTGGATCATAATGTTAGATGTCTAAGCCAAATTCATAGCGGTTGATGAATAGTCCGATGACGACATCATGCAACCAGATGGACTTAGAGAAGCAAATGGTTTCGCTGGCTAACATGAACCACCCTGCTCGACTGTTGCCACTAAGGGGGAGTAGCGGCTAGGGTGGGTACGCCCTTCAGTCGATTGCCCAGGATGATTTCTAACTTTGTAGATCGCCTTAAAGATCTGATCAAGCCCAATGCAGCCAATCTTGGCCCGGTCCCTTCAGGAGAATTTGTCAAAGGCATTAACCTAGGCGGAGCATCCGTTACCCTTGAAGGACATCGTTGGGAATCCTACGAGGCAGCGCTTGCTCAGGGTTTATCCGTGCCTGAGGCAACTGTCTTCACGACTCAGATCAAGCCCACGCCTACGGGTAATCGCGATTTGCGCCAAATGTTGAATACTGTGGTGTATCGATCGCACACTTTGGAAATCCGCCAAACTCTGCCTAATGGCACCTATGATCTGTACTTGTGGATGATGGAAAATTACCAGACAAACTGGCATTCTCTTGAGGTGCAGGTGGCAGGACAGCCAATCGCTACAGGTATCGGTAAACTAGTTTTGGGACATTGGCAGCGCTATGGTGGCTATCCTGTGGCAATTGATAAGGGTCTATTAGAGATGACGATCGCCACCCACAACCCAGATATCGACGCACATCTCATGGGTCTCAGTATCTTTAGACTTAGCTATTAACCCGGCAATTAAATATTTTTTGTTGCCGGGTGCGCTCCGCAACAGATCAAGAACTCCGCCGCAAGGGGACAGAGTATGAACAGCCAACTTTTCTTTGTAGGACGTTAAAACCCCGTAAACTTGTGAGACAAACCGAGCCATCAGAGTGTGTTGCAAATTGCGACTCCCGCAATAGTGCTGCTTTGAGGTCAACGGATTATTGCTTTTCTCAAACCTAGTCTAGACAAGGCTTCTAGTCCATCTGGCACCTTCTTGCCTTTATGTCGGCTCAACTCCTAGTTTAATGATGGTTCCCGTTGAGAGCCGCCGTGCGGTCCTCACGCTTGCTTCTGCGACAGAAGGCAGCGCATTGCACAAGATAAACATAATGGCTCATGGAATATGCTCAATGCCTATATCGTTCGTTGCCCATCAAGCCTAGTCGTCTTTTGATCGGAGCGATGGTCATTCATTCGCCAGCCGCATCTGTTGCGATAACGAAGCCAGATCGGTGCTGACCAAGGTCGCTGCTAGGCGGGTTTACCGAGGAAATCTCGTTTACCCAGTGCAACGCCATGATGTCTGAGAATGTCATAAGCCGTGGTGACATGAAAATAGACGTTCGGTAACACAAAGTATTGGAGATACAGTAAACCTTCAAAGACCATCGTTTCTTCGCCGACTGGTAGGGAAATTGACCGTGCCTCAGACCCATCAATTTGATCGGCGGGCAACGTTTCCAGGTGGGTGACGGTTTGCTGGAGCCGTGCGATCAGTTCCGGAAAGGTCGATTCCTTGTCTTCCATGGAGGGAGCGACTAAGCCTGCCAGTCTGGCGGCACCTCTACGAGCGACATCAGAAGCGATTTGTACCTGCCGCCCCAGCGGAAACATATCGGGATAGAGTCGGCTGTTAATCAAGAGCGCTGGTTCAATTTTTTGGGCTTCAGCATGGGCTGCACCCTTTTCTAAGATCACCACGAGATTGTTGAGTGCGCGTATCAGCGACGGCACAGAGGCTTGATACATCGAAATGGGCATGAGCATGGCTCTTAAAAGCTGATCATAGCAGTATTGTCTGTTGGCAGGGGTTGCCCTGTCGGGAACGCTCGCTCAGGAGCACGCCAGGATCAAGTTGATGCTGGATGAGTGTAAGCATACGGCTCTGACTCGTTCCAGGCTATCTGTGCGAAAGCGTAGTCGATCGCCTAAACTACAACAGCCAGTCATGTCCGCGATCAATGCCCTTGCCCCTTACCGCCAGTGCTGTTGTGACTCACGCCAAAATCGTGGGTAGCTTGCTTGCGCTCATGTGGGTGTTAGAGCTTGTAGACCAGGTGTTGTTGCGGCACCGCTTAGATCGCTTCGGCATTGTGCCCCGAACCCAGATTGGACTGCGGGGCATTGTGTTTGCGCCACTGCTACACGGGACTTGGCAGCACTTGATGGCAAATACAATTCCATTCGCTGTGCTGGGCTGGTTGACCCTCTTGCATGGCGTTACCGAATTTACGATCGCGACAGTTGTGATCTGGTTGGTGAGTGGTGTGGGCGTTTGGCTTTTTGCAGCCCCCCGTACCCTACACATTGGCGCAAGCAGCATCATTTTTGGCTATTTCGGCTTTTTGCTGTCCCGGAGCTACTTTGAGCAAGACCTGCTCTCGGCTGGCATTGCGATCGTGGTGGCGTTGCTTTACGGTCCACTGATCTGGGGTATTTTGCCGTCCCGGCAACGTGGCATCTCCTGGCAAGGACATCTGTTTGGCTTAGTCGGCGGCATCCTCACAGCGCGTTATTTGCCAGAACTGAAGCAATGGTTTGCCACGTTCCAAGGTTAGCCGTTAACCGCAAAGCGCGTTGCTCAAGTGACGGTCACATTGACGTGTAGCGATGAATGAAATTCCAAATCGCTCCGGTATGATTGTCCAACGACTTCGAGAAGGACAACTTTCTTCTCACCGTGTGTATTTTCAAAGTTTTAGCTTCTCAGATTTTTGAATTGGAAAAATAAGCCGAAGCACAAGAGTTAACTCTAGCGGGAGTAGGATACGTTTGTAGAAGTGTGATAGATAGGTTTGAGTGACTAAAATTTTGGATTTTTGACTTGGCGCAAATCCAGACTGTTTTTACTTCCACTCAAGCCTTTCCTACGGAAATGTTCTAATGTCTGCACTCCAGTTGCTCCTGCTTGAACCAAATCTGCTTGATGCCCAAAAAATGCAGGCTACGTTATCAAGTGGCGGCATTAACTACCAACTGCTGCGGGTGGACACTTGTGCTGATTTCGTCGAAGCATTGGAGATCAATAGTTTTGACCTGATCTTGTCAGATTATTCGTTATCTGGTTTTGAGGGTAGCACTGCCTTAGAAATCGCCCATCAACAGCAACCTGAAACTCCGTTTGTCTTTGTCTCTGTGAGCGTGGGCGAAGAGTTGGCGATCGCAGCACTTGAAGCCGGAGCCGCCGGGTTTGTCCTCAAGCACCGCTTAGAGCGATTAATACCCTGTGTGGAGCGAGTACTGCGAGAAAACAGCCGCTATATCTCTACAGAAGCGGCTTTATGTCAAGAGGACGCATCAAACTGGGCAGCAGTGGCACAAGACACCGGGGCAACATTACGAGATACTGAAGCCCGCCTGCGTGCAGTGGCGGCTAACCTGCCTCAGGGAGCGGTGTTTGTGGTCGATCGCGATTTGCGCTATCTCTTAGCAGAGGGAGAAGCATTGCAAAACGCAGGCATGACTTCTGAAGATTTGGTAGGCAAAACCATTTGGGAAGCGCTTGATCCCGCTTTGGCAAACTACTATGAACCCTACTTTCGTCAGGGATTAAAGGGTGAGCCGTTTAGCCATGAGCATGACAGCCACAATCGCCACTACATTTCTCATGGCACTCCATTGGTAAACGAGCAGGATGAGGTCTATGCCGTGTTGGCAATGTCATACGACATCACCGATCGCGTGCGCGGCGAAGACGATCGCAAACAGGCTGAAGATGCCTTGCGTGTGTCGGAAGCCCGTTACCGCCTGCTCTTTACTTCCATAGATGAAGCGTATGCGGTGGTTGAACCGCTGAGAAACGATCGCGGCGAGTGGAGCGATTTTCGGTTTATGGAAGTGAACCCGGCTTTTGTTGAGCAGACCAGCATGGACTATCCGGTCGGGCGGCTAGCGACTGATCTCTTAGGCACACCGAACCCGCGCTGGGCGCAAATCTGGGGACAAGTTGCCGAAACTGGCGAGCCAATTCGTTTTGAAGAAAGCGAAGCCCAACTTGGGCGCACCTTTGACCTTTATGCGTTTCGGCTCCACGACGATCGCACGGTCGGCATCATCTTCCAAGACATCACCGAACGCAAACGGCAAGAGCAGCGGCAGGCATTTCTTTTGAAGTTGAGCGACGCGCTACGTCCGCTGTCCGATGCTAGGGAAATTCAACGCGCGGCGATGCGCGTCCTCGGCGAGCATTTCGCGCTTGATCGGGCAATGTATGCCGAGATTACGCCCGACGGCGAAACCGTAATCGTCAATGACAACTATCTGAGCGGGCGTTTTCCGGCGTTCACGGGCGAGTTTCCCCTCGCGGCTTACGGCTCAATTATCAACAAACTCCGTGACGGCGAGCCGATGATTGTCGCGGATGTTGACGCAGAAACTGAATTGACCGAGACGGAAAAGACGAACTATAAGGTAATCGGCTCGACTGCCTTCGTGACCATCCCGCTGATCAAAGGCGGACGCTGGGTTTCCAATCTCGTCGTCCATCAGGGCGAGCCGCGCCGCTGGATGACGGCAGAAATCGCCCTTTTGCAGGAGACTGCGGAAAGAACCTGGGCGGCGGTCGAACGTGCCCACGCCGAAGCCAAGTTGCGCGAGTCGGAAGAACGGTATCGCGGTGTCGTCAATCAATCGATCGCTGGCGTGGCCGAAACCGATTTGACCGGAAAATTTACTTTGGTCAACAATCGCTATTGCGAGATTGTCGGCTACACCCGTGCCGAACTGTTAGACGGAATGTGGATGCAGGATCTGACGCACGTAGCAGATTTGCCCAACAATCAAAAACAGTTCAAGCAATTGGCACGGGATGGCACTGCCTTTGAAATTGAAAAGCGGTATATCCACAAAGAGGGTGCGGAAGTTTGGGTAAACAACAGCGTCTTTACCGTCGTGAGTGCAGATGGCGAACGGCAGTCGATCGTCGCTATTGTGTTGGACATCACCGAGCGCAAACGCCGCGAATTGAACACGGCTTTTCTCGATGAAGTCAGCAACGCTTTAAGCAATCTGTCCATGCCGGATGAGATTATGCAAACCGTCGGCGCAAAGGTTGGCGAATTTCTGCACCTTTCGGGCTGCGTTTTTGCAGACGTTGACGAAGCACAAGGCGAACTCACCGTGCATCACGGCTGGACAACGGCAGCGGTGCCCAGTTTAAAACAAACCTTTCGGCTACAAGATTATTTGACCGAAGCATTCAGCCGTGCCTGTCGCGCTGGAGAAACAGTCATCGTCCGCGATACGGGACATGACGATCGCACAGACGCAGAAAACTACGCCCGTTTGCAAGTCGGCAGCTTTGTTGTCGTGCCGTTTCACTGGCAGGGACGCTGGACGGCGTATGTTGCCGTGACGACCATCGAGCCACGCGATTGGCAAACAGCCGAAATCGATTTGTTACAGGAACTCTCAAACCGCCTGTTCCCGCGCATCGAACGCGCCCGCGCTGAAGAAACCATTGCCGCCGATTTGCGAGATACGCAACGATTGCGGGAACTAGGGGCGCAATTGGTGACAGAAGGCGATTTTCAAACCCTCTATCAAGAGCTTTTGTCAGTGGCGATCGCCCTCACCCATGCTCAAGCGGGGACAATCCAACTGCTGGATGCTTCAACCAACGAACTGGTGATGCTTGCCTCGCAAAACATACCACTAGAGATGTCTGAGCATTTCCGTCGCATTGATGCCCGTTTTAATACCTCCTGCGGCATGGTTTTGCGGACTGGAGATCGTAGCTTTGTCGATTTTGATGTCCCCGAAAGCGAAGACCCGGATAGCTCTCTGCGAATGCTTATGGAGGCGGGCTATCTCTCGGCTCAGTCCACGCCGCTCATTACTCGCTCTGGTGAATTAATCGGCATGATTTCTACCCACTGGCACGACCACCATCGACCGACTGAACGCGAGTTGCAGTTCCTTGATCTCCTTACCCGTCAAGCCGCCGATTTAATTGAACAACGGCAATTTGAGCAGGCATTGCGCCAGAGTGAATCCCGCTTCCGCCTCATGGTGGAAAGTGCCAAGGAATATGCCATCGTCACCCTCGACCTGAATGGCATTGTGACGAGTTGGAACACGGGTGCTGAAAGCCTCCTGGGCTATGCCGAAGCCGAAATTGTCGGTCGTCATGCTCGCCTGATCTTCACACCCGAAGACATCGAACAGGAAAAACTTGAGCAAGCAATGCAGTGTGCCCAGACTCACGGCAGGGCAGAAAACGAACGCTGGTATATGCGGCAAGATGGCAGACGTTTTTGGGGGAGTGGTTTGGTGATGCCCTTGCAGGATGAAGCAGGCACCATGCAAGGCTTTGTCAAGATCTTGCAGGACAAAACCACCGAACGACAAAATGCCATTGATCGCGAACAGCTTTTGCAACAAGAGCAAGCCGCCCGCACCGAAGCCGATCGCGCCAACCGCGTTAAAGATGAGTTTTTGGCAGTACTCTCTCATGAATTGAGATCGCCCCTCAATCCCATTTTGGGCTGGACTCGATTGCTGCAAGGCGGCAGATTGGATGCAACTCGCCAGCGCGAAGCATTAGAGACAATCGAGCGCAATGCCAGACTGCAAACTCAACTGATTGAAGATTTACTCGACATCTCTCGCATCATGCAGGGCAAGTTGAGCTTAACCGTTGCTCCCATTAGTTTGACGTTTGTGATTACGGCAGCCGTCGAAACTGTGCGACTGGCAGCCGAAGCCAAACAGATTCAGATTTTGCTTGACCTCACAACTGAAATCGCACCTATTTTGGGTGATGCGGCTCGACTCCAGCAAGTAATCTGGAATTTGTTGACCAATGCTGTCAAGTTCACACCCAACGGTAGGCGAGTCACCATTGAACTACGGCAGATCGAGCAATTGGCTCAGATTCGAGTCATTGATACCGGAAAAGGCATCTCTCCTGACTTTCTACCTTATGTATTCGAGTATTTCCGTCAGGCAGATTTCACTACAACTCGCAAATTTGGCGGATTGGGGTTAGGGCTGGCGATCGTCAAACAAGTCGTCGAAATGCACGGGGGAACGGTTCAGGCAGGTAGCTCAGGTGAAAATCAAGGCGCAACCTTTACCGTGCAGTTGCCCCTGCTTCAGCAGGTGGTTCCAACTTCCTCGGAATCGTCTCAGGCGACCGCAGAAAACCTGGAAGCTTCCTTGAGTAACCTCCAAATTTTAGTGGTCGATGATGAGGCAGATACCCGCGAGTTCCAAGCATTTCTGTTGGAACAAAGTGGAGCGAGAGTCATTGCCGTTGCTTCCGGGGTGGAAGCGCTGCAAGTATTCGATCAATTCATCCCCGATATCCTGGTCAGTGATGTTGGCATGGCTGAGATGGATGGTTATATGCTGATCCAACACATTCGATCGCGCTCATCTGAGCAAGGCGGCACAATTCCAGCGATCGCGCTGACGGCTTATGCCAGGGACTTTGACCAGCAAAAAGCACTTCAGGCAGGCTTTCAGGCACACATTACTAAGCCCGTAGAACCAGACGTGTTGATTCAGACAATCACAAATTTGCTGGAACACAACAATCTTTAGGTATAAAAACTTCTCTACTGCTCGTGGCTTTTTTACTATTTTGGACCCGCGGGCGCATTTGAACAGAAAGTTATGTTTTTGAATTCGGGTATTACCGAAAGCCTTGGCATGTAAGATTTACAGCTATAGGGGTCGAGATCCCTTCTACCGCCGCGTATCGGCGACGATCTTTCTCTGATAAGGAGTGGTAAAACCGTTGCATCTGTTGCTCGAATTCAGGCGGGTACGCTTGCATTGCATCACAGAAAAAATAGGTGCTTTTCAGTCTATCTTCTTTGCCTCCTCTCTCCGGTCTTATTTAATTCACGATCCTAGGGGAGAGCGATCGTACTGCGCCAATAGGTCAGCCGGATTGTCATAAATGGCGATCGCGCCCGACAATTGCTCGTCGCTGAAGCCGCCTGTGCGGAAGGCAATCACACCAACCCCTGCTTTAGCTGCTGCCTCAACATCGTAGGGCGTATCTGCCAGCATCACCGTGAGATCGGCAGCGAGATCGGCTTTATTGAGTGCCGCTTCTACAATATCGGGTTCGGGTTTCGATTCTTTGACATCGCTAGACGTGATGATCTGTTGCAACAGATCATCAACTTGAGCCGCCTTGAGCAAAACCTCCATTTCCTGCTCGGTCGCAGAACTGGCAATAATCAAATTTAAGCCTTCAGTTTGCATTTTTTGTACCAAGTCTCTGGCTCCTTGGGTCGGGGAAAGGTGGGAAGCAAACTTAGTCAGGATCAACTCTTTGCGATGATCCGCGATTTGTTTACCTGTGCCGTCCTTGCCATTCAATTCCGGCACCAATCGGGGGATCACCTGGTCGCCGCCCATTTCAATCAGAGAACGGATCTGCTCAAACTTGATGTCGTAACCGTAGGCGGCAAAGGCTTCCATCCAAGCCTTTGCATGGGCATCGTTGCTTAATACCAACGTGCCGTCTACATCCAAAATTACTCCTGATAGTGCCATGGTGATTTCTCCACTGCCGATGGTTAAGAATGATGATTAACTAAAATCTGTCCGTTGTTCCCTGTGCATTAAATGGATGGCCCTCGCCTTCACCTAAGAGATCTTCTGGATTAGCGGCTGGAGTCGTAGCAGCAGAATCAAGCTGCCCACTATCATGACTTTGTTTAACTCCAGCACCTTTATGGCTAGCATGACCGCTACTCATATGGTTTCCTCCAATTTTTTAGTGGTTCTATTCATTACAGAACCCTTTTGGTAATTCAACTTCATTCGTAGGGCTTACTTCTAAGCAAACTGTCTGCAAGTCACAGCAACCAGACAATAAGGGTTTCGAGTACATCCAAAATTAAACTGGTCGGTTTTGAGATCGCCCCTTTAAACGGGTAAAACCTTTTCTACATCAACGGTGACAGCCTGCAACTCTTTTGCCTTTTCTTCAGGTAAGACATCATTCGCAAACATTCCGGCTGCGAGTTCGGTGCCTGCCAAATATTTGATTCTGTCAGTCGTATGATAGGGTGGGTAAAATTCAGCATGGAGATGCCATTCGGGATGCGATTCGCAGTTGCCTGGAGCCTGAAACCACGCCATCAGGTAGGGAAACGGACGCTTCCACAAGCCGTCATATTTATAGCGTGACGGAGTTAGAACAAGTTTCGGCGTTGCTTAATTAAGGTATGAATTTGAATTTATCATCCTGAATGAAGCATTGCGAAATGAAGGATCTATCGAGATTCTTCGCTCCACTTCGTTGCACTCAGAATGACAATTCATACTTCTGATCAGCAACGCTCAAGTTTCTTTTAGGTCAAACTTTGTCGGAGTTTTTCAGCCAAGGTTTGAACATTGGGTTGCTTCAGCAGAGATAAATGATTGCCCGGTACTTGATGAAGCTGAATATCTTGAGCCAGTGCATCCCAACCCAAAGTGAGATCTTGACCGATAGCGTCAGATTGTTCAGCGGCTTTAAATAGCGTGATCTGGTTGGGGTAGGGCTGTGGCACATAGCGATAGGCGGCTTGGCTGTTGGCATACACAATTCGGAGCATCGGTGCGATCGCAGATTCATCCAATAGCTGCAATCGAGACTCTTCAGGAATCTGGCGCACAATTGCAGACCACTGCCAGCGAGAAAGCCAGGGTTTCCAGGAGCGAAGTCGGTTTGTCACGATCGCGCCATAGTCCAGTACAAAGGGCAGAGTAGACCAGAAAGCCGTTCCCAAAAGAAACTTAAGACTTTGATAAAGAGACGGTTGGTGATTGAGCGGAGCCGGAGTATCAAGAATTGCCAACAGTGCAATCTGCTGCCCTGCCTGAGTGAGTTGTTGCGCCATCTCAAAGGCAACCAGCCCACCAAACGACCAGCCGCCCAGAAAATAGGGACCGTGGGGCTGAAGCACTTGAATGGCTCGAATATAGTAGGCAGCGATCGCTTCAATCTGGGTTAAAGGGGGCTGTTTGCCGTCCAATCCTAACGGTTGAAGTCCATAGAAGCTGCGATCGCTCCCCAGATAATGCGCCAGTTCCAGATAGGGAAACACCACGCCAAACATGGGATGCACACAGAAAAAAGGGTGCTTGCTTCCACCTAAGGTTAAGGGAATCAGAGGTGATCTAGAGTTTGTAACCAAGTGGGGGGCTACAACCGGAGCGCTGGATGGTGGAGTTGCTGCGGGCAGGTGGGGAATTTGGGCACTGCCGTTGGAGATGATGGCTTCTCCTAGGTTGCCGCTGGGCGATCGCGGACGACGGTGAGCCGCACGATCTAACCGGATCAAGGGGGGAATTTTTGGGGTTGAGTGGGTGTCCTGTAGAGTTTCCAAAATAGTCGCCAATTGGGCGATCGTGGGTGCTTCAAACACACATTTCAAGGGCAACTCTCGCTCAAAAGCATCCCATACACGAGAAGTCATTTGGGTCGCCAACAGAGAGTGTCCACCTAACTCAAAAAAGTTGTCATGGATAGTGAGGTGCTTGAGGTGTAACAACTCTTTCCAAATATCAATCAGAGTTGATTCGGTTGGAGTTAATTCTGCGGTTCCGGTAGCATTACGCACTGCACTCATCGTTGCGCTGGATAAGTGAATTGAATCTTCACTCACTGACGTTGGATAGCGATATTGGTCTGCAACACCAACGCGGTCAACCTTACCATTGATAGTTAAAGGCAGCGTTTTCAACGGCACAAAAACCGAGGGCACCATATAGTCAGGTAAGGTTTGTTTGAGATATTGACGAAGGTCAGGAATCAGTTGACGGGCAAATTTAGACTGAAGTGGAGCGTTGGTGTAGGGCTGACTCGATTGATCGAGGGGCTGCGGAATTGGCGGAGCGATCGCATCAACGCCATGGCGAATCAACTGCACATCATAGTCGCCGCTATGGGATGGAGTTGACCAGGTAATCTCCACGCGATAAGACAACACCGTTTCCAGATCCCACCAATCCTGAGGATCGATGCCGCATAACGGAGTCGCCGCGCAAACGGACTGTTCTGCCAAATCTTGCAAGAGATCTCGCATCCGCCCAACCGTTTTTGGAGTTTCTTTGTTATGCAGCCAGTTTGCCGTTTGGACAGCCGCAGCCACGCGACTATTCGTAACATGGGTGATCTTAAATATTTCTGGTTCAGTCTCGATTATTTTTTTTTGAATCTGCTTAACGGTGATGGGATTAAGCTGCCAATGATGGTGTTGAATTGAATCGTCTGAGCGCAATCCAGGTTGATTCGCACCTTTAAATTTATCGTTGATATGCAGCAAAACGTTATAGCGAAACTGCGTCATTTCATTGTGACTGCGACCCCGTGAGAGACGAATTTGTACCCGCTGAATTTGAGAAAATCGCTGATGCAATCCATCAAAAAACGCTGGAGCGATCGCTAATTCGGGGTCCTCAAACTGCGATCGCTCCACTTGCTGCTGAAGTTGGGATCGTTCCATTGCTGGATCTGCCTGAGAAAATTTCATCCAAGTATGAAAAGCAGTCAATAGAGGTAAACTTCGCACATCGCCAACAAACAGAACACCCCCCGGACTCACTGCTTGAATGGCTCCCTCCAACACCTGCATCAAATATTCTGCACTCGGAAAATACTGGACGATAGAATTCAAAATCACGACATCAAATGATGCTATATCAATGCCCTCAAAATCAGTTGCTATTCGTTGTAAGAGTTCAACTTGAGGGAGGTTGAGGGTATCTAATTGATGTTGAATTGACTGTAATGAAACTGTCGAGAAGTCTGTCCCCACATACCTCTGGCAGTGAGGCGCAATTTGAAAGAGCAATAATCCAGTGCCACAGCCAATTTCCAGCACCCGTTTGGGTTTGAGAGCGAGAATTTGCTGGACGCGATCGCTGACCCACTCTTGCATTTGCTCAAGCGGAATGGGTTCTCCGGTGTAGCTGCTGTTCCAGCCTGTGATGTTGAATTGAGGAGTAGAGATTGGAGATTGATAGGTTTGGTTATAGAGAGTTTGCCACTGTTGAACCTGCTGAGTTTGCAGCGATTGCAAGATAGGTTGCTGAAGCTGATGATGAGTCGCTTGGGCAGGTCGTTGAGCGGAATTGAGGCTGAAATAGGCGATCAGGCGCATTTCGTCGAATGACTTGTCAGAGGCAATCACAACCACATCTTGAATATCTGGATGACGTTGTAGCGTTGCTTCAATTTCGCCCAACTCTACCCGAAACCCGCGAATTTTAATTTGGCTATCCACTCGACCCAGAAACTCAATCGTTCCATCCGTGCGGTATTGAGCGCGATCGCCAGTTCTGTAAAGTGCGGAGTACGGAGTGCAGAGTGTGGAGTTAAATGGATTGTCAATAAACCGATCGGTCGTCAATTCTGGACGATTGAGATAGCCACGGGCGAGTCCTGCACCACCAATATATAGTTCGCCTGGAATACCTGCGGGAACTGAATTTAAGGCTGCATCGAGAATATAGACCTGGGTATTGAGGATAGGGCGACCGATCGTCAAGGGATGATCGCCTGGGTTGAGTTCAGCAACGGTTGCCCAGATGGTGGTTTCTGTGGGACCGTAAGCGTTGAAGAAGTGACGATTGGTTGCCCAGCGATCGATGACTTGACTAGAGCAGGCTTCCCCTCCGGTAATGAGTACTTGGAGGTCGGGGAGTTCAACGACCGGAAGAACAGCCAGCACTGCTGGAGTGATCAGAGCGTGAGTAATTGCATGATCTTGAAGAAATCTCACCAGTGCCATTCCTGGGAGTTGAGCAGGCTGAGGCGGAATATACAACGTGCCACCGGAGCCGAACGCTAGCGCAATCTCGAAAATAGAAGCATCAAAACTGAGAGAACTGAGTTGCAAAATTCGACTGCTGCGATCCACATAAAAGGCGCACTGCTGTGCCTCAACAACATTGCACAAACCTCGATGAGAGAGAAGAACTCCTTTCGGGGTGCCTGTGGAACCGGAGGTGTAGATCACATAGGCAAGATGATCTGGAGTTAGAGTCATCTCACCAATCTCAGAATGCGGCGGCAAGGGTTGATCGAGGAGAAGTATCTTTGCTGGAGATGCGGGTAGGGATTCGACTAACCAGGATTGCGTTAGCAGAATCGAAACCTGCGTATCGGTCAACATAAAGTCGAGGCGATCGCTGGGATAATGGGGGTCGAGTGGCA
>NZ_JBXBCE010000003.1:0-305222 GCF_056784215.1 Leptolyngbya sp. CALU 1928 | reverse complement strand
GAAAAATGGGCGGATTGGATGAAACAACAGGTGAATTCTTTAACGACATAGGTAGCTCCTAACTTTACTGCACAACTTCTCCCAGAAATTTCTGGGAGAAGATTCAACATCCCGCCCTCGCGGTAGAGGTCCAACATGGATCTGGAAGCGTTTTGTTCGCATAAAAGCAGGCGCTGCTGAAATTGGATCTTGGCGATCGCCTTCCACAGGAGGTTCGGCTTCTGCAACCGATTCCGATGCTTTGCCAGCATTCACAAACTCCACTTCAAAGAGATAAGAACCGGGATCATTGATATTAAGTTCACCCTGGTACACACCGTTCGCCAATCGTGCTGGATGATGGCATGGATCATTTGAATGATCAACCTTCACAGGACGCTCTTCCAATGTGACTTTGGGGAGTTGATCAGGTTTAGGTTGCTTGCGTACATAATCTCTTGGGATAGCACGGACTACAGGATTTCGCAAACCCGTGAGAGGGACTTGATAATACGCCTGAGCTTTCAGAGAAATTGCGTCCGTTGGGCGATACAGCGAAGCAATTCCCTGGATGCCAGCGTTCAATGCCTTGTTTTCGCTGAACGCAAAAACCTTGAACGGAATTGCTCCCCTTGTTTGTCCCCGGATAACGCGCATTATCCAGAAACCAGAGGCAGGGTTCTTCACGACATAAAATGCGTAGGGCGATCGCTCCGGGTTGACAAAGGTTACACCTGAATCCGTTGGATTGACGATTTGCCCATCAGGGCGGAAAAGGTAGAACTGAACATCAGTCCTTTGCTGATGGCTGACAACAAATGTAGCCCGACTGGAGCCTTGCTCAACATAAGCACGATGGTCAAATCCTCCGGATCGAACGCGAAACTGGAAGGGTATCTTAGCAATCTGCTGTAGATCATCAGAAGTGTACCCAAAGGGTTTCATCTGTCTAATCGCTATTTCAGGTGCGCTAACAGATGGTTCAGGAAGCAAACCAGGTGCCATTGTGATGATACCGCTGCCATCGCGCACTTCACCAGAAATTTCAATCAGGTAGTTTTGAATCTCTAGTTGGGCATCGGGAGTACCAGCCGTTGCTGCGTCAATTTGTTCAAACCGTCCGCCCGTTGCCTCCGCAATCTCTTGTAAAAGAGCCTGGTCAGCATTTGCGCCAAATCCAATTGTGTAAGCACGAATACCATTTTCAACCAGTTGGTTGATGACACTTTCTGGTGAGATACCCGTGTTGTGAAGTCCATCCGAGAACAAAATCATTACCTGTGTTGCTGCCCGATCACCCGGAGACGTAATCTGAGCAACGCCTTCTACCATTGCACCACCAATGTTGGTTGTACCGCTTGCTGATAGGGCAGCGATCGCACTCAGTGTTGGGCTTAAATCCGTCCCTGGAGACAACAGCGTCAACGGCAACACGACTTGCTGAGTCTGGTTGTAAGCAACGACGGAGAGTTGATCTCCCGTTACTGAAAGATTGTTGACCCAATATTCAGCCCCATATCGAACCCCATCAATTGCATTGGAGTCGCTCATGCTGCTAGATTTATCCAGTACCAAAGCAAACCGAGGCACCGCGTTAAGCAGAATCCACTCAACGAGTTCATGTCCGGCTGGTGTCGGTGCATCTGGCAGTCCAATCGGAATATTCACGTCTGGATAATTGTCTTTAATGGTTTGCCAACACGACTCACCATGAACACTTTCTTGATTTGTATCACCATCTGGATAATGGTCTTCATCCGTACAAAATTCATTAACTGTACCCAATGTCAGGGTGCCATCATCCGAAATTTGATCGCCCAAAGTCCAAGCGAATTCCATAATGCACGACCCTGAGCTTGAGTTTCCAGTACATTCTGCAGCACCACTGGGACCCGTGTACTCATCATAAACACCCAAGCCATAGTGCCCGAATTCGTGAATTACAATATAGGGCTTGTTTCTCTCATCACCTTTAAGATTCATGTGGAGTCCGGGCGTACCCAATGCATCAACACTGGAAGACGACGTTCCTTCTTCCTCTAGCAAATATGCATCGGCTTCGCTGCTTCCGACATTGTTGTTTGCCACGTAAATGCGACCGAACTGCATCTGTCCGTCTGTAGCGTCGTAAAGTATTTCAGAGGCTCGCTTGAAGGAGCTTTCCCACTGTTCGATTCGTGGTACATCAGCATTATGACGAATCGACAGAATCAGATCAAATTTCCCATCTTTATATCGCCCAACTCCCATAACAAACTCCCTGCCAAAGCTAAAAGTTCCAGACGTATTTCTCAGTTTAAGAAGTGGAGATAGGTTCAGCAGTAACCACAGGGGTACTTGGGACATGGCAATAATTGACTGCATAGGATGCAATCGGGAAAAAGTAACATCAGTAAATAGGAGCAACCATTTCCTGATTATCTAATCAGGAATGCTTGGCGTTTTGTTGGAAAATTGATTGCGGTTTCAAGCACTGACAAGCAATGCGGTTGCATACATTACCGCCAGTCCTAAGCTAAATCCAGCCAAGCTGGCTTTGGACAACCACCAACCGCCTAGCTTATAAGCTGTACGGACTAAGTACGCACCGACCTCGACAATAACTTGTAGAATAGCTCCCGCACCAATTGCCAAAAATAAGACTGCCCAGATTGGCGAAAAAGCAAAGGCTCCCAGCCATGTGCCAACAACAGCAGGCAGACCTGCCAGGGCGGTTAGTCCAATCAGAGTCGTTAGTTTAGGGCGGGACTCAACAAGTGGCGCAGCAATGCCAATGCCCTCAGTCACGTTATGCAGGGTGAACCCAATAACCAGGAGTGAACCGAGTGCTGCCTCACCAACGGCAAAAGCAGCCCCGATCGCCCAATCCTTCTCCTAAGTTGGGAATTCCGATTCCCAGGGCTAAGTAAGTCGCCAGTTCAGTGCCCTCTGGAGGTTTGCGAATTCGCCTACCAATGGTAAAAACTGCCAGGAATGAAACGGCTGGGATTATCCAAACCAGAGTACTGCCTGAGAACGCAGAGGCAACATTTGCAGCTTTTTCAATTTCTCGCTCTTCTACCGTAATTTCATATTCCCGCAGGGTACGACCATCAGACAACTTTGAAACCTTACCTGTGCCCAATCGGTCAGCATGGTGTGGGGATTGAAGCCGTTGCGGACATGATTGACCGCTCCAATCGTCATATTGCCACCATAAACGATGGTTGGAGTGGTCTTCAGTTGATTGTGATTGCCATACGAGGTGTGTGCTGGCTGAGTGGAAGTTTGAGCAAATGCAGCCGTTGGCAACAGCTTATCGAGAAAGGTTTCTGCTCCTAAAAGTCCGGCTCCCAGTAGCGATCGCCGGATGAGATTAGGTTCCATACTCAAAATTTCCCGCCGAGAGAACGATGGGGAGGAATTAAGAGATGCCGTGGTAACTCCTGATAGACAAAATTTGCGATTAGAATGTCCACACTTTTTCATAATCCTTTCATAATTCACTTTGCTACGGCTGGTTTGTTCTAAAAAGGTGCGTTACAAAAGGAAACAATCATCAATAGCAAAAATGCAGTAGCTTTATGGGTATCCATGAATCGGTTCTGGTGGGGATCAGCCACCAGAGGTTTCAGGGTTTGAGCAGGCAGAGTCATCCTCTCGTCTTGTCGAACTCAAAACTGGGGAAAGTGCAGTGTAAATCTGCCCCTGTCCCGCAACTGTGATGAGACGTATGTCTCTCAGTCAGAACGCCCACCGATCGCGCCACTCTATCAACCCATCTGCGAGGCACAGATTATGGTCAGTCATTCATCTTTTTGGCAGCGTACTCAGCAAATAACGCTCTCCCTTCCCGTCCAGGCAGGTCTGTTGATCAGTCTTTGTATGCTCATTCTCTGGACGCTCTACTTTTCCACCTACCCACCAGCTCATAACGCCTTGCACGAAACACGCCACCAAACTCTTGCTGTGGCGTGTCATTAAGTCAAACAATTTAGACACATTCCATCACCACCGTTAATCGCTGTCAACGTTAGTTGATAGCTGGTTTGGATGTATCTGCTCCAAAGTTAATGAGGCATTTATGAGACAACTGAAATATGTGTGTTTGTTTCTCGCTGCTAGCGTTATCAGCGGGAGCATTTGGATATTGGCTGTAATCCCTGCCGGATCGCAGCCAGTAGTACAACTTGAGACGAATCCTCCCCTCAGCCAGGTGATTCCCGATTCGGAGCCAGTTCGTTTGAAATTGCGAGTCACCAACGCAGACCGCCAGCCATTACCGGATGCCAATGTTCAGGTGCGACTGTTTACCCCTCCAAAAACGCCCTGGCTGACCTCCGATTTTCCAATTGTTGAAGGTACGACCTTATTGGATCTGAGCGCAACTGCTTCTGCGGGAGAATTGCAGTTTGAGCAAGTGTTGCCCATTCGTGGCACTTATCGAATGGAAGTGAATATCACACCCAAAGTGACAGGAGCATTTGAGCCATTTGAGCAGCCTCTGACATTTGCAGTTTCAGAAAATCCAGTGAAGTATCGAAATTTTGCGATTCTAGCGGCTGTGCTACTGGTAGTGGGATTTGGTGGCGGATGGGTGCTTGGGGGCAATCAATCGGTGAGATCGGGAGAAATTGCGCCCCATCCGGTGCGGATGTTGTTAAGCGGAGGAATTATGGCAGCACTCATTGCTCTCTTATGGGTTAATGTCAGTGCAGAACTTTCGTCCAGTCATGCCGAACATGAAAGCGAAGATCGGGCGATCGCTCCATCTGTGCAGCAATCTCAGGGCATTGAAGCACAGTTATTAGGCGACATCCGGGCAACGGTCGGAAAAACAGCAACCCAAACCGTGCAGGTAAGGAATGTCAAAACGGGAAACCCGATCTCAGATGTCGCGTTGACGATTCAATCAAATGCGATCGAACATCATCAGCATATCTTTACTTACCGAGGTTCGCCTGATGCAATGGGTCAATTCACCTGGCAAGAGCAGTTTTTTGACGGTGCGCCCCATAATGTGATGGTTTATGTGGAGCCGTTGGTAGGCGCTCCGCGATCGTTTCAACCGTTTCAAATCGCTCATCAAATCGATGTTGAGGGAATCGAGCCACCCCTGCTCACACGCTTGATCAGTTTGTTGTACTTTACAGCCTTGTTTGTAGGGGGATTATTGGCTGGGCTATGGCTCAGTCGATGGCAATCTAGAAAGCAACGTCAGGTTTCATCTTCAATCTGAGAGTTAGAGCAAAAACTTTCACCGTACTTTCATTCCCATATGAAAGACTGAATGCTTAGTGTGATTTTTCTATTCTTAAGCGCACCATCATTCAGTACTATGCCTCAATCTTCTGCTCTCCCTGAAGCGAATGCACCGAAGCTGTTTTTGACGCAACGGACAAACCGTTTATCCCTAATCCGTCAACGGCTTGTTTCGAGCCTAGCTCTGAGCCTGTTGTTAGCATCCAATCCAACTGTTGTTTTAGCAGGGGGTGAGCATGGTGGCGCGGAATTTAGCAACAGTAGTGGCGGTCCAAAACCAGTCGAGTTAGATGCGAAGGCTGCCGCAGAAGTTGGCATTAAAGCCGAAACCGTCACCCAACGGCAACTTGCATTTGGGATTCCCACCACTGGGCAAATTGAAGCAACGCCCGATCGCAAAGTTGCTGTCACGACTCCTGTCACGGGTACGATTAGGCAACTAATGGTTAAGCCAGGGGATAATGTTAGCGCTGGGCAAGCCGTTGCTGTTCTGTATAGCCCCGAACTGGCAGGGTTGGGGGTCGAGGCAAGCACCAAACGGGCAGAAGCTGAAGCCGATGTACGTAAGGCTCAGGCAGGACTGCGTCGAACACAGCAAAACTACGAGCAGCAAAATAAAATTGCGGTGGCTGACATTCAGCAAGCTCGAACCAGTTTGAGTTTTTCCCAGGAGCGGTACGACAAAGACAAAGTGCTGCTAGAACGGGGAGCCATCCCTCGACGGCAGTTACTCGATTCAGAAACAAAATTATCTGAAGCCAAAGCCAGTTTGGCAAAAGCAGAGGGTCGTCTGGAGGTGTCTAATTCTCTGGCAGAGTTGAAAAGTGCACAATCCGACGTGCAGGTTGCCCAATCGCGGGTAGGGCTGAGTGATGCAACCTATCGCACTCGCTTGGCTCAACTCGGCTCTAGTTCCAACCCAGATGGAACCGTTACCATTCGGGCACCGATTTCTGGAACCGTGGCAGACCGAGAAGCAACTCAGGGTGAATCAGCAGCAGATCCCGGCAAACCTTTGATGACGATCGTGGACGACAGTAGTGTATTAGCCGTTGCCAACGTCTTTGAAAAAGATTTAGACCAAATTCGAGTCGGTCAACCCGTGCGAGTCACGGTGAAAAGTTTACCTAACCGCACGTTTAACGGACGATTAACCGTCGTCGGTTCCATGATTCAGGGACAAACTCGTTCGCTCCCTGTCAAAGCAGAGTTAGACAATCCCAATGGTGCCTTAAAACCGGGGATGTTCTCCAGAATGGAGATTATTACCGATCGCACTTACGGCGCAGCATTAGCAGTTCCTAAATCAGCCCTTGTGGATGCCAACGGCAAGACGCTGGTGTTTCACCAGGAAGAAGGAAATAAGTATGAACCTGTTGAGGTAACGGTAGGGCGAACGGCAGGCGATTTGGTGGAAATCAAAAAAGGGGTAGAGGCAGGCGATCGCGTGGTTACTCAGGGCACGACCCTACTCTATGCCCAATCGCTCCAAGGGGGTAAAGCCAAGGAAGGAGATGAGCATGGTAATGAGGGTGGAGGTGAGAAAGCCGCCGCAACCAGTCAGAGTGGGATGCTTCCCTGGTGGCTGATGGTGCCGTTGGCAGGGGCGATCGCGGCGGGTACATTCTGGCTGGGTCGTCGCAGTAGACCACCCGTAATTCTGCGCGATCCTGACTTTGCTAACCCGGACTATAAAAAGGATTCTGACTATAAATCAGGCTCAAATTAACGGTTATGACAATTTTTACCCTCAAAATTCTGCAAGATACGGTTTTACAACAAAAGCTATTGCCGCTTGAGGAACTAGCCGACCAAGAAAAGCACCCTGTCTCAGCAGGAACAGAATTCCCAATTCACTCCTACCTGCAAGTTGTGGATCATTTACGGTTTACCTTAGAGCATCAAGCGATCGCGGGTTGTAGCATCTGGTATGTCAACGCGGATGATATCCAGTTACTTCAAGATGGAAGCATCATTCAAACGCTGGAGCATCCGGCTCAAAGGGGACATGGTACTTCTGAACTCTGTCGTCGCCCTCCGATCATTTGGGAGCCGTCACCCAATTTCTCCAGTCGCAACGGCATCCCCATTCGTCGCATTATTTTGCATTGCACCGCCACCAATTCTCTGGCAACTGTGTTGAATTGGTTCCGCCATCCTGACAGTCAAGTGAGCGCCCATTACGTCGTGGCGCGGGACGGAAAAATCTATCAGATGGTACGGGATAGCGAAAAAGCATGGCACGCTTACGGCGAAAATGCTGATTCGATTGGCATTGAGCATGTCGCTGATATTCACGAACACCTTTCCCCCCTGCAAGAGCATTCCATGATCGCCCTGCTCCGGTGGCTGATGGCAGAGTATCGAATTCCAACCTATGCCATCACTGGGCATCGCTTTTCTCCCAGTCATCTAGGAGATATTACCTGTCCCCATCATCTATTTGGTGAGGAAACAGAGGAAGCCTTGAGGCACTGGATTACTCGAAACCTGGCTTAGTTCATTTCCCTTTGCCCGTTGTTAACCTTGCTCTCTCATTCCTAGCTTATGAACGCCTTACTCAAATGGTCGATCGCCCAACGTTGGCTGGTTGTGATTGCCTCCATCGTAATCACAATTTGGGGCATCTTTGTGGTGCTGCGAATGCCACTGGATGTGATTCCTAGTTTTGCCCCACCTCAGGTTCAGGTCCAAACGGAAGCCCCAGGGTTGGCTCCAGAGGAAGTCGAATCCCTTGTAACACTTCCGATTGAAACAGCCATTAATGGTACTCCTGGCGTTAATTCAGTGCGTTCTTCCTCTGCGGTTGGGCTGTCTGTCGTCAACGTTGTGTTTGACTGGAGCACCGATATCTATCGTGCCCGTCAACTGGTGACTGAGCGAGTTCAGCAAGTCCAGGGCAAACTTCCCGCAGGGGTTAATCAGCCTGAACTCACCCCTATAAGCTCTCCCTTGGGCGATGTCATCCGTTATGGGTTTACAGCAGATACTACCGACATGATGGAGCTAAAGCGAATTGTCAACTGGCAAGTACGCAATCGGTTACTGGCAATTCCGGGAGTCAGTCAAGTCGTCTTTTTTGGTGGGGACGATCGCCAGTATCAAGTATTGGTCGATCCAGCGAAACTGCAAGCGTTTGATGTGACTCTGGAGCAGGTTGAGCAGGCGGCGGGACAATCCAACGCTAACGCGCCGGGTGGCTTTGTGATTACTCCGGATCAAGAACTATTGGCACGAGGAGTAGGACGAATTACTTCCCTAGAAGATTTGCAAAAGTCCGTGATTGCCCAACGGGATGGAGTGCCCGTCCGGTTGAGTGATGTGGCGGAAATCAAATATGGGGCAGAACTAAAGCGCGGCGATGGCATGTTGTCGGGCAAGCCTGCCATTATTATGACCGTGCGAAAACAACCATTAGCAGATACCGTCAAGGTGACTCACGACATTGAAGCCGCCATGGAGGAACTGAAAGCGGGATTTCCGAAGGATGTGCAAACCAAAGTCACGTTCTTACAGGCAGAATTCATCGAAGCATCGGTTAAAAATGTCGAAGAAGCCCTGCGAGATGGTGCCATCATTGTTGCCGTGATTATGATCCTGTTTTTAATGAACTGGCGCACCGCCGTCATCTCCCTCAGTGCGATGCCGCTTTCAATTCTAATGGGGCTGATGCTACTCAATGGTATCGGGGAAGGACTCAATACTATGACGCTGGGTGGATTGGTCGTAGCGATCGGCTCTGTGGTGGATGACGCGATCGTGGGGATGGAAAATGTCTACCGTCGCTTACGCGAAAATCAACTGGAAGGCAATCCAGTGCCACAACTGCAAATTGTGTTTAGCGCCTCTTTGGAAGTGCGGACGAGTGTCTTGTTTTCCACAGTAATTATTGCTGTTGTCTTTGCTCCGGTGTTTGCTCTATCTGGCGTGGAAGGACGGATTTTTACACCGATGGGAGTGACCTATTTGCTGTGCATTCTTGCCTCCACGCTAGTCGCAGTCACCCTCACCCCAGCCCTCTGTGCCCTGTTGCTGGTTAATAACCGTTTGCCAGATACAGAAACCCGTGTTGCCCGATTTTGCAAGCGTCTCTACCGACCACTTTTGGGATTTTCACTGACAAATCCTAAAAAAGTCGTGCTGGCATCGTTTGCGGCTTTTATTGCATCCCTAATTGTTCTCAGTGGGCTAGGACGCACCTTCTTACCCGAATTTCAAGAGCGATCGCTGGTCGTTGCCATGAACCTGTTTCCGGGTGTGTCCTTGCAAACGACGAATCGTGTCGGGGCGGCGATCGCCAATTCACTCAAAGATGATCCCCGGTTTGAAGTGGTGGCAATGCGGGCAGGGCGAGCCAGTGGGGATATTGAAGCTGGAGGAGTGAGCTTTGCCGAAGTCGATATTGAACTGAGTAAGGAGGCTGCCAAAAATATTGAACAGTCAGGCGAAGTGATTCGAGAAGCAGCTAGCAAATATCCGGGAGTGGTGCTGGCAGTGGGTGGATTTATCTCGCACCGAATTGATGAAGTGTTATCTGGAGTCCGTTCTAGCATTGCGATCAAAATCTTTGGTCCCGATTTGGAGCAACTTCGGACGTTAGGGCAGCAAGTGCAAACCGCAATGAGTGGAGTCAATGGCGTAGTAGACTTGCAGCTAGAACCCCAGGTGCCGATTCGCCAATTGCAAATCAAAATTGATCGGGATGCTGCTTCTCGCTATGGACTCACGGTTGGCAACATCTCAGACACGATCGAAACTGCGCTCAACGGTCGAGCAGTGTCTCAAATCCTGGATCAACAACAGGTATTTGATCTGTTTGTTTGGCTGACTCCAGAAGCCCGTAAAGATCTTGATACCGTCCGCAACTTAACAATTGACACTCCCGAAAACGGTAAGATTCCGCTGGTGCAGGTTGCCAATGTGGATTACGGCACCGGACCGAATACGATCAACCGGGACAAGGTTTCCCGACGAATTTTAGTCGCCGCCAACGCATCGGGTCGCGACCTCGGTTCGATTATCAAAGACATTCGTAGCCAAATTCAGCAAGAGGTTCAACTGCCACCGGGTTACTTCATTGAATACGGCGGTCAATTTGAAGCCGAAGCTCGTGCGAGTGAAACCCTGACTCTTTTTGGTGCAGCCGCACTGGTGGTTATTGCTATTCTCATGTATTTTGCAGTCAAAACCATTGGCTCCACCCTGATGATTATGATTAATTTGCCATTGGCGTTAGTGGGTGGGGTGTTTTCGATCGCGCTAACCGGTGGAGTCCTATCGATCGCCTCTCTGGTTGGATTCATTACGCTGTTTGGAGTGGCGGCTCGGAATGGGTTGTTACTCGTTGATAACTACAACCAGAAGCTAGCCACTGGAATGCCGCTCAAAGATGTATTAGTCGAAGGGTCTGAGGAACGGCTTGATGCCATTTTGATGACGGCACTCTCGTCTGCCCTGGGGATGGCACCTCTAGCGATTGGTGGCGGAGCGGGGAAAGAGATGTTACAGCCTTTGGCAGTAGTCGTGATTGGTGGGCTAATTACCTCAACTGGGTTAACACTCGTTGTTCTACCCGCTCTGTATGCCTGGTTTGGTCGCTTTGTAATACCCAAGCAGAAGGATGAGGATATGCACCTATCCGATTTAGGAGGGGGAGAAGTAGCTCCTTAGTCTGAATGGCTGAAAATTTCACCTGGCTTTCATTTCAATCTGACACGATGAGTTTACAGGCTGTTTGCATAAATCAGCATTTTTTGGCTCCTCACGGTGCTGATGCAAGCAGCCCTATTTTCTCTTCAGCACAACTCATGAAACCTAGGTCAGCCTTTCAAAAACCAGGCTTTCTGCCTCGCTCCTTTAACCAACTCATTGAAAAACTTAGGAGGAATTTTGATCCCAATGCTGAGGCTAAAGTCATTGAGGAGTTTCAAACATCTCGAACCCAAACGATCGCCTCCCTGCGGTATCTGCTGCTCCTAATTATGGTTCCTCTCCTCCTCAATCAAACGTCTAAAACCCTTGTCATTGAACCACTCGTTAGCAAATATTGGCAAAATCCACAAGCGGAACTTTTTCTCAATTCTGAGCAGGAAGAGAAACTGCTGAAGGAATTTCGCCGTTTTCAAGATCAAGCCCGGTTTGAAGCATTGCTGGGAGAAAGCCCAAAACTTTCTCAGGCAGAAACTCAGAAAAAACTTCAGGCAGAAGCCGTTGTTCTGGCTGAAAAGGCTAAAAATGAAACGGTTAATGCAATCAGCAATATCTTTGCCAATTCACTCGCGGCGATCGCGTTCATCACCCTGATTATTAAAGGCAAGAATCAGCTTTCAGTGCTGAAGCAGTTTTTGGGCGAGTTAACCTACGGTTTAAGCGACTCTGCCAAAGCCTTTATTCTGATTCTGTTTACGGATATGTTTGTTGGCTTCCACTCTGCCCATGGGTGGGAGGTGATTTTGAAGGGGACTTTAGAGCACTTCGGCTTACCCGAAAATCGCCAGTTCATCTCCCTGTTTATTGCGATCGTCCCCGTCATTTTAGATGCGATCGGCAAATACTGGGTCTTTCGCTATCTCAACCGTATGTCTCCATCTTCCGTTGTAACCTATCGAGAAATGAATGAATAACCCTCTTTACTGCTGACTCTGTGAATCTAATGCCTCTCTGGATGGCGACACCCAACCATTGCCCACTGTTGATTTTGTATAGGAGTTAAAACAATGCAATCTACGATGAGAATTTGTCCGGTCTGTAATGTCGATTTACAACGAGCACAACGCCAGGGTGTAGAGATTGACTATTGCCCTCAATGCCGGGGCATCTGGTTAGACCGGGGTGAACTGGAAAAGCTAATTGAGCGCTCAGCTTCTGAATTCCGTGATGATCAAGACGGTTACAGCGCGGGCGATCGCTATCGAGAAGACTACGGCAGATCTGAGGGAGGAAAACACGGACGCAGTAGCAGCGGACACGGCGATCGCGGCTACGAAGGCGGTGGGCATGACAGAGGCTCTGGTGGCGAACACGGCGGCAGAAAAGGACGACGAGGAGGATTCTTGGGCGATTTGTTTGATTTTTGACCTGTTAGCAGTTACGTAGAATTCGGATTACTTTTGCAGTCCGAACCCATACCACAATGAATTGGTGTACTGATGTCAAAACGTGCGTTATTACTCATTAACCCTCATGCCAAGGAAGGACGGCAATCTTTTTCTCCTGTGGTGGCGCAACTGCACGATCTAGGGTTTGAACTTGTTGAGCCACCCTCAGTAAACCCTCGCCTTTTCTCAGATTTGATTCGTCAGTATCAGCAGGAAGTTGACTTGGTGATTGTTGGAGGGGGAGATGGCTCTTTGAATGCAGCCGCAGCGGGATTAATAGATACCCAACTGCCCTTGGGAATTTTGCCCTTGGGAACTGCTAATGATCTTGCTCGTGCTTTGAAAATTCCTTTACTTGTGTCTGAAGCCTGTCAGATAATTGCTAATGGAGTATTGCAGCGGATCGATCTAGGATGCGTTAATGGAAAATTCTTTTTCAACGTTGCTAGTTTAGGACTCAGTGTTCAAATTACAGACCGCTTGAGCAAAAAGTCTAAGCAGCGTTGGGGAGTTTTGGCCTATGCGATCGCTGCTCTAGAAACAATTTGGTACGCACGTACGTTTAGAGCAGACATAACGCTAGATAACAAACTGGTGCAGGTAAAATCTGTGCAAGTCACGATTGGAAATGGACAATACTATGGTGGCGGTCTAGTTGTATGTGAAGATGCAACTGTTGACAATCAACGGTTACATTTTTACAGCATTAACGTTCGGCACTGGTGGGAATTGCTTGCTTTGTTACCAGCCCTAAAGTTAGGAAAACATCCAGCGTGGACTGGTATTCATGCCTGCCGATCTCAGGAAATTAAAGTGACTACCTATCCAAAACAACCTATTAATACAGATGGTGAGATAACAACTTACACACCTGCTAAGTTTCAAGTCATGCCGAAGGCTCTGACTGTCATTGTGCCTGACAACTCATTATTCCACTGTTTCTCAATTTGAGGCTGAAATGAGTTTGTATCGTAAACGCTCGATTCCCTGGCTTTATCGCTGGTCACGCCCTCTCATGGCAGGCATCGCCTCTCTTGGAGCCGTGACTACTGCCTATCTGACCATTGCAAAATTCACTGAGAATCCCACCCTTTGCCCAACCAAAGGTTGCGATACGGTGCTTTCCAGTCCTTACGCCAACGTATTTGGCTTGCCCCTGGCATTATTTGGCTTCCTGGGCTATCTCAGTATGGTGTTGTTTGCGATCGCTCCACTATTAGTGCCACCGGAACGGAAAGAATTGCGATCTCGCGTCGATCAGCAGACAGGGCTGTTGCTGTTTGTCGGCGGTATTGCGATGACACTGTTTAGCGGCTACCTCATGTATCTGCTGGCATTTGAGATTAAAGCCGTTTGCATCTATTGTGTTGCCTCCGCCGTTTTTTCCACAAGTCTGTTGGTATTGGCGATCGTCGGTCGAGACTGGCAAGATATTGGACAACTGGTATTTACAGGTGCGATCGTTGGCATGGTCGTGCTGGTCGGCACTCTGGGACTTTACAGCAGCGTCAAAAATCCTGTGGCAAATCAAGCTACTCCGGGGGGGTATGCCATTACCACTTCATCCGGGGCAGCAGAAATTGCACTGGTAGAACATCTTAGTCAGATTGGAGCCAAGATGTATGGGGCTTACACCTGCCCTCATTGCCAAAATCAAAAGGGACTATTTGGCAAAGAAGCGGCGGCTCAATTGAATTACATCGAGTGTCATCCTGATGGCAAAAATGCTCAACCTGATCTCTGCACCGCAGCCGGAATCCAAGGGTTCCCAACCTGGGAGATTGGCGGTAAACAGTATCAGGGTGAGAAAACCTTGAAAGATCTGGCGGATTTATCTGGTTATAAAGGATTACGAAACTTTCAGAATGCCGGTGAACCTGGTCATTGACTCATGAAATTTAGTACGCGATAAGTAATACCAAAGAGGGTGTGGGATGGTACGTCGGAATGAGGAGAGTTCTAACAATCGAGATGCCGCTGCTCAGCGGCGTACGCTGCTACAAGTTCTACTGCTCAATGCTGGACTTGCTGCTGGTTTACTGATTGCTGGTTTGTCGGCTGATTCCAGCGCTCTGATTGCCAATGCGCTCGACAATACCTCCGATGCTTTTGTGTATGGCATCAGCTACTATGCGGTTTCCCGATCGCCGCGTTGGAAAAAGATCGCCGCGTTGGTGTCTGGTGTGCTCCTGCTGATCCTGGCTGTCAGCGTTGCGATCGACGTTATCCGCCGATCTACCACAGGGACAGAGCCGCTCGGTACAGTGATGATCGTGATGGCTTTCCTTGCCACGGCTGTCAACGCGCTGTGTATTAAGCTGCTGGCTAGCGATCATCGCGGAGATGTAAATCTGCGTGCTGCCTGGACATTCAGCATCAACGATTTTGTTTCTAATCTTGGCATTCTCATCGCGGGAGCATTGGTATTTCTAGTTGGACAGAGCTGGCCCGACCTGGTGATTGGTTTGGCGATCGCCGCCGTTGCAGCTTATGGCGGCATTGAGATTTTGCGAGATGCGATTCGCTCTCGAAGCAGTAACAGCAGCAGAAATCATAATTGATGCCTTAAAGAAAACCTGTTGAGAAGATATGCTTTATCTCTTCAACAGAGGTGAAAAAACCTTACAGGAGCTAGCCGATCTCTCTAGCTACAAAGGCTTGCGTAACTTTCGTCCCTTACAAGCCCAAAATTTCACGTTGTTTTCATTCCACTCCCCTAGAGTAAAGGTTGATGCCTGTGTGTTTTCAGAACGATCCTGAAACACCTTGAGTGAAAAACTACAGGTTTTGTGAGGAGAGCAAGGATTCATGATGCAATGTGTTCGCTGTTTAATGGTGTTTAGTCTTAGTACCACAATCAATCTCAGTACAACTCAGATTTTGGTTGCTCAAGAGATCTCAAAAGATGATCAGTTTTCTACAAAATTAATTTCCAATCAAACAATTCAGGAAGCAGCCCAAACCTCAGAATCGCCGCTCAACCCTGATCCCAATCCGTTGCAACTGCCGACGAAGCCGGATGAGATCAGGCTTCAAGGGACTCAAGCCATCACATTGCAAGAGGCGATCGCCTTGGCAGAGCGAAATAATCGTGATCTCCAGGTGGCAGAACTCACACTCAGGCGTGGTCAGGCAGCGTTACGGCAGGCACGAGCCACACTGTACCCAACTCTGGCGGGTGAAACTGAGCTTGGATACCAACGATCGTCGCAAGATCGCCTGAACGACTTGAGATATCTAAATAAAGATGCCTCAGCAACAGGGCTTTTAGGCGGCAGGGTGGAACTGAGCTATGACATTTTCACATCGGGTAGACGACCTGCCCAGATTCGAGCCGCAGAAGCTCAGGTGCGGTTTGAGCAGTTGGAAGTCGCACGGCTAAGATCACAGATTCGGCTGGATACTACCAATGCTTACTACGATGTGCAGCAGGGGAATGAGCAGGTGCGGATTGCCCAAGCCACCGTGAAAAATGCCCAGAAAAATTTAGCCGATGCTCAAGCGTTTGAAGAAGGAGGCATTGGTACTCGATTTGATGTGAGTCGTGCCAGAGTGCAACTAGCAAACGCCCAACAAAATTTGACAGATGCAGAAGTGCAGCAAACAGTGTCTCGTCGTCAGTTAGTGCAGTTGCTCAGTTTGTCGGAGACCGCAGATGTGAGTGCCGCAGATCCAGTACAGAAGGCTGACGAATGGACATTATCATTAGAAGACAGCATTTTGCTGGCATACAAAAACCGAGTTGAATTCCAGCAACAGCTAGAGCAACGAACGATCGCCCAGCAACAAGGCAAAGCCGCGATCGCAGGTGCTCTGCCGCAAGTCAGCTTATTTGGCAATTATCAATTCTTAAACGAGTTCAGTGAACCCTTTGGGACTCTCGGCGGGTATGCCGCAGGAGCGCGACTACGTTGGACAGTCTTTGATGGGGGTGCCACCTTTGCGGCAGCAGACCAACAACGAGCAAATCAAGCGATCGCGGAAACTCGGTTTGCTCAAACCCGCAATCAGGTTCGATTTCAAGTCGAGCAAGCATATAAAACCCTGCAATCTTATGTTCGTAGCATTGAGACGGCAACGGCTGCCTTGAAAGAAGCCCAAGACGTGGCAGACGTGGCAGAATTTCGGTTTACCCAGGGCGTGAGTACCCAGTTAGATGTCATCACTGCCCGTAATGACTTGATCCGTGCAGAGAGTAACCGACTCGAATCCATTCTCCGGTATAACCGTGCCCTTGCAACGTTACAACGAGCCGTGAGTGGTTTACCAACCAATACTCCAACTCGATCTGCTAACCCTTAAACTCTAAAAGCATTGCAATGTTTCACCAAAACCATCCAACTCAAAGCCGTTTGCGTTATTTCATTCGAGTCCAACTCCTGTATCAAAGTATTTTTTGGCTCAGTGGTTTGATTCTATTAAATGGAGGTAGCGCGATCGCTCAATCGACGACTGATGAAGTCAATATTCCAGTGACTTCTACCCCTCAACCCACCATAGAATCAACCCCTATCACTCCTTCAGTCTCAGTTGAAACCCCACTGCCATCCTCTGAACCCATCCAGCCAAGCACTCCATCGGCTGATAATTCGATTCAAGTTAATAGCACAAGCAAGGCTAGTGATCCTTATATTGACTCAACGCCTTACAACATCGGCGCAACAAATCGTTTTGACTCATCTGCCCCGACTGTGAAACGCGATCGCGGATTAAGTGTTGCATCTCCTGCTCAACTCTCACAACGAGCGCTCAACACCCCCACTACTTCCTATCCTGCTGTTGCCTATTCCAGTGGAACTACAGCATCTGGACAACAATACCTTCGTAGTTTCCGACTGCCAATTAACCGCAACATCGGCAACATCCGGTTGGTTTTTCCACTCTCAATCCCAGCAACTATTACATCGCTGTTTGGTTGGCGAGTTCATCCCATCAGCGGTGTTTTGCGGTTTCACTCTGGCACTGACATTGGCGCACCCCTGGGAACTCCCATTTTAGCTGCCTATGCCGGAAGAGTTGCGATCGCTGACTTCCTGAGCGGCTATGGTTTATCTGTTGCGTTGCAGCATCAAAAAAATACGCAGGAAACCCTCTATGCCCACCTGTCAGAAGTTCTTGTCCAACCTGGACAATGGGTGAAGCAGGGAGATGTGATTGGTCGAGTTGGGAGTACAGGCACAGCAACTGGACCCAATCTCCATTTTGAACTGCGACAATTAACTGCTGAGGGTTGGGTTGCAACGGATGCCAATGCAGCGCTGGAATACGCTTTAGTTGAATTCACTAAAGCATTGCAGTCTGCCCAGGTTGCGAACAAAAACATTTCACCCCAATCTAAACCTCGTTCCGATCAACAACCCAGAGCTATAGACTGGTCAGCGATGGATGCTGGAACCCGACTGGAATATCTCCTGTCTCAACTGATGAATACCTTACAGGTGGATCAACCTGTATCTCCAACGCAGAGTTAATTCCATACTTCTGATTCTCCAAGTCGAAGGAGCCAGCAATGTCCTTATTCTTCCTGATTCCAATGAGTTTAAGTTTTGCAATTGCCGTCATTTCTCAACAGGTAAGCGATGATTTAGCGGAAATTACAGGACTGGCAGCGATCGTCGCCCTGGTTCTGAGTTTAGTTCTAGCACCCTGGCAGATTCAATTATTTATCTTGCTGTTTATGAGTACAAGAGCAATCTCTAACTCCTGATCGTCCTTTGACAACAAGTCAAAACATAACTCTTCTAAAAATTTTGGATCATCCATCCACTGTGCAAAACTCAAAAAATATTTCGCAACTTTGTTATCCAAAACTTTCACTGTACTTTCATTCTGCCTTGTCAAACTAGAGATGGTCCTATCCCCCTTGTGGGGATTTCAGTTGAGAAGAGATTAGATGAAATACCTTACTGCTGCTGCTTTTGCTCTAATAATTGTTGTCTCAGCCTCTTCAGCTAACGCTGCTGAGACAAAATGCAAAGGTGATGCACTGCGTGAAAAGCCTCCTATTCCAAATCATCCAACCCACATTCGGAATGTGGTCTGGCGGAACACGCGAGCGATGTGTCTTCAGGAACTCTCCCAAGCCGCAAGGACGACTACCAGTACTACTGACACACCAACTCAACCAACAACTCAGCCACCTTCTAAATGAATCAATGTAGAAGCGATACTTAAGCCGCAAAGTAGCTCAATAAAACTTCATACTCCATAGCTCCCGGTGTCTTTTAGTGCCGGGATTTTTTTGTAAAAAAATTTATCTTGACTTGTGACCCTATTGCCATATACTTTCAATAATGTTGATAGTAAATAGCAATAAGGAACGGAGTTGAGAGCGAAAAACGTATTGTAATAATTCTCAGTTTTTCTTAGCTCTAACTATCATGAGTGATGTCCGGGTTATTGTCATTGATGTTACGTAAGGAACGATTAAGATGTCTCATAAAATCAAACTTTGGATTGGTATCGGTGCCTATCTGCTAACCAATGCCGGTGCCGCAGCCGCGATGTCAGAGGTAAGCAATGAAACACCTACCGATGAAGCCACTTCGCTAACGCAAATATTTAGCCATCAAACCGTCAATCTCCTCGCTGCAAACGATGAACCTGGTAAAGACGGTAAAGACGATAAAGAGTGTAAAAAAGACGATAAAGACGATAAGGATCGGAAGGACTGCAAAGACGATAAAGACGATGAGGGGGGTGAAGGCGGTGAAGGCGGTGAAGGATAGCATGACATTAATCCACAAAACATTGAGAGGATTTTGGAGCGGTGATAGTCTGCATTGCTGAAGTTCTCACAACCGATGAACTTCAAGCCGTGACCTCATTGCTTAATAAAGCCAAGTTCATTGATGGGAAGGAAACTGCGGGTTGGCACTCCCGTTTAGTCAAGTCCAATCAGCAGCTTCCCCGCCATGACCCGGAAACGGAGCCGCTCCAGGAAATAATTCATAGTGTACTTGAACGTAATGCGATGTTTCAGACGGTGGCTTTGCCAAAGCAGGTCAGCCCGATTCGCTTCAGTCGCTATGAGCAGGGAATGTCCTATGGCACTCATGTGGACAATGCCTTCATGGGTGAGGATAGACGGTTGCGCTCCGATTTATCTCTGACGCTATTTCTGAGTGACCCAGATACCTATCAAGGTGGCGAACTTGTTATTGAGAGCGCTCAAGGCGAACAGAGTTTCAAGTTACCTGCCGGAGCTATGATTCTTTACCCGTCAACAACTCTCCATCGAGTTGAAACGGTAACGGAAGGAGTTCGACTGGCAGCGGTTGGTTGGGTTCAAAGTTTGGTTCGAGACAGCAATGCGCGAGAAGTTCTGTTTGATTTAGAAACCGCTCGACGAGCCATTTTCGCCAAGCATGGCAAGGTGCCTGAGTTTGACCTCATCTCTAAAAGCTACGCCAACCTTCTACGGCGATGGGGCGAATGTTAAGCGATTGAGGGCAACAGCCCTTGAACAAACCTTTTTCATATTGTGAGGAGTTTAATTGTGTCAAACCTATTTTTGAAATCTCTAGTAATCACGCCAGTTATTTTCTGGGGATTCGCGTCGCTGCCTCCAGAAGTTCTGGCGGATGAGGGCTTGGATCAGGTCACTCCCCTTGCTCAACTAGCAGGCGGGCAGGCATCAGAAACAATGACGCAGGTCACTTCAGTCTCGCAGCTTACCGATGTGAAGCCGACCGATTGGGCGTTTCAGGCATTGCAATCGCTAGTGGAGCGCTATGGTTGTATTGTGGGTTATCCTGACAAAACCTATCGGGGTAATCGCGCTCTAAGTCGGTATGAATTCGCGGCGGGCTTGAATGCTTGTTTGGATAAGATTCAAGAATTGATTGCAGCAGCGACCGCTGACTTTGTTAGGAAAGAAGACCTGGAGGTGGTCAAGCGCCTGCAAGAAGAGTTTGGGGCTGAGTTAGCGGTTCTGCGGGGTCGTGTAGATGCCTTGGAGGCTCGCACTGCCACTTTGGAGAAACAGCAGTTTTCGACCACAACCAAACTCAATGGAGAAGTGATTTTTGCAGCGGCAGGTTTGTTTGGGGATGATAGGGCAGATGGCGATAACGACCACGATGACTTGAATGCCGACAACATCGTTCTCAATAATCGTGTTCGACTAAACTTTGATAGTAGTTTCACTGGAAGAGATCGCCTGAGAGTCCGTTTAGAAGCTGGAAACGCAATTCGTTATAACGCAGCTTTGACCGGGACTGATATGACTCGGTTGGGATTTGATTTTACAGGTGGAAATGCTGTTAGAGCATCAATGATTCAGTATCGCTTCCCCGTCGGGAACAAGGCAACTTTCTATATTGCGCCCTTTGATGAAACTTACCGGGGTCCGTTTGAAGGGATCGTGATTAGTAGCTTATGGCCCTCCTTGGAGGCTGGTGGCTTTGGTTCTATCTCACGGTTTGGGCGGATGAATCCCATCTACCGTCAGGGAGGTGATGGAGCCTATGCCGCCTTCGACTACCGCTTGAGCAGGACGCTCACGTTTTCTGCTGGTTACTTTGTTAACGAAAACTTTGCGAATAATCCTGGAGATGGCGGATTATTTGCAGGAACTTACACCGCCCGTGCTCACCTCTTGTTTAGACCCACTTCAAGACTGGCGTTAGGCCTAGGCTATTCGAGATCCTACTTCAAAACTGGTTCGGGGGTGAGCGGCGGAACGGGTAGTAATTTTGCGAACAATCCATTTAATGGAGCAGGCACGTTAGTCAATTCCTATACGGCAGAAGCCCGATATCGATTCAGTCCGCGTTTTATTTTGGCAGGCTGGGTGACATTGTTTGATGCAGAAGCACAGACTGGCGTGAACACTGGTAGACAATCTGACATCCTTGGTTACTCTGGAGCAATGATATTTCCAGATTTAGGCAAAAAAGGAAATCTAGGCGCAATCATCATCGGTCAGCCACCGAAAGTTTTGAATAATGACCTTGCTAATCGCGAAGATCCTGATACGTCTCTGCACTTGGAAGCGTTTTATCGCATTCGGCTAACTGACAACATCTCTATTACTCCAGGCGCGTTTATGGTCACCAAGCCCAATCACAATGACAATAACGATCCAATTTTTGTCGGAACGATTCGGACAACGTTCCAATTCTAGTTTCTGAACAGTTACAGATTTTTCTCACATCTAGCGAAACTCATTACCCCATAGGCTTTTGAGTTTCGCTTTTTTTCCAATCAGGATCAAAGTTTTCAGGCGTTGCATCGGCGATCGCGTTTCGCATCAGTTTAACGGCATTCTTCAAATATCTGATGTGACTTTTCAGTTTAACGACTAAATGATTTTCGAGATGAGATAGCAAAATGAAAAATTACTCTGCTTCAACAATTCGGGATTGGTCGGATGTCCTATCAGATTTCCTATCTGATATTGTGTTTGACGCAACTTCAAGTCCCAATGGAACAAATCCATCATTCACTGAAATTGTGAATGCCGTGTCTGAAACCTTTCCCAGCAGGCTGATAGAAGCCCTGTCTCATGCTGAATCAAAGGGTCTGATAGATGGCTTGACGGGAGACATCGACACCACTGCATTGACGGGTAATGCCTATATCCAAACCAATTTAGTGGCAAACAAGGCGGAATACTCACCGCTTATCCTGGACGAGACCTTTGTGAATGCCTGGGGAATTGCCATCCGACCTGCTGGCTTTGGGGGGCACTTTTGGGTCACGGGCAATGGCTCTGGCATCTCCTATGAATATGTTGGAGATGTGAATGGCATTCCACTTTATCAAGATGACTTGGCGATCGTCACCGTACCGGGACCAAACGGTGAACAGGGTACGCCTACGGGAGTTGTGTTTAATGCCTCCAGTAATTTCGTGATTACGCAAGATTATCCTAACGGAGCGATTACGAATTCCAGCAAGTTTCTGTTTGCCACCGATAATGGGGTGATCTCCGCTTGGACAGAACGTAAGAATGCAGACGGAACCTTCGATCGCCCTGGTGAAGCACTCGCCGTCATCGATCGCTCAGCCGCAGGGAGTCAGTACTTTGGCTTGGGGGTTGATTATGCTGGCGAACACCTCTATGCTGCCGATTTTGGCACCAATCCCAAAATTCAAGTTTTTGATGGCAGTTTCAACGATGTCACCAATTCTCACGGGTTTACCAATCCCTTCGCAAGTTCTTGTGAAGTTCAACCCGGCGATTATGTACCCTTTAATGTTCAAGTTTTGGGCAATCCTGGTACTGAGAGTGTATTTGTCACCTATGCCAAAAGCCAGGAAGATCCCAATGCTCCCGGTCAATTCCTGGCAGGAGAAGAAGAGGCAGGTCCCGGTCTTGGACGCTTGGCAGAATTTGATTTGGAGGGCAAGCTGATTCGAGTTTGGGATGATGAAGGGCTGCTGAATGCGCCGTGGGGGGTAGTTTATACGCCAGAAAATTTTGGCGCATTCTCCAACACATTGTTGGTGTCTAATTTTGGGGACGGCACGATCACAGCCTTTGACAAAACCACCAATCACGCGATCGACTACTTGCGTGATACATCAAGTGCCAAGATCGAAATTCCGGGCATCTGGGGATTGCTATTTGGCAATGGTGCCAGTCTTGGTGATTCCGACTCTCTTTACTTTGCAGCAGGACCAGAAGATGAAGGCGATGGCGTTTTTGGACGGTTGCGGGTTGCCGAGCTTGAAACGTCTCCTAATGCGAGCGGCTTCAAGTTTGGACTGAACTTGGAAGAAATGAACGCAGTCGGACTGGGAAAAAATATCAGTCTCCCGACTAACAGTGACTTACTAAAACAAACCTGGGAAACCAGTGGAGCCAGCAGGTTAATGTCAAGCGGGTTACAACACTAATTAATGTGTGCAATCCTCTATCTACGTGTTTTTTCATTGCCCTTCCGCTCAAATTTTCACCTTGTTTTCATCGCAGCCTGTCAAGCTAAGAGTAGGAGTTCTCCAATCCTGGGTAGGGCAATGTTGTATAGGCTGCGATGAAAGTCCTGTTAGTTGAAGATGAAATTGATTTAGGAACAGCACTCCAGCGCACTTTGCAGCAGGAGAAGTACATTGTGGATTGGGTTCAAGATGGAGCGGATGCCTGGGATTATTTAGACAATCATCAGGCTCAATATACGTTGGCAATCTTTGACTGGATGTTGCCGGGATTGACAGGTCCAGAACTGTGCAAACGATTACGAGAACGGCAAAATTCCCTACCCGTATTGATGTTGACAGCACGAGACCGTTGGGAAGATAAGGTGGTGGGGTTGGATGCGGGAGCCGATGACTACCTGATCAAGCCGTTTCGGATGGAAGAGTTGCTAGCACGACTGCGGGCACTCTGGCGGCGATCGCCCCAATTTCAACCCACCCAAATTCAGGTGGGCAGTTTCACCCTCGACTGCCATAACCGCACTATTTGCTGGCAATCTCCTCAAAAAAATGGTCGAACCGTTCGGCTCAGCAAGAAAGAGTTCCAACTGATGGAATACTTCATGAAACATCCTCGCCACGCTGCCACCCGTGATCAGATCCTGAGCTACCTTTATGAGTTAGACACGGAGCGGATCAGTAATGTTGTGGCAGCGCAGGTGCGGTTGTTACGGCGTAGACTCACGGAATTAGGCTGTGAGGATGCGATTCAAACGGTGCCGGGGGGAGGATATCGGCTTAATCCCGCCTATGCAGATGCGATTGTTTAGACGAACTCGCTCGCAACTGGCGGGATGGTATGCGGTTGTCATGGGGTTGATCCTGGGTCTGGGTGGGTTGACGATTTATCAGGTCATTATTCGGGCTTATTCAGATTCAATCGACCGGGAGCTAGAGGCAGTGACGGAAACCTTGCACAACGGGATCGAACTGAATTTGAAGCAACCCGGTCAATTAGAACCCATTATTCAAAAGCTGGTTCCCGATGTTTGCGTGGTCGACAAACCTTGCCTCAACAAAACATTTTCCACCCATAACCACAACTCGTCTAATCAACATCACTCGATCAATACAATCCGTCATAGTGACTACTACATTCAGTTTCTAGACAATTCGGGAACCCTGGTTGCTACGGCTGGGCTGCGTCCAGATGTACCCTTAACGAAAGGTTCCGAAACCTGGCAAACCGTTATTGATTCGGAGGGGAATCGTTTCCATCAGATGTCGTTGCCATTGCACACACTGGACAATCGGCTGTGGGGATATCTTCAGGTCGGGCGATCGCTGAAAGATTTGGATAGTCGTCTCGCTTCGTTGAAGTTAGCCTTCTTCATCGGGTTGCCGGTGATCACGACCTTAGTCGCCGTTTCCAGTTGGTTTCTGGCAGGCATTGCCATGCGCCCCATCTACCGCTCCTACCAGCAGATGCAACGGTTTACAACGGATGCCGCGCATGAGCTACGCACACCATTAGCAGCGATTCTGGCAACAGTTGATTCAGTCTCAAGGCTACCCAGCTTAACAGAACTAGAAACACGGGATACACTGAAAACGATTGAACGCCAACTTAACCGTTTTTTTGAACTCATCAAAGATTTGTTCTTATTAGCCCGGTTGGAGCAACACACGCTGGCAATTCAGAGGGAATCCGTTTACCTAAATGACTTAATCCATGATTTAGTTGAAGAGTTTGCAGCCCTTGCCGACGCGAATGGATTAACCCTAACAGCCGAGATTCAAGTTGCTAAGGAATTGCATATTCTGGCAGATGAGGATCAGGTTTATCGATTGATTTCAAACCTGGTTGTGAATTCAATTCAGTATACGTCTACAGGTGGCGCTGTGACGCTGGTTCTCAATCGGGACGAAGGTCATGCTGTGATCCAAGTTCGAGATACCGGCATGGGAATTGCCCCGGTCGAGCAGGCACACATTTTTGATCGGTTTTATCGGGTGAACCGCGATCGCTCCCGTCAAACGGGTGGATCTGGATTGGGTTTGGCAATTGCCAAGGCGATCGCTGAAGCTCACGAGGGGAGTTTACAGGTACAGAGCGAGGTTGGTCGAGGAAGTACATTTACGGTGCGTTTACCCTTGAAATCACGCCCGATCAACAATCATGCAACCGATATCTAAATCTATTTTTCATCCAATTTAGTTTCTGAATAAGTATCAAATCATGAAATTTATTCATCGCATTAGCACTCAATTTCAACTCATACTAGGACTCAGTGGAGCAATTTTTGTTGCCTTATCGAATCCCTCATTTGCTCTCACTGTTCAACCGAAGGCAGATGATTTCGCAAAACAGGCTTTGGAGAAATTCAAGCGTGGAGATGTGCAGGGCGCGATCGCTAGCTACACCCAAGCAATTCAAACCGATCCTGACTTCACGAACGCCTACATTGAACGCGGGATAGCCTATCACGACGTAGGAGATCTGAGTCGAGCCATTGCAGACCTTGACCGAGCCATTCAGCTCGAACCGAACAACGCATTAGCCATCTATAATCGGGGAGAAATCTACTCCGACTTGAACAAATTGCCCCAGGCACTCGCCGATTTGAACCAAGCCCTGGAGTTGAAACCGGGCTATCCAGAAGCCTTCAACAATCGAGGTGTGGTCTATGCCAAGATGGGCAAGTTCCAAACTGCCTTGAAAGACATTGGGCGTGCCATTGCGCTGAAGCCAAAGTATGTTTTTGCTTACAATAATCGGGCATTGGTGCGAACAGCACTGAAGGATGTTGAGGGCGCGATCGCCGATTACACAGAAGCCATTCGCCTAAGTCCAACATTGGCAGAAGCTTACTTGAATCGAGGCAGATTACATCTAGCAACAGGAAATCGACAGGCAGCATTAACCGATTGGCAACAGGCAGCAAAATTATTTCAAGAACGGGGCGATCGCGATCGTTATCAACAAGTACAAAATGCGTTGAAGCAACTGCAACAACCTGCCGAATAACACATGAGGTTGGGCGATCAAACGTTGCGATCGCCCAATCATTTTATAGGAAACCTATCAACATCTTACCGACACTAGCTGTTAGTAGTAGCAACAGAATCTAGAGTCCGTACTTGCAGTTATACAACTCTTCCCGATACTGAAAGCTACCTTCAACTACATTAGGGGGGAAGGCACAATAAGCTGGAACTCCAGTATTTTCCTTACGCTCAGAAGTGAGACTATCCTGCACTTTTGGAGTAGAAGTATTTCGGGGCTGTTGAGCGGCTTCAGATTCTGAAGTGGGTTGAGTTTGTTTTTCAGAGGGTTGAGCTGAGGATGGACGTGAAGCCTGTGGATGAACTCTCGATATCAGCGATTCAGCGATGGGTTTAGCAGAGACTTGAGGCACAGCTAGCCCAGAGACCAAAACCAAAGAAAACGCTGTTGTAGAAAGTAGACGTTGCATCATTTTAACCTCTTCTAAAGAATCGAATCTGATTGAAACAATCAGTTCGCTATTACTAATCTCTCAAATACAAATGAAATTAAAGTGAAAAATGAAATAAAACCAAAAAATAAATTACTAGCAATCACAATTGAAAGCGATTGTATTCTATTAAGAGATTAATTTAGTAGTAATAAATTGATTTGGTAGAAACAGAACTAACCTGTAGATTCAGAATTCTCAATGGAATAGTTTACACAAACTGTATTCAATCGATAATTTCCACCTTGAACAGTTTGAATCATATCTTCACACCCTAATTCTGCCAGTTTGCATCGCAGTCGTCGGATCTGGGCTGCTACAACATTGCTAACTCGTTCAGACTCCATCTCATACAAATAATTCAGAAGTTGCTCTTGGCTAGCTTCCTGCTTGGGCTGTCGCATCAAATATTCCAACACCTGAAACTCTTTCTTACTCAAGCGAACGTGCTCATACTCAGTTGGGCTAAAGCACCAGGAAACAATTCGATTATTGCAATCTAAGGACAAACGACCAAATTGAAGTTGTAGGGGCTGATATTGGGGCGATCGCCGTCGTAATGCGCGTAATCGTGCCAGCAATTCCTGCATCCGAAATGGCTTCATCAAGTAGTCATCGGCTCCGGCATCTAGCGCCAAAACGCCATCCTGCCAGCGTCGCTCTGGAGTTAACACCAACACAGGTAAAGGATGCTGTGTTCTCAAGCGTTGACAAAGTTCTATCATTGGTAATCCTGGCATCATCCAATCAAAAATCGCCACCGTATACTGAATGGGTTGAAGTTCTAAGTAGTTCCAAGTCACACGACCATCCTGAAACCAATCCACAATATAGTGTTCTTGACTCAGGCTTTGTTGAATTTGTTCACCTAACTCTAGATCGGGTTCAACTAATAAAATTTTCATCGCAAAAGCTTTCCCTAAAAAGTTTTTGACCTTTATAGGTTCCTGCAATTTCAAATAAATTGCTTCTGTTAATAGCTTTGCAGATTAGGATGAAAATGAAGTGAAATATTGAGTCATCCAAAATCTTATTTAAGTGATCATGCGATGAAAATTCTTCAGCTTCTCATGTCGAGAAAAGTCAACAGACCCTTTCAGCGGATGTGAGTGAGACAATGATATGTCTAAAAATTCATTGTTCTCTTGAGTTTACTGAAAGAAGTCTGTTGAATACATATTGGTATCATAAAACTTGCTAATGAAATTACAATGACGGTTTGAGATCATCACCGTTAAAAAATAAAAGGAGATGAATCTTCTCGACTCATCTCCATTCCAGTATTTACTGGTGTGAGGAAACTTGATGTTGACTAACTGCTAAGAAGAAACGTGCTCAATTAAAAGTTAAGATAATTCTTCTCAAGCAGCAAAGCTAGAAACTAAATGTCGTCCGAATTACACCCACTAGCTGAGTATCATTCCGTCTGTTGCCTTCAGGGTTAAACAACACAAAGACCCCTGGCGTGATGGCAATGTTGTCATTAATCCGATAACGGTAGAACGCTTCTAAATGATAGGGCGGTGAACCATCCAAACGACGACGGGTATTCGCGTTGGCACGGAAGTCGTTGTCGGTGACGCGGGGTTGCATCCCAAACACCAAACCGCCCAAGTTGCCTTTACGCCCCAAGTCGGGAAAGCCCAGGAAAGCAGCCCAATTCTGAATTTGCGCTTCCTGGTTGTTGCGTTTGTTGTAAGCCCACGTGTAGCCGTACCAACCACCCACAGTCAGTTTAGGAGCTACCCGCCACTGCACTTGCACTGACCCGGTGTCAGTAGATGTAGCTGCACCTGCAAATGGGTTTGCGGCATAGCCGGTTCCAGTACTACCAAAGAGGTTGGGCGCACCCTGGTTGAACACAGTGGAGGTGCCGGGGAAATAAGAACGAACGTAGGTAAGACCAATATCAAAGTTGCGAGAAGGACGAAGTACTAGTTGTCCAGCAGCAGCATAGTTCCCATCAAACAATCCATTCTTTGATCCAGGATCGTTGGCATTTCTATCAGAAAAATAGCCCCCCTGTAAGCTTAATTTGGGGCTAAATTTGTAGTCAAAAGAAATTCCTGGAGAACTGGTAAACGTTTGATCGTTGGAGCGATAGATCGGGTTAAACCGCCCAAACCGGGAAATCGCACCGCCACCACTACTTTCAAATGGGCTGAGCGTTTCAAACAGTGAACTGTACATTCGGCTTTGAACCGCATCAACTTGAATACGGAGGTTTTGCCCCACAGGGAATCGATAGAAGAGGTGGTCAATATTGACTGCATTGGATTCGTTGCCGTCAAAGCCTAACCGAGTTCCGTTCGTTCCTGTAAAAGCGCCGCTGAAGGGAGTAATGTTACGCCCTTGCAATCGAACTAGCAGACGGTCTTTACCTGTAAAGCTAGATTCGAGTGCAATCCGCGCCCGATTACCAAAGATGGTTTCAGTGCGATCGTCTCGGAAGGAGTTTTCATTAGCCGCATTCACCCCAGAGAGGAAGGTGTTATTCCCCGTGCGAGTAGCACGATCGCCAAAGGTATCGGCGATCGCAAAGATAACCTCACCCCTTAATCTAGTAGTCGTAGAAAATTGTTGCTTCTCCAGTGTGGCAGTCCGCACTTCCAGAGATTCTACCCGACCACGCAAGGCTGCCAACTCAGTTGCAAACTCTTCTTGCAGCCGTTTAACAACTTCTAAATCTTCCTTTCTCACGAAGTCAGCCGTTGCTGCTGCAATCAGTTCTTGAATCTTGTCCAAGCAAGCATTCAAGCCAGCCGCAAACTCGAAGCGAGTCGTCGCCCGATTACCACGAAAGGTTTTGTCGGGATAACCGACAATACAACCATACCGCTCTACCAATGATTGCAATGCTTGAAATGCCCAATCAGTCGGTTTCACATCCGAGAACTGAGAAACGGAAGTGACTTGATCCAGTTGAGAGCTTTTGCCTTCAGAACTATATCTACTGACCTGCTCTAGAGTCACGCTGTTATCGAACTGGCTAACTCTCGTCGAAGTAGCACTATTCGCTAACTGATTTAACTTTTCATTCGTTGATACTTCATTTGCCAGCGCATCACCTGGCATCATCAGCGACGCGACAAGAAGCGTCGGGACGCTCCACACAAACTCTCTCAGTATTGACTGCATTTTTCATCCTCACACTACTCTTTTTGAAAAATCAAAATGACTTTTCATGGTGGATAGCCTCTATACAGCGGCTACCGATAATAGAATGCCAGGACAGGATGAAAATCTAATGACGGTTTTAGCGGATTCACAAAAAAACAGGGTTAAGCTCTTATTAAGGGAATCGCTTTAGAACTATTAGCTTTGGCACCATTTTTATCAAACTATTTAAGCCACCCCATTTTGCCCATGTCTACGCCTTGGACTATCTACTTTGACTTCTAACTAAAATGCGATCGCTCCTTTTCTTTGGTATTGCGGCTTTAGGTGAGATTTCTGGCTGCTATGCATTCTGGGCATGGCTTCGACTGGGAAAAAGTATGCTCTGGGTGCTTCCAGGATTAATTGCTCTAGCCATCTTTGCGGCGGCTCTCACCCAAATTGAAACCTCAAATGCTGGCAGAGCCTACGCTGCCTATGGCGGGATTTATGTTCTTTCGGCACTTTTCTGGTTATGGAGTGTGGAAGGAGTCAAACCTGATCGCTGGGATTTATTGGGTGTAACGGTTAGCCTGATTGGAACAGTGATTATTATGCTGGCTCCTCGCTGAACCCTAAATGTGCTGCCACTTCTCGGTACAGATTCATCACATGGCTATCGGCAAGGCTGTAATACACGTTGCGCCCCTCTTTGCGATAGTTGACCAATCGCATCGATCGCAAAATGCGTGGATCAATAGGAGGCTTTTGAGCTTGCTGCAATATGGACGAAGAGTAAATTTTCTCTGCCCAATCATCAGTTGTAAAAAGTAAAGGTCAAATTCTCGTTAATAGGATTGCATTAGAACCATGATCTGGCAGTTACTGTACCCAAAGTATTGACAGAGCAGTATCAGAATCTTGTGTTGTCAATGTCATAAGATAACTGGGTTCAGATTTAAATTTCTCGAAGAATTTTCTATGTCTTTCCACAAATTATCTAGAGGAGATTTGCGCCTTTCGGCGATGCCACCACATCACAAACCCTGTGATGAACAGAATCAAAGGAGCCAGACCCACAAAGACGTAGAGAATGCGGGTGGACAAGCCGCCAAAGGTGCCGAAGTGAACGGGATTGAACTGGTTCAAAATGGCTTCCGCACGAGAGGGTTTAATTCCATTCTGAAGCTGAATCACTTCACCCGTAAATTGATCGAGATAGATTCTAGTATTGCCGTATTTGCCTACTTCCTGAGCCTGCTTTTTGGCTACCACAAAGGGCGTTTCCGGCTTGGTTGCGAACGAAATGTAGGTGATTTTGGCATTGGGAACGACTGCGTTACCTCGCTGCATCAGGTCAGCGATCGCCAAGGGCTGCTGCCCTAAAGCGGGCTTGGAAACTGGATCGGCAGGTTTTGCCGTTAAAGTTGCTGCATAGATGATATTGGTGACGTTTGCTTGAGGCACATTCCAAGCGAACCCGGTAAAACCAATCAAAGCGAGAAAGATCGCCGTGACAATCCCTGCCACTTTATGCAGATCGAAGTTGAGACGCTTAATATGACCATCCCATTTAATTTTGAATCCAGCCGCAAGTTTGCGCCAACCGGGCCACAGCACAATTCCAGAGAGGCTGAGAAGTAGGGTAATCAGGGCAACGATGCCCATGAGCAACGCGCCCGTATCCCCCGCTAAAAGTTTGTAGTGAAGCCCGTAAATGATGCCGACCCAACTGGTTTCATACTGGCGATCGCCCATAATCCGCCCTGTGTAGGGATCGACGAGCACTTCTAAATAGTGATCTGCCGCATCCAGAAATGATGCCATGTAGGGTTGATCGGATTGATCGGGAAAGGTGAGACTGCTGAGGGTTAAGCCTCTGCCAGCATAGGCAGTTGTGACAGTTTCGACCATTGTAGTGATAGACAATAATTCCCCAACCGGGCTGATCTGACCAAATCGCCATACCAACACCGCCTGATCAATTTCATGCCAGAAGACGAGAATGCTACCCGTCACACCTGCAATGCATAACAAGATGCCAACGGTTAACCCAAGCCAGCGATGGGTATGGAACGCGATCGTTCTGAGTCTGACAGGGGTGAACCCAGTTGAACGAATTGGATGCAAGGATTCTTTCTGCATAGTAGCGGCGTGTATCTCCTAAGATAGAAGGACGAATTGGGCGGTAAATCCTATGACTTCTCAAGTTTTGTCTCCGACGATCGCAGACGTGCCAGAACAGCGCGTGGTGCTGGAAGGCGTGAGTTGGCAGCAATATGAATTATTGTTAGCCACACTAGGCGATGATTTTCCAGCATTGCGGTTGAGCTATTTGGAAGGGACGTTAGAAATCATGACAACCTCTCCTTTGCATGAAGAGTTAAAAAGTACGATTCGGATGCTTTTGGAGGTCTATTTTCAAGAGTTTCGGATTCGTTATCACTAGAGTTGTTGGGTAATAAGCTCAAAAATCTTTGAAACCCTTGTCTAGTAGGTATTTCAGCGATTTTGATGTAAAATCCTTGAAACCTAGACTGTATAAGCATTTCAGCGATTTTGATCGTTATATCCCAACAGGTCTACTGTATTGGCTCGGCAACGTTTCGCAAGGTTGCCAAGCAGCGCGGGTTGGAGCCAGATGAGTGCTATTGCTTGGGACAAAAGCAGGAGTTTCCAGATCTGGCGATTGAGGTGGTGCTGAGTAGTAGCATGGTGGATAAGCTAGAAATTTACCGTGGTTTGGGGGTGGCGGAGGTATGGGTATGGGAGGCAGGGCGCTTTACGATTCATCATTTGCGGGCAGATTTCTATGAGCGTGTTGAAAGGAGTGAAATGCTGCCATCCTGTGACATTGAGTTGTTGGCGACTTATGTCAAACCAGAGGAACAGTTTGATGCGGTAATGGCATTTCGAGCAGAATTGAGAACACAATTACAGGGATAAATCTGGGCGATCGCTCTCAGCTTTGAGTCGGTGAACGAAGTCGTGAGTTTGGTAGTGGTCATAGGGCGATCGTCTGTGAGTAAATGAGCAATTCGAGATCAGCCTCAAAATTGCCAGGAAATGGTTCCTTGCACTGTAAAAGGTTGTCCGGAGTAAACACGATTACCAAGCGAACTTTCAAAATACTCTACGTCGAACAAGTTTCTGAAGTTGAGTGCTGCTCTGAATCGATCGCGTTTATAGAAAATAGAGGCATCAGTCCGAACATAGCTAGGTACAGTATAGGTATTGTTAAAATCAACGCGATCGCCCACGTAAAATAAGCCAATTCCAGCACCCAAGCCTTGTAGATCACCTTTTTGTATTTCGTAGCTTGTCCATAGATTAAAAGAATGATTTGCGCTGTTTGACAATCGGCTTCCAGGTGTCAAAGTATTATCTTTAGTAACACGAGCATCGATATAAGCATAGCCTCCAAAAATGTTCCATCCTGGCAAAATTTCGCCCACCAGATCCAGTTCAATTCCTCGGCTATTCTGCTCACCAACTTGAATGGAAAAGTTGGGTCTGTTCGGGTCTGCGGTCGTGACATTAGTACGGGTCAAATCAAACAAGGCGAGCGTTGCTGAAAGTCGATTATTCAAATCTGCTTTTACCCCAACCTCATACTGATTACCACGTTCTGGTTTGAAGGAAGAGTCAACACCAAAAAAGTATGATCCACCTGGTGGAGTAAATGAGCTTGTGTAACTTGTATAGAGTGAAATCGAAGGGATGGGTTGATAGACGATGCCAACGCGAGGACTGAATGCACTATCAGCCCCACTGCTTTCTGTGATACTGACTAAGTCTTCATATTCTCGATAAATAAAGTCAAACCGCCCACCCAGTAAAACCTTCAAGCTGCTTGTTAGTGCCACTTGGTCTTGTAGATAGATTCCTAATGCGTTCGTTTGCTGTCGAATCCCGAAAGAAGAAGGAAGTGCTGCTCCTCGTGGTTGACCGTATACAGGATTGAAAATATCAATTGATGCCGCCTCGAACTCACGAATTGGTGGATCAAAGTTGTCAAAACGATTTAAATCAAATCCAAACAATAGCTGATGCTGAATTGAACCTGTAGAAAACTTACCGATTAGATTTGTTGCCATTGCATAATTTCTATTTTCGGAAGAGCTTTCTGAAGCAGATCGATTCCAAGTTCGATTATCTGAATCTAAACCTCTAGAATCCGTACGGCGTTGATAGAGATCACGAAATGCAAACAGAAACGAATTGTTGAACGACCAGTTCTCGTTCAACTGATGGTCTAGTCGATAACCAAGCCTTACAATTGTCTGCTCAAAACTGTCAGAAGGTTCGGTCAGGTTGAGGTTCCGGGACACTTTCCCATTTGGATTTGGTAAGACACTCCCAATTGCAGGTATGCCAGATGCGATCGTATCTCTAGTCTTGATGTATTCTGTCTCTAATCTCAGGTTTGTTTTTTCGTCAATTGCCACACTAATCACAGGAGATATATTTAAGCTTTCACCATTAAAGAAATCGACAAAACTACCTGAATTTCGGTAGGCTACATTGAGGCGGTATAGAACTGTCTTTGAGTCATTTAGCGGTCCCGAAAAATCAACTGCACCTCGATAAAAACTATAGCTGCCAATCGTTGCCTCAACAGCATAGAAAGGGTCACGCAAAGGACGTTTAGATACGAGGTTGATGCTGCCTCCGGGATTACCTAAACCGAATAACACCGATGCGGGACCCTTGAGAACTTCGACTCGCTCGATACTAGAAAATTCACTCACCTGTCCAGACAATGTGTCAATCAGTCCATCCCTAAGAAGATTCGTTTCCGTGACATCAAATCCGCGAATGCTATAGAAAGACAAGGGTCCAAAGTTAAAAGTCTGATTGACACCCGCAACATTTCTAAGAGCATCCTCTAAACGAGTCACTTGTTGATCGCGCAACACTTCTTGAGGTACGACCTGAATTGACTGAGGAATATCGCGTAGCGGCGTGTCAGTTCTCGTTCCTACTGACGTATTTGGCACTCGATAGCCCCTCTGTCCTTCCCCCGTCACTACAATTTCATCATCCGGTTCGTCCGCTTCCGGGTTGAGGCTGTATGCCAGTTCTCCCGTTTTCAGGGTGATTTCTGTCGTGGGTGGGGCGTTGTTTCCAGTGACGCTGACGCGGATATTCGCAGCATCCAGTTGGCTAACGCGGACATTGGCAATATCCCCAGTTGGGTTATCGGCATTGAATGCCGGGGCATCGGGGAGCGCCAGGACTGCGTTAGGAATGTCGGCAATCAGGCTGTTGCCCTCGGCTCTAAATTTGCTGGCATCCACTTGCAGCGGTTTGCCATCCTGGGTTTGCAGCACAATTTCTAGATTGGTGCCGACGCGGTTGAGTTTGATGCTGGTCACTTGGGCGATCGCTGCATCGATCTGAGCTACCCATTCTTTCACTGTCGTTGCCCCCTTGGGTAGATCGCTCACACGCGGCAACTCCGCCCACACTACCTGCACTCCCAGACCTGAAAAGAAACTCGTCAAAATGAGCGACTTTCCTAGGAATGGCAAAGCCAATCGCGTCCACATTGTCACCATGACCACCCACACCTTCACGTTGATAAAACTAATTCTCAAGTAGTGTAAGGGGATGGTGAACGGTAAAAGCGATCGCAACTTTGCTCAAACGGAATTTCTTGTTTGCTCAAACGGAATGTTTTCGGCGGCAATCTCGTGGATTGATGTCAAATCGTTTGCTAAACGCTCTGCTAAACGCTGGCAGATTGGTATAACCTACCATCTGGGCAACTTCTCCCACCGTCCAATCGCCCATTTGCAATGCTTCTCGTGCTTGCTTCATGCGGTAGTCGTGCAAATACCCAAAGACAGTTATCCCAAACACTCGGCGAAATTCTTGCTTCAGGGTGCATTCATTTAAACCGACCAACCGCGCCAGTTCCCCCAAATTAGGTGGATTGTCCAACCGCTGGCGCAAAATATCTCTAGCATGGTGAATGCGATCAAGTAAATTGGGTTGCACTCTGCGGCGATCATCCTCATGTCGAGCGATCGCTGTTGCTGCTGCCAGTCCTACCAGTTCGATCGCCTTACCCTCCAAAACCATTCGTTTCGATAGTCCCTGCAAGCTACAGCGCAACATCTGTCGTGCTGCCAATTGCATCGCCGGAGTTGCCGTTCCAAAGCATTTATAGCGCGGCTGTTCCAGGGAGCGCACCCAAGGCTTTAAAGCAGTGGGCAGTTCTCCATCTGAGTTGCCAATAAACGATCGCAACACGTCTGCCCGCATGAAAATCTGTACTTCCAGAAAGGGCTGCTGCTCCGATAAATCAAAGGGTGCTTTGGGCATTAAGCCACTGCCATAGAGGCAATACTGCCCCGCCTCCAGCAGGTCGCCGTCATTCTCATGAGTTCCCGATACGTGCAGGTGAAACTCCAGGTACTCTCCCGGTGCTTCAGGCTGAGCAGACTGGACGCGATCGTGCAGTTGCAGATGACCCAGGGTCAGGTGTAACCCATCTCGCAAGTGAATCGTGCGCCAATAGCCCTGCCCCATCAGCGACGGAAACTTGCCCATAAAGTCCTGAGCATCCTCCGGATCAGGATGATAGGTCGGCTCAACAGCACTCATTTCGTCACATAGCTGGTCGTAAGTGGACTGAGAAATGGAGATAGTCATAGCAGCAGGTCAATGCAATCAAGAACTTAATAAGAATATATCTCATTAAAGTGAGTTTCTAGTGAAGCAGTTGATCGTGCAATTGGCACTTACTTAAACTCTCTGCCGAATTATCAAATTGCAAGGCAAAGCCATCCAGCGTTTGACGAACTTCGTGGACGGATTGTCGAAGCGCATTGAGTTCACTTTGACGCTGGTCAAGATCCACTTTATTCAGGGTGCAGGCGATTGCAAGCTCTATCATGTTTGTCTGCTTGATTGATAAGCTTTGGATGCAGATGTGAACTATCTACTTTGATTTCTACTAAAATGCGATCGCTCTTTTTCTTTGGTATTGCGGCGTTAAGTGAGATTTCTGGCTGCTATGAGGTCTTGATCAGCACAAGAAAACTCATCAAGAAATCAAAATTAGGTTACATGATCAGCTCTAAGCTTCCTGACACATCGAAACCGTAACTTTCTGCATGAATGCGCCCGCTAGTCCTTGATCAGCAAAATCAGCTTGGCAACGCAGTCGCGGTTCACTGCACCAGCGGCAATCGCCGGACGGGAAAGTGCTGGCAGCTTACTTGATTAACACGGGGTCATCGTATGACAACGCGATGCAGGTAATTCAAACCGCAAACCCCAATGCTGAGTTGCGAGAAGCTTAAATCAGTTTTCTACAATCTGAGGTGGAAGAACTCCTCTCCACTCACCGCATCGACGCATGAGAGTCCGTTGATTTTATGGTGAGTGCGTTCATCGCTTTTGACTTCAGGGCGGATATTGCGTTCTGCCTAGCTGTAGAATAAAAGCGTCATTTTCGTCGTTTCCCTACTGCCTATTTAGCATCGTCTTGAGTTACTGTTATTGCTCAGGCGAAAGGCGACTCGGTTTTTGATGCTCAATAACTGGTTCAAGTAGGGAAATTGTAACGCCAACTCAGCTATTTCTCCATCTGAGAATACCGCCCTTTATGACGCAGAAAGAGCAATAGCTGGGAGATTAGCACCATGACAGGAAGTTCGACCAGTGGTTCAATAGCCAAAACAAGGGTAATCAACGGACGATCAGGAAAAACAGTTGTAGCGATCGCCAATGCAAGGGGTGAATTGCGTGCAAGTGTTGTGCAACTGAAGCAAGCAAAGTCCTCATAACTAAAATTGCCAAGTCGTGCAATCACTTGAGTCAGCCAAAAGGTAACTCCATAGAAAATCAGGATAGGCGGCAACATCTTCAGCAGCACATCTGGATTTTGAATTAAGGTCTGCCCTTGCGAGGCAAATACCGCTGTAATTGCCAAACACAGAAATAGCGTTTGCCCTGCTGCTATTTTCAGTGGAATTTCACGCCAAAACCCATTTACCTTTGGTATTAGCCACTTAGCGATAAACGCCAAAAGCATAGGAACAGCTAAAACCAGTACAATGCTTTCGAGAAAAATTGCTGTGTCAAACTGCACCAATTTTCCAGCAAAAACTAACAGATAGACGGGCAGAAGAACTACTTGCAAGATCATATTCCAAGGAAGGAAGGCTGCGGCTAAAGTAACATTTCCTTTGGCAATCCCTGTAAAAATGAGATACCAGTCAGTACAAGGTGTAACCATCAGCATAATTAACCCAATCCAGAGATCGGGAGCGTCTCGTAGGAAAATGGCTCCCAATCCCCAAACAAAAACAGGTGTCCAAAGGAAGTTCACCCCAAAAATCAATCCTGCCATCTTGTAGTTTTGAAATGCCTGACCTAAACGATTAAGTGGAATATTTAGAAATACCCCATAGAGCATAGTCATCAAGGATGGAACAATTAGGAGTACAGCATTTTCCTCAACCCATTTAATTTGTCCCAACATCAGCCCAGTTAAGATGGAAATGATGATAAAGACAGATTGAAGTTTTTCAGTCAAACTCATATTGATAGATCTCCATGAAATAAGGATGGTGAATCTTAAACCATTCCTAACAAGTTAAGAAGCAAACGCCTTTGTCAAGCAGAGCATTTTGGGCATGGCTCCGACTCGGAAAAAGTATGCTCTGGGTGCTTCCAGGATTAATTGCTCTAGCCATCTTTGCGGCGGCTCTCACCCAAATTGAAACCTCAAATGCTGGCAGAGCCTTTGCTGCCTATGGCGGAATTTATATTCTTTCGGCAATTATCTGGTTGTGGACTGTGGAAGGAGTCAAACCCGATCGCTGGGATTTGTTGGGTGTAGCAGTTTGCCTGATCGGTACAGTGATTATTATGTTAGCTCCCCACAGGCTCTAGATGGGCTGCCACTTCTCGGTACAGATTCATCACATGGCTATCGGCAAGGCTGTAATACACGTTGCGCCCCTCTTTGCGATAGTTGACCAATCGCATCGATCGCAAAATGCGGAGATGGTGCGATACTGCCGATTCACCGATTTTTAAGCTTGCTGCCAAGTCACATACACACAACTCCTGACGCGCCAACGCCGAGAGTATCCGTAGTCGGTTTGGGTCTGCCAAGACACCAAAGAATTCCGCCATCTGTTGCGCTTCTGACATTGGCAGAATCTCTGGCTGCACCTGCCGTACCGCTTCCAGGTGAACGAGATGAGCTTCACATTCCGGTGCATCCGACTCTTGAAGCAGTGGGACTAGATTTTTGCGGCTAGGCATAGGACAAATTAGGGTGACGACTGTGAACAAGATAATTTTGCTCAATTCCAGTATAAAGCTAAGAATGGTTATCATTCTATATATGAATATACTTTCAGATGTCAAGAGTTTTGGTTTACAATTATCAAAATAATCTTCAATCTGATTTGGCAACCTGCTATGACTCAAACTCCAGCGCTAAAGACTCAACAGATGCAAGTGGGTGGTATGGATTGCGCCAGTTGTGCGATGAAGATTGAAGGCAGCGTCGAGAAATTGCCAGGGATTGCTGAAGTGTCGGTCAACGTGGCAACAGGGCGAATGGTTGTGTCCTACGATCCGCAGGAAGTCAGCGAGGCGGAAATTCAAAAGCGAGTGACGAGATTGGGCTATACCGTTGCGATTGAGCAGTCCCGCACACTTACCTCATCTCATGCTCACACGAATGGTCATGCTGCCGACGATCACGATGAGGATGACGGACACGATCACAGTCATGGCTCTGGCGAATTTAACTTAAAAAAAGAACTCCCTCCAGTGTTACTCGCAATCGCGTTATTTGCGATCGGCATCATTTTTGAAAAACCCTTACACAACACGCCTTACAACATCGGTGAACTTGCTGTATTCATCCCAGCTTACCTGCTCAGTGGCTGGTCAGTATTGAAAACGGCGGGACGCAATATTTTGAGGGGACAGATTTTTGATGAAAACTTTTTGATGACGATCGCCACATTGGGAGCCTTTGCCATTCACCAATTCCCAGAAGCAGTTGCCGTGATGCTGTTTTTCAAAGTCGGTGAGTTGTTTCAGGAGTATTCCGTGGGGCGATCGCGGCGGTCGATTAAAGCATTATTGGAAGTTCGCCCCGATAGTGCCAACTTGAAAGTAAATGGCACCGTGAAACAAGTTAAGCCTGAAACGATCAATGTGGGCGATCAAATTCTGGTGAAGCCAGGAGAGAAAGTGCCGCTTGATGGCGAAATTCTGGAGGGCACCTCTCAAGTGGATACCTCTGCCTTAACAGGTGAATCAGTCCCTCGCATCGTCAACGTTGGCGATCCAATTCTGGCAGGTATGATTAACAAGTCGGGCGCTCTCACTGTTCAGGTGACGAAGCTGTTTGGTGAATCGTCGATCGCTAAAATTCTTGACCTAGTTGAAAATGCCACCAGTAAGAAGGCAGACACCGAGAAATTCATCACTAAGTTTGCCCGCTATTACACGCCAGTGGTCGTGTTTCTGTCACTGGCAGTTGCCATATTGCCACCGCTCTTGATTCCAGACGCAAATCGCTCCGAGTGGATTTACCGTGCCCTGATTCTGCTGGTCATTTCCTGCCCCTGCGGATTAGTGATCAGCATTCCCCTTGGCTACTTTGGTGGGATTGGGGGAGCTGCCAAGCGCGGTATTTTAGTCAAAGGCTCCACCTTTCTGGATGCACTCACAGCGGTCAAAACCGTTGTGTTTGATAAGACTGGAACGTTGACTAAAGGCACATTTAAAGTGACCCAAATTGTCACGAAAAATGGGTTTTCGGAAGCAGAACTGTTGATGTTGGCAGCGAAAGCCGAAGCCAATTCTAACCATCCGGTTGCCCAATCGATTCGAGACGCATATGGGCAACCCATCAATGAGTCTGAAGCCACGGATTACGAGGAGATTGCGGGTCACGGTATCCGGGCTAAAGTGCAGAATAAAGTGGTTTTAGCAGGCAACGATCGTCTGCTGCACCGAGAAAATATTGATCACGATATCTGTGATGTGGCTGGAACGGTGGTTCACTTAGCGGTGGATGGACGCTATGCCGGGTATATCTTGATTGCCGACGAAATTAAGGAAGATGCCGCTCAGGCAATTCGCGATTTGAAAAAAGCTGGCGTGGAACGAACCGTGATGCTGACAGGTGACAATGAGGTCGTCGCCAAACGTGTCGCCGAAGAATTGGGCTTGGATTCTTACTTTGCCGGATTGCTGCCTGAAGACAAGGTGGGAGCGATCGAGAAGCTGTTAGATCGCTCAGGTAAAAATAAAGTTGTTTTCGTGGGCGATGGAATTAACGATGCCCCGGTAATTGCCAGAGCGGATATTGGCATGGCAATGGGCGGCTTAGGGTCTGATGCGGCGATCGAAACCGCTGATGTGGTGCTGATGACGGATGCCCCTTCCAAAGTCGCCGAGGCAATTCAGGTTGCCAGAAAAACGCGACGGATTGTGGTGCAAAACATTGTGTTGGCAATGGCAATCAAGGGAATCTTCATTGTGTTGGGAACGATCGGGCTTGCAACACTGTGGGAAGCCGTCTTTGCCGATGTCGGTGTGGCGCTGTTAGCCATCCTAAATGCAAGCAGGGTTCTAAAATAAGATGGTCAGTTTTTTTCCCAATGTGAACCATCCTAAAATCCTTTTGCAGCCTCAGCGTGTGTACCAACGGCTCTGGATCGTTCTGGGGCTGCGGTTGATTCTGTTTTTGGCAGAACTGGGAGTGGGGTTATGGAGCCGTAGTCTAGCATTGCTGGCGGGTTCAGGGCATTTGTTCTCAGACTTGCTAACTCTGGGGCTGACTTTGCTGGCAGCTTATATTGCCAAACGCGAAGCAACCCAAGGCAAAGTTAAGCGGGAGAATCGGTTAGAAGGTTGGTTAGCGTTGGTAAATGGAGTCAGCCTGGTGGCGATCGCCCTTTTCCTGATTCAGGAAACCATTGATCATCTACAACATCACACATCAGAACTGAATTTAGGATTTCCGGTTCTACTCGTCGCGGCATTGGGAGTAGTGATTAACGGCATCACTACTTACTTACTCCATCGAGACCAACACCACAGCCTGAATGTACGCGGCATTTTTCTGCATCAAGTTGCTGATGTGGCGGGGGCAGTCAGCATTCTGCTCTCAGCATTAGCCATTTATCTTTTTCAATGGACTTGGGCAGATGCTGTCACCAGTTTATTTGTTGCCTTCCTGATTATTGTGAATGCGCTGTTACTTTGTCGAGACAGCTTTCGAGTGTTAGCTAGACGACAACCCAAAGCTCTCAGATGAAGGAACTTTACTTCTCAAGTTGTAGTTGTTGGATGAACGACAAAGTTTGCTGGTAACTATCGCGATCGCCCTGCTTTTGAAACAACTGGGCTGCTTGCTGCAAGTCCATCAGCGCTGCTTGCTTGTTTCCCAGTTGCGAATAGAGAATACCGCGATTCCCATAAGCTTCAGAGAGAGAGGGATTCAGTTTGATGGCTTGAGTGAAGTCGGCGATCGCACCCTTGGCATCCCTTAAGGCTGTTCGAGTTTTGCCCCGATTGTAGTAGGCATCGGCATAGTTGGGCTTAAACTTAATTGCCTGATCCAAATCAGCGGCAGCTTGGTTGAGGTTGCCCTGCATCGCATAGATGACCCCCCGATTGCTGTAAGCCTCGGCGTAGTTAGGCTTCAACTCAATAGCATGGTTTAGGTCTGCGATCGCGCCAGCTACGTCGCCAACATCGGAACGCACTTCCCCTCGGTTGAAAATTGCTTGATAGTTCTTAGGTTCAATCTGGACAGCTTGCTCAAAGTCCTTGATTGCTCCACGGTAATCGCCTAAATCATGTTGTGCCAGTCCCCGCTTAATGTAAGCTTCAGTAAACTTAGGATTCGCTTCAATTGCCAGCGTGTAGTCTTCAAGCGCTCCCCTGAGATTTCCTTGTCTGGCTTTCTCCTTCCCTTGATTCAGCAACTCTACAGAACTCACCTGAACAGTTGAAGCCTGCTTAGACTGAGCTTGCAAAGGAGGAAGCACGACTACAGCCAACCCTATTATTCCAAGCGTTAAAGTAATCTTATAGACAGGATTCATAGTTAAAACTCCTTAGCACAGCTTTATCCTAGCGAAAGCTTTTGCATTCGTACTCTGATGGTCGCTGAAAATCCCACTCAGCCAATTGCTGAAGTAAATATTTCCGAAAAGATATTGGAGATCACTCAGCCCTATCTATCCTGCAAAAGACCCAGGAATATCAAGACTAGAACTAGCCATGTCCATGAAAATGGTGTGAATCAGAGTAGGGATGAACGTGACGGATAGCAGGGTGCTGATGCGGATGGAGATGAGGTTCACTTTCGGGAATTCCAGGATGATGGTTGTGTCGGTGGTACTCGTCATGCTCGTGTTCATGCTCGTGCCAGTGGCTCTCGTGTCCATGCTTCTGCCCTTTAGGTGAAAGGGTAGTTTGAACGATTACAAGAAGAACTAAACCAATTAGCCCGCCATAGAGAAAAGGCACTTCTTTTTGATCACTGCCCAACCATCCTGCCAGGGGGTAAGAAAAGACCCACCACAGATGACTCCAAGCAAACTGGGCACCATAAACCCGTCCTTGAAACTCGGTTGGAGTGCGATCGGCGATTAATATTTGAGCCGACACATTGACCAGCGTTTGCCCTGCTCCTGCGATCGACCACAGCATTAGTAGTAGGGTCAGTCCTACATAACTGGCTGGCAACAGCGCGATCGTGATCAAGGTTGCTCCTAACAAGATAATCCTTGTCCGCGCCCAGCGTTGCCCTAACGAACCAACCGCAGTAGCAGCCAAGGTTGCGCCAATCCCAAATGCGCCCATGACCCAACCATATTGCACACTACCTAGTTTGAGCGATCCTTGCACATAGCCCACCGTATTGACTAGAATCTGCGCTCCCGTCACAGAAGCCACAAGTTGCATTGCCAGCACATAGCGGAGGTACTCGTCGGCAAACAGGCGAGTTGTGCCTTCCCGGACTTGCTGCCAGGTTCGACCGGATGAATGGGGTTGGTCTGCTGCCTGGGCAACCCGAAGTTGACCGGGCAAGGTGACGATGAGAATCGCCGCAATCAGAAACGTAAGGGCATCCAGGAAAAACACTTGCCTTGCTCCAACAAAAGCCGCGATCGCGCCTGCAATTCCGGGACCGAGAACGCCTAAGAGTTGAAAGGTCGTGCTAGAAAGGGCGATCGCCTGCGAATAGTCTTCCTGTCCTGTGACCAGTGGAATCGTCGCCTGATAAGTTGGTGTGAAGAAGGCGTAAAAGACATTTAGGGCAAAGACGATCACATAGATCTGCCAGACAGCATTCACAAACGGCAGTAGGCTGACAATGCCCATCCGTGCCAGGTGAGTTGTCACCAGAATAGTTTTGCGATCGAGGCGATCGGCAAGCACACCAGCTAACGGTGACAGCAGCACAAACGCTGTCACTCGTAAGGTCAAAGCTACTGATAGGACAACGGCTGAGTCTTTTCCGGCTAACTCAAAAGCCAGCAGCGCCAGACCGACCCAAGAGAGAGCGTCACCTAGCAGATTCATTGTTTGTGCCGTATACAGACGAGCAAAAACTGGGTTGCGGAGACTGCGAAACAGTTGGAGAGTTGGCATGGCTCTAGTTACACAATTCAGAAAAATACCCCCAGGGGGGATCTGGCATCTCCAATCTAACGAAGGTCTCATTGCTACCGAAGGCAGCATTACAATTTGTGATGCGCTCTCTTCGGCGTGATGATTAGTTCTCACTCAGGTTGCAGTGTTGTTCTCCTGATCAACTGCAATTACATTCAAACAGTCAGTTTCTCAATAGCCTCAGACCACTTAGGGTGACCACTACCGTAGATCCTTCGTGTCCCAAAACGCCTAATGGGAGCGTCATTTTGCCCACAAAGTTGAGGATCAACAGCACCACGACAAACACAAGGGCAAACACAATATTTTGCTTGACAATGACCTGAGAGCGACGACCCAGACGAATGGCGTGCTCTAGTTGTTCTAGACGATCCGCCATCAATACGATATCGGCGGTTTCCAGCGCCACATCACTGCCTGCGGTGCCCATCGCAATGCCCACCGATGCTTGGGCTAAAGCAGGCGCATCGTTGATGCCATCGCCGACCATTGCGACCGTCTGGTATTGCTTTTGTAGCTGCCGAATCACATCGACTTTATCTTCTGGCAGCAGTTCTGCATATACCTGGTCTACCCCGATTTGCTCAGCAATGCTGTGAGCCGTGCGCGAGTTATCACCCGTCAGCATCACAATTCGCTCCACGCCCAGGCGTTTCAATCGAGAGAGAGCTTGAGCCGCCGCTGGTCGCACCGTATCGGCAACGGCAATGATACCAAGAATCTCTCCACCATAGGCAACCCACACCACCGTTTTACCTTCCGCTTCCCACTGCTGGCTTTGCTCAACCAGGTCATTGGAAACTCGCCTGGTTTGCGCTTGGACAAAGGTTGCTTTGCCAACCACTGCCGTTTGCCGATCGATTTCTCCAGTAATTCCCTGTCCGGCTTGCGCTTGACCATTGATGGCTTCTGCCCAAATCAAATTTTGTTGACGGGCAGCCTGCACGATCGCGTCACCAATCGGATGTTCAGACAAACTCTCTAATGCCGCAGCGATCCGAAATAACTGATCGGTAGATGGTTGCGTCGCCATCACATGAACCACTTGCAGTTTGCCAGTCGTCAACGTGCCAGTTTTGTCAAAGGCGATCGCCTTGACTCGCCCCATCATTTCTAACTGCGCCCCGTTCTTGAACAAAATGCCATGCCGCGCACCATTGGCAATCCCAGAGAGCAGAGTGGGCATAATCGATGCCATCAAAGCACAAGGCGAAGCAACGACGAGAAAAATCAAGGCTCGATAAATGGTATCTTCCCAGTTCCAGCCAAACAGGAAGGGTGGCAAAGTAGCCAGCAAGAGACCCGCGATTACAATAACCTTTGCATACCCTCGCTCAAAGCGTTCAATAAACTGCTGAGAGGGCGGTGCTTCATTTTGAGCTTGCTGGACGAGCCGGATCACCCGCTGAATCAAGCTACTTTCGGGCGGTTGATGAATCTTGAGTCTGAGCGCTCCATTGCCATTCAGCGTACCTGCAAAAACTTCATCACCGACTGTTTTCTCGACGGGAATAGACTCTCCTGTAATTGAAGCCTGGTTTAGCGTACTGAACCCTTCCGTCACTAAACCATCAGTCGGCACTAACTCTCCTGGCTTAACCAAGACCTGATCGCCCACCTTTAGCGCTGCGATCGCCACAGTTTGCTCTTGTCCGTTTAGCAATACTCGTGCTGTATCGGTGGTCAGACTCATTAACCCCTGGATACTGCGCTCCGTTCGCCGCATGGCATACCCTTCCAGCGCCCCACTGATGGCAAAGATCAAGATGAGAACGGCACCGTCTACGATTAAATAATACTCCCGCCGCCATAGCCCTAGACTCGCTGCTCCCAACGCTGCCACAATCATCAACAGGTCTACATCCAGTTCTTTTTCTGCAACCAGGGTAGTCAAGCCTTCACGGGCGCTGTCAAAGCCGCCAATCACATAGGCAGCGGTCAGGATGAACAAAGCAACTCCGATCCAACCAAGATTGAGAGTTTGCCAACCGAGGAACACAAGAATTGCACAGAGGAAAGCGGCGATTGCGTCAGGGTGTTCTTTGAAAAAAGAAGGAAAGCGAAGTAACTTGGCAGAAAGCATCTGATCACGAGTCGAGATAGGAGGACTTCTCTACCCTAAACCTTGACATTAATGTTAATGTCAAGCTGTAATCATGAAAGAGCTTAATATTTGGGAGCTTTGTAGTGAATCACAAAAAATAGCGAAGAATTTGTGTATGTATCCACTCACTCTAGGTTTTGAGCAGGCTAAACAGCGAATAGAGTCCCTTGTTGACAATAGGTTTTACTCTGAAGCATTAGTAACATCTGCTTTTACTGCTGAGAAGATGCTGAGGAGAACATTGCGCCAGTTAATTGTCTCTGCTGGATTTACAAGTAAACATGCTGATGATCTTCTCAACAATTCAGGTTTGCAGTCCATTAAAAAACAGTGGTCAGTGTATGAACCGAATCATAAAACTTTAATTCAGATACTTGGAAATGATACGTGGCAGAAGATTGAGACAGCCTCTCAAATGAGAAATAAGTTGGTTCATGGAGTGAAGATTTATAAAGACGAAGATTGCAAAAAATATGTAGAAATTACTCTAGATGCAATTTTTGAAATTAAGCAAAGATTAGATAAAAGATACGGCTATAGTGGTTGGTCAAGACTTTCAATAAGAAAAAAAAGTAAGCTTCATCTTGATCCAAAAGTAAAAATTGAAGATTTAGATTAGAAATTTTTGTAAACAGTATGAATAGTACTATGTACAGTTCCTATTTAACCATCAAAGAACTAACAGCGGCGGTTGGAGGAGGGGTCACTCCTCGTATGGTACGGCACTATCACACCTTGGGTTTGCTGCCGCCCCCCCAGCGCTCAACGGGCAATTACAGACTCTACGCTCAAGGTGATGTGCAGCAGTTGCGGCGGCTTGTGTCACTTAAACAGCAGGGATTTCAGCTATCCCATATTCAGCAGATCTTACAAAGTGAATCTGGAGAGGATGTGGATCAATCGTTGATTCACCAACTGCAATTGCAATATCGCAAGGTCATTCAACAATTGGCACGTCTGCGGCAAACCGCTGCTGCATTGGAAAGCGTGTTGGGGCGAGATCACGATTGTCAAACTATTCAAGCAGAAGCGATCGCCCAACTGAGGTTGATAGAAGCCGAAACTCAAGATGGGCTGGGAGAACTGGAGGAACTTTGGCATAGTCTGGATGCCGAGACAACGGCTCACCCAGAGGTATTTCAGGAATCTCTACAGCGCTTATTACCAGACCTTTCTAACCGTTCTGAGATTGAAGTAGACTTGCTCTCTAAGCTTGTGTTGGCGTGTGGCGATGTAAGTTTGGTGCAATTTGTCCGCATCAGTCGGAACTCTGAAGGACATACAACCAATGCGATCGCGGCGGCTCGTGATGCGCTGAAATTAGGTTGCTCGATTGTCGGAGATGTCCCAACGGTTATTGCTGCCTTCGATCACACCCGATTGGCACATTTGAAGTGTCCGGTTGAAGCGTTGATTGCTGACCCACATATTACGAGTGTAGCCGAAGCTGAGCAAGCCTTTTGGCACAATCAGCAGTGGAAAGAACGCTTACGCCAGCTTCCTGCTGGATGCATCCTGGTGATTGGTTATGCGCCTTCGGTGTTAATGGCTGCCTGTGAATTGATTGAGCAGGGTCAGCTTCAGCCAGCACTCGTGATTGGGATGCCGATTGGCTTCAGCCATGCTCCGGCTGCGAAACGACGGCTAATGCGCTCAGGCGTTCCTTATATTGCGATTGAAGGAACATTGGGAGGTGGATTGTTAGCTGCCGTTGCTTTGAATACTTTAGTCGAGTCTCTACTGGAAAAGCCAGACTGCCATTGTTATCTCACAGCTCTGTGAAATCAGAAAATCCAGTTCTATACTCGCTGAATAACTGGGCAGATGGTCGATTCAGAATGTTCAGGAATGTTTTCCCAACCCGAAAGCAGCCCGTTCAGTTCTAGCTTCAGCACTTGAAGTTGCTGGATTTGGCGATCGATGTCAGCAACTTTGTCCTGCAATTTCACCCGGACGTGATCACACGGTAAATCACCCTGGTCATGCACCTCCAAAAATTCTTTAATCTCTGCCAGACTTAACCCAAGACTTTGAGCACGTTTGATAAAGCTCAGGCGGGTAAAAATATCTCCATCAAACAAGCGGTATCCGCCTTCGGTTCTGCCCGCAGCCTTGAGCAGACCTAATTCCTCGTAATACCGAATGGTTTTAATCGGTACACCACTTTTTTTCGCCACTGGACCAATCTGTTTGGGCTGCTGTTGGGCTAACATGGCTAATCCTCCGATATACAGTGCAACTTCTTATCTTTACCTTAAGATCTCCAGTCGGTTGGAGAGTCAAGTGAACAACATCGTTAAGAGTGAATGCGAGTCTGAGCCTGAGTATGATTCGCACTATGAGTCGGTTGACTTGATCGCACTTCAATCACCCCACGATTCATTTTCATGCCACACATGAATTCATATTCACCGGGCTGCTCAGGCGTGAATTCTACCGTTGTGATTTGATTGGGAGTGAGATTAGTCTCCACACCAAATGCTGGAATCAAGAGTTGGTCGTAGCACTCACTGAGATTCTGACGGTCGAAATGCAGTCGAACAGGCTTTCCAGCTTCGACAACTACCCGCTTGGGTTGATAGCCTTTTTCAACGACGATCGTCGCTTCTTGAATGCCTTCTGATGTCACCGTTGCTTTAACACTAGAGCGTGGAGGCGCAGCCTGTTCCATATTATGCACAGGCGGAGGAGTTGGCACAGTCGATGTAGTTGTAGGGGTATCCGCTGCTTGAGCTTCAACGACTCCGCGAAACATATTCATGCCGCAGGAAAACTCGTATCGACCTGGCTTCTCAGGCGTAAATTCAATCGGCGTGATTTGATTGAGTGTAAGTAATTGAGCAATCCGAAAATCAGGAAAGCGCACTTCTTCAAGGCAACTGCTGGGGTCTTTGCGATCGAAATTTAACCGCACTGGTTGTCCCGCCTGCACCATAATTAAACTTGGTTCGTACCCGCCATCCACGGTAACGGTAACTTCCTGAATGCCTCCCTGAGTAGTCGCTTGGCGAGACTTAGGCTTACTGAACAAGAACCACCAGAGTTCTAAGCCAATCAGTCCTAATCCCCCCAATGTGACCGCAACTTTGGTACTCAAGGGTTGTTCGATCCGCTGAAATTGACCTGAGCCGGACGATCGCGGCATCGATTCCATTGAGTGTCCGGGCACCTCAGCGGCAATCGCGCCTGAAATTGCGCCCAGTAGGAAGCCGAACCCTGCCAATGTTCCCCAAAAAATGGTTTTCTTCATTGTGAAAAATCTCCTTAAGCGTGTACTCTGGGCTTGAAGTTTCTCAGTCGGAGGGCATTAGTGACAACAGAAACCGAACTAAATGCCATTGCGGCTCCGGCAATAACTGGGCTGAGTAACCAACCGAAAATGGGATAAAGAATGCCTGCTGCAATTGGAATTCCTGCCACGTTGTAAATGAAGGCAAAGAAGAGATTCTGCCGAATGTTCCGCATGGTGGCGCGAGACAGTTGAATGGCGGTAACAATGCCATTTAAGTCACCTGAAATCAGCGTAATGTCGCTGGCAGCGATCGCCACATCCGTTCCAGTCCCGATCGCAATGCCCACATCGGCTTGAGCTAGAGCCGGAGCATCATTGATCCCATCTCCCACCATCGCCACAATCTTGCCTTCAGCCTGAAGCGATGCGATCGTTTCGGCTTTCTGATCGGGACGGACTTCTGCCAAAACCCGCTGGATGCCCACTTCCCGCGCAATCACTTCAGCAGTACGGCGATTGTCTCCCGTCAGCATCACCACTTCTAAACCCATGCGCTGTAAGGCACGAATCGCATCGACAGAAGCAGGCTTAACCGCATCAGCAATTCCCATAATCCCTGCTGCTGTGCCATCTACTGTAATCCAGACTGCCGTTCTACCGAGGTCTTCCAAGCGAGTCCATTGTTGTTGCAAGAAGCTGGTATCAATTCCCAGTTCTGCCATCCAGCGATGGGTGCCAATTTGTACCCAATGCATTTGCTGATGATCAGACACTTTTCCCTGCACACCACTTCCAGCGATCGCTTCAAATTGCTGGGCATCTGCAATGTCTACCCCTTGTGATCGAGCATATTGCACGATTGCTTCTGCCAACGGATGCTCTGAGTTGCGTTCAACAGATGCCGCGAGCCGCAATAGCTTTTGTTCGTTCTGATCGGCGGTGCCGTTGACGGTGATGTAATCCGTTACAGTCGGTTTCCCTTGGGTAATTGTGCCTGTTTTATCAAGCACAATGGTTTGCAGCTTGTGTGCCATTTCCAGGCTTTCGGCTCCTTTGATCAAGATGCCATTTTCCGCCCCTTTGCCCGTGCCAACCATAATCGAGGTCGGTGTTGCCAAACCCAACGCACAAGGACAAGCAATAATCAACACGCCCACTGTGGTAATCAAGGCAATCGTCACGTTGCCCATGATGTTGAACCAGATGATGAAGGTGCCGATGGCGATCGCAATTACCGCCGGGACAAACCATCCCGTCACCTGGTCTGCCAATCGCTGAATCGGAGCTTTCGAGCCTTGAGCTTGCTGCACCATTTTGACAATCTGCGCCAAAAAGGTATCCTTTCCTACTCGCGTCACCCGAAACTTAAAACTGCCCGTTTTGTTGATCGTGGCTCCGATCACTTCATCCCCAGGCTGTTTTTTCACCGGCACACTTTCCCCAGTCACCATCGCTTCATCAATGGTTGAAATGCCGTCCACAATCTCGCCATCAACAGGAATTTTCTCTCCCGGACGAACCAGAACCATATCGCCTAAAACAACTTCAGCAATGGGAATATCAACATCGCGACCCTCGCGGATCACCCGCGCTGTTTTTGCCTGCAACCCCATCAGTTTACGCATCGCTTCGGAGGTTTGTCCCTTTGCCCGGTTCTCAAACAATCGCCCTAGCAAAATTAACGTAATGACTATAGCCGCAACTTCAAAGTACACATCCGGGCTGAGACCTTGAGCAATAAACCATTGGGGAAAGAAAGTCGGAAATAGCGAGTAAAGATAAGCCGTGCCCGTTCCCACTGCCACTAACGTATCCATCGTGGCGGTATGACGTTTGAAGGCTTTCCAGGCATTGATGAAAAATGAGCTACCTGCCCAAAATAGTACCGGAGCCGTTAGCAACATTTGCAACCAAGGATTATGCAACCACATGGGGATAAACGGAATTTGCAACCCCGTCATTGCAGGTAAGGAGCCAATTACCAAAATGGCGCTAATAATGCCGCTGAACCAAACCTTACGGGTTAAGTTTCGCTCCTCGGTTTGTCGCGATCGCCGCTCGACATCATCTTCAGGAGCAAGCACATCTTCTTGCATGGGTTGAGCCGCATAGCCTGCTGCATCCACTGCTTTCTGAATCGCAGCGACATCTGTTTGAGTAGAGTCGTAGGTTACACTCGCTTGCTCAGCCCCAAAGTTGACGCTTGCTTGAGTGACTCCTGGAACTGTACGAATGGCAGTCTCGATATTGTTTGCACAGGAAGCACAACTCATGCCTCGCAGTTTTAAGATCGTCGTGTCCATAAGATTTGTAGTGTCTATAGTGAAAAGTTAATTAAGGATGTAGTCCGATGTAGCGATCACTGCTTAAAAAAAACAAGAGTTTGAAGAGGAGTTTTTTAATCAAACCTGCCGTTTCTTGAACTTAGTCACAGTTGCTCTGAGCTTTTATGCTGGACATTAGATAACTGACGTTGGACAAACCAAATCGTTAAGGGCGGCATCAGCAACCACATTGCTAATGGGACTAGTCCAGTACCAAAGAACGGGATTGTGGGCATGATCTCAGCGTATGCCCATCGATCAAGTGGTCCAGTCGCCAAAGCTTCAAAAACAACTGTGATCACCACTCCTACAAACGTATAAATGATGATTTGTCTGCGGCTTGGTCGTCGCACCCACTGACGCGACTTTGCCAAAACTACAACCACCCAAAAAGCAATCAGCGAAATCCCAACATCTCCAACGGTCGCAAGAGTACAGTTTCTAGTGCGATCGAAGCAAGAGAATTCATTTGAAACTTGGTAAAACGGCATTTGTTGAACTTCCCAAAAGAAAGACAACAAAAATGAAAATATAGCCACATTCCATTCGGGTGAATTCAGCCAGCGCCAGGAGCCAATAATGTTCTGATGATTTGCCATAGGATTACTATTCCACGGTGTAACCTGCGGCAGCGATCGCCCGCTTAACCGTCGCTTCAGGCTGTTGAGTATTGATCGTGACCAGCTTTGTTTTAGGATCTGCCTCAACTTTTGCAGTCGGGTCGATCGCGGTTACTGCGTTCGTAATCGTGGTGACGCAAGCAGAACACGCCATATTGGGAACTTTGAATTCGAGAGTCATACTGTCATCCAATTAACTACCTCTAGTTTGGAGCCTCCAGTCCACTAGAGAGTCAAGACATCTTTGAAAAAGTATCCAATTGCTATAACGGTGATACTGTCTGGCTTACTAAATGAGCAGCAAACCAAACAGCATAAGATTTAAGAATTTGTGGCTCGCTATGCCATTGCGGTTGCCATTTGGCGGCAAGATTCAGCACAGCGACGGCAGGCTCTAGCACACTTTTTGCAATGCTCGTGGTCGTGCTTTTCACACTCAGTAGCACAGCGATAGCTTGCGCTGACTTGTCAGTTCGCAGGCTTCTGCACACACTGCACAGAGTTGAGCGTGAAGGTCAGAATTACGAGCCATGAAACGAGCGCAAATGTCGCAGGTATCGGCACAATCGCGGCACAACTTAATGCACTAAGCCATCATCTGTACCATGTCACTGTCTAAACAAGCGGTCGCACAATGTTCGCATTCGTGCAGGCAGTCAAGACAGTTCTGAATGCACGTTTCGAGTAGAGATTGATGAGATTGTGTAGCTGTCATGGTCTAGTTCCTAGCAAGTGAATAAGGAGAACCCATCGGCTCTCAGGCTTCATACTAGAGGAGCATTCAAATAATTGCCTCTCTCGTCCGAAAGGAAGATAGTTCATGCTATGGAGCGACAGCAATTTCATTCTGATTTCATAACTGTGTGTTTTGTTCAGAAATTGTTGTCTAAATCACATCCCAAAAAGATTTTCCTGTGTAACTAAAGAGATTTCATCTTGGTTTCATGCTTATAAGCAACTCTAGTATCTAGAAGCAAAAGTAGGATCACTAAGATAACAGAAATGAGTTTTGATTATGACCTTTTTGTGATTGGTGCAGGTCCAGGCGGTTTAGCGGCTGCTGAACGAGCTGCGAACTATGGGGCACGAGTCGCGATTGCTGAACGAGATCAAGTCGGCGGCACCTGTGTAGTTCACGGCTGCATTCCCGAAAAAATGTTGACCTATGCTGCCAGCTTTTCTCGCTTCTTCAAAAATGCGGATGAATATGGTTGGGGCAAAGTCTCTGAAAGCTTTGATTGGAGCCAATTTATGGCGGCTAAAGACCGTGACATTCAGCATTTGAGTCAGGTGCATCAGCAGCATCTCCAAGAAGCAGGGGTGGAAATGCTATCGGGACACGCCCAGTTTTTAGATGTTCACACTATAGAAGTTGAGGGACGGCACTATACGGCTGAGAAAATCTTGATTGCGGTGGGTGGAAAAGCGGTAAAACCAACAGAGATTCCAGGGATTGAACACGCCATTACCACCCGCGAGATGCTAAATCTTGAGCAGCAACCTGATCACCTGGCAATTGTCGGCGGTAACCATATTGCTGTGAAATTAGCAGGAATCATGAACGGGTTGATTTCCAAAGTAACCCTGGTTGTCCCCGAAGACCAGATTTTACCAGGCTGCGACCAAGACTTACAGACCATGGTTCAAGAAGGAATGACGCGACTGGGCATTCGAGTTTGCTGCAACAGCCGAGTTGAAAAAATTGAGCAGACACAGGAATGTCTGAAGTTGGCTTTGTCAGGCAGTGACGAACCAATCACGGTAGAAACCGTTGTCTTTGCTACCAGTCGCGTTCCTAACCTGGAAGGGTTGGGACTGGAGGCTGTTGGAATTGAGGTAGAAGAAGGGACGATCGCAGTTGATGACTACAGCCGTACCACGCAAGCGAACATTTTTGCGGTAGGTGACTGCACCTCTCGTCCTCACTGGACTCCCGTGGCGATCGCGGCAGGTCGGGCGTTTGCGGATACTGAATTTGGCAAGAACCCTCGCACAGTGAGCTATGAACAGATTCCATACGTCGTCTCGTCTAAGCCGGAAGCTGCCACCATTGGCTTAACCGAGGCGCAGGCCCACGAGAAATTGGGTGAGTCTGTTCGCTGTTACCAAAAGAAATTCCAACCACTGTTTAATTTGATGGGAGAGTCAGAGCAGGAAGCACTGCTAAAGCTCGTGGTTGATGGTCATTCAGATAGGATTTTAGGTGCTCACATGGTGGGTGAATACGCTGACGAGGTGATTCAAATGATTGCTCCGGCAATGAAAGCAGGAGTAACAAAACAACATTTTGACAGTGCGATCGGGATTCATCCTTCAATGAGTGAGGAATTTTTTACCCTGCAATAACTTGTAAAGTCCATTTTCAAAGTAATTTACACAGTGAATCATAAACTGAGTTTTACCACGCAATCCCAGCATTGAAAGTAGAGTCTAATCCTGTTTATCCCTGTATGCCAAACTCCTGCCTCAGTTGAGCCACCCATGTTTTGATGCGTTCTTCCGTTAATTCGGATTGGTTATCTTCATCTAGGGCAAGACCAACAAACTTACCATCGCGAACCGCTTTAGACTCACTGAAGTCATAGCCTTCGGTTGACCAATAACCAACGGTTTCTCCTCCAAGCCCAGTAATCTTTTCTTCCAACATTCCCATTGCATCCTGGAAGCTGTCTGCATATCCAGTTTGGTCGCCTTCGCCAAAATAAGCTACTTTCTTGCCGCTGAAGTCAATATTATCTAACTCGTTATCGTAGAAAGATTCCCAATCGTCTTGAATCTGTCCAACATTCCAGGTTGGGCACCCGATGATGATATGGTCATAGCTTGCAAAGTCCCCAGCTTCCGTCTGAGAGATGTCATATAGCTCCACAATGTCGCTACCACCAAGTTCTTTTTGAATCAGTTCAGCCGCAGTTTGCGTATTGCTTGTTTGAGTGCCATAGAATAAACCGACTTTAGCCATAATTTTTCCTGCCAATTTTTAACATCAGATTAGGCGAATTGCCTCAGTCACACGTCTAACCTGAGAGAGACGTGTGATCCCCTGCTGCGGACATACAGCGGTTTTATCCTAATTTCATACCTGTGTGCTGTACGAGGAGGGTTTGCCACTCAGTGCCGAGGCTGCCCTCCTCGAAAGACTTACTCAATCAGGCTTGTAAACCTGTTGACTCTCTAATTAGCTAGAATGTCCAAGATAACAATTAGTATGTCCACTTCCAATCACGAATCTCAGGCATATCCTCGCCGTGCTTTGTGATGTATTGTCTATGTTCAATCAGTTTGTCGCGGAGAAGCTGTTTTGCATGAGCGCCAGTAGATTGGAGTTTCGGAACGCGATCGATGACATCTTGAGCCAGATGGAAGCGATCGAGGTCATTGAGAACCACCATATCGAAGGGCGTGGTTGTCGTTCCTTCTTCCTTATACCCGCGCACATGCAGATTATGGTGATTGGTGCGACGATAGGTGAGGCGATGAATTAACCAGGGATAGCCATGATAGGCAAACACGATCGGCTGATCGCGCGTGAAGAGGCTATCAAAATCTTGATCACTCAAACCGTGCGGATTTTCACTGGCAGGCTGAAGCGTCATTAAATCAACGACATTGACGACGCGGATTTTTAGATCGGGAAAGTGTTGACGCAAGAAATCAACTGCCGCTAGAGTTTCTAGAGTCGGCACATCTCCGGCACAAGCCATTACTACATCGGGTTCAACGCCTTGATCGTTGCTTGCCCATTCCCAGATACCCAGCCCAGCCGTGCAATGCTTACTCGCCGCTTCGATGTCTAGCCACTGCAATTCGGGTTGCTTGCCTGCAATGATCAGATTGACGTAGTGACGACTTCGCAAGCAGTGATCAGTTACCGAGAGTAAAGTATTGGCATCGGGCGGCAGATATACTCGAATCACATTGGCTTTCTTGTTGACAACGTGATCGATAAAGCCAGGATCTTGGTGCGAAAAGCCATTGTTATCTTGCCGCCAAACATGAGACGTGAGTAAGTAGTTGAGAGACGCGATCGGTTTACGCCAAGGAAGGTCATGAGTCACTTTCAACCATTTAGCATGTTGATTGAACATGGAGTCGATAATGTGGATGAAGGCTTCGTAGCACGAGAAGAAGCCGTGCCGACCTGACAGGAGATATCCTTCTAGCCAGCCCTGGCACATGTGTTCGCTGAGAACCTCCATGACTCGACCATCGATTGCAATATGGTCATCTGTCGGCAAGATCTCGGCAGTCGAGATGCGATCGGTGACTTCCAAAATCGCATTCCAACGATTTGAGTTATTCTCATCGGGACTCATGACTCGAAAATTGCGACTGTCCAAGTTTAGCTTCATGACATCTCGCAAAAACTGTCCCATGATGCGAGTTGGTTCTGCTGTAATCGTGCCGGGTTTGGGAACTTCAACCGCATAGTCCTGGAAGTTCGGCAGCTTCAGATCTCTGAGCAATATCCCACCATTGGCATGAGGATTTGCCCCCATGCGGCGATCGCCCTTCGGAGCTAGTTCTGCCAACTCTTCGATCAATTTCCCGCTTTCATCAAACAGTTCTTCTGGCTTGTAGCTTTTCATCCAGCTTTCCAGGATTTTGATGTGTTCAGGCTTGCTTGCAAGTTCAGATAAAGGCACCTGATGAGCGCGAAATGTCCCTTCGATCGGGAGTCCATCCACAATTTTGGGTCCTGTCCACCCTTTGGGAGTTTTCAGCACAAGCATCGGGTATTTGGGACGCTTTAAGAAGCCGTTTGTGCGGGCATCGTGTTGGATCGCTTTGATCTCACGAATAATCATGTCTAGCGTTTCTGCCATCTGTTGATGCAAGGTTTCGGGGTCGTCTCCCTCGACAAAATAAGGCTTGTAGCCATAGCCAACGAGTAGGCTTTCTAGTTCCTCTGGGTCGATCCGCGCCAACACTGTCGGATTGGCAATCTTATAGCCATTCAAATGCAGAATGGGCAGAACAGCACCATCACGGGCAGGGTTCAGAAACTTGTTTGAATGCCAACTAGTTGCCAATGCTGCCGTTTCAGCTTCTCCATCACCAACTACGCAGCAAACCAAAAGGTCAGGATTGTCAAAGGCAGCACCATAGGCATGAAGTAGTGAGTATCCTAACTCTCCGCCCTCATGAATGGAACCCGGCGTTTCAGGCGAAACATGGCTAGGGATTCCGCCTGGAAAGGAGAACTGTTTGAAAAGCCGCTGCATTCCCTCGGCATCCTGCGAGATGTTGGGATAAACCTCGCTGTAAGTCCCTTCCAGATAAACGTTAGCAACGATTCCTGGACCGCCATGACCTGGACCTGCTACGTAAATAACGTTGAGATCCTGCGCTTTAATCACACGATTGAAATGAGCGTAAATAAAGTTAAGACCTGGAGTAGTGCCCCAATGCCCGAGCAGCCGAGGTTTGATGTGTTCTAGTTTGAGTGGTTCGTGCAGGAGTGGATTGTCGAGAAGGTAAATCTGACCAACCGAAAGATAGTTGGCAGCACGCCAGTAAGCATGAATCTTCCGCAGTTCCTCTGTTGTTAGGGTTTTGGGCACGATCGGAGTAGCAACTGTCATATTAGGTAAGAGGTAAGGGTTTACAACTGAAATTTCAAGAGCGATTGGAACAGTAGCGAGTTAAATCTTTTTCAAACACATCATGACTAGAGAGAGGATGCCCGATCTTCTCCCGATTGCTGACTCAGACGATATTGTGCTAAAACATCCTCGTAGTAATGCACTCGTTCACTTGCTCGTGCTGCGACACTAGAGTTATGCGGGGCTGCCAATCGAATCGCTTGGATGATCAAATGAAAGCGTGAAGTCCCATGACGCAGATTCTGAGCAAACGAGGAGATGGCTTCACCGCGATCGCCATTAAGTTGAAAGCGGTCAGAATTTGGACGACCAAAAAGTAGCTGCTTCAAAACTGCGGGATTGCCCTGAAAGTTGATAATGACGGGGCGATCGCAAGTGAACAACGCTTCAAACTGTTCCGGATCTAAATGTTGAGAAGGCTCCGCTTCCAACACTCGCAGATCGGTCACATTCACCACTCGCACCCGCAGTTCTGGCAGTTCATCCCGCAAGATCTGGGCGGCTGCCATGACTTCAAGCGTGGAGCGATCGCCGATTCCAACCAGCACTACATCGGGATTAATGCCTTGATCGGTGCTTGCCCAGTGCCAGATTGAAGCCCCTGCTCGACAGTGCGCGATTGCGTCTGCCATCGTTAACCATTGCGGCAGCGGATCAGGACTAGCAATGATGAGATTAATTTGATCGATCGTGTTTAAGCAGTGCGCGATCGTCGCGATCAAACAGTTCGCATCTGGCGGTAGATAAACTCGCACAATCTCCGCTTTTTGAGCCATCATCGCATTGATAAAGCTAAAGCTTTGTCGCGAAACGTCACTGCATTCCTGCCGACATGGGGTGGAAATTGCCAAGTAATTGAGAGAGGCGACGGGCGATTGGGCACAGTCCACGCTTCGCGAACGCCACGGGGATGTTTTGGACAGTTGCAGGAAGCTGGCGTGCTGGTTCATCATGCTGATAATGCTGTCTAAAGCCGCTTCATGCGATAGAAAAAGTCCGTGCCGACCTGTGAACAGATAGCCCTGAAGCCATCCCTGACAAGTGTGCTGGCTAAAAAACTTCAGCATTCGCTCTTTTCTCAAACTGACCTGCAAATCATCAGACTGAATGGAACGCTGATCATTGCGATCGCTAACTTCTAGTACAACTGATAAATTGCTCAACTCTGGCTCATCAGGGCAGAAAATACGGAACGTTTGGGGATTTTGCTCAATAACTGTTTTGATGTACTTTCCGATTTGTTCAGTGTTGCTATGCTCTGCTTCGGGTGAACATGACTTCGTTTGAGTTGGTATTTCAAAGTCAGAGATATTCGGTATATTGAGGGGCTGGTAGACCCGTTGAAACGTGTGAGCATGACAGCCCATACGTTGCTTACCTTGCGGACAAAGGTCTAAAATCTCTCGAATCGGGCAACCTTGCGGGTCAAACAATTCTTCAATCTGATAGGAGCGCAACCAGTCTTCTAGAAGCTGTAACTGTTGCGGATTGGTCTTTACATCTTTGGTAGGAATTTTATGAGCGCCATGAGACTCCTTGATCGACGCTATATCAGTCTTCTGGTTGCCCGTCCAGTCTTGCAGCGATCGCACAATCAACAAAGGAAACTTGGGTTGAGCGATCGCTTGCCCTGAACGTGCAGCTTGTTGAATGCTGCAAATCTCTCGATATGCCCAATCGAGTGAGCCATAGAGATCAGCATTTAGGTCGATCGCATTTTGAGTCGCTGAATCTTGGTCAGACTGATTGTTCTGGCTGCCAACCATTTGGACTTGATAGCCGTAGCCTGCGAATCGTTGCTGAAGCTCAAGATCACTCATCGCATCGTAGACAGCGGGAGTTGAAGCCTTATTGCCATTGAGGTACAAGATCGGCAACACTGCGCCAGATTTTGCTGGATCGATCAACTTGTAGCTATCCCAGGCAGTAGGTGTCGCTCCTGTTTCTGCTTCTCCATCGCTAATCATGCACACCACAATCAAGTCAGGATTATCCATGATCGCCCCAAAAGCGACAGCGAGAGCATGACCAAGTTCTTCACCTGCATAATCGTGATACACAAAACCATAGGGATAGGAAAAACCGCAAATCAAGGTTGCTAATCCATTCCCGTCTAGGGTCAGTTCAGGATAAACCGCCTGGAGAGAGCCTTCTAGGTAGAGGTTTGCCAACATTGCAGGGATTCCGTGTCCTGCCTCTGCAATCAGGAACAGGCTAATGTCGTGGTGCTGAATTAGGCAATTGAGGTGAGCATAGATCAAGTTAATGCCAGGGCAAGTGCCCCAGTGTCCTAATAGACAATCTTTGATATGCTCCGACTGTAGGGGTTCCTTGAGTAGAAAATTGTCTTTCAGGTAGATTTGAGCCGCCGCAAGGTAATTCGTCAGGCGACAATAACGCCCGATCGCCTCTAGCTCTGCCTGATGAGCCGCCTGGACTTGTGCGATCGAAAGTTCAGAATTGATAGGAGTCGCCAGTATTGAGAAACGCATAGTTACTCACTTCGATAAAAATTTAGTTCCTTCACAAACTGCTGCCAAAGTGGAATGCAAGGGCTTAATTGAACGATCGCTGTTTGCGTTTCTTGGACAAACTAATCAATGAACCTACGCCTATGAGAAAGGTTCCGGCAAACAGGTAAGGAACACTTGCTTGCCATGCGAATAGAAATCCTCCAAGCACCGGTCCACCGACCTGCCCCAAACTGTTGGCAGCATTTTGCAGTCCTAGAACGGCTCCTTTATGCTGCCCCCCCTGCTCTGAAACAAGGGCAGTAAGATTGGGGGAAATTAACGCCATGCCCAATGACAGCAAGCTAACCACTCCCAATAAAAACGGTAAGGATGGCGCAACCAGCAGCAAGATGATGCCAGTTCCCATGAGACCAAAGCCTAGGGCAACCTGAGACATTGCGCGGATGCGTCCTGCTAAGTAGCCGATCGCAATCACTTGAAAGACTGCCATCACCAGTCCGCAGACCATAAAAACTATGCCAATCTGAACAGGTCCGTACCCAAATCGCTCTTGAGCATAGATGGCAAAGATGCCCTCAAATACCGATAATCCAAACTGACTGGCAAGGGTCAACCCCAGCAGCAACAACAACTTGCTTTCCAGATTTTTCCAATTAAGGCTTAACTTGTCATTGGAAGCACTGCGCGATCGGTCGGGCAGAGATTCTGGTAGCCATCGGATTGCCAGCAGCAGCGTCAGAAACATCAAAATGCCAGCCAGAAAGAATGGGGGTGCGAAGTTTTCAATTTTGACATCCAGAGATCCTAGGGTAAAGTGCATATCTTCACGGGTCGTTAACCCACTAAGTGCGGGTCCAACAATGACCCCTAAGCTCACAGAGGCTCCTAGCCAAGCCAGGTTGCGGCTACGATCGCGCTCTACTGTAATGTCAGAGATGTAAGCCGTTGCAGCTGGCAACATCGCCGCAGATAAGAATCCACCAATCGCCCGCACAATGTAGAGCATCGTTAGGGAAGAAGCCAGCCCAAACAACACCTGCGCGATCGCAGAACCCGCAATTCCCAATAAAATCAGCGGTCGCCTGCCTACCCGGTCTGACCATTGCCCCCACAATGGAGCGAAGATAAATTGTGCTAAAGCATAGATACTCGTCAACAGGCTGATGTGAATTGCCATTGTTTCACGCGATACCCCCACGGTATGGAGATGTCTAGCATAGAAAGGTAAGACGGGTAATGTCACCCCAAAACCAATCATGACGACAAACAGGCAGAACAGCAGCAAAAACAGTTGTTTATTCATTTAAACGCTTTGATTAAAGCTTCAAACTGCACTCGCAGCGATTTGTCATGAGGCGAGACAGGCGGGATCGGGCGATCGATACCGAGGAATTCATAGACCGCCATCTGAGCCGCTCGCACTGAATACTCGACCGTGAAGACGACATCATCCGGGATTTCGACAAACTGACTGATGAAAGCCAGATTCTTTGAGCTATGAGGGATCGGCAACGGTCGGTCTGTGCGTACACGAGGCATGAACATGCTGGTGATGTAAGGCATTCTGCAAGGAATGCAGTTTGCTGATTCCACTGTGTCTAGATCGAATCGTAGATGACCACAGAGTTCTCGCAGAATTTCTGCACCGTTGCACTCGGTCATCGGCTTGGGAACAAAATCACCCACGCGATCAGGGAACAGAGCATATCCCCAAAAGACTTGGACATCGGCAGGTTGGTTTGCAAAGTGAGGTTGATAGGCAAGCACGATCGACATCAGCCAGTTTGAATCTTTAAACGTGACCAGTCCGCCAGTTCCCGGTTGATTGCCGCTAAATCCGATCATCTTGTCGAAGAATGCGGGGTTTTTAAGCGTGACGGTGAAAGACTCCCAGAGAGACTCGGCAATGCTGCTATTGAAAGCAGCAGGATTCCCGAAATCTGGGTTGTCCGCTGCCAGCTTTTCCCATAGACTCCAACTGGCGCTGTCCTGCTTAGTCAGCTTCTGGGGCGGACTGATCATCGAACCCAGACTTGAGGCATCGGTCATTGAGCCGTTTTGCAGAAACACAAGGTCGCCGTCTTTCACCGCGATCGCTTTGGTTTCACCACTCTGCTGATAGTGAATGACTGTCACCACCAGCTTGCCCGCCTCGGTATGGCGCTCCAGATCCGTCACCTTGCAATCTAGGACGAAATTGACACCTTGGGCTTCGAGCCAACTCTGGAGTGGACGAACCAATGAATCGTACTGATTGTAGATAGTTCGCTTTACCCCAGCGAGAGTTTCAATTCGGGAGAATTCGAGCATGAAGCGATGCAGGTAGCGCTTGAATTCAACAGCACTGTGCCAGGGCTGAAAGGCGAACGTCGTCGCCCACATATACCAAAATTCAGTCTCAAAGAATTCTGGGGAAAGCCAATCGGTGATACAACTAGCACCCAACTCAGCTTCATCAGCCAGACTGAGTTTCAGCAATTCCTGACGATCTTGCATGGAAAAGCCCATCGAACTCACGGGGACTTTTGCACGGCGACTGTCCACAAGACGCGCCATAGAATTTGATTGGTGCTGCTCATTAAACTCCATCGTTTCGTCAAACACCGTTTTGCCGGGAGAACTCAGCGAGGGGATCGACTTGTAAAGATCCCAAGTACATTCGTAGTTGTCAGTCGTCAACATCCGTCCTCCCCGCATTGAATAGCCATCTACAGGGTTCCCGGCTCCATCCAAACTTCCGCCCAGGAAAGGTTTTGCTTCTAGGATAAAAATATTGCCGCCAGGGAGTCCGCCGTCGCGAATCATGAAGGCGGCGGCGGCTAAGGAGCCGATGCCACCACCCAATAAATAGGCATTAGATTCTTTACCCATGTCAACGAACTCCCTAATAAGCTTGGTTTAATTGCGTGTTACTTACCTTTGGTGTCCACAGCAACTCCGGCATCTACGCTAGTGGAGATCGCTGCCAGCGGTCGCTTTTTCGACTGCTTCCACATTGCTAGGAAGCCTGCTGTAGCAGCACGGGTTTCAGCTTTGTCTGCCCAATGAGTTGAGCGACTCGAAAGGCAGAGGCGATCGCTCCTTCGTGTAAACCATCCCCAAGGTAGGCTCCGGCATGGTAAGTGTTGTTCTCACCATTGGTGGCAACCACTTCATCCCGGTAGCGGAACGATTCAGTGGTGTAGAGGGGGGTGTGATGTTCCTGTCTGTGGATGATGAGATCGGGTGCAATCAACTCCTCCAGTTGGAACGATAAAAAATTATGCTGTGGCGACGAGATACCGCAAAGCTGATTCAAGCAGCCGTTATAGCCCCAGCGGCTGTCTGCTTTTTGAAAGAAATCAAACTCTGAGGGTTGGGTAACGCCATGTCGGGCGTACATGGAAGTATCTCGATGCACTAAAGTCGTCGCATAGTTGGCTTTCCAACCGGAAAACTGTTTAGTCTCAGCAGCGGTCGGGTCTGCTAACAGCGCCATCACCTGGTCAGGGGGCGTAGCAAACACGACTTTATCAAACTCCTGCATTTCACCCGTCGATCGCACAATGCTCACAGTCTCCAGGCTTCTGGAAATATGATCGATCTCCACATCCAGCAAAATCTCGCCCTTAAAGCGTGCCACGATTTTTTCAATGTAGGTATACACACCGCCCTTCACCCTGACCCAGTTGACTGCGAGATAGTCGCGTAACATCGGAATCGCTAACTCTGCTGGAAAATCATCAATCAGTTCAAACGGGATTGAGTAGCTATACATGATCAACAACTTTAGCCAGGTATTGCGGCTATCGGAACCGGGCAAATATGCCGACACCGGACGGTTGGACAAATTTTGCAAGTTAGCAAATTTCGTTCTCAGCCATAAGCCAGCGGAACGGGCATAGATGGTATCGAGGCGTAACTGTTCGATCAGCCCGTGGACCCCTGCAAAGTTCTTCTCGATCGTGACTGCCGAGAGAATGTGGTTGCCATCTTTGAGAAACATGGCTGAACCAATATCGACGGGTTCTAGTTCTACCCCTAGCTCTTGCATCAGGGCAACGAAGTTGTAAAACACAGTGGGAAATTCGAGCACTCCACCTTCCAAAATTTCATCGCAAGCGGCTTGGTTCGGTTTCACGTTTTTGTTGAGTGTCCGAATGTGTCCTCCTAACATAGGCTGTCGCTCAAACACAGTGACATGATGCCCTTCTTTATCAAGCAGGTAGGCTGTAGCCATGCCGCTAGCTCCGCCACCAACAACAGCGATTCTCATAGTTGACCTCTAAGTTTATGAAATGGGTAGTGAATGCTCGTCTGTTTAGCCGTTGCCTAAAAGCACGTCGCCCGACAATCGTTGGTAGAGCAGTGCCCCCGTCCAAAATGTGGGAGCAAAGCCGGGATAGCCTGATGAGGCATTGCAGAAATAGAACTGGTTGAGTGAGGTTTCGTGATTCAGTCGCCCCAAGCCCATGTTGCGTGGGGTCAAAACGGAGCCGTAGGAATTCCCACTGGGGCACCAGCAAAAACGCTCATTGGTGGTTGGGCTACCCGTGATATGGAAGACCATGTGTTTTCTAAAGTTCGGCACATAGTGTGCTTCCACAACATCCAGAATGGAGTCTAAGATCTCTTGCTTTTTCTGGTTGTAAGCTTTGCGATCGCTCTCCCGCAATTGCTTGAAGTAGTCGTAATTAGCAACGGTGAGAAATTCAACAATCTGACAGTCTTCTGGGCAATCCCGACCTGCTTCTGTCAACAAAGTGGGCGTGGTGATGGCAAAACTAGGATTAGAAAAGTCATGGCGATCGTACATCTGCGCGAAGGCTTCATTCAGATCGTGATGCCCGGTGTGCGAGACATTCCACTTGCCAAAGCCATAGTCTCGGAGGTCGAGATCTTTGACGACGCAATACGCCATGTAGTTAGAGGCCGAATATTCATAGTTGAGTTTGCGACGAACCGCTTTAGAGAACTTTGACTCACCAATCATTTTGGCGGCTCTTTGAGGGTCAAGATTGCAAATCACAGTATCACCCGTAAACTCATCGGTTTGATGGGTCGTGAGGTCCATCGCCTGAACGCCCGTAACTGTTTTGTCTGTGACTCTAAAATTCGTGACTTCATGGTTGAGCAGCACCTGTCCTCCATGTGACTCGATCACTTTGACCAGCGAATTAATCACATGCTCAAAATGCTGGGTTGGGTAAAATGCGCCCGCTTGATAGCCTTTGAACAAGGCAACCCAGGCATAAAACGAGAGTTGATTGGGGGGCAGCAAAAAATCAAGCCATTGCAGAGCTAGTAGGGTTTGGGCTGCTTGCGGTAGCTGAAACTTGTCGAAGACATCTTGAAGCGTGCTGTTGAGATTTTGAACAGTACAGAGTACTTCACTCGGATGCTTGAGTAGTTCAATTGGCTTGACTGGAGGAGCGAGTCTTTTCAAGCCTGCACTAGTCTTTTCCACTTCGTTGACGAATTGGCGAATGCGATCGCCATGAGCCGGAAATAGGATAGTCAAACGCTGAATCAGCTCTTCTGGCTCTGAGGGAATATCCAACGCATGACCTGGCATTCGCATATGGTCAAAACCGTTGGGGTCATACCGCTCAAAAGTTACTTCTTGATCCAACCCTAGTTTTTTGAGTACCCGATTGACGGTTTGCCCTTCGCCACAGTCCCAAACGTAGTGAAATTGAGCGTTAAATGTATATTTTTTAGCCATCGTAAACGTATGACCAAAACCGCCTGGATGCTCATGCGCCTCTAGAATTTGCACGATCTTACCGGAGTTTGCCATTAGCGCACCAAAGACCAAGGCTGATAAACCACTGCCGACAATTAGGTAATCCGGTTTCATAACAAAGTTCCTCGAACAATGAACATTTTGATAGGATCGCGATCGCGCCTATAGTCTGAGAAGTTGAACATCCAGTGAGCAGCTTTGACTTCAATTTCAAAGCCGCTCACATCAAGCTACCTAGCGGGATAGCCAGCCTTAGAGAGCGCTGCCTTGATTGCTGTTTCAGGCGCTTGAGTTTCCACTGATACCATCTTGGTTTGTGGATCACCCTGAACAATCGCGTGAGCATCAACTGTTTTAATCGCTTGAGTGATGCTGCTTACACAACCACCACAGGTCATAGCGGGAACTTTTAGTTGGAGTTTCATGGTGTAAATCCTTGTTCTTGTGTAGTTTAGTTAGAAAAACGTTTTGAGCGATCAGCAATCCTCTTCTCTATTTTTTAGCCTGTTCCACCTCACTGTTTGGACAGTAATCTGTACAATCAACGGCTTGTTCAGTCAGCACCGTGTTTGGATGGAGAGCGCATTTAAGATAGGGATTATCACCAAAATAGCGACAGCGATAACACAGAAATTTGTAACGCGGTTTGAAGATAATTGAATGCAGTTTTAAGCAAGGCAACTAGTTTTCCAATGATTCCCGGTCGCTTTGCTATAACTTTTTCTCCTTACTCTTCTGCTTGCCGTGATCCTCTGATTTATATATGAGCGGGAGCAGGTGCAGGTTTTATCGTGATGGGATGTTGCACACTCAAAACAGAGCAGGGTGCGTGGTGAAACACATAGTTACTGACGCTTCCCTGAATTAACTCTTTGACACCCGATAGTCCCCGATGTCCGATGATAATCAGATCGGCTTCCCACTCCCGGGCAATGGAACAGATGGTTTCACCGGAGTTGCCCACAAGGTCGCCAGTTTGTTGCGTGAATTCTGCGCCTACACCCGCTGCAATCGCCCGCTTGCTGTGGGCTTGCAGAGCGTGCAAACCCATCTGTTCGTAGTTTTTCCAATACTGGTTGTAGGACTGTGCCTCGGCATCAAAAGCCTCAGGATTGTAACTGCCGCTGATATATCCTTCGAGCTGGGGGAACTCTTGCTCATGCACGTTGATCACGTGGAGCAGCAGCAAATTGCCCTCAGTTGTTTTTGCCTGGGCGATCGCGATTTCAACGACATGCTCAGCCAGATCTGATAGATCAATCGCAACTAGAATTTTGTGAAACATAGAATCTCCTTTTAGAGTGATATACGCTGACTTCAAGTTTTCTTGGCGCTATGACTGACCTGCCTCGCTTTTCGTCAAAACTGCCTGAAGTTTTGCCTCATCTTCGTGGGATAACGAAGTGCGTAGGACTTTTCCTTCAAATTTGCTCAAATCTTCTAAAACCTTGTCAGGTGTAGACTTTCTCACCAAAACAAAAATGGCGGAGGTTCCAGGTTCAATCGTGTCTCCCAGCTCTCGAATGAAGTTGTCATCAATGCCGATATCTGTTAAGGCACCGGAAAGGGCACCTACTGCCAGACCAAAAAGTCCCAGCAGGGGTTCAAGGAAGATCATGCCGATTAACAGCCCCCAAAAGCCGCCACTTAACGCGCCAGAAGCGACAAGTTCCTGAGTTTGCTTAACCTTGACCTTACCGTCTTTATTTCTGACCACGATCGCGGCATCTTCTAAATCGATCAGATGTTCTCGCTCCAGTTTTCTGAGGTCAAGCAAGACTTCATCTGCCTTAAATTGATCTGAAAAACCAACCACAATTAGATCACTCATGTTTTCCTACCTATTAAAATAAATGTTCAGCTTTGCTTGTAAAAACTTGCATGAAAACAATGGTGTTCTTAGCCCTAGAACAAGGCAGTAGCACCGCTGCCTCCTATCTCAGCGAAAGCTTATTGTAAAGACGAGCCACTAAAGCGGCGTACAAACCTGTGCCCGCAGACCAAGCGAAAAGACCGACAATAAAGCTTCCCCAGGTGACGCTTCGGCTCATGCCAGATAGATTGGCGTGAAGAGCGTAGCTAAAAAATGTCATTGTTGCTTGAGGTGCCACTGTTAGAAACAGAATGCAAACCAAATAAGCAATGCCTGTAATCATTGCTGTAGCAAGAAACAGCGATCGCACACTTAGCTTCAGCGCTGAATGACTACGTATACGGGTTTCTTCGTTCTGGTGAATACTATGGGTCATGGTGAGACTCCTGTGAAGGCGCTAGTTTTTTCTGAGTGTTGCGATGCCCCCACGGGAGAAATGCAGGAGTCACTGCGGCGTAACGGGCGTACTCCTCACCAAATTCTGCTAGAGCATCGCGTTCTTCTTGATGTGCTAAGCGAATATACATCGTGACCAAAATGGGAAACATCAACAAGGTCAAAAGAGTGGGCCATTGCAGCAAAAAGCCCAACATGATGACAATGAAGCCAACATACTGCGGGTGGCGAATGGTGGCATAAGGTCCTGAAACCGCCAACGTGTGACTGCGTTGAGCTTTGTAGAGCACTTCCCAGGCTCTGCCTAAATAAATCAGCCCACCAAAAATGAGTACACTGCTCAAAAGGTGAATCGGATTCCAATGAGGATCACCTTTCCATCCCAGCAATGTCCACCAAAGATGTCCACCATCATGAGAAAAAATGTTCAGTCCTGGATAGCGGGTTTGTAGCCAACCTGAGAGTAAGTAAAGCGTTAAGGGAAACCCGTACATTTCGGCGAACAAGGCCACAATGAACGATGAGAATGCCCCGAACGATCGCCAATCTCTAGGTGTGCGCGGCTTGGTAAAACTAAAGGCAAAGATAATGAAGATCAGAGCATTAATAAGCGCTAAGCCCCACAGTCCGTAAGCAGGAACGTTACTCATGTCATTCATGGTTCCATCTCCTCGAAATAAATTGATTTGCAAAGTCTGAATAACCGACTTCAGCGAGATTGGCTATTGCCGCCCTGATCGCCTCCATGTACTCCATGTCCACCGTGCATAAAGAGGTGCATGAAGATACAGATGAACAGTAAAGAGTACGGTAAGAAGCCCGCCAAATGCGCCAAATGTTCTGTAACTAGGAAGTATGCAATAATCCCGATTGACACATACAGCACAAACTTAATCGGCAAACTAAGACGAGTTGGCGGATGATCAGGCTGGGGCTGATTCGATGACCCATGTTGATGCATAAAGACCTCCTTCTGAATAGAAATTGGGAGTAGAACGACTCGCGATCGCCGTTATGCTCTAGAGAGCCTGCGATCAAGTAGTGCAGTGTTGGATAATTTCAAGCCTTTCAGCAGAGACGAGTTCACAATCACGGATAGCGAACTTAATGCCATTGCTGCCGCAGCGATCATAGGATTGAGAAAGCCAAAGGCAGCGATCGGAAGTCCAATAGTGTTGTAGATAAACGCCCAAAACAGATTTTGTTTGATCTTCCGCATCGTGGCACGAGACAGGCGAACAGCAGCAACCACATCCCGCACGTCATTTTTAACCAGAATGATGCCTCCTGTTTCCTTCGCAATATCAGCACCCGAACCAATGGCAATGCCAATATCTGCGGTGGCTAAAGCTGGGGCATCATTCACGCCATCACCCACCATGGCAACGACTTCACCACGCTGCTGCATTTCTTTCACGACCTGGGCTTTGTCTCCGGGTAAGACATCAGCAATCACTCGATCAATGCCGACTTGACGCGCGACCGCTTCAGCAGTGCGCTGGTTGTCTCCGGTGAGTAAGACCACCTTGATTTTTTCTTGACGTAGCGCTGCAACTGCCTCTCTAGCTTCCGGTTTTAATGTATCCGCAACTGCCACAATTCCAATCAGCAGACCATTGCAGCCCAGCAGCATCGCCGTCTTGCCATCAGATTCCAGCCGTTGCAAGACCGCTTCTGTTTCTGACTTGATTTGATAGCTTTGTTCTCGAAACAGGCGACGATTTCCCAATAAAACCTGATCGCCGTTCACGTCTCCCCGAATCCCCTGTCCGGGAATTGAGTCAAAGTTCTTCACGTTAGGAATTTCTAGAGTTTGGTGTTTCGCTGCTCGGACGATTGCTTCACCCAGCGGATGTTCAGAACCGATCTCCACCGCCGACGCTAGTCGCAAAATTTCGTCGTCGGGATGTCCCTCCAAAGGAATCACATCTGTAACGCTCGGCTCTCCCCGTGTCAAGGTTCCCGTTTTATCGAAGATGACTATAGTGAGCTTTTCAGCCCGCTCCAACACTTCACCTCCCCGAATCAAAATGCCGTTTTCAGCCCCCTTACCCACGCCGACCATTAAAGCGGCAGGTGTGGCAACTCCCAAGGCACAGGGGCAAGAAATAATTAGAACGGCAATAAATGCTAATAACGCTTGAGGAAAATTACCCACCAGTGACCAGCCGATCGCAGCAATCACCGCAATCATGATCACCGATGGCACGAAGTACCCGGTTACTTTATCGGCTAGTCGCTGCACTTGTGCGGTACTGCCTTGAGCTTCTTCCACAAATTTGATGATTTGCGACAGGGCGGTTTCTGCGCCGACGCGAGTTGCCCGGAAGCGAAAGAGACCTGTGCGGTTGAGGGTGCCCCCGATTACCTCCGCTCCGACTGACTTTTCTACCGGGATGGACTCCCCAGTTAGCATGGATTGGTCGATCGAGGACGTTCCTTCTAGAACCACGCCATCCGTTGGCACTTTCTCCCCTGGACGAACGACGATGGTTTCATCCACCATGACAGTTTCTGCCGGCACTTCCATCTCCATCCCGTCTCGGATGACTCTCGCCGTTGCAGGTTTGAGATCCAAAAGCTTACGCACGGCAGCCGAAGAGTTTTTCTTGATAATTTCTTCCATGTATTTGCCCAGCAGCACAAAGGCAATGATGATGGCAGAAACTTCAAAGTAAACTTCCCGCTCGTCCACTCGGATGGGCAAGCTATTGGGAAAGAACACCACAACGACGCTGTAGAGATAGGCAACGGTTGTTCCCAGCGCGATCAGGAAGTCCATATTGATGCTGCGGCTGCGAATCGCATTCCACGCTCCCACATAGAACGACCATCCGCCAATAAATTGAATGGGTGTGGTTAAGATAAACAACCACACTCCCCAGGTAAACCATGGCAAGAAGGGAATCGGCACCCACGTCACCAGCGTCACTCCGGCTGCCAGTCCAATGAGAGCGCCGACACGCATAATGGCTAAGAGCAAAACACCTGTCAGTGCGATCGTGACTCGTTTTCGTGTGGACTTGAGTTCTTGATCCGGATCGAGAAAGGTGTTGAGGCAACTTTGGCTACAAAAATAGTAGGTGCGTCCACTCCGTTCTGTGTTTAAAGCTGTGGCTTTAGGAATGACCATGCCACAGATGGGATCTTTTGCAGTTTCTTTAGGACTGGTCGCTACTGTAGGTTTGTGGTTGTGTCCGTGATGCGTGTGGTTCATTGCCGTTCTCTAGCTTCTTAAATAATTGGCTTTGAGGCGTTCTAGATTTTGATGTTGCTTTTATTAGGCTGATTGGATGCAAAGGTTTGCTGACAGTGCGGACTGCAAAATAGTAAGTTTGTCCAGCTTGCTCTGACTTGAGTGCTGTCGCTTTATCAATGGTCATGCCGCAGATTGGAGCTTTTGCGGTTTTGCTTTGTGAAGCGTCTTAGGTGTGGTTCCGTCCAAAAAGTCCAGACATCGTTAACCTCCAACTTGTCGGAAAGACCTCGACAGACAAGTGTTTTTCTGTTCTTCCAAGTAATGCAAATAGAAATCAGAAAGGTTAGAGGATCGCCAAGGTTGGGGCTGAATAAGGTTTATGAGCCTTGTCCTAGCAATGATCGCTTACCCTCCTAGACAAGCTGGATTATCGATTCCAAGCTTGTTGCCATCCTTGCATCTGTGCAATTTCAGCCTTTTGGGATTTGATAATTGACTGAGCCAACGTGCGGATCTCTGGACGAGCAGCACGCCCCAATGCCATCTGAGCCATTTTTACCGCCATTTGATGATGGGGAATCATTTGTTGCACAAATGCCTTGTCAAAGTCTGGGGCTTGCTTGAGCGCATTAAGGTCGGTTTTCATGTTCATCATGCCCTGACCCATCATGCCTTGACCCTGACCCATCATGCCTGCGCCCCGCGCTTGGTCGTGGTGGTTTCCCATCATGCCCATGTCAGTCATTGAATGTGCAGGGACTGCTTTGCCGTACCACTGTTTGTACCAGGTACGCATCGCTTGAATTTCACGAGTTTGGTCTTTTTTAATCGCTTCAGCTAATTTCTTAACTTCTGGGCGTTTGGCACGACTCAAAGCCAGATCAGACATTGCGATCGCGTCTTGGTGGTGCGGGATCATCATCTCGATAAAATGCTGATCAGCTTGGACCGATCTAGGTTGTTGAGGCTTTCCTGATGCAGGTAATGACTGACCTTGTTCGCTGTTGACAAGGGCAAATCCTGCAACAGCACCACTACTGAGTAGACCAATTAAGCTGTAAACCAAAAACTTTTTGTTCATAAATTCACCTTGATTAACGACTGATCACGTTTCTCTATCTTTTAAACTACGCTTGAATTCTGAGAAACTTATGAGCGATGCAAAGCAGCAATTCCAAATTCAAAAATTTAAGAGGAATCAGTGATAGGAGAGGGGTCTGCATCGGAGAGCATAAAGTCAATTAGATGCTGCCAACTATTGAATAGCAAATACTTAGTCAGGCTGAGGATGTCTTGAAAGAAACCCTTGCGAGTGCCCCGTTGGTGGCGAATTTTCTGATAAGACGTGTCCACTAGATGAAGCACTGTATGGAACAGGAAAGCCAGGAGATTGAGCGTGAGCAAAAAGTTGGCTAAATGCTGTTGCCCATGCCCAAAGTTGTGTTCGAGATGGTACCCCTTGGTTTTGAGGACATTGTGATTTTCGTTTTCGGTCTTCCACCGACTTCTACCAGCAGCGACCACTGAGGCAACGGTGGTATGACCCAAGCGATGGTGGGTGATGAAGGCATTGTGGTAGAGCACCTGAGCGTCGTGTTCCCGGGTAACGACCAGTTCGCACCAATTGACCAGCAAGGCGGGTTGAGTGTCCCGAATCGGCACGAGATTGGCATAGCGGTAGTGATAAATCGCTGGAGTGCGCTGGTGGCATTGCCGGATTTCTAGGGTCTCGAGCGCCCCCAAAACCTCAAGCACGTGCAAGCGCTCGTACAGGGCAGGGTGAGAGTCGGGTAGAGCGGTAAAAATGAAGTTTATGCCAAGCTCTATACACTGCTGAACCATCGGTTGACGACTATAGAGGTCATCCCCAAGCAGCGTTATTGGGTGTTGGGCAAATTGCCCCGCATGGGTCTGCATCCAGCGTTTAGCCGCCACCACTTCGCAGTCTTGTTTCACAGACCCATCTTGCGGACTGATAAATTCGGGGGCTAAGGCAATCACCTGCGACTGACCAGGAGCGACAATCACGGGTAGAATCGCGCTATGAAAATAGGTCACACGCCCATTTTTATGCGTTCGAGTTGAACACTGCTGACACTGAATTTTCTGCGAACTGAAATATTGCGTCCCGTCTAAGGTGACTAACAAATGCCCTCCCAAGCAGTGGTATGCCTGCAAGTATCCCCCTTGCCTCAAACCTCGATACACCTGCTCAAACACACCCGTTAGGACAGGTGCAGCCAGGTGATCCAAAATATTGCGGATTTGCGGTGTACTCGGAATTTGAGCTAACCCAAACAATGTTTGAGCGTTATCCTTGCCCTGCCGACTCTGCATTTGCCGTTGGTGCTCCAGGAAAGACTCGCACTGCATGAAAAACACGCTAAACGCTGCCAAGATTGCGTCACTCACGCTGTAGCGGGTGCCGTTACTCGCTTGCCTTGGGTCTTCAATCCGACTGATGGCTTGATGCAGATAGCCTAACAACACCCCAAAACTTAAAGGCAATGATTCCATCACCGTGCTCCCACGAGGTGTTTCCTTATCCTCCAGTCTGATTCAGCGAGTTGTCAAAGTTTTGAATTTGGAATTGCTGGATGCAAAGCTTGCTGATCTGCTCTCATGGTTCCCCTGATCTGCTTAGTCGTGTGCTCTTAGCGATAGACCTTAATTTCAGCATCCGTAGGCATTCCGGGTTGGGTAAATCCCCTTGAATTGCAACTTTAGATGCCATTGTCATAAGCAAGGCTTCTCTGATAAAAATTAGACTCTTTCATTAAAAAACTATGAGGCTAACGCTGCTTGATCAAGGCAACAATGTCTCTTGCCTCTTGGTGATACAAAACCTCAACATGAGAGCCTCTGGAAAGCTTCGCTTCTTCTTGACCATTGAAGGGACCCAGATGATAAGTTTACTGGGGAATAAGAAGTGTTGATTTCTACCCACCAAGATACTGTTGGTTGATAAGGTGAAAATGAGTTCATTAGAGATACCTGTAGCTTGTTAGACGTGATGCAAAGAGATCGCTTTGGAAAGGCTTCTGTTGTGCAAGGAATGTAAGAAAGACTTTTCCACTTGTCTATCTATTAATTCAAGAACTGGCATTGGTTGCCAGCAACTTCGGCAAAACCAGTAGATTGATGCACCTTGAATGTGTCGCAAGAGTATACTGGAGCAACAAGGACAATTTTTCATAGGCTTCGTTTATCTCGTAGCGTTTTTCAATCTCCAAGCGAACTTCTTGCAAAACCTCATCGACCTGTTCATCAAACACAACACGTCAATGTTTTGCTGAAAACACTAAGTGATATAGCAAAGCTGTTACGTTATGACTGTTGTGGATGTACTCGCTCATCCTTGCATTCCCGCCGCCGCACAGCGGGAGGAAATTGACCCTCAGACATTAAATGACTTTATGCCATTGCTTTAAGCACTTGACGGCAAGATTCAGCACAACGGCGACAGGCTTGCGCACACTTTTTGCAATGCTCGTGATCGTGCTTTTCACACTCAATGGCACAGCGATCACACGCCTCTTCACAAACTTTACACAGTGAAGCTTGTAGGTCAGAATTACGAGCCATAAATCGAGCGCAGATATCACAGGTATCGGCACAATCACGGCACAGCTTAATGCATTGAGCCATCATTTGTACCATGTCACTGTCTAAACAAGCGGTCGCGCAATACTCACACTCACGCAGACAGTCAAGACAGTTTTGAATGCAAGTTTCTATCAAAGACTGATGGGTTTGAGTCATTGTCATGGCTTTAAGCTCCTAAAGAATTAACACAACGAAGATCAACTTGGGATGCTCTCAAACTGGATTAGGGCACCGTAGAGTTCTTCTGTCTCTCAAGCTACGCTCAGACTATGAGGAAGTTATGAGTGATTCGAGCTTTACGTCTTTAGGAATATTTCTCGATATTTTAGGGGACTAACATTTAATTTCATCCTGATTTCATAACTGCCCATTATTGTTCTAGGTAGTGTAATTCCGACCACCTAGCACCAAGACTCGCCTGTGATGAATTTAGAGCTATGAAAATTTTGGTGGTAGAAGATGACAAAGCAAATGCCGACCTGCTGACTTGTATGCTCTCCGTTGAAAATTACACGGTTGAAGTCGCCAACGACGGAGAAGCAGCCTGGGAACTGATTGTCGTTTATGACTATGATTTACTCCTGATCGATATTACACTCCCTCACCTAGACGGAATCAGCCTTTGTCACAGACTTAGAGCGCACGGCTATCAAGTGCCGATCCTCATAGTTACTGGGCGAAGCAGTAGCCACGACCAAGCGATCGGGCTAGATGCAGGTGCCGATGCATATATGGTGAAACCGCTCGATCCTGAGGAATTGCTTGCTCGTATTCGAGCCTTGCTGCGTCGCGGAGAAACGGCTTTTCAATTTGTGCTGGAGTGGGGTAGTTTGTGGCTTGATCCGACAACTCACGAAGTCAATTATGCAGGACAGCCTTTACTCCTGAGTCCCAAGGAATTTTCGATCTTAGAGCTTTTTTTGCGGAATGGTCGTCGAGTCTTTACCTACAGCGTGATTTTGGATCAACTCTGGGCGTATGAGGAGACTCCTAGCGAAGATTCTGTGAGAACTCACATTAAGGGACTACGGCAAAAGTTTAGGAGGGTCGGCGCTCCCACAGATTTAATTGAAACGGTTTATGGATTAGGTTATCGGCTCAAACCCTTACAATCGATTGCTGATCCAACCAGCACAGGACAACTCACGTCTACTAATCGTGCATTGATCGACTTCCCTACAAAACAGAGCGAGCCGGAAGAGTCGCTGTTTGTGGACGAGCGCCCTCTGTTGTTGATCGTTGATTCTGATCGCCAACTGGCAGCACAGTTGATGAATGAAGCCAGGAACTGGGGATTTCGGAGCGCAAGTGCAACAACCCTTACCGAAGCTGAAACGAAAATTGAGCAGGATGCGCCTACCGTGGTGCTACTCGATCCCGATCTGACTCATCCCACAATAGAGAGTTTAAGACTGCTGGCAAAGCTTAGTCATCAAACGCCTGCGGTGCCAGTCCTCGTCTTCACCAATCACGACCAGTTAACAGACCGCATCGAAGTTGCCCAACTTGGTGGACATGGTTTCTTATACAAACCCTTACCCCCGGCTCAAGTGCTGAAAGCGATCGCTCAGGCAGTGCAGCGGGCCGAGGCAGCAAAGCAACGAGTGATGGTTGTTGATGTTAATCCCCAACTTCTCGCGATGCTGAAGGGGTTACTAGAACCCTGGGGATTGGGCGTGACAACGCTGAATGACCCTCAACAATTTTGGAAAACTCTGGAATCTTGTTCACCAGATCTGCTGATTCTAGAGATGAAAATGCCGAGCTTGAGCGGCGTTGAACTTTGCCAGATTGTCCGCAATAACTCACGCTGGAGTCGCTTGCCGATCATTTTTTTGACGGCGCACACCGATGCCGCGATCGTGAATCAAGTGTTTGCACTGGGTGCAGATGACTTTGTGAGCAAGCCGATTGTGGGTCCAGAGTTGGTCAGTCGCATTATCAATCGACTAGATCGGATAAAACTCCTTCAAAATGCGGCTGAGACTGATCATTTGACCAAACTCTCTAATCGCCATAAATCTACCCAAGACTTGAATAAATACCTTCGACTGGCAAAACAACAGGAGCAGTCGCTTTGTTTAGCAACGTTGGATTTAGACAAGCTCAAAGAGATCAACGGTCATCACGGGTACAATACTGGCGACATGGTGATGCGTCAGTGGGGACAGTTGCTTCGGCAAACTTTTCGGCAAAATGCAGTTGTTGCTCGCTGGGAGAGCGATGAATTTGTGATTGCCTTATTTGGCACCACCAAAGCAGAAGGCACTCAAAGGCTGACTCAATTATTAAAAACGCTCCGCCCCAGACAATTTGTTGCCCCCGATCAGACTCAATTTCAGATCACATTTAGCGCTGGAATTGCTCAATATCCAGAGGATGGAACGGATTTGCCTTCTCTCTATCAAGCCGCATCCGAAGCGTTGCATCAGTCTAAAGTTGCTGGCGGTGCCTGCATTTTTTCTACAGGAGACTCTAGAGTTATCCTCAAAATCACGAAGCCTTAGCGCATCATTACAATTCTAAAACTTAAACGTTCTGACCTCCTCATAAGTTCCTCAGATTGTTTTCTTAGAGTCAAAGTGAGTAGGCAAGGACTGTTGCAAACAGATTCGAGCTTAAGCCTTCTGCCACGGGGAAGGTTTTGGGTATCAGAGAATTTTAGTAGCGATCAAGGATTCTAAAAGCAGCGATGGAGAAAAGTCATGTTAGATATCGATGAAATGAGCACAAAAGAGATCCATGATGTCTTGCAAAAAGTAGGACATGGTCATCTTGGCTGTGTCGGCGAAGGGTATCCGTATGTTGTGCCGATGCACTATTACTTCAAAGACTCAATAATATATATTTTTACAACGGTCGGATTGAAAACTCGGTACATGGATGCAAATCCAGCTGTCTGTTTACAAGTTGAAGAAGTCCACGATCTAGAGCATTGGCGCAGCGTGACTGTGACAGGTCGAGCCGAACACATCACAGAGCAGTCAGACATCGAGCAAGCGAGGCAATTTATTCAAAAGCAGAATCCAACGCTTTCGCCTGCCATTAACCGCACCTGGATCGATGCTTGGGGACGTGCAGAAAGAGTCGTAATCTACCGCATTCATCCCAGCGAAATGAGTGGACGGACGACGGATGGGATTAGCAGTCGATGAAAATCGAAAATTTTAGACAAAACTATGTTGGAACGCTGATTTTAATTCTGCGATCGCGTGTTGCATCTTAAGTCTGCACATTAATATCAAAATGCCGGACTTACCAAGATCTTAGTAATAGAAGATTGGTAACTCTCTAGAATTTTGTCTTAGTCTCATCCTCGTATAAATCTGAATACTCAAGATATTGCAGCAAACTAGGAGGATTCATCTGTGAACCACGATCACCATAATCATCAGCAAACCCAACCCAAGCCGGGAATCAGTGGGCACGATGAACACGGAAAACAAGCTAAAAAGAATCCGCCTGACTCTGACCCAAAAGGCAAGCAGGATGGTCGAGGTAAACAGCCCAGTCGTAACGAACATGCGGGTCAGAATGAACACGCGGGACACGATAAACATGCTGGACACAGCCCAGAGATTTTCAAACGACGCTTCTTTATTTGCTTGGTGCTAACGCTGCCCATTCTCTATTTTTCGCCCATCTTTCAGACCTGGTTTAATTATCAAGCCGTTCAGTTTCCAGGTGCACAGTGGGTAATTCCCATTTTCGCAACGATTATTTATTTCTATGGTGGCTGGGTTTTTCTGAAGGGAGCCTACTACGAATTCCGCAGTAAAATTGGCATGATGACTCTGGTTGCTCTAGCCATCACTGTGGCGTTTATCTACAGTGTGGCAGTGACTCTCGGATTGGAAGGAGACTCTTTCTACTGGGAACTGGCAACCCTGGTCGATATCATGTTGCTCGGTCATTGGATGGAAATGGCTTCTGTGCAGGGAGCCAGCAATGCGCTGGGAGAACTTGCCAAGTTAGTGCCTTCTGTCGCTCACAAGCAGGTGAATGGGCGAAGCGAAGATGTTCAAGTAAGTACGTTAGTTGAGGGCGATCTCATTCTGATTCGTCCTGGCGAACAAGTCCCCATCGATGGTGAGATCGTCGAGGGTACTTCCAATGTCAATGAATCTTTTCTAACTGGGGAGTCGCGCCCAGTGGTCAAAAAAGCCCAGGACGAGGCGATCGCTGGAGCAGTCAATGGCGAAGGTGCACTGACAATCAAGGTGACTCGTACCGGAGATAACACCACCTTGAGCCAAATTATGCGGATGGTCGAGGAAGCGCAGACCTCTAAAAGTAAATTTCAATCACTCGCCGATCAACTTGCATATTGGCTCACGTTCATCGCGATCGGGATTGCTACGCTAACGTTTGTCGTTTGGCTATCGGTCAAACCCGATGATCTAACCTTTGCAGTGAGTCGTGCGGTGACTGTATTGGTGATTGCTTGTCCTCACGCGTTAGGATTGGCAGTCCCGTTAGTGCTGGTCAATGCTACGGCAATGTCTGCTAAAAACGGGATTCTGGTGCGAAACCGAGAAGCGTTTGAACGAGCCAAAAGCATCAAAACAATCGCCTTCGATAAGACGGGAACATTGACGACAGGACACTTTGGCGTGCAACGAATTTATACGAATAGTATCGATGAGTTAAAAGCTTTGGGCATTGCTGCTTCCCTCGAATCTTTATCAGAACACCCGCTTGGACAATCGATCGTGGAAGAAGCCGACCATCGAAAACTCCAGCTTTCAAAAGCCAGTGACTTCAAGGCAGTTCCCGGTCAGGGCGTTGAAGGCGTAGTAGACAGTCAACATTATCGGGTCGGCAGACCAGAATGGGTGAAGGAATTGAAATTGCAGTTTCCGCCAGCGTTGGAAAAGGGACTACAAGAACGTGAATCTCGTGGTGAAAGTGCGATCGTCCTGATGGACGACAAGCAAGTTCTTGCCCTCTTTGGTTTGGCAGACCAAGTGCGACCATCGGCACGAGAAGCGGTTGTGAAATTACAGAAAATGGACGTGCAGGTGGTCATGATTACAGGCGATGCCGAAGCGGTTGCCAAGGCGGTTGCGGGGGATTTGCAGATCGATCGCTATTATGCTCGTGTGCTTCCTAAAGACAAAGCGGCGCTGATTCATAAGCTCAAAGCTGAGAAGCCCACCGCCTTTGTAGGCGATGGCATCAATGATGCACCGGCTTTAACCGAGTCAGATTTAGGACTTGCGATCGGCGCTGGAACCAACGTGGCGATTGAGTCTGCCGATTTAATCTTAGTGAAAAGCGATCCGCTGGATGCCACCTACGCCCTTAAACTTGCGAAAGCAACCTACACCAAAATGGCTCAGAACTTGTTTTGGGCAACGGGATACAACGTCATTGCCATTCCCTTAGCGGCAGGAGTTGGCTATTCATTCGGCGTTCTATTAACACCTGCAATAGGCGCAATTTTAATGAGCGTTTCGACGGTCGTTGTTTCACTGAATGCCATGTTGTTACGTCGCATTCGCTTGAGTGATTAAACTCAACGCATTTAAAAGCAATACAACTGGCAAGTCCACACCCAACAGCTCCTGCTGCTTACGAAGATTTACAGCTTTTGAAACTACATTGATTCTGATAGCGTTGACGCGCATCGACGTTGACGACCGTCGGAGTGACACTAATCATTCCCTGGACACCCTTGCTCAGATTTCAACCGTTACCGTTGAGTTTTGTGTTGTCTGTAAGGTAGATCGTTGCAATTTACATAATGACAACAAAAATCTTCTATCAACGCTAAAGTTTTGACTTCACATAAGTAAATTAAAATGCATCATCCAGAAAGCGAAAGTCAAGCTAGTGAAGATCAAGCCAGTGAAGACATTTCAGCAAATCCTCGCGGCTTTTACAAGGTGATTAAAAATGCGATTGGAATGGTCGTCATGTTTGGCGCTTGCCTACTGGTTTGTCATGTGTTCGGATGGATGCCGTCCTGATCCTTGATGCAACCCTCACAACTTTCTCAGAATTTCTTTCTAGAGTTTAAATGGTAGCGATCGTAGCAGGATAACGATGGAGGAGTAAATGCTTGTGTCTAGGACAAGCATCCAAATTCTAGTGAGTTGAAAATGCGCTAGTTCATTCGCAGGATTGGGCGCTTCATCCACAAGCAGGGTTACTCCAAAAGCGGAGATGGAAATAACCCGTGTTGTCCATAGTCTAACTCTTGCTTTTGTCTTGTATAGGAATCTCCAGCCATGACTCAATCACCTCCTAAACCTCAAGAACAGACAGTCCCATCTCCTGAAGAACAGTCTCCCTTACAACCGCCTGTATCTGAACCGCCTGCATCTGAACCGCCCGAATCTAAAGCGCCTTCTAAACGTCGCAAGACTTATCTGTTGATTGGAGTGGGAGTCGTGATCGCCACAGCCGGACTTTTAGCTTGGTACTTTCTCTCTCGTCCTAAAACAAACGATTTACAAATTAGTGGACGCATTGAAGGATATGAAACCGATATCGGTGCGAAAGTACCGGGTCGGATTGCGGCGATCTCCGTGCGAGAAGGAGATGCAGTCAAAGCAGGTCAGTTAATTGTGCGTCTCAATGATGAAGAAATTCAGGCTCAACAGCGTGGGCTACAGGCGCGTTTGACTGCGGTTCAACAACAAGAGCGTCAGGCTCGCTTACAAATTCAGGTCGTTGACACTCAGATTCAGGAAGCTCAACTAACCCTAGAACAATCGCAAGACGATCGACAGGGGCGTACCTTCCAGGCACAATCTACTGTGGCAGTCGCAGAAGCTCAACTCAAACAAGCTCAAGCTCAGTTAAAGTTAGCGTGGGTTGATCGCGATCGCTTTGCTCAGTTAAACAAGGCTGGAGCTATACCCAGACAACGGTTTGACCAAGCACAAACCGCTTACGAGACGGCTCAATCTGTGGTAGAAGCGAATCAGAAGCAAGTTGATGCTGCTCGTGGCGGGCTTGCTTTAGCGAAGACTTCCAGCTTTAACCCAAGGATTCGCAATGCTCAACTTGCAGGGTTGCTACAACAAAGACAACAGGCAACTGCTCAACTTCAAGGAGCACAGGCAGAGGTCAAAAATGCTCAGGCAGCCATTCAGCAAATTCAGGCGCAAATTGTTTATTTGAATGTCGTTAGCCCAATCGATGGCGTAGTGACGGCGCGAAGTGTGGAACCGGGTGCTGTTGTGGTCAGTGGGAAAACCCTGCTCTCGATCGTCAATCTCAACACGGTTTATTTGCGGGGTTATGTTCCAGAAGGCAGCATTGGCAAGGTTCGAGTTGGTCAAGCTGCTAAGGTTTTTCTCGATTCTAATCCTGGTGAACCTCTAACGGCGATCGTTTCTGCGATCGATCCCCAAGCTTCTTTTACACCTGAAAATATTTACTTTAAAGACGATCGAGTCAAGCAAGTGTTTGGCATCAAGCTCAAGATTGATAACCCGGCTGGGTTTGTCAAACCAGGAATGCCTGCGGATGCAACTCTTCTCATAGAGCAACCCGCAGGGCAACAGCCATGAAACGAATTCTGGTGCAGTGTGCCAAAGAACTGGCGCAGTTTCGTCGCGATCGCTTCACGGTAGCGCTGGCGTTTCTACTGCCACTGATTTCACTGTTAATTTTGAGTTTTGCGGTTCGGCTAGAGGCGAAAAATATCCCGCTCGTCGTCCAAGATCTAAACAATACTCCCCTCAGCCGCAGCTATATTGAGCGCTTGTTCGCCACCAATCAATTTCAAGCAACGCCTTGGCCCGGTGGCGATCCAGTTATTCATGCCCTAGATCATGGGTTTGCCAAAGCGGTCGTGATTATTCCACCCAACTTCAGCAGTAAGATCAAATCAGGACAGGGCAGCGATGTGCAAGTCTTGGTGGACGGCACAGATACTAATAACGCTAGAGTCATCCAAAACAGCATTCATGTCACTACCACTGCTTTCTTAGCGGTGGCTGGCTTAGAGCCTGTACGCAATCCACTTGCGCCTCATTTGCGAATCTGGTTCAATCCAGGACGCAAAGAATCGCTCTATATTGTACCCGGCGTATTTGGCTTTCTCCTCTGGGTGTTTCCCTCATTGTTAGCGGCAATGGCGATGGTGCGCGAAAAAGAGAAAGGAAATATTATCCAGGTCTATTCCACAAGTATGACGGCTGCCGAGCTAATTTTGGGCAAAGGATTGGCGTATCTCATTGTGTCTTTGGGTGAAGCTCTTCTCCTCATTGTTGTTGGTGCTTTCATTTTCAAACTTAGCTTTGCGGGCGACCCGATTCCCTTGCTAGTTGGCACACCACTATATTTAGCAGCCAGTGTAATGTTTGGTCTGGCGATCGGCGCAAGAGCAAAAGATCTGATTTCTACTGTTCAAGCCGTCTCCTTAACAGGCTTCATGACCGCGCTGTTATTGTCTGGCTTTATTTACCCAATTAGCAATATTCCGTTTCCCTTAAACCATTTAGCTGACATTGTTCCAGCGCGGTATTTCATCCAAATTAGCCGCGATGCGTTTGTGCGTGGAACAGGCTGGCGCGGTATTTGGTTTTCGATGCTGATGATCGCTTTCTTGGGGCTGATTCTCTTTGTCGTTGCCCGTTTGGGCTTACGCAAAATGCAGCTACCTGACTAAGCAAAAGTTACTACGGGTTAAAGCTGGAATGAAATAGGACTTAACGAAAGAGGTACAGGGTATGAAAACAATTTTTCTAGACACCGCCGTGTTACTTTTACTCTTGGTCGGGGTTGGTCTCTGGTGGCGAGGGGCTGTACGTGTTCGCTTTTTACCCTGTCCTGTCTGGTTAGCCTGGTTGCTAGAAAATCCCTATATGAATGCGGTTGCCAGTAGTTCAACAATTTTAGATCGGCTCAATCTGGCTCCTGGAATGCAGATATTGGATGTAGGATGTGGCTCAGGGCGACTGACTATTCCTGCAGCTGAAAGAGTAACGCCAAACGGCGCAGTAGTAGCTCTAGACGGTCAACCAGCAATGCTGGAAGAGGTTAAAAAGCGAGTTGCTGCAAAGCACTTAACGAATGTGCAGATATTACTCAGCAGAATAGACCAGGATGAATTAGAGAAAAATGTGTTTGACCGCGCTTTACTTGTAACGGTCTTGGGTGAAATTTCAGATCGCGAGGCGGCACTGCATCAAATATTTGCTGCGCTAAAACCGGGTGGGTTACTTTCCGTCACCGAAGTGATTCCCGATCCCCACTATCAACCCTACAGCGTCGTTCGCCGTTTGACTGAGGCTGCCGGATTTCAATTTGATAGTCAATACGGAAGTTGGTTTGCTTTCACTCTTAATTTTAAGAAGACAGATGAACCCCAGGATAAAACTTTGCAACAACCTGTATAGAGTTTTTTTGCCTTCCTTGGTTTTTCTCAAATGCTTATTAAATTGCTCCATCGCATCTTTCCGAGGTCATTCTTAGCACTCATTGTTAAGGAAATTCACCAGATTATCGGCAACAAAGAAATCATCATCTTGTTGACGATCGCCCCAATCATCCAAATTTTGCTCTATGGGTTTACTCTTAACCCCGATATCACCAAAATTAATTTAGGAGTTGTAGACTACGCCAATGTCAACGAAAGCCGAGAACTGATTGCTGGACTCACTGAGAACAAAGTGTTTGTGGTGAAACAGTATCAGCCAAGCCAAGCCAAACTCGGTGAGCAAGTGCGGGAGGGCAACATCACCGTTGGCTTAGTCATTCCTCCTACCTTTAAGCGACAGTTGGATCAGAGTAAACCCGCAGATCTCCAGATTCTTGTCGATGGGGTTGATGCAAATACAGCAGGCATTGCCAGTGGCTATCTGCTGCGTATGCTTCAGCAACAAGGTCGTCAATTGGTGTCTAATCTTGCTCCACCTTTAATTCGCCCCGCCCATACATTTTTGTATAACCCCGGCTTAATCAGTGGTTGGTTTTTTGTACCGGGAGTAATTGGGATTACCCTCACGCTCGTTAGTTCTCTTGTTTCTGCGCTCACAGTCATCCGTGAGAAAGATGTAGGAACTTTGGAGCAGTTGTTGATGACACCTGCCGCCATTTGGGAAATTCTGTTAGCAAAAATTGTGCCGTTGTTTGTATTGCTAATGGGAACATTTTTGCTCGCTTTGGGGGTTGCACGGCTCGTATTCGGGGTGCCATTGCGAGGCAATTTATTCTTGCTTTTATTGCTGTCGGGTCTGTATTTATTCGTTGGCATTGGTATTGGAATCTTGTTGGCAACTGTTTCTAAAAATCAGCAACAAGTTGTTTTGACTGCATTTTTTGTCAATATTCCATTGATTCAACTTTCAGGAGCGATCGCGCCAATCGACAGTATGCCCGCCTTCTTTCGCTACCTGTCTATTCTCAATCCTTTGCGGCATTACATCCGAATTTTGCGCGGCATTTTGCTAAAGGGAATCGGCATCGATATGCTTTACCCAAACGTTTTAGCGTTATTAATTTTTGCTGCTTTTTTCTTAACTATTAGTATTCGCCAATTTCGCAAACAACTAACCTAGAAAATATCGCAAAATCAATTGTGAATCACAAAACATATTCTGACATCAATTCCACCCTTGCACCCTCAACGCAGGTAAAACCCCAGCCAGCCCTTCCCATCATTCAGGTACAAGGATTGCATAAGCGGTATGGTCAAATTTTGGCTGTGCAGGGAATCGATCTGGAGGTTTATCCAGGTGAGGTCTTTGGGCTAATTGGTCCCGATGGAGCGGGCAAAACCACGACTTTTCAAATTTTGGCAGGCGTGATGAAAACAACATTGGGAAACATTCGCGTCCTTGATCGCCGTCCCCGCGATGCTCGAATGGCAATCGGTTATCTGACACAGCAGTTCTCCCTCTACCTCGACCTTAGCATTGATGAAAATCTGCGCTATGTTGCGGGATTGCGACAGGTGCCCGAACCATTATTTATCCAGCGACGGATCGAGTATTTGCAATTGATGAATTTGGAGAAGTTTAGTAGCCGTTTAGCAGGGCAGCTTTCTGGAGGGATGAAGCAGAAGTTGGCACTGTGTTGTGCCTTAATTTCTCAACCCCAAGTATTGTTACTAGATGAACCAACCACAGGAGTCGATCCGGTTTCCCGACGGGAGTTTTGGGATGTCCTGGCGACACTTTCGAGAGCAGGTATGACGATCGTAGTTGCGACTCCCTACCTGGATGAAGCCGAACGCTGCCATCGGATTGCGTTAATGTATGCAGGGCAAATCCAGCAGACTGGAACCCTCGCTCAATTACGTGCGACTCTGGGCTTGCAGCGATTGGAGGTGCGTAATAATAATCTGGAACAGACGGAACGGGCATTATTAGAGGCAATCGCTACAGGCACAACTGGAATTCGGGATGTCCAAACTTTTGGCGATCGCCTCGATGTTTTGGTTCAAGATGCTCAAACTGATGAAGTGCAAATTCAGAAAATACTCAATCAGCAGCAGCTAAACGCCACGATTCAATCAGCAGAACCCACCTTGGAAAATGTCTTCGTTACCCGTCTGCGGCAACAGGGGGCCGATCCGCCATTTATTCCTTTTCCACGAGTGCGTCAGAAAACCGATGCCTCTCCAGACTTGAATTCGGTGGCAATCTCGGCTCGAAATCTCGGAAAAGTATTTGGCAGCTTTCAATCTGTCAAAGACGTGAACCTAGAAATCCATTACGGCGAAATCTACGGGCTATTGGGCGCAAACGGAGCCGGAAAGACCACCACAATTAAAATGCTTTGCGGTTTGTTGCCGCCTAGTTCAGGTAAGATTCTATTGGCAGGGCACACTGATAATTTGCGCGACGCCGCCGTGCGAAAGCGAATTGGCTACATGAGCCAGAAGTTTACGCTCTACGATGACCTCAGCGTGATTCAAAACCTAGCATTTTACTGCGGCGTATACGGCATACCCCAATCTATCCGTCGCCGCAAAATTGACTGGGTGCTAGAGATTTGCGGACTTACAGGTCAAGAAACCATGATTACTGGTCAGTTACCCGGCGGCTGGAAGCAACGAGTCGCTTTTGGTGCATCCGTCATGCATGAGCCAGATATTTTGTTTTTGGATGAGCCGACTTCTGGTGTCGATCCGCTTGCCCGCCGTCAGTTTTGGCGGCTGATTGAAGACTTTGCCCGTCAGGGAACAGCAGTGCTAGTAACAACGCACTATCTGGAAGAGGCAGAACACTGTCACCGCATGGGCTTCATGGTAGCAGGCGAAATGGTTGCCCAAGGTTCGCCCAGTCAGATCAAAGCTGAGCAACCCGGTCAATTAGTTGAAGTGGTAGTTGACAAGGCACAACTGGCTTATGACCTGCTGAAACAACAATTTGAACCTTGGCAGATTTCGCTGTTTGGCGATCGCCTGCATCTGGTTCTCAATAATCCAGAGCAGGAATTAACTCAGGTGCGATCACTGCTTCAGATATCTGATTTAAAACTTCGCTCGTTCGCAACCTTCCTTTCTCCTTAGAAGATGCCTTCATTAACATTGTGCAACGCGCAAGCACAAAGTCACTAAAATAACTGATTCACTCATCAGGAAAATCGATCATGATTGATACAGCATTTTCTGAATCTAACCCTCATAACTTTCTCAGAATTTAGTTTTAAAGTTCAAATGCTAGCAACCTGATCAAGGAAGCAATTCGCGTAACGGCAGGCTTATGCTAACGCGCTCGCGTTGGTGTAATGTTCGCGGAGTAAGAGTTGATATCGAAGAAAATCGTCCAAATTCTGGCGGCACCAGAAACAAGCTTGTTTCTCTTTGCCTTTTTGCTCAATTTTGTTTACGGAGTTTGGCAGGCTCACTATTACGAGTTCTACGGAAGTCCCTCTTTAGCTGACAAAATCAAAGACTTGACTCACTGCTCCTTCGGCGATGGGGTCATCATTCTATATGACTCTTCAACCGTGACTCAGTTAGACATTAAGACGACTCAAGAACGAACAGGCTAGTCTTCTGAAGAACAGTTTACCTTTACAACTACCTGAATCTAAACCGCCCTCTGCTGCCCCCTCTCATTCCCAACCTCAATGAACATTCCAACCCGTTCTCATGATTTGATTTACACAGACTGGACGCTAATCGAACCGCACTTTGATCCAGCGCAGTTACGTGCTAGAGAAACCGTCTTTAATGATCGGCAACGGTTATTTAGGCACGCGGGGCAGCTTTGAGGAGGGCTACCCACAGGCGTTACCAGCCACCTTAGTGCATTGGGTGTATGACGATGTGCCTGGAGTCTATACCGAGCTAGCCAATTGTCCTGACTGGTTGTCCTTGGTAATCATCGTCAACGGAGAGCGGTTTCGGCTCAATCGCGGCGAAATTATTCACTACGAACGGCAGCTTGACTTGCGGCACGGCATTCTCAGCCGCTCGGTGCGCTGGTGTAGTCCCGCTGGTAAAACTGTGGATTTACGGTTTGAGCGCTTTGCCAGCTTGGCGGATCACCAGGTGTTGGGATTGAGCTGCCAAATCACACCGATCGACTTTAACGGCACGATCGAGATTCAGTCCAACCTCAATGGTTATCCCGACAATCAGGGCTTTAACCACTGGGAGCAACTCGATCGAGGCAAGATGGAGCAGGGCGTTTGGCTACAGTTGTGCACACGCAGTTCCCGCATCGAACTTGGTATGGCGGCTAAAATGACTGCGATTGGCACCAATACTTCCTTGCAGATGACGGATGCTCTTGACTACCCCACCTTGACGATCACCTTTAATGCGACAGCGGGGCAAACCGTAGGTGTAGAAAAGGTTGTGACGTTGTTCACATCCCAGGATGCGGAATTACTAGGGCAGGCAGCTCAAGCTAAGTTGGTAGCACTGCCTTCCTACACAGTGCTGCGCGGCGAGCAACAGCAGGCGTGGAAGGAAGTTTGGCAGCAAAGCGATATCGAGATTGAGGGAGACAGCCACGCGCAGTTGGCAGTACGCTACAACTTGTTCCAACTCTTCATTGGTGCCTGTTCACACATCATGGGTGACTGCTCAGGCAACAGTCGGGTCAGCGTTCCTGCCAAAACATTGTCAGGCTTAGGCTACCGGGGTCACGTCTTTTGGGACACGGAAATTTTTATCCTGCCCTTTTTCACCTTGACGCAACCCGCGATCGCCCGCAGTTTGTTGACCTACCGCTATCACACTTTAGATGGAGCGCGGCGCAAAGCCGCGCATAGTGGGTATAAAGGGGCAATGTTTGCCTGGGAAAGCGCTGCCACTGGTGATGAGATGACACCCCGCTGGTCGATTCTGAGCGATCCTTATGCGGAAGCGGTGCGAATCTGGTGCCGCGATCGTGAAATTCACATTAGTGCCGACATTGCCTATGCCGTCTGGCAATATTGGCAGGCAACAGGTGACGACCGCTGGCTGCGAGACTATGGAGCCGAAATTATCCTGGATACTGCCCGTTTCTGGATGAGTCGGGTGGAGTGGAATGCAAAGCAAGAACGGTATGAACTGCGCGGGATAATCGGAGCCGATGAATACCACGAGCAAGTGAATAACAATGCGTTCACCAATCGGATGGTACAGTGGCATCTTGAAAAGGCGGTTGCCGTCTATGAATGGTTGCAGCAAACCTTTCCTGATAGTGGGGCTGCACTATCACAAGGGCTGCAACTCACCCCAGAGCAACTGCTGCGCTGGCAAACCGTCATCGCGCAGATGTACATCCCTGCCAATGCCGAAATTGGTCTGATTGAGCAGTTCGAGGGCTTTTTCCAGCTCAAGGATATCAACTTAAGCGACTACGAACCCCGTCAGCGATCGATGCAAGCGGTGCTAGGCATGGACGAAACGAACCAGCGGCAGGTACTCAAGCAGCCCGACGTGCTGATGCTCCTCTACTTGATGCGAGACACGCAAGCATTTTCGGATGAAGTACTGCAAAAGAACTGGGACTACTATGCACCCCGTACCGACATCACCTACGGCTCCTCCCTTGGTCCTGCCATTCACGCAATTCTCGCAGCCAACCTGAATCAAACAGCAGATGCCTATAAATATTTTATGCAGGCAGCTCTGGTCGATCTCGAAGATACTCGCGGTAACACAACAGATGGCATTCATGCGGCTTCAGCAGGCGGTGTCTGGCAAGCAGTGGTGTTCGGCTTTGGCGGTATTCAACTGAGGGAAAGCGGTCCCGTCGCAACTCCCCATCTGCCTCCCACTTGGACTCGTCTCAAATTTAAACTAAACTGGCGCGGCATCTGGCACAGATTTGATCTATCGCCCTCCGATGCTGACGCGCCTGACTCTCAAGCACCTGACATCCAGGGCTTCATCTTCGATCTTGATGGGGTTCTAACGAACACTGCCGAATGGCACTACCAGGCTTGGCAGCGACTGGCTGACGAAGAGGGATTACCCTTTGATCGTCAGCAAACGAAGCGTTGCGGGGCGTGTCTCGACGAGAATCTCTGCTGCACATCGTGGGCGATCAGCAGTACTCAGAAGCAGCACTCCAAGCGTTGATGGATCGCAAAAACCGCTACTATGTGGCATTGATTCAAACCATCACGTCCAGAGATGTGTTGCCAGGAGCCGTTGAGCTACTGGACGAAATCAGGCGAGTGGGCATGAAAATCGCGATTGGCTCTGCCAGCAAGAATGCACAAACCGTGATCGAGAAGTTGGGGATTGGCGATCGCATTGATGTGGTCACCGATGGCGATAGTGTCGAAAAACCCAAGCCAGCCCCTGACCTCTTTCTGTACGCCGCGACTCGCTTAGGACTTGACCCTGCCCAGTGTGTTGTGGTTGAAGATGCCCACGCTGGCATTGAGGCTGCGATCGCCGCAGGCATGTGGACTATTGGACTGGGACCTGTGGATCGCGTTGGATCTGCCAATATTGTTCTACCCAATCTGATCGGCGTTCAGTTGAGCGATCTACAAGCCAAACTAAGTGTGACGCTTAGAAAATAAGTAGCTCCAACAAAGTTGGAAGATAAGTCAGGCAGCAAAATTAACCGTAGGATGCAGGTCGTATACTTCTTTCAGTTTCAAGATTAATGGTGAAGACCTTGCTTCAGGTGTGGCAACGACCAACGGACAAAAATTATCTTCCATTACCGAAGCAGTCGCACTGATTGAGATCACGATAGGGAATGATGGCAGAAAGGAGATAAGAGATAGGCGTAACTTGTAACCTTTCTTCAACGTGAATTATGGATTCAGCAAGCATCTCATATTTCATCCTGATTTCATAACTGTGTGTAAGCCTGATGGAAGATGCTCACTGCACAAGCGGCTTCCAGTTCCGGAAGGTGTTTTTAGTCTAGTTAATCAATTTAGTTGACTCTCCATCTGACTAGAGCATTCAAAATAGCAATATCTCCTTTTTATCCTTTACTATTCGATTCGCACCAACGCTATGCCATTAAATTTCTTCACAAAAACAGGCTTCCTTGCTCTAACGTTAGGGGCGATCGCCACCAGTAGCGTCTTAAACGCTTGCTCTACTTCCGCTCAAAACAAAGTTCAAGTCCCTAGTCCCGCTGCTACTGATGCTGGAGCGATGCAGGGCATGGATCACAGCAAGATGGGCGGCATGAATCACGGCATGGATCTTGGTCCCGCTAACGCCGAGTTTGACCTGCGCTTTATCGATGGCATGACTCCCCACCATCAAGGAGCCGTCGTGATGGCAAAGGAAGCGCAGCAGAAATCCAAGCGTCCTGAAATTCAAAAGCTAGCGGCTGACATTATCAAAGCTCAGGACAAAGAAATTGCTCAACTCAAGCAGTGGCGGACTGCCTGGTATCCCAAAGCTCCCAGTACGCCTATGGCGTGGCACAAAGAGATGAATCATTCGATGGCGATGTCCGAAGAACAAATCAAGGCAATGCGCATGGATATGGATTTAGGTCCAGCCGATGCTGATTTTGACAAGCGCTTCATTGATGCCATGATTCCGCACCATGAAGGGGCTGTCGTGATGGCAAATGACGCATGGCAAAAATCAAAGCGTCCCGAAATTCAAAAGCTAGCTCAGGACATTATTGGGTCGCAGAAAGATGAGATCGAGCAGATGAAGCAGTGGAGGCAAGCCTGGTATAAGCAGTAAATTGAACACAAATTTCATCTTGATTTCATAACTGTTTGAGACACTAGTGTTTGGGATTGTAGTTAGCAACTCATAATTCCAAACATTACGCTGACGAATCGTTGGAAGGAAGAGATTGATCTGAATACATATACTCCCAGAAAAGTCGCCAGATTAAACGTGATGCATGAGCGATTTCAGAATCTCAGAATCACCGTGATCGCTTCTTAGTGTTAGTCAAAGTCATCGTCTGAGCAATAACATACAAGCTTATGAAATTGAGAGTAATTCAACCTACAGCCCTTAAGCAGGCTGCTAGAGATTCTTTAAGCCTTTCGGAACAGGGTAAGCTTTGGCTCCAACCCGGTCAGATTTTAAGCATTTATAACTGGAAACCGCTTGATAGAAACTACTTAAAAATCGTTCTTGATCTATCGACTGAAAAGCTTACTCAGGCGACATGGTTTGCTTATATTCCTCATGTGCAATTGCTAAGTGATCACGGTGAAGCAAAAGCAATTCCGCAAAGTCTACCTTTAGAAGCGCAACTATTAGACGTACCACACAACAACCAAGTTGATGATGTGCTTGCTCCCACGGGGGCTTGTCACATCACCAGTTTTGCCATAGTGATGGCTTACTTTCGAGTCAAACGAACACGAAACAATATCTGGTTGATGGAAGATGAAGTCTATCGACATCTAAGAATGAATAGATTAAATCATTGGAACCCAGAGGATCTTGTCAAAATGGCAAGTCACTATGGGCTTAAGGATAAGTTTACAATGCGAGGTCGTTTGTCAGATATTCGTCAAGCGACCGCAGAGGGCAATCCATGCATTGTTTATGGTCATTTCAACCATCCTCGTAGCACGATAGTCATTAGGGGCTATGACCAAAATGGTTTCTTCGTAAATGACCCCTATGGCAAATGGACACCATCCGGTTACCGTAGTGATCTGTCTGGACAGAACCTTTACTACTCAAATGCGTTTATTCAAAGCAGATGTTCTCCACAGGAAGAAGATCACATCTGGGTTCATTTTATCTCAAAACAAGAATATTCCTTAGTTGATCAACCATTGGCTTGAAACCTTTCTTCGTCATAATCATCATCCTGTTGTTAAGGAACTTCATAAATGCCTCGTTATCACTCAACTATCTACTCCACTGCGGCAGGTCGTCGTGTTTCTAGTACTCTCTTAATGGCTTTGCTGCTAACGACACCGCTAAAGGGACTTGCTCACGCTGGGCATGGTGATGAGTTTCAGGGAGGAGGTCAAGCTACTCAGTCTGCTGGGGCAATCCAGCTTGATGCAGAGACGGCAAAGCGTATGGGATTGAAGGTTGAGCCTGTGTCTCGTCAACGATTAGCCTTCGGTATTAGAACAACGGGTCAAATTGAAACGCTACCCAATCAGCAAGTAGAAGTGACAACCCCCGTTGGTGGCACAGTCATTCGGTTGTTAGTGAAGCCTGGAGACTCCGTTCAAGCGGGACAACCCGTGGCAATGATGACCAGTCCAGAATTGGCTGAACTCCAGACAACCGCGTTAGACCGGAGAGCAGAAGCGGTTGGCAGTGTTCAACAAGGGCAAGCCGATTTGCGATTGGCACAGCAAAACCTGACGCAACAAAAGCGGATTGTTGCCACTGACATTCAGCAAGCTCGGACCGAATTAAACTTTTCCCAGGAGCGATATGACAAGGACAAAGTGTTGCTGGAACGGGGAGCCATCCCGCGACGGCAATTTTTAGAATCTGAAAGCAAATTAGCCGAAGCAAGGGCGGCTCTTGCCAAAGCCGAAAGCGGCTTGCCTGTTTCGGAAGCGCAGGCGCAACTACAGCGTGCTCAATCGGCATTAGAAGTGGCGCGATCTCGCGTTGGGCTGAGTGGTCAAGCTTATGAAACCCGTTTGCGACAACTCGGAGCTAACCCAAATGAGGACGGTACCATAACAATTACTGCTCCCATTTCTGGTGTTGTAGCAGACCGGGAAGCGACGAAAGGCGAGTCGGGGCAGGACGCAGGCAAGCAAATTATGACCATTGTCAACGGCAGCAGCGTTCAGGCTTCCGGCAACATCTTTGAGAAAAATCTGGAACGCATTGCGGTAGGACAAAGCGTCCGGGTGAGAGCCAATGGAATGCCCGATCGCACCTTCAATGGACGAATTAATGTCGTTGGTACGGTTGTGAACGGGGAAACCCGTGTCGTTCCTGTAAAAGCGGAACTAGACAATTCGGGCGGACTTTTAAAGCCTGGGATGTTTGTGGAGTTAGAAGTGCTAACTGATCGCGCACCCGCAGCCGTACCAGCCATTCCTAAGTCTGCACTGGTGACAACCAACGACAAAAAGCAGGTTGTCTTTGTGCAAAATGGCAATGCATTTCAACCCACTGAGGTCACACTGGGTCGAGAATCCGGCAACTTTGTGGAAATTAAAACTGGTCTATTCGATGGCGATATGATTGTGACCCAACGCGCTAACCAGTTGTATGCTCAATCACTACGGGGTGACAGCAAGCCAGCCGATGGTCATGAAGAAAAAACGGCAGAATCTGCACCCGCTTCTAACCCACAGCCTGCAATTCCCTGGTGGGCAATAATCCCTGCGGGGGGAGCGATCGCGGCAGGAACCTTCGCGGCAGGAATGCTCTGGGCAAATCGTCGCAACCGCACGGCGTTTGTTCCAGTACCTAATGGTCACGCCCACCGTGAATCCTTTGATAACTTGAGCTTGACTAACGCTGATGCTCACACCTCGATAACACCGACCTCTTTAGAGTCAGCGTCTGATCGTCATCCTCATCAACCGCGCTAGGTAAATCATCATGCTGAGTTCTATTATTCAATGGGCGATCGCCCGTCGCTGGCTGGTGATTTTGGGTGCAATGATCCTGACCATCTGGATTTTTCGCACTATCATCCAAATGCCGCTAGATGTGTTTCCCACCTTTGCACCACCACAGGTTGAAATTCAAACGGAAGCACCGGGACTCGCGCCAGAAGAAGTAGAGTCACTGGTGACACTGCCGATCGAGAGTGCAATCAATGGCACACCGGGGGTCAGTGCAGTGCGGTCTTCCAGTGCAGCCAGTATTTCAGTGGTGCGCGTTGTGTTCAACTGGGGCACCGATATTTATCAAGCAAGGCAGCTTGTGACAGAGCGGTTGCAGTCGGCTCAAAGTAAACTGCCAGCAGGCGTTGAAACCCCCCAAGTTGCGCCCATTAGTTCGCCCATTGGCACGATCGTCACCTACGCTTTCACTTCTAAAACCACTGACTTGATGGATGTGCGGCGGATTGTCGATTGGCAAGTCACGAATCGTTTGCTGGCAGTGCCGGGAGTCACGCAGGTCATCGTGTTTGGTGGGGATGTGCGGCAATATCAAGTGCTGGTGGCACCTGAGAAGTTGCAGGCATTCAATGTGTCGCTGCAACAAGTGTCAGAAGCTGTGGCAGCGGCAAACGTAAATGCACCGGGAGGGTATTTAATTACGCCCGATCGCGAAAAGCTGATCCGAGGCATCGGGCGGATTGAAGACATCGAAGCCTTGAAGCAATCGGTGATTGTTGCCCGGAATGGCACCCCTGTCAGAATTACAGATGTGGCCGATGTCAAAATTGGGGCGGCAGTGAAACGGGGGGATGCCAGCGTCAACGCTCAAAAAGCGGTTGTGGCAGTCGTCAACAAACAACCCCAAGCCGATACGCCCACCGTCACTCGCGCCGTAGAAGCCGCGATGACCGAAGTGAGAGCAGGGTTGCCAGAAGGCATCCAGGTCGTGACGACGTTTCGCCAAGAAACCTACATTGATGCGTCAATCGAGAATGTGCGGGAAGCCTTAATCGAAGGCAGTATCATCGTTGCCTTGATCCTGATTCCGTTTTTGATGAATTGGCGCAACTTAGCAGTCTGTTTAGCGGCTTTGCCTCTGTCCTTATTGATCGGGGTACTGGCGCTCAACTGGATGGGACAAGGGTTGAACACGATGACTCTAGGAGGCTTGGCAGTCGCGATCGGCTCTGCGGTGGATGACGCGATCGTTGATGCCGAGAACGTGTATCGGTGTCTGCGGGAAAACAAGTATTCGCCGAACCCTAAACCTGTCCTAGACGTAGTGTTTGAGGGCTGTCAGGAAGTGCGCGATTCTGTGTTTGGAGCGACCATCATTACAGTCGTCGTCTTTGCGCCCATCTTTGCGCTGACGGGTGTCGAAGGCAGCATTTTCATTCCAATGGGGTTGGGCTACTTGGCGGCAGTATTGGCTTCTAGCGTTGTTGCACTGACGGTCACGCCTGCCTTGTGCGCGATTTTGCTGCCCTACGGTCGTCTGCCTGAACGAGAACCCTGGGTTGCTCGATTCTTCAAAGGAATTTATTTACCGCTGCTGAACTTTTCAATGCGGCGATCGACCGTTATTTTTGGCATCGCAGCAGCAAGTTTGGTAGCGGCGATGATTGTGGTGCCCTCGTTCGGACGCATTTTTCTCCCAGAGTTTCAGGAACAATCGCTGGTCAATACGCTGCTGCTCTATCCCGGCTCATCGTTGGAGGCGACCAATAGTGCCGCATCGGTACTGGAACATAAACTGAAAGACAATCCCAGCTTTGAAAGTATTCAGGTGCGATCAGGGCGGGCGGCGGGAGATGCCGATGCCGCAGGCGTGAACCTGGCTCACCTGGATGTGGAGTTGAGCGAGACAGGTATGAAAGACCGCAAAGCCAGCGTGGAATTGTTGCGGCAAGAATTTGCTAAAGTGCCGGGAGCAGCGCCGAATGTGGGCGGCTTTATCTCTCACCGGATGGATGAAGTGCTGTCGGGAGTTAGAAGCGCGATCGCCGTCAAAATCTTTGGTCCTGAACTGGAGCAACTCCGCACCTTGGGACAGCAGGTGAATGATGCCATGCAATCGGTTGAGGGCATTGTCGATCTTCAGCTTGAGCCACAAATTCCAGTGGAGCAGATTCAAATCCAGTTCGATCGCGTTGCGGCTGCCCGGTATGGGTTAACGGTCGGGCAACTCTCAGAAACGATTGAGACGGCGCTGAATGGGCGAGTGGTTTCGCAAGTGCTAGAGCAACAGCAAACTTTTGATCTAATCGTGTGGCTTCAGCCAGAAGCCCGCCAAAGTCTAGATACGATCGACAACCTATTAGTTGATACGCCCAGTGGCAATAAAATTCCGCTGGCACAAGTTGCAAAAGTGCAGGATGGCACGGGACCGAACACGATCAACCGTGAAAATGTTTCTCGCTTAATTACCGTGGCTGCCAATGCCCAAGGGCGAGATTTACGCTCGGTTGTGAATGACATTCAAGCCAATGTGAAACAACAGGTCCAGATTCCCGCTGGTTACTACATCCAATACGCGGGGCAGTTTGAAGCCGAAGAACGCGCCAGCCAGAATATTCTGATTTTTAGCGCGATCGCCTTTGTCGTCATCACGATCATTATGTATCTCTCGGTCAAGTCGATCTCGTCCACCATCATGATTATGATTAACCTGCCGTTGGCGTTGGTGGGCGGTGTGATTGCGGTGGCGTTGACGGGAGGAATTCTCTCAATCGCCTCGCTAGTGGGTTTTGTCACCCTATTTGGAGTTGCCACCCGAAATGGGTTGCTGCTGGTAGACAACTACAACACCAAGTTTGCCGCCGGAATGCCATTAAAGGATCTGCTGATTCAAGGATCGATGGAACGGCTCAACGCGATTCTGATGACGGCGTTCACCTCTGCATTAGGACTAGCACCCCTGGTGATCGCAGGCGGACCGGGAAAAGAGTTGCTGCAACCGTTATCAATCGTTGTGCTCGGTGGACTGTTTACCTCTACAGCCCTAACGCTGCTGATCTTACCTGCGCTTTATGCCAGATTCGGCAAGTACCTGTTTCCGAAGCGATCAGTTGTTGAAAATGGCAAAGTCTCTCAACCCGAAAGGGAGCGAATTCACGGAAACGTTTAACAGTTTTTGTTCACTAACTAAGGAGAAAAATCATGCAATTTCTTAAAGCCAGTTCAGTTCTTTTCAGCCTAGTAGGAACCACACTATTTATCACCCATGCCGGAAGCGGTGGAGCAAATAGCTCGATAAACAGCGTTAATGCTCAATCACCGCTGCAACGTGCGGATGAAACAGCGATCGCATCTAAGCTCAAAGGAGACGGTCGCAGTGGGAAGGGCGGTCAAGTCGTCGAATCTGGACCCTATCACCTGGAAATGGTGGCTGAGAAAGAAGCAAATGCCACTCACATTGACTTCTACCTGCAAAATGGCAGCAATCATCAAGCGATTTCCAACGCTAAAGTAACAGGTCAAGTGCAAATGCCAAATGGAACTCAAAAAGCCCTCAATTTTAAATACGATGCGTCTGGCAAGCACTACACTGCCATTCTTCCTGGTAAAGCTAGTGGAGCTTACAAAGTGACTGTCTTGTCAGACATCAAGGGCAAGAAAGTGAATGGGCGCTTCAGTTTTAGTCGATAACTCTCTAGCTAAGCGATCGCTCACTGTGCATCTCCACCTTGATATCAACTTCTGTTTTGACTCAATTAACGTACAGTAAATTTCATGAAATTCAACAAATCCAACGTAATCTTTTTGGCAAGCATCGGGCTTCTGTTCTTGGGCGCTTGCAGCAGCGGCAATCAAGCAACCAACTCCACCAGTAGCCCTGCTTCTGCACCTACTGAAACCCAGCCCTCAGCAACGACTTCTCCAGCTACAAGCGGAGACAAAATGGCATCTGAAAAGGCTGACTCTCATGGAGGACAGGGTGGACAAGTGGTTGAATCAGGACCCTATCATCTGGAACTTGTGACCGGAAAAGAATCAACTGGAACTCACATTGATTTCTCCCTACAAAAAGGCGACAACCATGAACCGATTCCCAATGCGAAGGTAACGACTCAAGTTCAGTTACCCGATGGCAGCCAGAAGATCCTGGACATGAAGTACAGCGCAGACGATAAGCATTACACTGCAATTCTGCCTAGTACAACCGCAGGAGAATACAAGCTTGCTGTCTTATCCGACATCAATGGTGAAAAAGTGAATGGACGCTTTAGCTTTTCACGTTAGTATTCTTGAATTCAATTTCATCTCAATTTCATCTCTATATTCTAATCTGAATGTAAGGCTGTCAGATGCATTACTGATAGCCTGTTAAATCACCCTATTTGAGGTCAACATGAACAAATTGAATGGAGTTAGACTTTTTACGACTGGCGCGATCGCCTTTTTATCCATTTCAGTAATGGCAATCAGCAATGCCAGCGCTCAAGAGAATCAGAAACCCACTCCTCAAACTGAACAAATGAGTGGCTGTAGTTGTTGCAAGAAAATGATGGAGAAAAAGAATGATGGCATGAACAAAATGCCTGGGATGAATCACTCAACCTCAACCCCAGCAAGTAAGTAGTCACAGCCAGTTCTTTACAGCTAACTACTTAAGAATTTCAGAGGTGTTACCTGAGTGTGGTAACACCTCTGGATCTGATTATAGTTAAATTTATTTTTCAAGTATTTCTCAAGTGTGTTGTTTCTAGTAAGTCTCATTTTTTAACGACCAAATTCGAGTTATTGATACAATTTCATTCTAGTTTCATTTTACTAACCTAATCTGGAGATAGAGCCATCCAATGAATGATGCTATGGCTCAACTTCCACGGCAACACCTTAATAGGAAAAGGATGTTTAACCGATGAAACCAAAAATGAAACTGAGCGAAAAGATAATGTTTGCAGCATTTTTTGGGCTGGTTGCAGTCGGTGTAATTTTTGCTCAATCTGTAAGAATGTCTAAAACTGTTGAATCGGGTCAGCACAGAGTCATTCTACGACCGTAATGGGCGATTCTAGGGGAGAACCAACCTTCCATCCATCAAACATCTACAACCCATAGTGAAGGCGATCGCCCGATAACCGCACAAGGCGGTAGCGCATCAGTAGAGTGGGATATTGCTATTGCACAATGTGATTGTGCAATAGCAATACTAATGTTGTTACAAACCTTATTAAATAATTTCGTCAGATTTCATCTCTGCGATCTAGCCTGAGATTAGAGCTTTCAGGTGGATGATCTACTGCATCAGTAAATTCAAGTGGACTCCTTGCAGGACGATCGCGTGAAAGAACCCTCCAAGGTTTTATACACACGATCGTTTCTTATTGCTCAACTCTCGTTCACATTTCCCGGAGACAACTGACATGGAACGCCACAACCATTCAACTCTTGGTAAGCACGAGCAGCATAACCAATAGGAGCATCCCCCTCCGCAAGCGGAAGAGGATGTCGGGCATCTTGAGGCTTGCTTCAGCACGAGACGAACATGCAGGGCATTGTTGATGAGTCTCTCGACAGTGATTGTCTCTATCAACGCTGTAACCCTGCGCCGGGTAAAGCTGGTTTAACTTTTAGATCAGTTTCCGTATTTACAGAGATAAACCGCCTCTAGATATTCAAAGCTATCCTCGCTAGCGCTAGCAGGCAGTAGGCAGTAGCCCGGAACATGCTGAGTTTTTTGCTGTTTGGTAGCTGGTTGATCTAGCGATCGCGTCGTAGGAGAAGCGTTTTGAGCCTGTGGTGTGGCATTGTCTACAGAACCAGGCTGAGTCGGAGTGGTAGACGGTTGAGTAGAGGATGGGCGCGAAGCTTGAGGATGAACTCTCGCTATAAATGACTCATTGGCAGATTGAGCAAATGCCTGTGGTGCAGAGATTCCAGCAGCTAGCACCAAAGAAAATGCTGTTGTAGAAAGTAGATGTTTCATCAGAATTACCTCTCTTAAAGAATCGAAACTGATTTAATAAATCAGTTGTCTATCACTACTATTTCAAACTGAAATGAAATCAAGATGAAAAATGGTTATAAGTTACAAAAATAAGTTTTTGAGTTTAATAAGCATTCAATAAAATTGCTGATTAACTCTGTAATAAAACTTGTTATCCATTATTGAATCAACGAGCTTGTGAGCGGTGTAGGTTGAAAGTTCGCTTTTTTATCTGTGCTAAATTCTGAAATTTCATTCTGGTTTCATATTTCTGGATTAAGTTGAAGATCTGCCTCAATTATTTCGATGCATAGTCCTAAAGATTCTTATGACACTATGAAAGTTTCACGTCGGCGATTTATTGTTCTAGGCGGTCTAGGATTGACAGGACTGTCATTGGCAGCCGCACCCAAACTCATCCAATGGGCGCAGGTACGTACCGACCAACCCTTCCCTCAGCCATCAGAGTTAAAAAGTGAAGGCAAGCAGGCAGGACTGGTAGAGTTTTCTTTGAGGGCAAGCAGCAGCCGAATCAAGCTTTTGGGTCAAGATAGTTTGGAAGCGGAACTGATGACTTACAACGGTAGTTTTCCCGGTCCGACGATGCGCGTGAAGGAGGGCGATCGCGTCCGCATTCAGTTCCGCAATGACCTGAAGGAGCCTACAAATCTGCATTTCCACGGGTTACATATTCCCTCAACAGGGCAGGGAGATAATGTTTTCCGTACCGTTAAGCCAGGAGAAACAGCACTGTACGAATTTGAGATACCAATCGGATCTGCCGGAACCTATTGGTATCACCCGCACTATCACGGCAATGCCAATACACAGTTATTTGCTGGATTGTCGGGGGCGATCGTTGTAGATGGTTCACTGAATGCAATCCCCGAATTGCAGAACGTTCCCGATCATTTGATTATCCTTAAAGATTTGGAATTGGATGCTCAAGGCACTATTCCACCGTTGAGCCAAACGGACTGGATGAATGGGCGCGAGGGTAGTCGGGTAATGGTAAATGGCACAGTCAACCCCACTTTATCCACTGCTGGTGGACTGGTGCGCCTGCGCTTACTGAACCAATCCGTTGCACGTTACTACAATCTCAAGCTGGCAGGTCATCCGATGACGGTAATTGCTACCGATGGCGGCTTTGTCGGTACTCCCTATCCGGTCGAATCCTTGCTGATGGCTCCCGGTGAGCGCTTCGAGGTGCTGGTCAATGGGCAGCAGCCAGGGGATATTGTGCTAATCAACCAGTCCTACGACCGGGGCATGATGAGTATGGGCATGACGGGTGATATGGATAATGGCAGCATGAGCGGAATGCAGGGGATGAACCACGGCAGTACCCAACGGACGGACGAAGGGGCGCTGATGACGCTGCGATTGACTGGCTCAAATTCACTGGCGAATATGCCCCGTAACATTAACTCGATTAAAGCTTTGAGTCTAAAAGATGCGGTGCAGACCCGCACTCTCAACTTTACTGAACAGATGGGAAAGATGTCTTCTGGCATGGAAAACGAGTCCTCTGAGATGGCAGGGATGATGTCCTTCTCGTTTAACGGGCAAAAGTTCGATCGCGATCGCGTCGATATGCGCGCCAAACTCGGCACTGTGGAACTGTGGGAACTGGTCAACAACACCGACATGGATCATCCCTTTCATCTTCACGTCAATGCCTTTCAGGTTTACGCCCGCAATGGCAAGCCAGAACCTCAACCCGTCTGGAAGGATGTGGTGAATGTCCGCTCTCAAGAAACGGTGCAAATCCTGGTGCCATTTGCCGACTTTACAGGCAAAACCATGTTCCACTGCCATTTACTGGAACATGAAGAACTCGGCATGATGGGCGTGGTTGAAATGGTTGCTTAGACCTAGCCCTACCTTGATGCCTTATTTATGCACTCCTATCTTCTTCAAGGTGACACCCATGTCCCTATTCTTTTTGATTGGGATATTCAAAGCATAGTAGGTGCAGTTCGTTTACTTACGGATGCGTTGAATGAGAATTATTACTTGTTGATAGCTGCTGCGATCGCCTCCACTGGCAAACAGTTGTGCCGCTCTTTCCAAGCTAGACAAGGCTCCTTGGGTGTTTCCAGTTTGTAAGAGCGCTTGTCCCCGATTGAAATAAGCGTAGGCATAATCAGGCTTGAGTTGAATGGCTTGATTCAGGTCTACCACCGCCATCTGAAGATTTCCTAGTTTGGCATACACAACCCCGCGAGTGTTGTAAGCCTCCGGATGACGAGGCTTGAGTTGAATTGCCTGATTCAGGTCTACAAGTGCATCTTGCAGATTTCCAAGTTTAGAGTAAGCTTCTCCACGATTATAAATCGCGACTGCATTCTTGGGTTCGAGACGAATGACCTGATCAAAATCGGCGATCGCTGCTGCAAAATCCTTCAACTCACGCTGTGCCAGCCCGCGATTGCTATAAGCAGCAACAGAGTTAGGATTGGATTGGAGGGCACGCGTATAAGCGGCGATCGCATCTTGATACTCACCTTGCTGAGCTTTCGCTAATCCCTGGCTCAAGTAATCCATTTCCCGCATCTGAATCGCCGAAGCCGATGAAGACTGAAGTGAAACAATGGGAACGATTCCACTCAACAAGCTGGTGAATCCCGCGATTGTAAGTGCTTGAATAAAGCGCATACCTTTGAACATCCTTTCAAATCAGGTCAAGCGAACTAGCCCTGCAAAGCCAACAATACGCTCTCCACATCTCCTAATAGGCAGCATCTCACGTCAGGATGAAATCAAGATGAAATTAGAAACCAGGCTCAATTTCATCCTGATTTCATTTCATTGGTTTAATCTAAGGCGTAGCTTGCAGAATGCGTGTGTCTTCAAACGGTCAGAAGACATTCATCAGGCTGGAAGCTTGCAATCCGGTGTGAGGAGAATATGTCGAACTTTCGTTGTTATGCAGTAGTGCTAAGTGTGGGCGTGTCAATCAGCCTGAGTTACGGGGAACTTGCAACCGCTCAAAAAGCACCCAATTCATCCTCGGTTCAACTCACTCCTGCATCCCCTCAGACTCCTGCAACGCTGACTCCTGACTCTAATCTGCTTCAACTCCCAACTCAGCCCGCTGAGGTACAACTTCAACCAACCCAGCCGATTACACTGCAACAGGCGATCGCCCTAGCAGAGCGAAACAATCGTGAACTTCAGATTGCAGAGCTAACGCTAAAGCGGAGCCAATCAGCATTACGACAAGCCAGAGCTGCACTATATCCAACGCTTAGTGGCGAAACTGAGTTGGCATATGAACGCAATGCGAAAGATCGGCTGAACGACTTAAAGTACGAGAATAGAGATGCTCAATCGACCGGGGCTTTAAGCGGAACCGTCGAACTTAGCTATGACCTAGTTACCTCTGGTAGACGACCAGCTCAAATTCGGGCGGCAGAAGAACAAGTTCGCTTTAATCAATTGGAAGTAGACCGAGTGCGATCGCAGACTCGCCTGGAGGTTTCCAATATCTACTATGACTTGCAGCAAGCGGATGAACAAGTCCGGATCGCCCAGGCAGGCGTTAAAAACGTACAGCGAATCTTGAGCGATGCCCAAGCATTAGAAGAGGGCGGAGTAGGAACAAGATTTGACATTATTAGAACCCGCGTACAGCTTGGCAATGCCGAGCAAGAGTTGATTGATGCTCAGGTACAGCAGGAGATTGCCCGACGACAATTAGTGCAATTGCTGAGTTTATCTGAAGTAGCGGATGTCAGTGCCGCAGATCCGGTGGCAGTGGCGGGAGACTGGAAACTCTCTTTAGAAGACAGCATTCTTTTGGCATACAAGAATCGGGCAGAACTTCCGCAGCAGTTAGCTCAACGAGAAATTGCCCAACAGCAAAGAAGAGCCGCGATCGCCGGAGTGTTGCCGCAGATCAGTCTGTTTGCCAACTACCAGGTTGTGAATGAGTTTAATGAGCAATTCGGAACGTTGGGCGGCTATGCCACTGGTGCCAGACTGCGCTGGAACTTTTTTGACGGGGGTGCAGCATTTGCAGCGGCGGATCAGGAAACGCAAAACCGAGCGATCGCTGAAACCCGCTTTGCCCAAAGCCGCAATCAAATTCGCCTGCAAGTTGAACAGGCATATAAAAATCTTAAGGCAAACTCCCGCAGCATACAAACAGCAACCGCTGCCTTAAAGGAAGCCCGTGAAGCACTGGACATCGCCCAGTTCCGCTTTCAGTCGGGAGTCGGCACTCAACTAGATGTGATCACCGCGCAAACTGACCTGATACGCGCTGAATCCAATCGGCTGCGGGCGGTTCTCAATTACAATCGCGCCCTAGCAGCCTTGCAACGAGCCACAAGCAATCTGTAGGATAAAGCCCATTTCTGCCTACCAAAGGACAGTAGTTTCATCCTAACCACTGCTAAAGCATTCAAGGATTGTTAAGAAATCTCTTATAAGCGGTGCATTTCATTCTGATTTCATAACTGTGTGAAACGATCGTTTTATGCAGAGTAAAAGCTTTGCTATTTTCACAATTCTTTTACGTTTTTAGTCTATCTAAACAGCAAGGCTAAATTATGTTTTTTGATTAGGCAAAGTTATATCAAAATAACATTTGTCCAAAGTCTTTTTGGGATTTTAACAACAATCTGCTCTGTTGCAAAAATATTGCTTATTGAATATAAATGCCAAATCTTATTTATAGAAAATAGTGCCTATTCTATCGCTAAATTTCATCTTGATTTCATAACAATCTGCCAATCTATTAGATAGAAGTTTACTTCAGTGCAAATTTTAAGGAGAGTTTCGAGATGAAAACGTTAAAGTATGCCGTCTTGTTTGCTGTAATGGCAACTTCAATTTCTACAATGTCCGCAAATGCAACGCCTTCCAACGATATGCTCACCAATTCGGGTGCATCTCCATCATTTCAGATCACTCAAAGCCCGCAGGAAAACCGGGAAACCTCTGCATCAAAGATCAAAGTTGATGACACGCAAGCTAAAACGAGATCTTGCCCACCTAATCTAGGACCCGCAACCACAGGAGGGGCAACTCGGCAACAACTGGAAGCCCAAATAAAATGCAATTCGAGTAGCAAATCATCTACCAGATAGACGTTGGCTTCTGAGTTTCTTTAAGTAGGGATCTCCCTTTCTTAGTTCTCTACTGAGCCATTCACCTGATTTTGCACCAAAATTCTACGATCCTTCACGAGACACGAGTCATGAAAAAGCTAATGTATGCGATCGCTCTCGGCTTGGCATTTATATCGGTTACTTCTGCCAGCCAAGCGATCGCCAGTTCCTCTACTAAACTGCTGACGGCTGAAAGTTCTACTGGCATCTGGCAAATCAGTCAGGCTTCCCAGTCTGTACAGCGAGCCAACGAGCCAGTTGTTCCATCTGCAACTCAAGCAGCTACCCCAGTTTCAACCGCAGCAAAAACAAAGTGCAAAGGAGATGCAGCCCGCGCCACACCGCCTAAACCTAATTACCCCACCTACATTCAGAATGTCGTTTGGCGTAATGTGCGAGCAATGTGCCTAGAAGAAATTGCTCACCAAAACAGCACTCAGCCTACTAACCAGCACTAGATTCCCTGCATCAATGCATTACTCTGACTAAAGAGGAACCGCAATCACGAGCCGCTCATTAATTTGGACGGCTCACTGTGTCATTTCATCCTAATTTCATCATCGGCTGTCAATCTAGAGAATAGGTGATATGCCCCTGGATGTTGCCCGAATTCAAACTTTAAAGTAGCCGCTATGCGAGTGTTGTTAGTTGAAGATGAACCAGATTTAGGCGCAGCAATTCAGCGGGTGCTGCATCGGGAAAAGCATGTTGTGGACTGGGTTCAGGACGGCACTGAAGCCTGGGAATACCTGAATAGCCAGTGGGTTCACTATACACTCGCAATCCTTGACTGGATGGTGCCCGGATTAACGGGAGTGGAACTCTGTAAGCGACTGCGGGAACAAAACAATCCCCTACCGGTGCTGATGTTAACTGCCAGAGACAGCATGGAAGACAAAGTGATTGGCTTAGATGCGGGCGCTGATGACTACCTAGTCAAGCCCTTTGGTATGGCAGAACTTTTGGCACGGATGCGGTCACTCCAGCGGCGATCGCCTCAGTTCCAATCTGCCCAACTCCAAGTTGACAATCTCATTTTGGATTATGGTAATTGCACGGTCTACATCCAAAATTCACAAGGTAGTAAACACCCAATCGCGCTGACGACAAAAGAGTTTCAGACGCTAGAGCACTTTATGAAACATCCCAGTCAGATTGTGACCAGTCAACAACTAATCAATCAACTTTGGGAAGTGGGGACAGAACCGACTAGCAATGTTGTGGCAGCACAAATTCGATTATTGCGTCGTAAACTGGCAGAGACAGGTTATGACAGCCTGATTGAAACTGTTCACGGGATGGGCTACCGTTTCAACCTACCACATGCATCAGAATAAGCTATTCAACCGAACTCGCGGACGGCTGGCAGGCTGGTACGCTGGGGTGATGGGCGTGATTTTGAGCCTGTCTGGACTCGCAACCGTTCAAACGTTGTCCTATGCCCACTGGCACGCCGTTGAACAGGAACTTGAATCTATCTCTGGTACGCTCCATGACAATCTGGAGTCCAAGCTGAAGCGCCCCGGCTATGTCGAGTCGAGTGTCGAACAAGCATTGCCAGGGCTATGTGTGGTAGATAAAAGTTGCTTCAACCAAGCCGAACTTTCGGGGCGGCATATCTTGGGCATTGTCCAGCAAGGAAATTATTACCTACGCTTCTTTGATCCATCCGGTCACAAAATCGCCTTACTGGGGATGCAACCAGAGGGGCTTCCAACTGCCCTAGATGATGCTGGCTGGCAGACGTTGAAGGACAATAGAGGAGACCGCTACCGCCAATTTTCGCTGCTGCTGAAGACCGCTGATGGTAATCCCTGGGGTTATATGCAAGTGGGGCGATCGCTTAAGGAATATGACGACCATTTATTCTCACTAAAGTTGCTCCTGGTGATTGGGCTACCCGTGGCAATGCTGTTGGTGGGGGCTGCCAGTTGGTGGTTAGCAGGGTTAGCCATACAGCCCATTTACCAGTCCTACAATCAAATGCAGCAGTTCACTGCCGATGCCGCCCACGAGTTGCGGACACCCGTCGCCACCATTCAGGCAACGATTGAATCAATCGAGGGTGCCTCTGAGCAGGAAACTCAAGAAGCTCTAGCAGTCGTGCAGCGACAAAACCAACGACTCGCCCATTTGGTGCAGGATCTCTTGCTGCTGTCTCGTATGGATCGTAAAGCTTTAGCAGAAAAGCATCACCCCTGTTGCTTAAATGATTTACTTAGTGATTTAGTTGAGAGCTTATCAATTCTGGAGATCGCTGCTCCCCTCAAGCTTGCGACCCACTTCAAGGTTCAGGAACCGCTGGTTGTTATAGGGGATGAAAACCAACTCTGCCGTTTGTTTTCCAACTTGATCACCAATGCACTGCACTATACCCCTGCTGGCGGTCAGGTGGACGTGATCCTGGAGCGAGATGATCACTCCGCCTTGGTGCATGTGCAGGACACGGGCATTGGCATTGCACCCGCAGAGCAGTCCCGAATTTTTGATCGATTCTACCGAGTCAATAGCGATCGCTCCCGACACACGGGTGGAGCCGGATTGGGGTTGGCAATTGCCAAGGCGATCGTCGAAACGCATAAAGGTAGCCTTGACGTTCAAAGTGAGTTGGGAAAGGGTAGCACGTTTATCATTCGCCTACCCTTGAAATCAAATGCCAATTCTTGAAAGTCAAACCCTCTGATTGTCAATGTTGTAAGTCAATTGGAGGCTTTGCTTTTGTAGACCTTCAGGTATACCTTGACTATTCCCAATATGCAGCAAATCCACAGTTAAAGGAGACGCGATCGCATAACGACAGCCGAATGACTTCATTACGCGATCGCTCCTCAGCAAACACTTGAGCTTCCCTATGCAGCAGATCACCCACGGAATCAACTCAATTTCCAGCATAAATCACAGAAATGAAATCAGGATGAAATTCTGGGCGACCCTTTCAAAGGGAGACTTTATAAGCATAAAAGGCTTCTGCATGGTTTAGTCTTTCACCATGCAGAAGCCTTTTATGCGATACCGGAACTCAAGTTGCAGCGAGGTCTGTGTTCATAGTCAATACTAAGCAGGGTCTGCTACTGCAAAAACAATCTCTAAATGTGAGATGAGCGCTGAGGGTACACTCACTCTTCACTATGCCAATCTCAAATCATTTGGGCAATCTACATTAAAAGTATCTTACTTAGCTGAAGCGACTTTCTCCTTAAATACCTTGCCTGCCGAAAAGGCAGGAACCATTGTAGCCGGAATTTGAATCAGTTTTCCTATACTTGGATTGAGCCCCTCTCGTGCCTGACGTTGGCGTGATTCAAAAGTGCCGAAACCAACCAACGTTACTTTATTGCCAGAAGATACTGCCTCCACAACAGTATCGACCAGGGCATTGAGAACAGAATCTGCGTCCTTCTTTGAGACAGATGCTTTGGATGCGATCGCATCCACTAATTCACTTTTATTCATAGGTGCATCCTTCAACAGGTCGTTGGGTTTGGGTCACTATAGTTCAGAAAGAAGTTGCTGCATTGACGATGGCTTGAGAAGCTGCACTTCTCAATTCACGTAGCTATTGGCTAAATCGCTTCCTTTAGCCTTACTGCTCGCGCTTCTCCTAAAGAGGTAGAAAATTCGTGGCGTTGCCCACAATGTCGGCAGGTTTCTGCATGGTTAAGATTTCTATCGCGCAGAATTTCTGTATGATATAGGTATAAACCATGCAGAATTTCTCATGCCTAGTGCCTTCCTTGAATCTGAGCGAGAACGCTTGCTCACTTTGATCCACCAGATCCGCACCTCTGGTGAGGTTGCCCCTGCTTACTGCTGGCTAACAGAAACCAGTTCAACCAAAGGAGCTAAGACATATACCTATGCCGTGTTGGTCACCCAAAAGCCCGATCGCAAGCCAAAGAGTCAATCGCTTGGCAGACCTAGCAGTCAGAAGCATCGACACTGGAAAGACGCAATTGCTCGTAGGGAAGCGATCGCTGAACTTGAGCAGCAATTATCAATGCTTCAAGCATTGATGGAACGGCAGATAAAAAACAGTAGTCTTTTCAACCACTAGTTGCTAATACAGATAGGATGGCAGATTGATCCTGGGGCTGAATGTTACGTTTTCCTGTTTCAACCATTTTGACCCAACTTAAACTGCGCCCAATTTGGTCAGCCAAGTATGCCTGACTCCATCCCTTTGTTATCCGCAACTGCTTCAGTTGTTCTCCTGATTGAATTTCTTTGGGTAGTTTCGGGGGTGTTATTGCCATACCACCCTGAGATGTTTTAGCAGTGCTTATAGTAGGCAGCCTTGTTTCTGTTCGACGCCGAGCTTCTTCAAGAGCATCCAATCTATCTGAAATTGCTTTGGGGGGTTGCACATACAAACGACCATTGAGAAATAGTGCAAAGCTACCCCTTTCTCTGCGTGTACGGTCCGTCAAACGAGTTCCGGTTGGAGCTAAGGCATCTTTTGCCCAAAACTCAAGTGCAGTATCAGGATCGTCCGGAATTTCATTAAACAAACTTGATTTTCCTGTGTCCACCCAATAAGACATGGGATAAGTTTGGGTGTCAGGAGTAATTGACCAGCCTTTCTCAATCAGAGCCTTGAGGGTTTTTATCCAGGAGTCAACCAATTTGGCACGAGGTTTTGATTTAGCGATCGCATCTTGTAAAGACTTTTCCCCAAAGGCAATTTTCAATAACAACTCAACCGTGAGGGGACTACTGCGATTAATCTTAGTTTTAAACAGCAACCAGGTCATTAATCGGGCTGCACCCTCGTAATGATGGTAGGTTGCCATAATATCGAGGATTAGTTCTTTGGAGAGCACACAATACTCGTAATACCCCTTCTTCTGCCGTCGATTTTCTTCATTTAGGAAGTATTTAGCCCACATCCCACAACGAATATTGAGCGTGAAACCGATTAACTCTCCTTGTTCATTCGTCAAGTTATTCTGAAAATGTAGAATAGGTTCTGCAATTTCCCATAAAAAAGTGCGGCTAACATTAATTGTTGGAATGCGTCCAAGTTCGGGGTAAGAAACGTAAACTAACAAATGACAAGGCTGTTTAGCTAGCTTCAGCATCAAATCTAGCTTCTGCTGTTTAGTCAACTTCTTGTTCTTGTGTAGTCCTAGATATTGCTCAAGCTGAGTATCATTGATCGTAAAAACTTCTTCCCACGGACGATCTAATTGAGTTGCGTGGGCAGCATAAATGAGATGCAGGCAGGCAGCACGGAGATCAAATTGCTCAATTAAAGCGATCGCTAGATCACGTTCCAGCACTGATGGGTCGCTGGAAAATAAGTCATCTGTCAGCCAAAACGAAATAAAGCCTTTGCCTTTTGCAACAGGGGATTTGTAATAAGCTTCGCCATCATCAGCGGTCATCCAGGGCAAATCATTTCCCTGAGTTAGAATGTTTGCCCCTTCCCAAATTACTCGACTTGAAGCAGCGTATTCCGCTTGTGTTGCAAACAAACTGGGACTCGACACAGGACGTTGTTCCAAAGAGTTATTCCCTAACTGTTCTGTTCTTACCTTACGAGAACGAACGCCTTTCTGGGAGTCGATTTCCTTATCATCAACTATTTCAACATTAACGGTGACGCTGGGAGAATTTGTAGACATATGCGAAGGCTAGTGCAGCAGGCTTGCAGTTGTTGACTGCGAAGATGCGGAGATCTTACCCTGGATAAATTATTTTGGCTTTATTTCTAAATCTAGTTATGATGACCAACTTAATTCAGATCAGGAGATGATCCCTTTGAAATAAAGGCTTCAGCAAGTTTACACCTTTTGGTCACAATCCCCACCTCTAGGGTTTGTAGTCACATTCTTAGCCTATTTTCTCTCTCTGTCCTGGGTTATTGGTCACATCATAGTCACATCTCCCCCCTTTAGAGGTAGTGGTCACAGTACAGTTGCAGTTTCTCTGTCCTGGGTTATTGGTCACATCATAGTCACATCTCCCCCCTTTAGAGGTAGTGGTCACAAAGCCGTTTATTGGCTTGTAGACAAGGCTTTGATATGTCTATGCTCATTCAAGATGGCGGTCATGTTTCCCCCCTCATGGGAAGAAGTCTCCCCTCACAAGGAACAAAGGTTCTACTCAATTGGTACAAAAGTCACTTTTTGATTGCTGAGATCCCTACAACGTATAGCTTTCAGAACTTGCTGTTTTTCTGATCAATTTGATCAGTTTGATCCTAGATAGTCACAAGTGTCCTTTGGATCAATTGATACGCTCTGATTGCAAACTATATTTGTATTGATCTTGAAATCCTCTTCTCTGGCCGCTTCTCCTCAAGCAGGTTTTCAGCACCTCCTTAACTCAGACCACTTTCTCGCTCTCTTTCCACATCGATTTGACTACATCTGGGCAGAATACTCGAATCCTGGTGAGAAGGTGGAGTGGAGAACGGAGAGTCGCCATCCTTTGAGTGATCGCTTGATTCAACAAAGCTCATACCTTTACGGCGTTCGGTTTGGGGCAGAGACAAACTACTGTCTTCTCGACATCGATATTGGTAGTCTGTATCACCCAAAGCAAGATCCTTTTGCAATCTCGCGCATTGTTGCATCATTGGAACCGCTGGGTTTAGTAAGTTATGTAGCTTGTATTTCCAGCTATAGCAATGGACTTCATTTGTATTTCCCTTTTCAGCAGGCTCAAAACTCCTGGAAGTTAGCGATCGCGGTTTCTACATTGCTCGAAAATGCTGGCTTCAAGCTCAAACCAGGTCAGCTTGAAGTTTTTCCAGATCCAAAGCCTTACAGCGTCAACGGTAAACCCAGTCTCTTCAATGCCCATCGTCTTCCCTTACAAATTGGCTCCTATTTGGTCGATAAAGAGTTTCAACCAATTTGGAGTATTGAGCAAAGTTTTGTGCAGCAATGGCGGCTTGCTCAAAGACGCAATGATATAGAAGCTTCAGATATTCGTCGAATCTGGAAACAGGCAAAACGTCATCGTTATGCTGTTTCAACTAAGTCGGAAAAGTTTATTAACGACCTCAATGCTGAAATTGAATTCGGATGGACTGGCTATGGACAAACGAATTACCTATTAGGTCGCATTACGATGCGGGAGTATATCTTTCATCATGTCTTAGCAGGTGGTAAACCCCTAGAAGGAGATACACTTGTCAATGTAATTGTGGATGTAGCTCAATCCCTCCCCGGTTACTTTGAATACTGTCGTCATCGCCATGAAATTGAACACCGAGCGCAAGAGTGGGCACACTGTATTGAAAATAGTCGTTACTTTCACTATGGAGATGCCGCTGGTAAGTTCAGCGCTAAATCAGACGATACTAAGCTGAGTAGCCCAGATCTAGATACAGCGATCGCTAAGGCTCCAACCTGGAATCAGCAGCAATCAGAATCAGCCAGAGATCGAATTAGACGAGCGATCGCCGAGTTGTTAGACCAAGACGCATTACCTGCCAATGCCACTTCCCGATTTCATGCGTTGGTGAGTTATGGCATTGGCGGTGGGACTTTATACAATCATCGCGATTTGTGGCATCCTAATCACCTGGTTATTTCTCCTGAACCTGTGGAAAACCCCCCGTACCCCCCAACTTCAAATACGAACAGAGCAGGGGATTGCTTTGAGGAAGCATCCCCTGCTCATAGTTCTGCAAGCTTATTCCCTAGTGCAGGCAGTAATCATCTTGATGACAAGGGTTTCAGCGATCTGCCACTTCAAGATAATGAATCAGGTCGTAATTCTTCCCTTGCTCAATCTCCCTCCAATGAAGCTTCAGCTTCATCTCAGGATATTAGCTATGTTCAACAAGTGCTATTTGAGATCAAAGCCGCTCAGGAGGCTCGTCAAGCCGCCGTTCAGATGGCTTATGAACAGCAACAGCAAATTAAGCGACAGGCTTCTGAATCGAGGCACGTTGCCCGAATGCAGCAATTTCTGGATTCGGGTGATCCAATTTTGATGGCAGAAGCGATCGCTTGGGCACAGGTCAATCCTGGTGTGTTGGATACGAGCCGTACCGTGCGATCGTCTCCCTCTGGAGATTCGATGTTTCCAAGCATTCACTCCACTACCACAATGAGTCTAAGTGACTCAAGTGAACGACCTGAAAGCTTTCCGCCTTACCAGATTCAAACCACTGGCTCACCCACTGATAGAGATGTGGTTGCGCCTCCTGGTTCAGGAGTTGGCTTGCTGCTGGCTAAAACGGGTGAGTCAACGTAATCACCACCCTTCCCATAACCCTGTAAGGCTGTGTTGAATTCTTCCTCCATCGGGGGTTCCTGGAAACTCCAGTCATCTTTGGATGCTGGATCACCCGTGCTGTCTTTCAACTCAAAACCAGCGGGTGATCCAGCCAATGTTTCTTTTGTATTTGTGGAAGAAGATAGTTGAACTTGTTGGCGTTTCGCCTGCCGTCGCTGAAGCACTGCCCACACGCGGCTCCAATGATCCTGGTGAAGTTGGTAGACTCTCAATTTTTCACCTTCATGTCCTTCAACAGAACGAGACCAGCAAGCCTGCTCAACCTTCACGCCTAATTGAGCCAGAAGTTGGTGAACGACTTGAGTGTCGCTCATCTTGTCAGAAATCGTCAGGTGCAGAGCGACTTTGATCTGTTCAGCTAATGCCCTAGCTTTTGCCGCATAAGGTTCTAGATCATAGTGAGTCCATGTCCACCCAGCCCGTAGCTTTGCCAGCAACTCATCCAGATCGATCTCAGATCGGATGGCACGTCGCAACTCCGCGTTGGAAATATCCCAGGGACAGTAGCTCTGGTTCCAGGTTGCCTGTTTCTCAAGGGAACGGGCAACCCGATCAATGGCAAGTTCTGGAAACAATTGGGCTTCCAGGCTAAGTAATTCTGCTCTGCGTCTACCCTCGTTGTCCCAAAGCACATCCTCAACGGTAATCAAATCCAGTGCGTAAAACTCTTTGAAGTAATATCTGGAGATTGCCAGTGACTCCTCTGGGCTGAGTCCTTCTTGCTGCTCCAAGGCTGCCACCTCTACATAGGTGATACCAAATTAAATCAAGGTAGCTACAGATCAGATAAACTAAGGGGTGTAGAGATGAGGTCTAATGATGGCTGGAGTCAGCGCGATTGCAATCAAAGAAAGCCTTGAGGAGTTAGGCAAACGGTTACGAGAAGTTGAACAACCGATCCACAAAGAACGGTTGCAAGTGTTGTACTGGCTCAAACAAGCACAAGCACCGAGTATCAGCCAGATAGCGATTGCGATTGGCAGACATCGGGGCACCGTACAAAAGTGGTTAGCGGTGTACCGAGCGCAAGGACTCGAAGCCTTGCTAGTCGTTAAACCCATTCCCGGAGGAGGCAACCGAGTGATTCCGATGTGGGCAGAAGTGGCATTAGCCAAACGATTGCAAGAACCGAGCAATGGGTTTGACAGTTATGGGGCAGTGCAGCAATGGCTGTTGGAGAGTTTAGGGGTAGAAGCCGAGTATCATGCGGTCTACCAGATGACGCGCTACCGCCTCAAAGCGAAACTTAAGGTCGCCCGTCCTCAACACATTAAGCAGAACCGAGAGCAGCGAGAAGCTTTTAAGCAAACCTCAAGGGCGACCTCGATTTGTTGAGCCAGTACTATCGGCAAGTGCGCCAAGATGAGCGACCGATTCGCTACTTTGCCCAAGATGAGAGCCGCTTTGGACTGCATACCCTCATCGGACGATTGATTACAGCGTTTGGGGTGAAACCGATTGGGGCATGGCAGTCGATATTCAAAGCATTCTGGCTGTATGGCGCGGTGGAACCTGCCACTGGAGCATCCTTTTTCTTGCAGTTCTCTCATGTTGATACCGACTGCTACCAATGGTTCTTGGATGAGTTCTCCAAAGCTTATCCTGACAGCCTCAACCTGCTGCAAGTGGATAACGGACGCTTTCACAAAGGCAAAGACCTGATTGTGCCAGAGAACATTATCTTGGTGTTTCAACCGCCCTACTGTCCTGAGCTAAATCCAATAGAGCGCTTGTGGGAACATCTCAAGGCAGATCTCAAGTGGGCTTCGTTCAAAACGCTGGAGCAACTGCAAACAAAGGTTGATCACCTCTTGTCTCAGCTAACCCCTCAAGTGGTTGCTTCTCTCACAGGTTATCCCTTTATCCTAGATGCACTATCTGTCATTAGCACCATTTAAATTGGTATGAGATCCTCGATCGCAACCAATGCTTCAGCATCGATTTCCCGAATTTCCTGTTTTGCATTTGCCAGCAAGAGTTTTACGGCGGGAGCAGAGGCTCGATCCTCAACACTGACCTGATTTCCCTCAAACTGAAGTCGAACCAGCAATGCATTTCGGAGATGGTACATAGCAAAGTTTTGGTCGGCTGAAATTCGACAGTAGAGGTTTAGATGGGGGTCGTTCTGCCAATCGTATGGCGTTAAATCTCCTGCTAAATCTTCCCGCAGACCAGAGCGAATCAGCCGAACCGTCGCCGTTGTTTTCTGCTGTAAATGGCTTTTGATTTCTGGCTGTCTGGTGGATCGACTCACCTTCGAGAAGTTTGTTCCTTTCTGAGCGCACCAAACTACTCGCTCCACGGGTTCTCGGACTCTTCCCAAGGCTTGAGTCATGTCCGCATCGGTGCTTGAGACTCCGGTAAAGATGCCGTATACGGCTGCAATCGCGTCCTTCGCTTCAATACTCACTCCGGTTGCGACCGATGGAGAGCAAAGGATGACATCGTACTCATGGCGCTCTAAAACGGTATCTGGTGTTTGAATGAACTCCCGTTCGCACTCTCCCCCACTGGTTTCTGAATTGACTAACAATACCCGCTTTTCGGGGTGATGTTGATTGAGCAGTCGAGCGATCGCCTTACTGGTTCCCTTACTATCCGTCGCAACAAACACTACCTTTCCGGGAGCAAGAGCTTTCACGGCAGCCATGATTTCACCCACGATCGTCGTGCGGTCCGAAGCCTGGAGAAAACGCACGGGATAACCTTCGGCTTGATAGGCATTCTGAAGCAAGAAAACGGAATCATCATTGCCCCGTAAGGACTTGAGATAACTCAGAGTGGCGTTATCCAGGTCCGCATCTGCGACAATGACTCGACGAGCGGCTTGAACTAATTCCCGAAATCGTGCCAATAGTGCTGGGCGTTTGCCATCTCTGGCACAAGTGCTAGATGTCAGCAGATGCCGGAGAACTTGAACCACTTCGTCCAGAATTAAATCACACCCAGCAAACTTGTTGGGATCGATTGACAGCAGTGAATCCACACATAATCCAATCCGAAGCGTATAGCCCGCTCCAGTAATGAATGCTCCATTGACCTTATCCAAATCCCCTTTGTAGTCTAGCTCTAAACGAGAACAGAGGTTTCGCATCAGGGCGATTCGATGCCCACCCGCTAGAACTTTCTCGCCTGCCTCTACTAATGAGTGGATGTATTTGGTTTTGCCAGTTCCTTTTGGACTGCTGATCGCGATGATGCCACATTCGGGAAGATTATTGAGCTGTAGAGTTGATAGGTCTGCCGTAGTGAGCCGAATCGAAGCTGGATAAGTCAGTCGGCGCTCTAATCGTTGCCAAATTTGCCAATGTTCCAGTGCGATCGCTTCTGAGTAGGCAGCATTCCACTCTGCGACTCCACAATTGGCAATCAAATCGTCCACGCCCTTCCCTTGCTGGTGATCCCATGAGGCGACTTTAACCAGACAGCCTGATTGCAGCAATAATCCACCGAATCGGTAAAGGGCTACGGCGACTCGGCGTTTAGCGGAGTCCTTTGAATCCTGGTCAAATGCAAAAATGAATTGTCTTCCGGGTGTAGCAAAACTGGCAACATCTGGAACTAATACCCTTGTGTCTCCTGGTTGTCTGGAATACCCTCCATTCACTCCATACAGCGCCAAAGGCACATATCCTGCACTCAACAGAGACAACCCCTTCTTGCCGCCTTCAGTTGGCACCATTGGAATTTCTGGATGGGCTTCAACCCAATCCCAGAATGAACCTTCCAGAGGAACTTGAATGCCATAGCGCTGGCTAATTCGTTGGCGGATTTCAGCTGGAACAGCAGGCCTGTAAACTCTTGAGCCATTGCCAACTGGTGTTTCGTATTTGCGGGGTTTCTGCTTTTTAGAGTCAATTACTGGCTGACTCAGTTTTGCCTGCCAGCAGGAGCTATCCTCGTTGAGCAGCAAGACGGCATTCATTGTCTCTCGTGCTCGATGACCAAAGCGTGTGATGTGCCAATTTAGAGCTTCATGGATTGGGAAGCAAGGTTCTCCTCCAGGCAGTATTTCGGTGTCGCTAACAATCTGGGTTGCAACTTGATAGAGCGTAGGATGGATTGTGCTACCTGCGATAAACTCCCATTCTATTTTGCGAGCGAAATCAGCTTGTGGGAATGCGGATAGTAAAGGGGCAAGAGCCATCATGCTGCACCTCCCCACAGGTCAAGCTGAGTTCGTCTCGCCTCAGCGACTTGATTGACTGGTTGCGTGGATTCTGGTGTTGAAGAAGTTTGAGTCTTTGCCTGTCCTTTTGAATGGGGTGGCTTGGTTGAAGTTGAGTTTGGTGAGTTTGAAGTGGAAGATTTCTCTTCTGGCAAAACGGATGTTTGTTTCTGTTTGCATATCTCGGCTGGTTGCTTTTGGATCTGATCGGTCACGCTAAACGCTGTAGAAATCCATCCATGTTTTGGACATTTGGAGGTTGTGAGTCCTGGAATTTCCACAGGTAATTGGCAGATCTTGCAATAGCCATACGGATGTCGAGATTCTTCCTGAGAACCTTTGATCATATCTGACATTGATGTCTCTCCTATTGAGTGAGACAGCAGTAAACACCTGTCTCAATGCGAAGAGAGCAGAATCAAGTCATGCCAAATCAAAGAGCAAAAAAGTTGCCATCTCAGACAAGTTGCTCCTAGAATATGGGCATGGCAATTTGGATGACCTAATTAGTGCCCTCGGAAAGCAATCAGATTAGAGTCTCCAATCCTGCTCGATTTTTGAATCACTCAACTGTTCTTTAACCCCCGCTGATTCTTAGTTGGGGTTATTCAGTTTTAGGGTTGGTCACATGAAGATTACCTCCTGTCTTGAAACGACAGATCTCCTGCTTAAGGAGGATTGCAAGTGAGAGTATGCTGGTCTAAAACGGCAAGTTTTAGCATCTCTAATCCTCACCGAGTAATCCTCACCGAGTAAGGTTGTCTCACTTTTATATACTTTTAACACTTTTGCGCTTTTTATGATGGGAAAGTATTGCTTTTGTCTTTTTCTGTCATTCCCGCGATCCAATGCTGAGATGTCGCTTGACTTGAGGGGTTAGAATTGGAGGAAATATAGTAGTGAAAAGAATTTATATCCTGTGAACAAAGAGGATGCCATTCGGTTGGTCGATCAACTCCTATCCCAGTCGGGCAGGAGTCTGAGCGATGTTGAGAAGGCGATTCTGGCTGGGGCGTGGGATGGAGAGAAGTACGAACAGATTGTCAAACAGACCCCCTATAGCCTCGCGCATATTCGACAAGTCGGGAAAAAGTTATGGGATGTGTTGTCCGAGACGATGGGACAATCGGTTACAAAATGGAATTTCCATCATGTTTTGGAAAAGAAATTGTCCCCGGTTCCTGTTTTCGGGGACTGCGTACCCAACGTTCCTAGATTTTATGGTCGGGGCAAGGAATTAGCCGATCTCGAAGCGGCAGTCGATCGCAACCAGTGCGTCGTGCTGGTGGGTCCTCCAGGAATTGGAAAGACGGCTTTGACGGCAAAGCTGCTCAACTCCCTGTCTGCCCATGAATGGAACTGTGTAATCTGGAAGTCTGCTTACCCTGTTCCTCCGCTTGATTCACTATTAGAAGAACTTCTGGGCTTTCTGAGTGAGTCAGCAAACCCGGATCAAGATAGCGGGAAGTCAGAAAGCAAAGAATCGAGGAGCAGTGAGCCAACGACCAACGTAGTCTCTAAAAATTCAATCACTCGGCTGATCGATCGCTTGCAAGCTCGCCGTTGTCTGGTCATCCTGGATTCTTCCGAGTCGATGCGGGGGCATCAGGAATACCAACCCTTCTTGAGACAGGTGGTTGGAGCATCCCACCGCAGTTGCTTCTTATTGACCTCAGAGGAACCGTTTGAGTCCTTGGAGCGTTGGCGATTGGGCGGACTGGCAGCTCAAACGTTGATCCTCAAGGATCTAGATCATGAATCTGCCAAACGTATTCTGCGAGACAAAGGCTTGACCGATGAGCAGAGCTGGCAGCAACTAATTGAAAAATATGGCGGCAATCCGCTGATCCTGGAGCTTGTGGCGAATGGGGTTAAAGATCTGTTTGGTGGGCATGTAAAAGAGGTGCTAGCCTACGTCACTACCTTCTATACCGATTTGATTGAGGAATTACTGAATCGACAGTTTAATAAATTCCAGGATCTAGAAAAGCAAGTGATGGCGTGTTTAGCGCAAGCCAAAAAGCCGCTCACCTTTGCAGAACTCCTGAAAGATCTGACTAAGGAGGGAATATCATCCTCGGATTTAGTGCAAACGTTGGACTACCTGGACAAACGATCGCTCATTCAAATCGTTAGAAGTGACGACCAGCTCACGGTGTACCAACTGAATTCGATCGTCAGGAAGCATACGCTGAATCGATTGGAGTCTGAGGCTGCAAATTTACCCCCCGTGGTTTGACTGTGAATAGCGGCTGGTGCATCAATCCTGACTGTGCTCATCCAAACGAACCCGGAGCGGCTGACGGTTGCCAGTGGTGCGGCACGGCTCTCCTATTGGCGGGTCGTTATCGAGCCATTCATCCCCTACAAAACGAACGCCATCCCTTAGCTTCAACGGCGCTGTTTGAGGCGATCGATCAATCGGCGGGGAACCAACCCAAAGTATTAAAAGTGTTGTGTGAACCCTCACGGGCAAAAATTGCTCGGTTGGAGCAGGAATACAATGTCTTAACACTGCTGGATGCCCCTGGCAAGATTCCCAGCGCAGACCTGGATGGTTTCTTCTCAGTGCCAACGCCTTCGCTTCCTGTCCATTGCCTGGTGATGCAAAAGATTGCCGGACAACCTCTCAATCAATGGCTAGAAGCAGGCAATCGGCTGTCCCAAGAGAACGCCCTGATCTGGCTGCGTCAACTTATTGAAATCATCGCCATTGTTCACGATCGCTTTTATTTCCATCGTGATATTAAACCAGATAACCTGATCCTCCAACCGAATGGGCAACTTGCTCTGGTTGATTTCGGAGCCTGTCGTCGGATTTCAGAAACCTATCTGGTTAAATTACGTATGGGAGAGACTCCCCACTACGTTAGCCCCAATAGTTCCTATAGCATTACCGCTGTCGGCTCTGCCGGGTACAGTCCCCCTGAACAACTGCACGGACGAGGCGTTCCCCAGTCTGATTTCTTTGCGATCGCCCGCACCCTGGTTCATTTGCTAACCGGAAGACATCCCGCCCAATTACCGCTGGACGACTCTGGATACCTCTTGTGGAGAAACTACGCACCCCAGATTACCAAACCATTTGCCGATTTTCTGGACGAGCTGCAATCCCCTTCCTGGAGGAAACGCCCCTCGGACACAGAAATAATTTTGCAACGGCTGAATCGTCTGCCTCAGCGCATCCGACGTTATCAGCGACTGAGGTCTACCCAATTTAGGGTGAGTGCGGTGGTTACTGGAATTCTGACGGCGGCTTCATTCGTTTGGGGCGTGAACAGTTGGGTAGCCTACCAACAATTGTCCCAGGCACTGCAACTGGCTGAACGCGGAGCGCAAAACCAGCTTGGGGGGAAGCTAGAGTTAGCCCGCCAGCACTATCAACGGGCCTTGGGACTTGATCCCAACCTGGCAGAGGTGCATCAGAACCTGGCACTCCTCTGCCAGGGTGAGGGGAATTTACCCTGCGCGATCGATCATTACCAACAGGCATTGAGACTTACACCCGACAATTGGCAAGTTCACTACAATCTAGGGAATTTATACGATGAGCAGGGTGACTACAGCAATGCGGAACGGCATTACACGCTAACGATGCAGGCACAAAACCGTCTTGGGGTAGATGCTGCCAATAACTTGTCTCGGATAAACAATATTAGGGGTGATCATCGTGAAGCAGCGCTGCTTGCCGCTCAAGCGCTCAAGCAGACTAATGATTCAGTTTCGCAAGCGGCGTTGTTGAAAAACTTGGGTTGGGCTACCTTAAAGCAATCTGATTATGGAGATGCTTTGAGATACCTGCAACGAGCGAAAAAACTAGATCCGCAACGGGCAGATATCTACTGTCTTCTAGCTCAAGCGCAAGAATCTCAAGGGTTTGAGGGTGAAGCAAAGCAAAGTTGGAAAAATTGCCTCCGCTATGACTCAACGGCTGGATTGCCAGAAGTGAAAGCGTGGCGCGAACGAATTCTCAATCGTGTTTTGTGAGACCAAAAAGCCTGATCAGGCGTGTGCTGTTCAAGATTTGTTCGGTTATGAGATTAAAAAGGACTACTTTATTCATTGCAATCCCCCTCTTTTTTGCAAGCATTTTAGGCGATGGGTTGCTGTCAGCCTCTAAAGCAACTTCTCCTTTCTGTCCTGCGGTTGGTCAAGTCCTATCAAAGGGTGATTCTAAATTGCCTGTGGGACGCTTGATTTGTATGGGAGAAAAAGTTCAGCTAGCCCAATTGCCTTCCGTTAGGGTTCTTTGTTTTGTGAGTGGACGAGTCAAGCAATTTGCGACCGGGCAGGTTGTTAGTCAGACTGAAGGCTGTAATGCTCCTCCCCGGCAGACACAGCCACTACGCCGCTGCGGAGCGCAAGAGATCTACCTTTGTGTTCGACCCAAAGGACCCGATGACCAAACGTTGGCTCTGCGACTCACCTATCCCTATGAGCGAGGGGTTTCCACCAGGACTCCCGCTTTAAGGTGGCACCCAGAGCCTCAAGCTCACCATTACATGGTTCAGGTTGAAGGGAAAGGGGTCAACTGGCAACAGAAAGTCACCTCTCCTTCGCTGACCTATCCCAAAAACCGTCCGCCGCTCCAGCAGGGGCAAGCTTACAAAATTACGATCGCTGCCTACAGTCAACAAAATACTCTACTTGGCGTAAAACAAAGTGTATTAAATGTGCTGTCTTAATCTACCGTTCAAATCATGAATGACAGGGTTGAGCAGGTCAGAGGGCTAAATCTGGGTGAGGATGAGACGACTGTGCTAGACCTGACCAGTATCTATTTGGCTCATGGGTTGTTACACGATGCCAATGTGGCGCTTCAAGCTCGCGCTGGTGCGGGTAGTCGCACTCCTCTTTTCTACCGAGTTTTAGCAGATTGTTATTTGACTATGGGTCGGTCAGACCTTACCAAGCCTCAGTATGAGAAGGATGAGAAGGCGATCGCGCTAGCAAAGGTGGTGTCGGATCAAGACGTGTTGGTGAGTGCTCAAGCTGGGTTAAAGCAATTGAGCAATTAATCTTTGTAGTCTCTTCAGTGCCGGAAGTCAACTGCTAGGCTGCTTCAGCTTGATGGTCATTTCGATATTGTCGGAGTAAATAAACCTGTTCCCGCTGAACACCCACCTGGCAGTCCTCAAAACTGCTGGCATCAGGGTCAAGCAGAAACGTAATCGCTAGCTCCACCACAAACTCTGGTGGAAACTCATACTCAATCGCGTACTGCTCAATTCCCTGCTGGATTGAGTGCGGCAAACGAGCGAGAATGTTTTGATTTGGAGACATATCGACCGGGTCTTTATCGTCTAGACCCACGCTAATCGATGCCGACTCCAAGAAATAGCGGATGGCTAACTTTACCACGGACTCTGGTGCGAGATTCATCTCAACTCCATAGACTTGAAGTGCCGACTGGATGCGCTCCGGTAGGTAGCCCAGAAGCGTGACCTGGTTGATTGAGTCAGTAGTCTGCATTTAATCAGTCCTCCAGTTTTAGAGATCGCTATAGGGCGGCTGAATTTGCCCAATCATAATTTGCTCTAACTAAAATTAAAGCCAGCTTCCGACTAAGATGAAGGGTGCCCAGTAGTAAGGATGGCGCGTATCTTCTCCTTTTAGAAGCATCAACTGGGCTGTTCTAAGAGCCTCTGCCTTGGGCTGCCCATCTGCCAGGTTTTTATAGAATTGGGACATGAACACAGCGGTTGATGAAGCGTCAACACGCCATAGAGAAGCCACTGTGCTCCGTGCTCCTGCCTGTGTCGCAAGTCCTGCAATTCCGAGAGCAGATTTTCGATCGCCCTTTGCGGTTTCACAAGCGCTCAATACGAGCAATTCAATGGAGGCATCCTGTTCCGTGCGCCGCTTGACCAATTGATAAATTTGTTGAACGTCAATCACTTTGTCCCAGGCGAGCAAAAAGGTATCTTCGCGTGAGGAACTGAATTGCCCGTGGGTGGTCAAATGCACTACAGGAAAATTATTCTTTGCCAACTCAGCCTGAAAATTGGCGGCAGTGAAGTCTGCATTCAGCAGAATGGTTGAATGGGTTGCTTTTTTCAGGTCTTGAATCTCTTGCTCAACCTCTGGAAGCGGCTTGAAATCTTTAGGCACTTGCGGAAGTGCAAAACTTGGAGCCTCTTCGCTCAAGCCAGCAATCAAAGTGTTGGGTGATCCGAGCGGCAGCGATCGCGGTTGCCGAAGTTGCCCTCCTAATGTTGTGGCAATACTATAGTTTTGAACCAAATAATTCTGCCCATCATGAAGCAGAGCCATTGGAATGGTTTGAAGTAGCGAGTCGGTCGCAAAAACCAATGTCCCTTCTGATGGCAAATAGCCTTGCTGCTGGGCTGGTTCAATTAGCTGCTGGTAAAGGGCTTGAGCAAAGGGGAGAAATATTGGTTCCTCTACTGCCACCAATTCATCACTCTGCAAATTGGTGATTAAATTCGTTGCATTATTCTCTACTTCGGCTGCATTTGCTGAGTAATAATGAAGCGAGTTATCTTGCGCTTGAACAATCACTCCAATCCGATCGCCTAGATTCAGGATATGAAAAACAGTCGTATTTTTGGGCAGGCTAATTTGATTGAGTCCTACCAGATCCAAGTCGCCACAGCGAAGGAAATTTTCTAATTCCACCTGCTGTAATCGCTGCGTGACCAAAACTGCCCGCTTCAGATCGGGTTCCTGGGGTGGCGTTAGCAGCAAGCGGAGGTATTCCCGATAAACAGGCTCAACTTGCTCACGGAACGAAAGTTGGACTTCAGGGTTAACCGCAAGGATATTTCCTCTCACCTGGTCAAGCGCGGCGATCGCGGTTTCATACGCTTGTTCCGCTCGTTTGAAGTCTCCCCGGCGACTATGGATTCGTCCGATCGCTCGCTGCCATTGGTAAACGGCATCCCCGGCGTGAATGGATTGTGCTAGCGTTGCTGCCTGTTGAAAGGTGCTTAACGCCGTTTCTGGTTGCCCACGATCTAGCAACAGTTTGGCTGTCTCGCCCTGAGCATAGGACAGCGATCGTGGATTCTGAAGCCCCTGAGCAAGGTCTAGCGCTGCCCTGGCGTATTTCATCGCACGCTCATATTGGGTTAACAGTCTTAAGCTTTCTGCAATCTTAATTTGAGCGTAAATGGACTGCTCCGGTGGAATTTCAGAAAAAGATGCTGATTCCAGTTGTGCGAGGCTTCGGTCAAGCTCTGCCTGCACGGTTTGCTTGAGTGGTACTTGAAGATTACGCTTCTCAAGCCATTGCTTTGAAAGCACCAGTATTCCCAGCCGATTGATTTGAGCAAACAATTGAGAACGGCTATCTCCGCCAACCACCGAGACTTCACGGTACAAATCTAATGCTTTTTGTACTCGTTGCTGCAATTGAGATTGAAGTGTCAGCCGTAATTCAGGATTATCTGTGCGATCGTAGCGATCGCGATCCTCTAAATAAAGCGATCGCTCAACATTTGCAAGACTGAGTAGAAGTTGCGGAACCGAAACCGAGTCAAATCGTTTCCCTTTATCTAAAGTTTGAGAAAGCACAACGTGTGCCTCTTTCAAGTGTCCAATAACCCGAAGCACATCCCCTAAGCTGTTGAGTCCTGCTACGGTCGCAGGCGTTAATGGAATCGCTGCAATACTATCAGTTAGGTGTTTGAGGTCTTGTGGCTCTGATCCATTACTTTGGCATAAGTTATTTTCCAGAGTAAGTGTCTGGGTAAGAGTCATACAAGCTTGCGGATACAGACCTAGAGCTTGCATTGCAAGGCTCTGATTGACTTTGCTCCCGGTAACACCTTCTGACTTCCCCAACTTGCGATAACCAGCCTCAGCGTTTTTCCAATTCTGGAGTGCTTCTTTAGGATTCCCCTTGTATAGCTGTTCAAAGCCTTGTTTGTTCAACATTGAGGGATCGGGTTCTGCTGCGATAAATGGAATCCACCAGGCAGTTAGGAGGCTAAAACAAAATCCTAGAAGACCGACCAGGATAAATCTAAAAACTGACTTCATTGCACGGGTGACTCTTTGATATTAGATAAAGACATTCCTACACAGCTTTTAATTGGCATTGGTCATAGTTCACATCTTCCCTTTGACAGAGGACGAGACAACAATGCCCTCCAATCCTGGCGATCGCCAGGATTGGAGGGTTAGAAGGAGTCTGCAAGTCGCTTTGTTGAAAGCGTGAACGCTCGGACTCAAGCAGGAACTACGCAAACTCCACTACCTTCTGGTTAAAGTTGAGTCGGTTCTCGCCCGTGGGGAAGCCTGCCTTGCCGTCACCATCCACGTCCACATTACTGTGAAGGTTGGCGTACAGGTTCCCTGCCAGTAATGCAGCCTGTTCATCCGGCTTCAACTCGAAATTGGCTGAGATGTTACCGGATTTACCATCAGCATTTACAGTGTTCTCCAAGAATCGAACCACTGTAGCATCGGCAAAATTACCGCGATCGTCTCCAGAAGGACTGAAGTGAAGATGAGTCCCGCTCAGTTTATTACCTTCCTTATCCTCCGGTACAGCTAGGAAGCCATCAACCAAGGCTTTGGGATCAGAGCCGTTGAGGATTTCAGCTTTGGGATCGATTTCCTTTTCTCCCTGGCTAAATAAAGGTGCTCCATCAAAGTCTTTGAATGAGCCTTCCACTTTGAAATTACCCTTGTCATCTAAGCTGAGGTTTGCCTCAGATGATCCTTTACTATCATTCGGAAAAGGAAATTCCTCTACCCCAGACTTCGCCTCAGCCTGGTTGAAGCTGAAACTGTCTGTGCCGGGGAAGATGAAGTCGTCGCCAGCATCGCCAACTAATTTGTCAGCCCCTTTTGTCCCATTGTGCTGCTTGAAGTCCTCAGACATTTTGGGAATGGGGCTTTCAGCCGGACCCGCGTGGTTGTGGTCAGCACTACCACCCAAATCCGCTTGATTGTTCAACGATGCTTCAAACTCAGACGTTTGAATCGATGACCCTTTCGAGGCAAGTGTCGCAGAGTCGGCTTGCTTTGAGGCATCCGCCCCGATGTCACCTCCTGCCTGTTTGGTTAGGTCATTGTGCTCCTCATTAGATCCATAAATACCAGCCATAACAAAATCCTCCTGCATTTACTTAAAATTCAATCGAGTTGGCACGATGAGTCGTGCATTTATGCCGCTGTTGCAGCTTGACCTGTTGCACCAGCCGCTAGACTGTCAAGGTCTTGAGAACTGACCTGGACAAAGTTCTGATCAGAAATGTCGCCTGCGTTCGTGAACGTCAGTGAAGCGAGAATGTGTTCTGAAGTTTTGTCAACGACAACGGTGTTGTTCTGGCTATCTAAGGGCTGATCAAGCCCTCCAGTCTGAGGGTTAGTGCCCCGTCCAAATAGAATGCTGTCCAGGGTCAAGCTGTCGGTTAGTCCAAGCTGGTCGTTCGCTGGATCAAAGTCGAATACCCGATTGGTCGCCTCTTGTCCTAGTGTGATCAGGTCTTTGCCTGTCCCAGTTGTCACCGTGTTGAAGCTGCCCTCCGTATCCCCTCTGATGATGTCAGAGCCACTAGCTCCAATGACGGTGTTACTGCCACCGCCACCATCGAGGAAATCTCCGTTAGCACCTAACCGCGCTGCCAAATTCTCCTCATTCCTAACTTGGGTGGGATCAAGAGACTTTGTATCTGCCAATGCGTCAGGCGAAACGTGCAGCCCGTCTTCTGCTGACTTGCTACCGGATGAACTGCTGCCAGATTGAGATTTCGCACTCTTGTCTAAGTCGGCAACCTTTTCACCGGATTCAGATCCTTTATTCTTGTTGTCGTTGGGATTTTCACCGTCCTTATTTTTTGCCTCATTCAGCAAAGCGCCAGCTTGACTTTTCGCCTTATCAAATGCATCAAATGCAGTGTCTTTGAATTCTCCCAAAGTGTCACCAACTTTACCCTTCAGATCCTTCGCTTTGCCCTTAGCATCGCCAAACGCATCAGCCGCCTGATCTAAGGCTGCATTAAAGTCGGACTCTTGCACTGATGACCCTATTGACTTGTTCGCAGAAGCGTCACCCGCATTAGGATCTGGGTTGATGATATTGCCGTGAGATTGGTTGTGGTCCTCTAGTTTGAGATGATTATTTGCAGATTCCATAGGTATCCTCTTCACATCTGTGATTGCTGAAAAGATTGGCAAGTTGCCCACGGGAAGCCTTGTGATCGTGATTTGAGGTTTAGTAATTCGTCTTTCTGCTCTCCGACTCACCGCTGACCTACCCGATCAACGGCTCTAGAAGCCAATTGCTGGACAAAGAAAAACTAGATTGAGTGCCTTCAAGTCTATTCAGCGAGAATTCCCCAGTTCCTACAGCCATTGTCTGAATGATCGTTGACTGCAAGCTGACTGCTACCCAATTTGTGCCGCGACTCAAAACTTACACAGCCCCCGCACCGCTCTGAAATTCTGTCTCTCAAGGATAGGAAGTTCAGAGTGGATGCTTTACATCTATTGAACGCATCCCCTATTCATATTAACTCTGTTCAAAGGTAGAGATAATACTTCTTCTACAAAAGAAAACTATAAGTATTTAAAGTTATGTTCAATGGTGGTTTTCGCCCCCGAACTATTTGTTGGGAAATCTAAGATGAGCAAGTATTATCGCCGGACTTGCCTAAATCTATGTCTTTGGAGAGTGTTTCGAGGTGCCTAACATTTAATACAAAAATGTAAAGCGGCTTAAATTTTTGTTCGATTTTGAGTCTAATAAATTTTTGGGTTAGGGGAAAATGTCTCAGGGGCTTCTACTTTTAGATGGAGGTGGTTTCGTTGACCTACTTCTGGTCGTTTATCGGATTAGCCAGGAGCAGAGTCAACGGTTTGATGGACTTGCCAATCAACTCGCCTGCATTCGCCATGATCATCCGGATCGGATTGATTGCTGGCAAGCCTGGTGGGACGAACTCATATTACGGGTTCATTCTCAACCGGGTTGGTATGCAGCGGTTGCATTGCCAGGACACGAGTACAACTGTTTTTGGGGTCCTTATGCTGATCCTCAAACGGCGGTACAAGTTGCCCAAAAACATACAGGTGCTTGTCTATCTGTCAATACTGTAGAAGTCCCTTCTGTTCGATTTCCAAATAATTTGCCCTGGGTTGCTCAAGTCGGTTGAACATTTTCCCACCTCTGTTTTGGGGTGATTGAGTTGGTTTCATGATTGGGCAACTATTGACTGGACGGTATTTAATCCTACAATCGCTAGGTAAAGGTGGCTTTAGTGAGATCTTCCTGGCACGAGATAAGTATCTCCCACATCATCCACTGTGTGTTGTTAAATGTCTCAAGGCACTTCCCTTTGAAGTGGCTCGACGGATGTTTGACACTGAGGCTCAAGCGTTGCAAGAACTTGGGCGACAATGTGAGCAGATTCCGCTGCTTCTGGCGCAGTTTGAAGTAGGCGATCGCGCTTACCTGGTGCAGGAGTATGTTGAAGGGGAAAACCTGGAACCCTGGCTCGATCAGGGGCAGCGTTTTTCTCAGAAAGATGCTGTTTGTTTGCTGCTGGACGTTCTACCCATCCTGGAGTTCATCCATTCTCAAGATCTAATTCATAGCAGGGCTAGTTCATCAGTGGTAGAAAAATGATAATGGGTGATGCTCTTTCACCCCTAGCTAGCCATGAGCCTGATTGATGCTCTCAAACAAGTACGAGACTATCGAACCCAACCCCAGTATCCATTGTGGGTGATTTTGTTGCTGGTACTGATGGCAACGATGAGCGGGTGTGTGGGGTATCGAGCGATCGCGTGCTTTGTGGAGCGCCATCAAACCCAATTGTTAGGGGTACTCGAAGTGCCCTATGAGCGGTTACCCTGCTACTCGACGATTCGCCGCGCTTTGGTGCGAGTGGACTTTGAGGCGTTAACCGAGGTTTTCAATCAATGGGCACAGGAAACGGTTGAGCTGGAAGAGCAAGCCGCTTGTGCCGTTGACGGCAAGAGCATCCGAGTCAGTCTGAGAGATTACGACCAGGCGTATCAAGATTTTGTCAGTGTGGTGTCGGTGGTCAGCACTCGACTGGGACTGGTCGTTGGGGTGCAATCCATGCACAACAAAACGAGTAGTGAAATTGTAACGGTACAAACCTTGTTGGAGCACCTTCAGTTGCAAGGGGTGTGTTTTAGTTTTGATGCCCTGCACGCCAAAAAAAAAACAGTTCAGCAAATTATAGCCAGTCAGAACCACTACTTAATTGCCATCAAAGGGAATCAACCCAAATTATTAGCCCAAATCCAGCAGCAGTTTGAACACTCGTCTCCCCTCAGTTGTCACGTGGACTCAGAGCGGACGCGCAATCGCTCAACCCAACGCCGTGTGTGTGTATTGGAGCCAAGTGCCACCATTGACCCAAGTTGGGTCGCTCTTAAACGAGTGATTCGGGTCGAACGCACCGGACTAAGAGCAGGCATACCCGTTTCACAGACGGTGTTTTATATCAGTTCGCTGGCAACCGATGCCGCCGAGTTTGCCCGTCGTATCCGGCAGCATTGGCACATTGAGAATCGCCTCCACTGGTGTAAAGATGTGGTCTTTCAAGAAGATACGACTCCACTGTGTGAGGGTCACGCTTTGATTAATATGGCAATTGTGCGAACCTTTGCCCTTAATCTCTTCCGGCAGCATGGGTTTGACTCTTTGACTCAGGCGATTCGACAGGTTGCTCATGATATCCCTCGCCTATTTTCCTTCTGCCAATGAATCAGCCCTGCTAATTCATAGGGACATCAAGCCCAGTAACTTAATTCGGCGTACAGACGGCAGGATTGTCTTGATCGACTTTGGTGCTGCCAAATGGCTGAATAATGATTCTGCGGTGATTGAGGAAAAGCAGTCGCCCTCTGACCCAACGACTGAAGCAATTGTGACGATCGGTACTCCTGGATACATGCCGGAGGAGCAACAACAGGGACAAGCTGACTTCAGCAGCGATCTCTATTCCTTGGGTGTTTCGGTTATTCAACTTTTAACCGGAATTCATCCCCGGCAGCTCAAGAAAAACCTTTCGTCTGGTGAAATTGAGTGGGAGTCTTACTTAAAAACGCCACTCGATTCGCGTCTGGTCACAATTCTAAACAAGTTGGTGTGTGTCAATCGCAAAGACCGCTATCGTCAAGCCTCGGAGGTGCTAGCTGATCTACAACAATCAACCAAAGCCCCTAAACCCAGCAGCCAATGGGCTAAAATCCGCATTCCTGCCTTGTCTGTGTCTCCTCAATGGGCTACAGCGGTAGGAGTTTTGTCATTGATCACGACAGTCGGGTTCGTCGGTGTTTGGCAGTTCTCGGTGCGGGGTGGGCAGATGAGCGAAGCGATCGCGTCCATGTTGCCCATGTCCAATCAAACAAAACTAACGCTCAAGCACGATTTGGTCGTTGAGAATCCCGTTGATCTTCATACCGTGAGTGCGATCGCTGTGAGTCCTGATGGTGATTTATTAGCTGTCAGTAAAGACCAGTCGTTGTACTTATGGAACCTGCGATTTGGGCGATTGGTTCAGACCCTCAATGATCATCAGACTCAGGTAGCTGCCGTCGCCTTTAGCCCGGACGCTCAAATGATTGCGGGTGGTGGATCTGACCAGGTGTTGAAAATCTGGGATGTCCGCACCGGAAAGATCCTGCAAACCTTTGCAGACTTGGGCGCACCCATGACGGCTGTAACATTTGCACCTACTCAGCAACTGGTGATCGCTGCGGTTGGCGAACGGGTCCAGGTTTGGGATCTGCGGACTGGAGAACTCCGAAAGGTATTCGCAGGGCATAAAGGGAAGATCAATCATTTGCTCGTCAGCGAGGATGGCAGAACTCTGTACAGCCTGGGGGAGGATCGGGCGATCGCCTGGAGTTTAGATAGCGGCGAACTCCTACGGGTATTCCCTAAAGAATCTGGCATGGCAATGACCGGGCGAGTTGAAAAACAACACCTGGTCACGGTTCATTCAGATGGAATGCGAATCTGGGACAAAAAAACAGGTGTCTTATCTCGCGTCGAGCGAGACACTTCACCTCATCCATTGGATATGAAAACCGTTCGTTGTTCAGACCGATACCTTATCACCAGTGATTCGGATCAACGGTTCAAAGTTTGGGAAATATCAATGCTTAGGAAATAGTCATGTTAAGCAAAACATCAGAGAAAACAATGCATCGCGTCCGATGGGTGTTGACCCTTGGATGGTTGCTCCTCATTGCATCCCTGTACTTTGACCCGGTTACAAAATTCTTTTTAGACTCCAGCACAACCTGGAGTCCATTTCGGCTTGATCCATCGTCTTATCTGGACCCAACCAAATGCCCCAAGATTCAAGGGCAGTGTGTGGTTCAAGACCCTCGCTATATGAGTGCCATGATTTGGTGGACGATTATCGTGCCAGCCGCTATTTTGATTCTGATATCTGTTGGTCATGAGTTTTGGAGGCGCATTTGTCCGCTTTCGTTCATTTCCCAAATCCCACGCGCATTGGGTATTCAGCGCAAGCGAAAAGTCGTTGATGTTGCCGGAAATGTTCGATGGGAGGTCGTCACCATTGGAGACAATTCCTGGTTAGGTCGTAACCGTTTGTACGTGCAGTTTGGGTTATTTCTTGCAGGACTGTCAGCCCGGTTGCTGTTTGTTAACGCTGATCGCACGGTGCTGGGATTGTTTCTACTAGGAACTATGCTCTGTGCAGTTTTAGTGGGCTATCTGTACGCCGGAAAGTCATGGTGCAACTACTTCTGCCCAATGGCACCCGTGCAATTGGTCTATACAGGTCCGCGATCGCTCTTAGGCAGTGAAGCGCACCTTAAGCCCAAGCCTGCAATCACCCAGTCCATGTGCCGCACTGTAGACCCACAGACAGGGCAAGAACTAGGTGCCTGTGTTGCCTGCAAATCTCACTGTATTGACATTGATGCAGAAGATTCCTATTGGGCAGGACTCAACGATCGCGGACGAGATGTGGTCGCTTACGGCTACTTAGGGGCAGTCATCGCCTTCTATTTCTACTACTGGCTGTATTCCGGGGATTGGAGCTACTACTTCTCTGGCGCTTGGACACGGGAACAAGGTCAGATGACTCACCTGTTTGATCCAGGGTTTTACTTCAATGGGTTAGCCATTCCCATTCCTAAGCTCTTTGCCGCTCCACTCACCTTTGTTGTTTTTGTAGCTGTTTTTGTGGGGATTGGACGACTGGCTGAGAAGGGATGGTGCAACTTCCAGTCGGTTCAGGGGCGACCTGTTTCATCAGAGCAAGCACGCCATTTTATGTTCACCGTCTTTACAGCCGTGTCCTTCTGGACCTTTTTCACCTTTGGGGCACGTCCCTGGGTGAATCGGCTGCATCCAGTCTTGTTCTATGGTTTCAATGCATTAATCGCCGCCTTGGGGTTTGCATGGTTACTGAGAACCCTGCATCGGAGTCATGCTCAATATGAACGTGAACGCATGGCAACCAGTCTCCGAAAGCAGCTCCGAAAGATTCTAGACCCCTCCATGCTAGAAGGGCGATCGCTTGAAGATTTAAGTCCGAACGAGGTCTATACGTTGGTCAAGGCGTTAGACAAACTGTTGCCTGAGATGTCCAAGCAGTCACGGCTTCAGGCGTATATCGGGGTAGTTCAGGATCTTCTGAGTCAACAGGTCGTAAGTGAATTGAACAGTTTGAAGTTTTTTAGTAAGTTGCGGCAAGACCTCGATCTCAAGGATTCAGACCACTTTGAGGCGATGGAATCAATTGCTCTTACCCAACCCAGTCTTTTAGTGTCGCAGGAACTGACAAGCTCCACTCCTGCTGACTCTGAAACGGTTGCCAAAACCTTGCGGAGAAGGCGCGATCGTAACCAGACTATCACCTTCGGTGAGGCACCCGGTCGGTCTCGACGGTAACACCATCCAGCAATCTGATTTGTTCAAGCAATTTAGTGCGGGTATTTTCTTATGATGAAATTCAAATCAGTCAACTTTCAGCAGCAGGTATTCAACGAATACGCACTCCCTCAGAAATACCCTGGACAAACCGAGTGGATCATCGGACGGTGCGACACCTGTGATCTGATCTTAGATAGTCCCGTTGTTAGCAGTGTGCATGGTCGTATCCATTTCACCGAGGGGGAGTACTATTTTGTTGATCTGGGCAGCCGCAATGGTTCGTTTGTCAATGGCAAAGACGTACAGCCTAATCAACGAGAATTGCTCCAGCTTGGCGACTTACTCCAGCTTGCAGAGACCTACCTGCATATTGAAGAACTCGAACCAGTTGACCTCTCAGTCCCATCAATCATGCCAAGCCATTTACAGGGATCTACCTGGACGGCTGAAGAAATCACCGTGCGCTGCTGTCGCATTATTCAAGAAACCTCAGATGTCCGAACGTTCTATTTTGTCGCAGAGCCTGCCGTTCGGTTTGATCACTACCTGCCAGGACAGTTTACTAACTTAGCGGTTGAAATTGATGGACAGCAGGTGATCCGTCCTTACTCCATCTCATCGTCTCCAACCTGTCCAGGCTCTCTCGCTTTGACGATTAAGCGAGTGCCCAGCAGTACTCCTGATGTGCCGCCAGGACTTGTTTCTAACTGGCTACATGACAGCCTGATTGTGGGCGATCGTCAGAAGCTTTTGGGTGGTCCATTAGGTAGTTTCACCTTTCTACCGGATGCTCCATCCAGGCTGCTCCTGATTTCAGCAGGCTCCGGCATCACTCCCATGATGTCAATGGCACGATGGGCTTACGATTCCTTTGCCGATATTGATATTGTGTTTCTCCATAGCGCCTGCACTCCAGAGGATATTCCCTTCTACGACGAGCTGCTGTTGATCGACAAACACATGCCGAACTTCCAACTGGAGATTACGGTGACCCGGCAACGTCCCGGAGTGTCATGGGCAGGGCACAAAGGGCGAATATCCCCAGCAATGCTCCAGCTTGCTGCGCCCGATCTGCATGAACGTTCTGTTTTCGTGTGTGGTACTGATGGCTTCATGCAAGAAATTTGTTCAACCTTGGAAAACCTTAACTTCCCAATGGACAATTATCACCAGGAGAGCTTTGGTGGATTCAGGGCATTTGAAGAAGCTCCAGACTCAACGGAAGACGATGTATGGGCTGAGGAGAGCGCCCAGCAGGAGCATGTACCCATCCAGCAGGATCAAGGACAGACTCAGATCGTCACCAGTAATAGCAGTAGCTTAAATGAGAATCAGCCTGATTCCGCTTCCGTGGTTACGTTCACTAAGTCTCAGAAAGAGATTGCTGGCGATCGTGATCGCTCCATTTTGGAGTTGGCGGAAGAGGCAAGAGTTTCAATCCCTAAAGCGTGCCGGATGGGTGCTTGTGGCACCTGTAAGGTTAAAGTTGCTCAAGGGTCGGTTGAATATAAAGCAGCCCCTACAAACCTTACTTCAGCCGACAAAGAGGCAGGATATACACTTGCCTGTATCGCAGCTCCCGTTGGTCGAGTTGCTGTAGAAGCGTAACAGATGCAAAAAGTGGAGGTGTTACACTTCCACTTTTTGCATCTATCGTCATTATGGCTACTGATTAGACTGATCCGATGAACTTGGTTTGGACTGCCAAACCGCCGAGACTTGACGCTCACTGGTTTGTGGCTCAGTTGTTAGCGATGGGGCTAAATCGCTAGGAGCATATTGTACGGCTAACCAATAACGACCAGCCTTCTGCGGTTGAGTCCCTGTAAAAACGACCGTGTACTCGCCCGTTTCCGGCAATTTCATGCGGATAAACGCATCAACGGTTCCAGGAGCCGCGTTTGTTCTGGCAATCAACCGGTTGCCAGAACCATATAGCAACACGTAAGGGGTCAGGCTTAAGTTGTTTACCTTGCGAGAGTCCTTGCTCCCTTTGACTTGAATTTGAACAGGAGTACCCGCTTGTCCAGAAAATTTGTAGGCTTCCAGGTAGTATCCGTTCAACTTGGCATCCCTACTGTCGAGAATTCCCGGCAACACCGTTCCTAGCTTAATCGGGGTTGTTTTAACCTGAGTACCTGCTTGACCGTCTGTAACCATTTGTTCGCCAATCGGTGGTGCTGGTGCTGGTTGCGTCTGTTGAGCATTGACCTGATTATTCAGTACAACAGGCACTAGCAGCAGTCCAAAAATAAAGCCAGGTAACATTCCTACACCTAAAAGGTGAAACAAACTTGAACTCAACCGATGAACAGATCTGACCACAACCATAAGATTTCCCTCAAATGTAAAAGGTGACGTTGTTTTTGAATGTCCTAAATTGAATCGTCGTGACTGCCTGCCATGCCTCCAAGCAAATCAGAGCTATCGACTCTGACCGTTGACGCATCCGAAACTTTAGGTGCCCTGCTGTTAATCGTCATTGCTCTGGTGGTGTTGAAAGCAGGGCTAATTAGAAGCGGACGATTTCTCAGCAGTGAATCTGTAAATGTGCTCAGCGTCACGGCGTTTCCCAAATGCCGAGAAACTTTGTCTATGTCTTTGGGCTGTGGCAACGAATCAAACGGACTGAACGCTGTCATGACAGTCGTTGTTTGCATAGTGGTAGGTGTTGTTCCTTCTTGCGTCACGCTCGCTCTGAGTTGATCAAACGCTGCCATTCGTTCTTGAATTGATGAAGGTTTATCTTCAATAGGGATTGTGGTAAATTGCTCCCGTGCCATTGTTGAGAATGCTCGATGTGAAGTCATCCCATCAATAGACTTCACGGTTTGTACTTTTATCTTTTCCGTTGCGCCCAAAGTCTGTTCTTTCTCTGAAACAGGAACTATTGCAACGATTTCAGAAGCAGGCGTGGGCACTGTAGCAACCGTTTTGATCGGGGCAGTCGCGGGAATGGGAACTGTTGAGACTAATATCTGTTTTGGTTGAGCCGATGAGATCGCAGCCGGTTTGACATCAACCGCTAATGCGTTGTCTATTTCACTGCCGACGGTGGCTGGCTCTGTGGAGACTTGTGCGGTCACAACGCTATCAGTAGAAGCGGGCATCCTGGCAACGGCTGTCCTGGTTGTGATTTTGTCAGGTTGCCCTAAATGATCGGTTGCCAGTTGAAGGAGTTGCTGTACCTGAGCGCTTTGGAAGATGGGCATTCCCTTCAATCGATCGAGTGATTTGAGCGCACTATGCCAATCCTTTTTGGCGATCGCCGTGCGAACCATTTCAAACTGCTCTCCCTGTTCACCCCAATCCTTTTGCAGTTTTTTGGCTTGAGAAGAACTGGTGCTAGAAGGGGCAACTGCATCCAGCATGGCTAAAGCAGTTTGAATATCACCCTTCTGATATTTGTCGTTGGCGTGTTGTAGCAAACTCTGTGAAAACTCATCCTTGACCTGCTGTGCGTGAGCAAAGTGCTGACTGTTCTTTGGAATCCCTTCCAGGTTCAAAATAGCTTGTTTAAACTGGTTATTCTTTGCTTCCGTTTGCGCCTGCCCAATGAGCGACTCATACGTGTCTTCCAGGTCTTGAGGCACTGGTCCAGGAGAATCAGTTAAAGAAATATCATTGCTGGCAACATTTCCTTGTCCATCGTTTTGCGTCACACCATAGGTAATCGCTGCGAGAATAACCAGCAAACTCGCCAGGGTCCACCGATTTAGAAGAATCATGAGAAGCCTCCATGAACGTGATTAGGTAGAAAAGTACAAAAACCATTCAGCGTAAACTATGCGCCATAGAAGGCGCTCCATTGACTAGAACTGACGAAATAGCGAAACTAGCGGGATTTGAGAGAGTAACAGTAATAGAAATATTCCGTGATTCGAGCGTATCATCCTACAAGCAATACTTTCTCTATCTCTTGTTAGAAAAAGTAGGATTATTTGCTCATCGAGCCGATCGTAAACCGTCGAATGCTCGGACGATTTCCCCGAATACGAAACTAATCGGTGCTCTTGATTCAATCTTGATATTGGCGGTTGTCGCCATGCCAGGAGTTAAATTGAATCGTTCACTCCGCTTCTCTAAAAACTGCTGATCTAAACGAATTTCCACCGGAAAAGCGGTTGTTTGTCCCGTGCGGTCAATGGGCACAGCATCGCTGCCAACCCTGGAAACCACTCCTTTCACCGATCCAAATTCGGTAAATGGAAACGCATCAATTCTCACCTCTACGGGCATTCCTTCCCGGATTGACCCAATATCCTTGTTTGCCACCTGCACCCGTGCGATCAGCGACTCGTTTGGAACCACCTGAAGCAAGACCTGCCCCGGTTGTGCCAAAACACCTGGCACTCTCTGTCCTAAATCAAAGACAACACCAGTAACAGGGGAGCGTAAATCCTGTTGCTCCAGGTCAAGGTTGGTCTGATCCAGTTGAGCGCTGATTTGAATCAGTTGCCGCTGGTCATCTTTGATGACGGTATCAATCTGAGTATCGATCGCTGCCAATTCCCGCTGGAGTCCTTGAAAGAACTGCCCTATCGTTTGATCCCCATCGGCTTGTGCCTGCATTACGCTCGACATCAGCTCACTTTTCTGTACGCGATTTTGAACCACCTGATTTTCCAGGTTACTAACGTCTAATGCCCTTTGTAAGTAGCTGTTGCGGGAAATCGCTCCTGCTTTGACCAGCGGCTGCAACCGATTGACGATTTCTTGCTCGACCTTCAATCGCCCCGATGTGGTTGAGAGTTGAGCGTTTGCCCCAGACACTTGTGTTTGTAGGGCAGACACTCTGACTGAGTTGATAGAGACCTGCTTCTGTAACTGCTGGCGGAACAGTTGATACCGTTGATGCTGTGCCGGAGCTAAACCACTGCCATCTCCAGTAATTTGAGCAACGAGTAACAGCCGATCTTGGACCCGATTCCGCAACTCAGGCGAAAGCCCTTCACCCGATAGAACAAAGCGCCCTTCCCTGGCTGCCCGCAGCACTTCGACCTCTTTGACCAGTAAATCCCATTGCCGGGAGAGCGCATCCTTGCGGGTCAGCAGGGGCTTCTTGTCAATCTGCATCAACAACTGGTCTTTCTCAACCTGTTCACCTTCTCGGACTTGAATCGAGGTAATCATTCCGCCCGCGCGGGATTGAATTGCCTGCGATGCAGAAAGTGGCTCCAACTTGCCGCGTGAGGACACCACCACATCGACCCTGGCAAGAAATCCCCATCCGGTGGCTAACGTCAACCCAATCACAATGATTGTGGTGGTACGCCGAGAAATCTTGGATGGGAGTGGCAAATCCAACGCGGGATTATCCAACGCTTTCTCTGCTGTCTCTATGGTTGATTGGTATCGCTTTTGCAGTGTCCCAACCATGTTTCTAAACCAGCGGTTGTTCCAACGATTGTTCATAGAAATCCCCTTTGACTACACAACTACACAGCTTCGGTTTTTTGCTGTTCCGATAAGCAAAAATAGCGCCCCTGTAACGCCATCAACTCCGCATGAGTGCCCTGCTCTACCACACATCCCTGCTCCATCAGCACAATGAGATCGGCATGGCGAATCGTGTTCAAACGGTGCGTGATGAAGAAAACGGTGCGCCCCTTAAATTTCTTTGCCAAATTCAGACACACTTGTTGCTCTGTGTTGTAGTCCAGAGCAGACGTGGCTTCATCAAGAATCAGTAAGCGAGGATTTCGCAACACCATTCGAGCGATCGCAATCCGCTGCCGTTGCCCACCAGAGAGCTTTGCTCCCCGTTCCCCAACCTGAGTGCTGTAGCCATTGGAGATCTGCATGATAAAGTCATGAGCATCTGCGACTCTCGCCGCTTCAATCACGTCTTCATCGGCAAATGTGTCAAATCGAGTGATGTTGTCCCGGATAGTTCCTTCAAACAGAATCGAATCTTGCGGGACAATGCCAATCTGTTCTCGCAGGGAGAATAGGTCTACCTTGCTGATGTCATACCCATCAACGTAAATGCTGCCTGCATTCGGCAGGTACAGCCGAGGCAGGAGTTTGACCAGCGTACTTTTACCAGAGCCACTTTGACCCACAACTCCAACAAATGAGCCAATGGAAATGTCCAGGCTGACGTTGGATAACTGCAATTGCCCCGGTTTGAAGCCGAAGCTAATTGCTTCATACTGCACCCACCCTTCAACGGGTGGTAGCGCGACATTACTTTCATCCTCTGGCAACACCTCGGTTGGAGCTTCTACAATATCTGTCAGTAGCTCCAACGAAAGGGCTGTTTCCTGGAACCGTTGCCATAGTCTTGACAATCGCACCATCGGACCCACAACATACCCGGCAATAATGCGGAAGGCAATTAATCCCCCTAACGTCAACTCTCCTTTGAGAACTAATTCAGCTCCAATCCACAGCACTAGTAGGCTGCTTAAGGTGTTGATCAGGTTGCTTAAGGAACCGAATGATGTGTTAATCATCCCGGTCTTAAAACTGGTGCCTAAATATTGCAGGTATTGGTCTCGCCAGGTCGCCTGTGCCAAACCTTCCATGTTCTGAGACTTGATCGTAAAAATCCCACCCAGAACTTCGATTAAATAGGATTGAACTCTTGAATTTTGATCTGCTTTAATCCGAATTTGCTTGTTCAGGATGGACGCAACCAATAAGGTCAGGACAATCACGATCGGAACAAATGCCAACACACAAATCGTGAGTTGAACACTGTAAAGCAGCATCACTCCAACGTAGAGGAGTGAAAACACAACATCCAGTACTGCTGTTAATGCTGTGCTGGTTAAAAACTGCCGAATATTCTCTAGTTCTGACAAACGTGCGGATAGTTCACCGACTGGACGCTTCTCAAAGAAATTCAACGGTAAGTTTAGTAAATGACGAACGACAACCGTTCCCAACACTAAATCCACTCGATTGGTCGTACTCGAAAGTAGATAGGAGCGGAGTATTGTTAAAATCGCTTCTAAGGACGAAAATGCAACCATCAAAATCCCAAACATGGGAAGTGCCGCACCACTACTATTGATGATCACTTTGTCAATAATCTGTTGAACTAATAGTGGGTTGGCTAACCCTAAAAGCTGCACAAACACAGAGGCAATCAGAACCTGCATCAACACGCCACGATGCTGATTGAGAATTGGTAAAAACCAACTCACTCCAAACTGCTTGAGTGGCGTTTGTGCGTGTCGCTCGACGATTAATGCTTGGCTGACCGGAGTACCAGATTCAATGCTATCGATCGCGATTTGGTCAGCAACATCTTCTGGTGGAAGTATGACAATGCCTGTCCGAGGCGACCCTACGACGACTCCGTTGTTGCGAGTCAACTCATACAGAAGTGTCAGCACTCCATCCTGCATGATCAAAGCCGGAAACTGTAAGCGTTTTAAGCCAGCAGCGGTCGGTACAAACTTGATAATCTGTGTTTTTAATCCCACTGCCTCTGCTACCCAGGCGCAAAATAGCAGACTGTCTCCGGTTACATTTTCCCGACGCTGGAGCCATTGCCGCAAAAGATCTGGGCGAAACGGCACTTTTAGCCGATCTGCCAGCATCCAGAAGCAAGCAACCAAATCTTCAACTGGATCAAATTCTCTGGAATAGTGAACCGGGTAATTTTTCAGGAGCTGCTTAAGTTCTTTCGTTTCGCCTCGGTTAAGATTTTGCTCCAGGGCTTCTTGTGCCTCTACCAGAGCGATCGCCGACTGCGATTCCAACATCAATTCTGGTTCGACGGGGATCGTCACTCCATCCTCTTCTACTTCCATTAATGTTGGGAGTGAGCCTTTGAGGACGACAGCCGCTAAGAAGTTGCGGTCAATGCCAATCAGTCGGAGTGGAAACGGTGATCCGTTGGGTGGGTGTAAATCAACGCGAACCGTGATGGGAGTTCCGATTTCTACTCGTTTCGTTTTTCCACTCACAAGCCACACTCGTTCAGAAGGGAGTCGCAGCGTTTGAGTTTCTAAGTGTACCGATTGCGGAGACCAGTGAATGACCAATGCCATCTGCTCCTGTTCGGTGTATCGAGCGACCTCCTTGATGTTGATATCCAGCTTGGTGGGAAATAGCGATAGAAACCGGGACAACGTGTCATAGAGTTCTATCTGTGTCACCTGTTCAGTCAATGCCTCCTCTAAATAGGTGATCGCTAACCGCTCGAAATCATCGGCTGGTAATGCTAAGGTAAGCACTTCGTCTGTTCCGGCTGCCCGTACAGATCCATTCGCAACCCGCCGTAGGAGACTGTCCCACCCTACTACCGCGCCCTCCCCTTTTACCGATAGCGTGGGGCTTTTAGCTGCCGCAGAACCCAACAGCCGAATTTGCCCTTGAACCACGCAATGGACGGCGGGCGGCAATTCCCCTTCTCTGTGAATGACTTCTCCAAGACGGAACGTGCAAAGCGTTAGTCTAGAAGCGACTTGCCCTCTAACATCTGCTGGTAATCGGCAAAATGGATAAACGCTAAAGAAATTGGGGATGAATGAGTCAAGCTGCGACTGTCGTGAATCGATCCCTGTCATCAGACTGCTCCTTTAGTTGTCGCACTGGGAAGGATGCCTTGAACCTGCACGCCGTTCGGCTGTGATTTAACCGATTGAATTTGCGATTGCAGCCACTCCATAAAGAGGTGCTCAATTAATTCCGTTCGCACCGAGTCATTTAAACGAGCAAAAATAAACTGTTCAGGTCGGACAATCCAAAAGCTGCTTTGCACCTGAACAGGACTGTACACCTCTCCTGGTTGCCCACTCCGAAACAAACTGGCAATTTCATTAGGGAGAGTTGAAAATCGAACCGGACCGACTAATCCTCCGGTATGTCGCTCAAAATCTTGTGAATGCTGCTGTGCCAATACAGCAAAATCTGCGCCATCGTCACGGATTTGAAAATATAGCTCTTCTGCTAGTGCTAAGTCTGTGACTTTGATGCGTCGGAACTCTACCTGGTCTAGATCCTGCTTCCGCCGCAAAAACTCAGCTTCAATCCGATCTGCAAACAGTAGCCTTTTTAGCTTTCTGACTTGCAAATCTCTCAGAACAACCGTCTTTACATACACTGGGGAAACGCCTTTGCTCTCACACCATTGAACTAAGAACTGATCGAAATCTTCTGGCATTTGAGCTGATCCAGTAAGCGCGCGAACAACTTCTTCCTGGGTCAGTCGAACTTGGGGTAAGACATCATCTAGAACCACATGCCCAATCAGTGACTCCAGTAGCTTGTATCGCACCAGAGACGATACAAGCTGTTCTCCCGTTAGCAGGTGATTTCCAATCTTTAAGCAGGCTTCCATATTTCAACTTTGAGCTTGAGGATTCGCAGCTTGCATGGAGTTGATCGCTTGCTTCAAGTCTTGAACTCTTTGGCTCCCTAGCAATGCAGGATCTTGAATGAGCGAAATTGTTGACAGGGCTGTAGTACAGCGGCGTTCTTGATGGAATTGTTCAGCCAGTTCTAAGACCGTTGAATTCTTAAACCAGGTCTTTCTCACCTGGGCATATTGCTGCTGCGCTGGAGTATTAGCAGGAATCCTTTCAGCCAGGTCGATCGCACCATTCACATCCCCCTGCTCATATTTGTTCAAGGCTTGCTTGAAAACCTCATCTGCCCACCGCTGTTTAACTTGCAGAAGCGTCTTAGCTTCCTCTGGATTAGCGGGTTGGATTTTGTCAACAGTAGCGATCGCGGCTGAGAAATTGCCTTGTTTCGCTAATTGCTGTGCCTGGTTAACCAAATCAACAGCGCTACTGGATGTTGGAGCGGACGTTGGTTGAGCTTGAGCGACAGAAGGAGATGAAAATATACTAGCTGCCGCAGTTAGGGATGGATAAACCTTCCAAGCAGTGCCGATGATAAAGCTGACAACAGCAATAGCCAAGAAGGACACAATTCGCCTTTTCATACAAAACTCCGTGAAAAAATAGATCGAAAATTTGTGGAGATACTTAAAAAAAAATTCATGCCCTGGAGGACATGAATATTGCCCTGGGTAGCTTTCAGGGTGGGGAATTGAATTCGAGTCAGATAGACGAATTCAAACGGCTTTTCTATAAATTAGTTAAACGCAACATTGAGTTTGGTTAAATCACTCGCTGGATAGAGATCTAATACTTTTAAAAACAAAATAAAGTGATTGTATTAATTATATTGTCTCCCTTTAAAGATGAAAAAGCCAACCCTGGTGTGTGGTTGGCTAAACTTGCTTGGATTGGTAGAGCCGAGCTAATGGGGCGCAAGGAAAACGTTAAACGATAACTAGCACTGAGAGCGATTCTGACTTTGGAGAAGAGAGAACACACGGACTGAAATACCAGTAACAAGGGTGCAGAAAATCTTGAGTTTCAGGTGGAGTATCAGACCAGATGAAATCAATGTCAAACTGGGACCGTTCTCTGTTACGAACTAAGACTCTTCGGACTAGTTGCTGAAACTCGATGCTTAGCAACCATTCTGCACCTTACACTTCAAGTGTTTATTGAACGAAATGTTGAGGCTAAAGAACTCTACCTCCAGATAGAGACACAAATACTTTTAAAAGAAACAAAATAGTTTGTGTTGTTTATAGGGTGTAAATAATCAGGCAAGCTCTGTTGTCGCAAGGGGTAGCGAAAAACGAAAAACGGTTCCTTTGTTTAGTTCGCTTTCTACATTAATTTGCCCACCCTGGACTTCTACCAGGTGCTTTGTAATCGCCAATCCGATCCCTGTTCCACATGCATTTTGCCTTCGGGAAGACTCTGATCGCCAAAATCGATCAAACACACGGGGTAAGTCCTCTGGAGCAATTCCAACGCCTGTATCAGAGACTTCAACCCATATCCGCGTGTCATCATTCCAAGCCCGAACGATGACACGCCCTTGTTCCGTGTAGTTCAGGGCATTGCTAATCAAGTTGATGAGAACTTGCCGAACGCGATCGGGGTCTGCAAATACTTCAGGCAAATTCGTAGAGCAATTTAGTTCCAGGCGAATCCGCTTGCGGTTTCTGACCGATAAGGCTCGAACAACACTATTCAACAGCGGATTTGGGTAAACCACCTGCAAATGTAATGGGAGATTGCCAGTCTCCACCTTGGAAAGGGTTTTCAAATCCTCTAATAGTCGTGCCATTCGTTCAGCTTCTTCATGGAGTTGCTGCCCGACCGATGGGGTAAGCGACATCTCTCCATGACTTATCAACTCCAGATATCCACGAATCACCGTTAGCGGGTTTCCCAATTCATGTGCCAGGTCCCCAATAACTTCCCGGCGACGCTCTTCTACACCCTGCAAACGGCTCGCTGCGCTGTTCAGGGTCAACCCTAATCTATGCAGTTCGGGGATATCGCTGGGAGGAATTCGTGCATTCAGATTACCACGATTGAACTGGCTGATCGCTCGCTCAATTCCTCGCAGTGGACGGTCAATCGTTTCCGTTAGGGTCCAGGTAATTAACCCAACGATCACAAAACTAACCAACACAGCCAAGTGAGTTCCCCGGTTATTCACTTGCTCAAATATTTCAAGCAGTCGATCCGCGTCTTTCTTTTCTGGCGCTGGCTTGGATGGGTTGGTTATTACAGTATCGGAAACTTTCTCCTCAAACGTCTGGGCTTTGTAAATGTGAGCAATACTTGTTGCACTGACTAATGTGACAAGCATCACAAGAAAATTTGTTAGGAGTAGTCGCAGACGCAGGCTGAGAGAGGTTCGTCCTTTATTTAGAAGGTCTCTCGCACTCATGGTTAATAATGCTACTTCTTAATAGATTTTTCTGAGAATTAATCAGGGGCATCATCAAAACTATATCCAACTCTTAGATGAGTCTTGATGTAACGCTCTCGATACTCCAAAGGGCAAATTTTATCTCGCAATCGTTTAATGTAACTGTCCATTGAACGTTCGTCCCCCACGAAGTTTTCTCCTCTCACTGCATTTAACAATTGATTTCGGGTAAACACGACTCGTGGTCGAGATGCCATCTTAAACAGCAAATCAAATTCCACAGGTGACAAAGTGACTGTCTCCCGCTCCCCATCGGGTGCTTGTTGCACAAACACTTCTCGTCGCGCTGGATCGATGAGAAAATGGGGTGTTTCGAGGGGACGGTGCTCTGGATGAGTTAACCGCCTTGATCGCCTGAGCATCGCCCGGACCCGTGCGATTAACTCCTGGGGGCTGAATGGTTTAGGAAGATAATCATCGGCTCCAGCGGTGTAACCCATGATGCGATCGCCCTCAGACGCTTTAGCCGTCAACATCATAATCAGTGGCTCTTTTTTGGGGCTTTTACGAATTTGTTCACACACATCTAACCCATTCATTTTAGGCAGATTCAAATCTAGAATGACAACATCGGGTTCCTTCTGCTCAAATAACTTCAGCCCAGACTCGCCATCATAGGCGACTGAGCAAGAATAGCCTTCGGTCTCCAAGCACCTGCGAATCAGCGACGCAATGTTGTGCTCGTCTTCTACTACCAAAATTTCCATAACCTAAAACCTATGCGCGTTGATCAGGAAGTCGCTATGTGTAGAAAAGCCGTTTTTCCTTCGCGCTATTGACGCAATCCCTCACACCAATTTTGCCATACAGCACAAAATTTATCTCTACCTTGATAATGACATTTTTACCAAAAGTTCAGTCTGCTGGCTTTGGATGGTAGTTCCACAAAATTAGTACGTAACAGTAGTACGTAACAGTTGCCAGTTTGGATGTATGGTTCTTGCCTCTGGCAAAAAATTGCGAATGCCATAGAAATCCTGAACCATGCCATGCCCATGCCACATCGCCTATCTAATCTCAAAACTAGAACCCTCATTCATCCAGTCCTATGACCTGGTTTCCTAATTATTGAGAAAAAGATATGCCAACAACCACAACCGTCGCTTCTTCCCCGGATGAAACCGTTGCTGAGATAACTCGTCAAAAGCTGCAACTGTCGCTGTCAACTCCTTTAGCTTCAGAAGAAACTCCTCTTGTCGTCTCTCAATCAAAGTCACACAAGCGCTTTGGCTTGCGCTCGCTATTTGCTCAATTCTTTACGAGTGAGTTTCGTGTTCGACTCCGGAGAATAGCTCCCTGGCTTATCTCTGGTGGTATTTTAGGTCTGAATCTGGTCATGCACGCTCCCACCTTCGTTTTGGGTGCTTGCATTGCTGGGCTGACAGTACAAATTGTCAAAGCCATCATCAAGAGTAATCCTTTGTGCCAACGCATCTGGCAAACGTTGCTGGAAAAAGCTGGTATTCCTGAGCACAAACTGCCCTGGATGTCTGTTTGCTTTGGTTCTGGTGCTTGGCTGGCAGCCGCATTCCCTTCTCATGCCCTATTTTTTCAAGCCGCTGAAGAGTATGTTCAGACCATTTTTGCAGGTGCAAATACGGGTGGTGGAGCAGCGGGTGTTGATGGACTCATCCCTTTGCTATTTGGTACGCTGCGGGTTATTTTCGTCCTCTACATCGGAATTGCACTGGTTCGTGTGATCAACGCCTTTAGAAATGATGAAGACTGGCAAACAGCCGCCAGAATTCCGTTGATCACAGTTCTGTGTATTGTGATTGGAGATGCCCTCTCTACCTTGATCGTGACGTAAGGAGTGGTGGCTGCTTCTCAACGAAGGAAATTCTATTTTGTCCTAAGTTCCCAACAATTTTTGTCCTTCAATATGCCTACTGAACACGACTACAACTTTGACGAATTCATTCCTGTTAACCAGGTGCTCAACTCAAAGCCTCAGCTCGGTCCTATTCCAGGAGAACAGGTAATTCCGTGGGTTGTGATTGCTATCATTTCCTACGTTCTTTGCCAGGGCGTTTTCGGACTTGGTTGGCTACCCACGCTGCTTGTTGTTGTCTGGGGTTGTGCCAGTTGGTGGGTGTTAACTGGAAATGAGGGTTGGCGGTTCTTGAGCAAGTTTCATGGGGTTCCAACCTGGAAGCAAGGCGGACCCGTTCAATATGAAAGCTTGCTTGATCAGCCGTCTTCCTTACGCAAAGATAAACGCGCTGCAACTTGTTCCAGCAAGAACAGTAAGAAGAGGAAGACTCAGGCGCAACGGAGGATATCGAGATGAAGCCCAAATTAGGTAAGCAGCGGGTGGCGGTAATTGAACGAAACAAGAAGCAAACAGTTACGCAAACTGCGTTTGAAGATTTCAACCATCTGGAAGGATTTGCCCAAATTAATCTGAAGGGGCGGAGTGTGGGATCTGCGCTGCTTCAAAAAGGCAAAAATCGATTTTGCTTTGTGTTTGGCTTCAAGGCAACTGGGATCCACGACACGCTCAAGCCAGACCAAGTTCAACCTACCTTAAGGGGGTTTGAATCTGCTTTGAAGGAATTGCCCAATGGTGAACGGTTGACTGTTCACCTTAGCTCTTTTACCTCTGATAGCGATCGCCAAGTAGAGTTAGATCGTTTATTGAGTAAAGCACCTTCAGCCGAGCTACGCTTGCTATTAATGAGTGAGAAAGCGAGGGCACAGGAATTAAAAAAATCCGGCACTCGCAAACCCAAGTCCCTCTATCTTTACGCCACCTACACCATCGAACCCAACCAGAAGGTGACAAACGACGCTGACTGGATTGAAAAAGCTTTAGCAAAAGGGGTTGAGGTTTGGGAGTTATTCAAAGGCAACGGCGATCGCGTTGTGCAAGAACGATTTGAAACAATGCTCCAGCGTGCTTTTAGTGAAGGCTACTTGCGCTGGGAGCATTTGCTCAATATCAAAATGGGGTTGGACATTAAGCCCATGAGTGTCCAGGACATTTGGACACAAGTGTGGCATCGATTTAACTGGAGTCCTGCCCCTCCAGTTCCACAGCATATTGTGATGTCTGAGCGGGGCATCCAAGAAATCGTTCAAAACGATGTTCACGCTGTCAGTGCTCTCATACAAGGGGAGTATGGGTACTCCAACGTCCCGCAAGCAGATCGACGCTGGCTTAAGGTGAAAGGAAAGTATGTTGGCGCTTTGACCTTTAATGCTAAACCGGGTGGCTTCAACAATATGAGCGTGCAATTGCGCTACCTCTGGGATGTCCTCTGCCGTCCGCATGTCGTTGATACTGAAATTTTCTGTCAGATCACCAGTCGCAACTCTACACTGGTGAAAACCAATGTGCAGCGCATTCTTAAACAAAGTAATGTGGCAGCACAATTGGCAGAACAAAGCCGCAGTATTGACGTAGCGGCGCAGGTCAAAGTCCGGCGATCAGTACAGGCACAGGAAAAGCTCTATGAAGGGGCTGTTCCAGTCAATATTGCGACCGTCTTTCTAGTTCACCGAAACAATCTGGATCAATTGGATGAGGCATGTGCTGCTTTATCTGATTGCTTCCTGTTGCCTGCCAAAGTGATTCGTGAAACTGAAATTGCATGGCGCGTTTGGCTGCAAACACTGCCGATCTCCTGGGAAAGATTGTTAAGTGCGCCATTCAAACGGCAGCTCACATACCTGACCAGTGAAGCACCCGGTCTGATTCCTCTGACCTTGACTCATCCAGGTGACTCTAAAGGCTTTGAACTGATTGCTGATGATGGGGGCACTCCCGTCCGAATTGACTTCATTGAGGAACATCGGAATATTGCCGTGTTTGGCACGACCCGCTCCGGGAAATCAGTTCTGGTATCGGGGGCAATGTCACAGTTTCTCGCTGAAGGCTACCCGATCGTCTGTCTGGACTATCCCAAACCAGATGGCACCTCAACCTTCACTGACTATGCTGAATTTCTTAAACCCAGAGCTGCGTATTTCGACATTGGACGTGAGTCCAACAATCTATTTGAGATGCCAGATCTACGGCATTTGAACTTAGACGAAGAGAAGCTACGTGAACGGTTTGAGGAATATCGCTCCTTCCTGGAGGGAGCACTGGTCACGATGGTCTTGCCAACCACTCAGCAAGATCCCCTGTTGGAGAATACGGTACGGGCACTGATCGGTCGAGCATTGGGCAACTTCTTCAAAGACCCCGACATTCGCAAGCGATATGACGAGGCTCAAGAAAATGGATTTGGCTCAGTGGCTTGGAATGATACTCCAACCCTGGCTGATTTCATGCAGTTCTGCTCTCTAGAAAAATTAGGAGTAGAAGATGAAATTGGCGTTGTTCGGAGTGCTCATTCGCAGATTCAGCTTCAACTAGAATACTGGCTAGGTTCTCGTGTGGGACGCGCAATCAGCCGACCTTCGTCATTTCCAACCGATGCTCAACTGCTGGTTTTTGCACTGCGAAATATCTCCAATGAAAATGAAGCTGCTGTACTCTCGTTGAGTGCCTATTCAGCCGCACTTAGACGAGCGTTGGAAAGTCCAAAGTCAATCTTTTTTATTGACGAGTCTCCGATTCTGTTTGCGTTTTCAACGATCGCTCGCTTAATTGGACGATTGTGTGCCAACGGTGCTAAGGCTGGGATTCGCACATTTCTATCTGCACAAGATCCTGGCACAATCGTCAACTCTGTTGCTGGGTCGCAAATTATGGAAAACATGAATACGCGACTTGTGGGACGGATTCAACCGATCGCCGTCGAATCATTCGTTAAAAACCTCTCCTACGAACGCTCAATTATTGCTCGAAATGCAGGAGAGTTCTTCTTTCCAAAACGCTCAGAACTTTACTCCAACTGGTTATTAGACATTAATGGCACTTATACCTACTGTCGTTATTATCCCAGCCCAATACAAATTGCGGCAGTTGCTAACAATCCGGATGAGCAGCTTGCTCGAACCCGTGTCTTAGCCCAATATCCCAGTGATCATCTGCTGGGAATGGCAAAGTTTGCCGAGCAGTATGTAAAAGCGATTCGTTCTGGTTCTAGCCTCAATGAGATTGGGGCATCTCCGACACCGACTCATTCTCATTCAAGGAATATCCTCTCCCATGCTGCCTGAATCTTCTTTACAAACTACAAACTCAACTTTGAAGACGGTACAACCGCCTGTCCAACCAAAACGTGCTACGCAATCTCAGTTCAAACTATGGGCTTGGACATTAATGCTGATTATTACAGGAATAGGAATTGTTCCGATTGCCAAAGCCGCTCCCTTAGATGAACTGACAGGCACATTACAGCAAACAGTCACAGATGTCACTCAGAAGGCACTTAACCCGATCGGGCAGATCCAACAACAGATTGGCGATACCGTTGGCGGACTGACTCGCCCACTCGAAAATCTGGGGAATTTTGGAAACATATTTGGTGGAGGCAACCCAATCGGAAACCTCTTAAATCCATTCACTCAGCAGATCTCACAATACTTCCAGGTATTCAACGATTTCATTAACCGCAGCATGTCCAATATTTTTGGCGATGTGTTGGGTGGCATTTTTGGTAATGGTACAAATTCTGCTAACGGCACTGGAGACAACGGAGACAGCCGTCCTACAGGAGCATTGGGACTTCCTGACTTTGAAGCCGTGCATCAACAGATTGAGCAACAGACAGTCGATGGTGGCGCGAATGGGGCAGCGAACGCTCAAATGCAGAAAGTAGACCAGTTTAACCTCAACCCCTTAGTGCTGGCGCAATCCGTCAAGTCTGAAACGGATCGAACAATGAACCGAGGAATGGCATCTAGTGTGGTTGGCAAAGCAGGTCAAAACGCAATGGTGCAGGAATTACAGGGTGCGGGACAAACGCTCCAAACCATTCAGAGCAAAGCTCAAGAAGCCCAGGGAAAAGATGTTACGCAAGATGTGATGAAAGACCTGGTGACATTACAAGCGGGACAATCTGCTCTGCAAGGAGGGGCTTACACCAACCTGATGCTCCTGCGTCAACAAACGGCGGCAAACAGTCTTGTGATGTCTAACATCTCCGATGCGGTTGACGAAACAAATCGAATGCAGCATTCAGAAAAAATTGCCGGAGCCGTTAGCTTGATTCAGGCTTCTGGAAATGTTTACCTGCCTGGAGTTACAGGTAATCAAACAAATGATAATCCATAGTTAGACAAAAGCTGCTCAATGCCATACGGTAGTCAGATCGCCTGACTACCGTAAAAATATCGATTGATAAGAGACCTTGACTCATGCTGAATCTTCTCTCTTCTTCCTTGCTTGGCGCACTTGGTGCTGGAGACATTCTTCAACGCGGCATTGACACCACGCAAGGGATTGCCCAAGCCTGGAATAATCACTGGCTCAACATTTTTCAAAGTCAGCTATATGCCACGATCGTTGGAATGGCTGGGCTATTTGCGGCAGGTTCGCTAGTCTTTTTCATGCTGCAATTCATTCGCCGTATGGTTCATGAAGAAGACTATCACTCAGCCTTACAAAGCCTGCTTATCCCGCTTATCATCGTTGTTCTGCTAGCAAACAATGGCAACCTGCTAGGAAAGATTACCTTTAGTTTGCGAGGAGTCATCCACAATGTTTCAGAGCAGGTCTTATCAACCACGCTCCTGGAGGTCAAACTCCAGGATGCGATTCAAGCCTCTGTGGATAAAGGGGCGGTGTCAAGCCAGATTGGGGCGTTGCTGAGTCAATGTCAGGGGATGGTTGGGGAGCGGCAGGTTGAGTGTATGAAAAACGCTAACCAGCAAGCCCAGCAAGTGATTCAGGATTATCAGTCGAAGCATCCTGTTGGAAACGCTTTCGCAGATTTGGGTAATTTGCTGTCTCAAACTCCAAACCTGCGTGCTGCTCAAGGTGCTGGTGAAGCTTTTGAAGGTGGTCTTGATCAAGGTCTCTTATTTGGTGGAGCGAGCTATGCGGCTGGTTTTCTAGGTGCTATCTCTCAATCTCTCGTTCAAGTTGTGCTATTAGCATTTCAATGGGCGTTCGCCAATATCCTCGAAATTGCCATGCTGCTCACTGGATTGATGGGACCGATCGCGGTAGCAGGCGCGTTCTTATATGACGGCAAATCAATGTGGGCGTGGTTAACCGGGTTCTTTTCCCTGGGAATGGCGCAGGTTTGCTACAACATCATCGTGGGAGTCGCGGCGGTGGTAGTCGTCAATGCCGAAGTGACAGACACAATGGGCTTTCTGGTGATTATTGCGCTGCTTGCACCCGCGCTGGCTCTGGCATTAGCAGCTGGCGGTGGAATGACTGTTTTCCATGTGATTAACAGTGGCGCAGTTGGAATGCTGTCAACCGTTGCTGCCAATGTCCCTGGACTCAAGAATTTCCGTGGCATTCTCGCTCGGTAGTCCATCACCCACCCATTTGAGGCTTAGGTCATCATGCAGTTAATGAGTAAGAAACGACGGTTTGATTCGTCAGATATTCTCCCGATGTTCGCGCTTGGCACGTTGGGACTTCAAATTTTGATTTTGTTTCTAACTCTTGCTATCGCGACTGGAACCTGGGCAGTGGCTCGAAAACCGTCTCCTTCAATGGTGCAACTTGACAATGGGCGATCGATTGCGATGGAACCAGTCGATCACTTTTCTCGAACGCCAGTCACTGTCCACCACTTTGTCAAAAACGGGTTAGGACTGCTATTCACCTGGAATGCAAAGCTTGCTTCTAAAGATGGGGCAGGAGCGACAGGTCAAGCCAACCGAGGATCGTTAAGTGATCCAGGAGTTCAGGTGGGCAGAGGTCGAATTACAACCGGAACCTGGCAAGCCTCGTTCATGTTAGCTGAGGATTTTCGCAATCCGTTTCTGCAAGAGGTTGCCAAAATGACCCCGAACGGCGTGTTCAGCAATGCGGCTCAAAGTGTCTTGAGCTTTGAATCGGTTTCTGATCCAAAGCCAGTCAAACCGGGAATATGGCAGGTCGATGTGGTTGCCAACCTACTGATTTTCGACGGTGCAAATCCGCAAGGGCGTGTCATTCCATTCAATAAATCTGTCTTTGTGCAAGCCGTTGAACCGACCAGTGACCCTCTACCAGAAAACTCCACTCTAATTCAACAAGCCGTCTATCAAGCGCAGCAAAGTGGATTACGCATTACCGAAATGCGTGATCTGGAGATTCAGCAGCTTACCCGTTAGACCTCGCTACCAACCTCGCAACGATTAGACCTCGATATCATGCATCCCTCCTCCCAATCCTCCAATTCTCAACAATCCCCATCCTCAGAGTGGGATGATCTTGCGGCGATGACAGGCTTTGTCTCAGAACCCCCTCCCGGCAAGCCTACTCCACCTTCAACGGCAACAGTTGTTCTTGAACGAGAGTCTGCTACTGATCAGCCAGAATTTCTAGAGGAACCCATTGACCCAGAAGTATTCGATCTAGAGGCTTCAGAGGAAGAGTTTCTGCTTGACCCCGAAGATCTGGAAGGGGAAGAGGCGTATTCCACCGCTAAAACAAAAACTCCAATCTGGAGTGATCCATTTGCCAAAGCTGGACTTGTCTCAGTTCTGATGGCAGGTGCGGTTGGCACGGTGGGTTTGTTCCTTTTGAGTGTGAATAGCTGGGATGACAAAGCTGCCCCGAAACCGCCTCCGCCATCCCCTGAGCCGACACCGACCGCTGATCCATCAGCACAGGAAATCGGCAGACTCAAGACTGAAACCGCTCTAAGAACCCAAACGCAAACGATCGCGCAAACCAAACAGAATACTACTCAACGTCTTCCCAGCAGACCAAACACCCAGAAAAGTCCGCTCAAGACGGCTTCGTCGAAGCCGACATCTTCCACATCGGTTCGTACTCCCGCCCCTGTCGCAGTCGCTCCACCTGTTCGCAGTTATGCCTCCGTTGTCAGCCCACCCCCGATTGCACGTTCTGCACCTTTGACAGGTAAGCCGCTTAACTCAGTTCCAGAAAGCAAAGAGCCGAACCAGGCATGGCAAGATGCAGTAACGGTTGGTAGCTTTGGTCAGGGGAACGATGGGGAAGAGGATGTCTCTACTGCTGAACCGGCTATGGACTCGCCTGTTTCACCCTCTTCCCTGGGCACTCCTCCCTCTACACCATCAGCAGTGACAGCCGATTATTCCTCTGCCGTGCCCTCATCTTCGACTGCGGTTGTAGCACAATCTAAGTCTTTGAACAGCGGCGATACTCGCCACCAGGAATTTGGTAGTCCGCAGCGGTACGACGCTGATGTGAATGCGATCCTGACGGGTGAGCCAAGTCAGGTATCCCAATTGATGCCTGGATCTACGGCAGTCGCCACGCTCAACACCCCGATTGTGTGGGCAGAAGATATCCAGCAAAAGCAGCCGCAGCAATTCACAGTTCAACTCAATGAACCCTTGCTTGGATCAGATGGCTCAGTCGCGCTTCCGGCTGGGACAGAGTTGGTTGCTCAAGTGGAGGCGGTGTCTGATAGCGGTATGGTTCAACTTTCTGTTTCCTCCGTTGTTATCCCTTCTACCGCAGGCTCTCAAATCGTTCAGGCACCACCAGGCTCTCTGACGATCACGGGCGAGGGTGGCAATCCAGTCATGGCGGACAACATCAACAGAGAGAGGGGCAGATTCGGTAAAGACCTGATGGTGGCGCTCACGGGTGCATTGGGTCAGACTGGCAAACTGTTAAATCGCCCTCAAAGCGAGAGTGTAACCTCAACTCCCTCTCTGTCGTCATCCAACATCACGAACGGTAAGACCGACATTGGCGGTGCATTGCTTGAAGGGGCATTTGGGGCAGTGCAGAAGCAACTGACCGATCGCAATCAACAGTCAGCAGAGAGCAACCGCAATCGAGCAAAAGTTTGGCGGGTTCCTGCCGGAAAGCAACTTCAAGTACAAACCAATTCCATATTTGAGGTGACGCGATGAAAAAGCATCTGCTTTCTTTAACAATGATTCCGCTGTTCGTCGGTATTGTGTTCAGTTCTATCACTCCGGCGATCGCTGCACCACGCGTGCGGCAGGTGTCCCAATCTCAGGCACAAGGGCTAAAGGGTAATGGCACATCCGTAACCGTTTGGCAGGGATCTGGCACCAATATCGATTTCACCCGAATGGGTGAGACGATTTTAAGAGCGTGGCTCGACGACCCCAGCAAGATCGTAGTTGATTTTGATGGTTCGTTAGGAAAGCGTTCTGGAGCCAGTATTGTCCACTTAAAGCGTGTGACAGGAATTCAGTTCCCCAACATTCCTCGAACAGAATCGACCCTGTTGACGATCATTACTCAATCGCAATACGGCAGAAAAACGTACTTATTTCAGGTTGGTTACGGTTCTGGCAAGCCCCAATATGCCTCCATTGCGGTCACACCCGATCATCAAAACCTGGCTGATGGGGGTGGAGTGGTTGTGGCTGGCAATCGTACCGCCAACTGGAACGATGTTGAACGCGGACTGCAACGGGCACTGAGCCAGCGGTTAATTTCCTCATCTAGCCCGGTTGCAAAGCGTGTACGGGCGTTCTTGGCTCAAGTCCGAAACGGGATGCCAATGCAGCAGGCTGCTGGGCGATCGCAACTATCACTAGCCGTTGTGTCCAAATTGGCTGAAATGGGTTACTCAACAACTACTCCTGCGACACTCCCAAATCCCTCATCCCCTACTCCCTCTGTTTTTCCCTCGTCTGCAACCCCTGCGTCAAGTTCGCAGTCAACTTCAACTCCTGGAGGTGTGTAACACTATGTCCTCTCGTCGTATTATTCCTATTGTTCTTGCTGCTGTCTGCTGGGGGTTTACATCACTTCCGACAAAAGCCGCCAGTATTCCGACCGTTACGGTTCAACAAGGCGAACGATTCGCCATTGCCCCAAACTGGGATGCCCTGACGTTTACTAAATTACCCAGGCTTCAAACATCGGGAGCGGTTAAATTTCGATCTTGGCGAACAGGTCAACCGTTGGATCAAGTCCTCACCCTGAGCGACTTTGAACACAGCTTCCGCCTGCAAGACTTGAACTTATTTACGATTGCGGTTGGTACTCAAGTTTCACCGGAAGCAGTCAAATTGAGCCAGTTCAAGCTGTTTGAGCGTCAAACGTTAGCCGATTTAGCTGGGGCAATTCCAGAGTTGGGTACTCAATCGATCGCTAAGGTGCCGTTACTCAAAGATCGGCTCAGTGTCGTCTTTCCACGTCCCACCCTGGCTCGCACACTCAATGAAATCATTACCAGTGATCCCCAACTAGGAACCGTTAACTTTATCAACTTTGATTTATCGCGCTATACGCTCAAAGATGTTCCAGGATTGTTGTCTGTACCATTGCAACGATTTCAGTTCTGGCAGACTGCTCGAATTAGCGATGTTCCTGGGCTAAAAGAATTGCCCTGGAGCTTCTTTCCGGTTCCGCCTCAATCCAGTGGCTCTGTTGGCATCATGAAGTTGACTGGCAAGTTGGGGGTTAACAGTCTATCGGGCAGTGATATTGCTGGGTACAGAGTGCCTTGTAACACCATTACCTGCTCTGGAATTCAGTTATCTGGCGATCAAGCCATTCATCGAAAAGTTTGGCTGACAGGTCGGCAACTGGTTCAAGGTGGACAGGGGGAAGGTGCTCAGTTGAGTAATGGGCTTGAACCAACTGGGCGTAATATCTTCAGCAATGCTTTTAAGGTCGTGTTAACAGAAGCGAGTCAGCAAAGCATCAAGACAGCTTTATATTTTCGTGCTTGTCAACTGTCCTCATCAATCGAACCCAATTGTTCCCCATTCGTGATTGGACCTGTTCCTTTCATCAGCTATCGCCCTGGTGATGGCATTGTCGTAGGTGACATTGAGAATGACACCGAAATGGCTGAGGTGAAACAGGTACACGGCTTTGCCGTTACCGCAAGGGTCGCCCAACCACTTAAACGCGAAACGCCACAAGAACCTGTTCCAATCATTGAGCCGGACGACCCACGCGAAACGCTCCAAGAAAAGCTACTAGCACTTACAGAAGGCTTACGGCAGTGGCTTAAAACGGTATTCCCTGATCTCACCGCTTGAGGTTGAAATGCAACCCTCTCCCTTGATGCAATCCCAAACAATCGCCTTCCGTGCCAGTGAGCCAAATACGTTTGTCCAGAGTGGCTCTCAGTATGGGGGTGGAATCCTCCAGTCCCTTAAAGGGGGTAATGGTCTCATGCTGCTGATTGTGGCGATTGGCTGGATTTCCCTCGCCTGGTTAGGGAAAGGTCGGAAGAATGGCAACAAGATCGCCACCGGCTACCTGGCTGGCGATCGCGAAAAACGAACCGCTCGTAAACGTGCTCTAGACCAACTGGAAAAGCGTAAGCACAATGCGGTGACGCTTTATGCCGGACTGTTTAAGCGCAATGACAAAGGTAAACCTGTTGCTGGGAAGAAAACACTTTGGATTCCGGACGCAAACCGGGGGATTGCCGTGTGTGGTGGACCTGGATCAGGGAAAACCTTCTCACTGATTAATCCGGCGATTCGCTCTGCGATTAAAGAAGGCATCCCCTTGTGTATTTACGATTTCAAATATCCAGAGCAGGCAGAATTGCTCGTGCCGTTTGCGGCAAAGCATGGGTACGATGTCAAAGTGTTTGCTCCAGGCTTTGAAGAATCTGAAGTTTGTAACCCCTTAGACTTCCTCCACAGCCCTGATGATGCGTTAATGGCGCGGCAAATTGCGACGGTGATGAACCGTAACTTTGCGCTCTCTGCCAACGCTTCGGAAGACAAATTTTTCGCCGATGCCGGAGACCAGCTGACCCAGGCGATGCTGATGCTGGCAAAGGGTTTACCAACGCCCGACATTCTGACTGCATCCACCATTCTGAGCCTGTCGAAACTGCCAGAACGAATTCAAGCGGCGTGGGAACGGAGTGAATCCGGTCAGGGGCATCCCATTAGCCAGTGGGTTTATCTGGCGTTCTCGCAGCTTCTACAACTGGCCGGCAGTGAAAAAACAGTATCAGGGGTCGTTGGAACAGCAAGCAAAGTCTTTAGCCGTTTCCTTAGCCCGGAACTGGTGGGTGCGTTTTGTGGACCCACCACACTGCCATTAGACCTGGAAGGCAAACGCATGATTGTGTTAGGTCTCGATCGCCAGCGCCGGGATGCGGTTGCTCCACTGGTTGCCACTATTTTGCACATGCTGGTGGCTCGCAATGCCCGCAGTGGTCGGAAAGATCCGTTTCTGGTAGCCGTTGACGAGCTGCCCACCGTCTACCTGCCAACCCTGACTCAGTGGCTCAACGAGAATCGTTCTCTTGGGCAAGTCACCCTGATTGGCTATCAGAACTTGAACCAATTAGAGAAAGCCTACTCGCGTGAGATCAGCCGCGCCATTCTGGGTGGTTGTGCCACAAAAGCCATTTTCAATCCACAAGAGAGCGAAAGTGCTCGGATGTTTAGCGACTATATCGGCGAAGAAGAACTCACCACGCGCCAAAAAAGCCGCAGTACAGGCAAAGGTGGGGGCAGTACCAGTACGGGAGAGCACTTGCATAAACGCGCCATTGTCGAGTCTGCACAATTCAACAAGTTTGTTGCCGGAAAATGTGTGTTCATTAATCCCGCCTATGGCACCAGGGATGAAGGCTCGATTCCAATGATCACGAGAATCACGTTACCCAAAGAGGATATTAAGGCGGATGAATGGAGCCGCAGTAAATGGGAAAAAGTGCGACAACGATTAATCGAACGGTCTCAACAAGAGTTCTTTTCTGAGGAACATAGCCGAGAACAAATTGCGAAACGAATGGCGATCGCCCAAGAGTATTTCCCAGCACCAGAAGAGAAACCTGCTAAAGGAGGAACCCGTTCTCAAGAAGACGGAAAAGTCAAAGTCACGTTTTAGGGAGACCTTAATTTATGGCTACAGCACCGATTGAAGAAACGGATACACAAACTCAGCCGATCGCTGAACTGAAAGTGTTTGGCAAAGGCAAGGGTGCAATGGTTTTTGAAGATGTCGCTCTAGCAGCGGCTGAAATTTTAGGGGTACAACCCGAATTGACCCGGAATGAAGATCCCATGCTCAAAATTGATGCCGCACAGTTTGAAACGGTGCAGGCAGGATTAGAGGAGCGTGGCTATCAAGTCTCTTTCGTTGAAGAGAAGACCGCTAATATCACGTTGCATGGACACAGTGCCACCATCTACGGACAAGCTGCAAAGGATGTGGCTCAGGAGTTTAATTTGCCATTAGGACAAACTAGCAAACAAACTCCCAAAGTAAAACTGGATCGAGATGATGTTAATTCTATTGCGGAGTGGCTGAAATCTCAAGGCTACAAAGTGGAATCTCAAGAGCTTGAAAGTAACTTGAAGCCCAAAGTGGTTTTCCGAGAGGCACCAGATGGCGAAACCTACCATGTCTATGATGGCTCTGCCAAAAACCTGGCGAAAGCTCTGGAACGTGAACCAGACGAAACTCCGGGTGGGAGACCCATGCTCACTTTTGATCGCGCAGCATACCGACAGATCAAGCAGGAATTTGGTGAGAGCTTAGACATTGCTACCAAGGATCTGAAACTGGAAGCGACGATCGCAACCTACGACGGCAATAACGGCAAAGGGGCAGTGATTACGGGTGCTGTGGCTCAAGAAGTTGCCGGGGTATTAGGTCTAGAAACAGGCTATACCAAGCCCTCTGCTACAACGGGTACGGCAATGCCTAAACTCAACCTGACTGAATCGCAAATCAAGCCCGCCAAAGAAGCGTTGGAATCGCAAGGGTATAAGGTTTCTTTTAAGGAACTAGAGGCGAGCAATGTTGCCAATGTCAGTTTATATCCAGATGGAGGAGCCGTTCTATTTGGTAAGCCTGCGGAGATTGTTTCTGAAAAAATGGGTGCTTCAATGGAGCAGACAGCAAAGCAAACTCCGATGCTAAAACTGTCTCAATCCAATGTGAATGATGCGATCGCGATTCTCAAAAGCGAGGGTTACGAAATCAATACAACAAATCGGCAGTCTGCAAGTCAGCCTGCGGATCAAGCAGAATCCTCCAGCCGCCCACGCCGCGTTGTCAAAGAAGTCACACTTGCCCCAGAGAACCAGACGAATGTCGGAGACTTGATGACCTATTTCCAGGCAGCAGGGGTGGACAAAGCAGATGATAGAGCCACTGGACTATCGCTTGAATATGCTGAAGGGAAGCTAACGGCAATCACCTCTGAAGGTCACACATTGACCGTTGAAGGAGACTCAGTACGAACGAATTTTAACAGTGCTGACTTCAAGGAATTGGCAGATTTTTCACAGAAGACAAATCAGGCTTTAGCAGTAGAAAGCGAGTTTGACTACGATTTTGAAGTTGATGATTAGTAGTCATCGCAATCATGCTTGATGGAGGGACACGATGGTATTTACAGTCAGTGAAGCAAGTGCCGAGAAAATCGAACGGGATATTTCTGAACTTTATCGAGCACTTGCCCGAATACTCAATCAGGACATTCCTGAAATTCCTAAGCCACAACCTGTGTTACCTTCCATTGAAATGCAGGCGGAGTTGGAAGAGGAGTCATTTATTGATGGAGAAGTACTCCCCGAATTGAACGTGTTGATGGGCCCTGAGCAGGCACAGCTGATCGGTAGGGAACCTGATTTGCTGCGTGGAGTTGACCCAATCGCCATAGAAGGGAACGATCCACCTTTATTGCAAGCCTCAGAAGCAGCAGAGGTTCGACTTCAAATTGGCAACACATTAATTGCTCGTCCGCTCCTCGCCATCCCTGAAGCGTTGGAAGCAGCGCCTCCAGAAAAGATTGCAGCTTTGCGTGCAGCAGTTGAGCGTCCGGTGTTACCTCAACAGGCATCTGTTGTAGAGGTGGTAGATGGTGAAATTTTAGATGTCGAAGTCAATGGTGTGCAGCAATTTCATCAAACTGAACAAGGAGTGATTGCAGCGAATTCACTGTATCCAGTTCTAGTGGAGCAGAATGCAGTTGCGGTCGCCAATGGGCAGCGACAGATTCAACTCCAACAGCTTCAAGACCTCGCTAATCATCTGCTGGAGTCTTACGCTGCACCATCGGACAGTGGCTCTCGAATGATGAGCCTTGAGATTGATGAGGAGCGCAACCCAATTTATGGAACATCCCCTCACCTTATGCTTGGCTCGTCAGATGAAGGGGTATGGATACTCAAGCTTCCAGATGAGAATAATCCTGATCTCCAAAACGAAGAAGTGGTGATTGCCGCCAAACTGTCTGGTCAACTTAAAGAAGACCTGTTGGGGCAACCAGAATTCAAGCCCCTTTTGACAAATCAAGCTTATGGCGTTCTGCAACGCGAACTAGGGCGGCAGGTAGAGGCTCAATTTGCTGTTCAAGCCCGGTTAGTGGATGCAGCTAATGTCTTTGCTCAACCTGACGCAGAAGTAACTGTCCGAACTGCTTACTACAATCTGCAAATTAGTTCGGATGCTGAGGATGTTACCGAAATCGGTTGCATTTCTTCTGAAAACCAGGAGGTTCTTAAGCCTGTTCTGACCCGCCAAACCGATGGCAGTTATGTCTCTTTAGCTGAAGATTTAGAACCGATCGCCTACGGGCTAGAACAACAAGCGGCTGCAATATTACAGGTTGAGCAGTTTGGGCAGTGGAATGCTCAACAAACGATGTCGGTAGAGCAATACTACCGCGCCATGCCCAATCAACTGCTGGAGCAAGCCTCTGAAGATATCTGCGGAATCAGGATGCCTCTGGCTTCTGTTGGAGCAGGACTGGATCGAGAAACACTCATCGCAACCATTTTTGACCATCAAGGGGCTGAGTTAAAAGAGCGTAGTCTGGTTGCGGCTCAAGCGATCGCGGATTACCTTGACCCACAAGCCCAGCAAGACTTGCTAAAGATTTATTCGGGTGCTGTGCGCTATGAGCTGTACCGTCCCTATCAAGGCTCAACAGAATTGGAAGGTATCTGTGCTTACGTCAAAGATACAGCACAGCCATTTATTTCGATTGCAGGTGTAGAAGATGGTCCAACACTCCCAACTCAACTAGAAGGGTTAAGCAATCTGGCAGCAGACCTGGGGCAGATTGCAGTCGAACCTCAAATGGTCTTGCGACCCATTGGGGAAGTCGAAACGGTTACAGGAAAAGAGCTTGGAGACTTAGAATATCTACATGGAGCAGTGGTGGCAGAGTCCCCCGTTGTGTTAGTGCAGGTAGATGACCAGGGACGACCAATCGTCACCGCTTCTGTTGTGGCGCATGTGGAAGCCACTGAAGACGAAGTGAAGACGGACGTTAAAGACCGCGAAATGGACTTGGCTCTCCCCTTAATCGAGCCATCCAGTGTCGTTTGGGAGAATCTAACGGCGATCGCCGACTACCTGGACTCCAATCCAGATGTTGCGATCGCCCAAGAAAGTAGCAGCGGTTTAACTGCGAGTTTTGATGCAAATAATTTGTTGAAGTTGCAAACGCCGGAGGGACGAATGCTGATTGTTGGTTTGGCAAGCGAGGTGCAAACTGACTTTACTGAATCAGACTTTCAAGCCGTTGCAACCTTAACTCAAAAGACCACTCTGGCAATGGCTGCTGATGTTGATGTTGATGAGCAGTTTGACTATGAAATGGAGTGTGAATAATGCATAATCCGTTGATTCCTGCGAGTTGGCAACAGCCGTGGCAGGACTTTTACGACACCTTTAAGGCGGCAACTACGGAAACGAAATTAACCCCTCTTGAGGTTGAGAGAACGACTGGTGACAGTGGCAACAACTCTCACCTGCATCAGGCTCTTGGTCAACTGCGTCCTGCAATTCTAGTTCCTGCTTCTTGGGGCTTATCTTCAGAAGCGCTTGTGGCTTTAAGCGAGAATCCGGGCTGGATTGAACGACTGATTGAAGAAAACCGTAAGCCGCCACTGCCACCCAAATACACCCCCCAGGTGATCGAGATCTGGTTTGATGAGATCTTATTTATCCGCTGGATAAACGGGCTAATCGGTTATCTGCGTTCATGCCCTAAAACGTATCAGCCTCCTTTGATGGAAATCTACTTTGATGAGCAGCTTGCTCTGGCATTAGTACAGGGAGAGGTTGTTGTAAATCGAGCTACTGCGATGGTTCGTGTGGACGAGGTTCTCGGACGTTTAGCTGCATAAGTTTGCGAGGGATTTTACGATGTCAACTTCTTCAGTTAACCAACTTATTGATGCGATTGCTGAAAGGTCAGGTGTTGATCCAGAGGCGATGGATCTCAAGATTCGATTTGGTAAAAATGGGCGCACAATTTTCGGTCAGATGGCATCCGGTGAACAACGCGATGAACTAACCGAAGACCGGATTGATTTAATTTCAGCAGTTATCAAAGAGGCACCCAGTCAGGGGGGTGAACTCAACGATTACGCCCAGAAAAATCCGCAACTAGAAATTCGCTCTGGGGACAACATCTTATTTCGTCAAGAACGAGATGGGGTTGTTTCTACGAATGCGCTTTGGCAACCAGAGACAGAGGTTGGCCTGGATAATTCCTGGAGTACTCAGATTGCGGGAATAGCGGCAATCGTTTCTGAGCCTGAAGGCTTGTCTATCACCACTCCACAAGAGGCGGCGCAAGCCATTATTTCTATGGCTGATGAGTTGATGAATCCGTTGGGTGATCCATCCTTAACAGAACCTGTTGTGATGGTTGGCGACTATGCATTGGTGGCGCAAGGTAACAATCTTGCTGTGATGCTGAATGAATCGCCTGTTGCTTATCGTATGGGAACCGAAGCGATCGCAGTAGCAGGAACTTCTCCAGCGATCGCGCAAGCGTTTTCTCAATGGGTAGCTGAGCCACCTCTTAGCCTGACAATCGCCACGGAGTTTTACCACGATTCTGCTCAAGAACCCCATTTTGCCCAGGTGCTGACGATTGACTTACCTCCTGCATTGGTGGTTGCATCGCAGCAAATCGCCCAGCTCCCAGAATCTGACAGCAAAGCTTTTTTCCAATCCGTTGTTGAAGACTTGGCTGCTCATTCGCAGAGGGCAGTACAGGCGGTGAAGGATGGATTGGAGAGTGGAACGTTTCAGACGGTGAAGCAAACAGTTCTAGAGGGGGCGAAAAAGATTTTCAAAGCGGTTCAAGAAGAACTTGGGAGTGAGCGGGTTCAAACTCTCAAACAACAGGCTCAAAGCTCGTTACAAGCAGGAGGGACGAAAGCCTTAGAAGTAGGTGGACGCGGGCTGGAGAAGGCAGGGCAATGGCTTGCCTCTCGACCTGCTGCCATTCGGACTCACCAGGCTGCAAAAGCGGCATTAGAAGTCTTCAATCAAGGTTTTGAGCGTACCCAGGAACGGCAGTATGAACACCACGACTTCCGTGTCGCTTTTGAGGGGCAAAACACTTATCGGCTGAGTGATAGAGAAACAGGTCAAGACCTACTGCGGTTCAAAGTGGAGAGCGTTTTCTATCAGAAAGACCCCAAAATCACGGTTTTGGAGCAGCCGGACACACTCTCCCGTGAACAGAGTCAAGCTTTGTCTTTGATGCGGCAGGATGCTGAAAATGTCCGGGGGTCCGAACGGGGAGAACAACACCATGCCCAGAAGAGTGAGCAGTTTGCGATCGCGGCTAGATCTGTCGCCCAATACAACGAGACGAATCACTATCAAGACCATCATTACTCCGTTGAGATTGGCTCAAATTCGCTTGTGGTGATGGCTGTTGATGGTCGGGGTGAACTTTATCATCAGCAGGGTGATCAGATTGAATCGCGACTCGAAACACAAGATTTTGAGCGTGCCAGCAAGGTGATGCAAATGCTTCAACAGGTCGCTCAAGCCCAAGAAACGAATCGCGACTTTGAATTGAATTAAAAGGAGTCCTCTCTTGCCTAAATCAAATGGATTTCCTAGTAGCTGGTGTGATGCGTGGAGTGCCCTTGCTCTTGCTTTTAAAGATGAGAGCCACCCACACAGTGATAACACTTCTATGAATGCCCCTCTCCCAGTAGCCGACTATGACTCTGATGATGCTTCTTTAGTTCTGCGAGAAGAAGACCCGGATGTTGAGTTACGCCTAGACCAAATGTTTGAACCCAGTACAAAATTCTAAACCCTTTAACAGTTAACGGTTTGCTTCAATCATGCCTGACATTGACCGTGAAGCTCTGATCGAATCATTTCAGAGTCATTTAATTCAAGGAAAGAGCTACGCCCGGATTAATGAAGCACGGGCGCAGGCTGAGGCTGTTTTGGGAACAGCCATTCCATCCGGGAGTCCCCTCACAAAAGTTGTGGATGAGGCAATGGAAGCGGCGGTTGTGCGATCGGCACGGGAAATGATTGGGCAATCTCAAACCATCCATGAAGCGTTTGATCGATTGGTTGATTTGCTAGAGCGTCAACCAACGTTAGGGGTTCGTTCTTCCACATCCGTCCGCCAGCAGGCTTACAGTACTCCAATCGCGATCGCATTTCTGGCAACCTCTCTAGCAGGTATCACGGCAGAGACAACCGTGTACGAGCCAACAGCGGGACATGCGGCACTCCTGCTCACGACAAATCCCCAACGGGCAGTCGTTAATGAGTTGAATCCAGACCGGGTAACTGACCTGAGATTGCAGGGGTATACCGTCACTGAACATGACGCGGCTATTTACTTACCTGCTGAACAGGTGGATGTGATGTTAGCCAACCCTCCATTTGGGTCGGTGAAGGAGAATGGGCGGACAAAAGAATGGTTGGTGTGGGGCGGACCTGCAACTCCGCAGTATGTCACAACCCAGATTGACCAGACGATTGCCCTTAAGGCACTTCAGGCAATGAAAGATGATGGACGCTCTGTTCTCATCCTCAGCGCGCCAATGGGGAATAAAACTGGAAATCAAGCTGATGCTATCGCCAGCTATAACTCGCGGCAAAATGCTCCTTTCTACAAAAGCCTGTACGACAACTACAACGTCACCCAGCATTTCTGTATTGCAGGAAGCCTCTACTCTAAACAGGGAACAACCTTCCCGATCGACGTGATTGTAATTGAGGGTAGGGGCAAATCTGCCCGACCTTACCCTGCTGCTGAATTACCCACTGTTTACCGTTCCTTCTCTGATCTCAAGGAGTTGCTACCCGATGGCGATTTATCTCCCGTCCACCTCGAAATTCTGGACTCCACCGACCGAGGACTCGCTGATTCTGCAATTGACAGCAGTGCTCATACCGCAGAAAGTGACCGAAATCCAGAGCTACAACCAATACCTGGAACTCCTGAGCGATCGTCTGGACTGGCTGATTCGCGAGACGTTGGAACAGAAGAATTTGAGCGAGCAGAAGCTATATCAGCAGATCCTCAATACGCTCAGTCAGGGCGAGATGTACCAATTGGTGATGCCAGAAATGGACGAATCGACGTTGGTATGGGCAGAAGCTCTGACGACGAGCAATACGGAACTCCAGGAGGCGATGCTGTTCTTGCGTCCCTCGGACTGGAGGGAAGGAGTGACACTATTCGACTTTCCGGTTCAACCGACGACCGGGAATGGACTGGAAATGATTCAAACCTTGATTCAAGAGACATCGCTGGAGGAGTGGTTGAACCGGATGATCACCGTTTGCCGCAACCTGTAGCCGCTACTACCACTTCATTGGAAACAGCCATCATGGATAACGACATCAAGCAAGTTCCCTACCAACCGCAGAGTCAAGCACCCTATGCTGGAACATTGGTGCCGACGAATCTGCAAACTGCCGTCAAGGACTCGCTGATCCGCTTGGAGCAGAAAGTGGGTTCAATTGACACCTTTGTTGATTACAAGGTGAATCTGGGCACAACTCGGATTCAGCCCTTTGCCGAACAAATCGACAGTGTTGCTCTGGCGATCGACAACCTAGAGCAGGGTGAAGCCTTTATTCTGGGAGATCAGACCGGAATTGGTAAAGGTCTGCAACTGGCGGAAATTGCCAAGGCTCAACTCAGTGGCACCTTGAATCTGCCATCTTCTCAGGATGTCAATACGTTGGTGTTCGTCACCTATGACGCAAAGCTCTACACGGACTTCCTGCGTGACCTGAATGATGTGGGCATCGAAACGATTAAGCCCCTGGTGACGAACTCTGACTTTACGTTGAACCTGCCAGATGGCACCAAGAGCAAAACAGGGGGAAGTAAAGAGCAGAAAGCCTTGCTAGAACGACTGGCAGTGCAGCAAGATCTCGGTGACTACAATATCGTTTTCACGACTTATTCTCAGTTGCAGACTGTTAAAGGTCAAGAAACCGCACGACGAGATTTCTTGAGATCGATTGCCCCTCAAAGCTTGTTCATTTTTGATGAAAGCCACAACGCCGGAGGGACATCAAATGATACGGCTCAGTCGGGTCCTCAAAACCGTGCCGATTTTGTGCGATCGCTGGTACAACAGGCGGGTGGAGTTGTGTTCTCCTCTGCCACCTATGCCAAAAATCCTTACACGATGACCCTGTATGCATCTCGCACGGGGATGCGCCATGCTGTTGAAGACCAGTTCAGTTTCAGCGATATTGTCCAATCCGGTGGCGTTCCACTCCAGCAAATGCTGGCGGCAAAACTGGCGGAGTCGGGTCAATACCTGCGGCGAGAACGCTCCTTTGAAGGCGTTGAATTTTCAGCCAAAGTGGTTGAGGTAGATAAAGAAATCGCCCAGAATATGGCGACGGTCATGAGTTCCATCATGGAGTTTGACCGTGCCAAGAAAGTTTCTGTTAAGCAAATAGATAAAGACCTGAAGAAAGAAGCTAAACAGGTTGTTTCAGATGGCTCAACGGGTGCGGCTGGAGCCAGCAGTACCAATTTCACCTCCATCATGCATAATGTCATTGGGCAGACGTTGTTAGCCCTGAAAGCCGAGGAGACGGTGCAGGACACGTTGGCAATTTTGCGAAATAACCAAAAACCTGTCATCACCCTCTACAACACGATGGGCAGTACGATCGGGCGTGCGGCTGAGGAACAAGACCTCAAACCTGGTGATCCAATTGATCTGAGTGCTGGAGACTTACTGCTTCGGTATCTGGAACGATCACGGGATGTGATTGAAAAAGATGCCTTTGGCGATCGCACTCGCCGCCAACTAACGGATGAAGAGTTAAATCCTCTCGCACTGCATCTGTATGAGGAGACCAAAGAACTGATTCAAGAAACCGACTGGAGCGGGATTCCGGTTTCTCCGATTGACTATATCCGCCATCGCCTGGAGCAAGAGGGCTACCGGACTGGCGAAATCACTGGGCGCGACGATCGGATTGAATATAGTTCCGATGGATTGCAAACGTATCAAACCCGCTCCAGCAAAGAACGAGGGACGACAGCCGCGATTCAAAATGTCGCTGCCTTTAATGCTGGGGAGATGGATGTCATTATTCTCAATCGCTCTGGCTCAACGGGCATCAGCCTTCATGCCTCCGAGCGATTTGCCGATCAGCGTTCCCGGCATATGCTGATTTGTCAGCCGGATTTGGACATCAATCAGTTCATGCAAACCCTAGGCCGAATTCACCGGACAGGTCAGGTAGAGCTGCCGAGTTTCAGCCTGGTTATGGGTGACATTGCGGCGGAGAAACGTCCTGCTGCGGTATTGCTCAAAAAGATGGCATCCCTCAACGCCAACACAACCGCTGCACGAGATAGCAGCTTTAGCCTGGGTGAAGTGGTAGATTTCCTGAATGAGTATGGCGATCAGGTAGCCGTTGAAGTGATGGCAAACCATCCAGACCTGCACGCCAAGTTAGGCTACCCCATCTCCGGGCTGACAGAGGACTCTGATCTGAATACGATCGACACAGAAGGGGCGATCGCCAAAGTCACTGGACGCATTCCCCTGCTACCGCTGCCCCAACAGGAACAGGTCTATGGGCTAATTGAGCGGGAATATCTGGAACTGCTGGAACGAGAACAAGCGATGGGCACCAGTTCTCTGGAGGCAGAAACCGTCGATTTACAGGCAAAAACTCTTGCTCGCATGGAAGTCATGCCTGCTAAAGAAGGTGTTGACAGCCCATTTGCTGAGCCAGCTTTCCTGGAGATTGTTGAGGCTAAATCACCCCGGAAGCCATTAACGGCGCTGGAAGTAACCAATTTGGTTCGGCAAGAACTGGGACTACCAACCGTTGAAACCTTGGAGCAACACGATGAAAGTTTGATTGATGAACGGGCACAGCAGCAGACTCAGCAAACGATTCAGAATTTGCGAGAACGCACCCAAGTTTATCGAGAGCGGACACTGGAACGGCTAACTCAATCGTTTGTCGGTGGACAGGAAAATGCTGAAAACGAAGGCAGTGAAACCGAAGCGAACGATAAGCTAACCTTCAAAATCACCCAATTAAACGATAAACTCAACCGACAAGCTCGAACCGTCGAGCAGTGGTTAGAGCAGTTTCCAGTGGGTCAGTCCGTCTGTTTGACGGGAAATCGAGATGGTGACTTTCACTATGGCGTTGTGCAAAACGTCATTGATCGCTCCAGTGAAGAAGGAAATCCAGTTGCTCCCTCGATGTGGCGACTTCAAATCCAGGTGGCAGATGCGACTCAGCAACTCATCGTTCCGTTCTCCAAAATCAATACGGAATCAATCACTGGAGTCAGCTTGAGACAAGAGGTGCTGGACTGGCGGGGCAATGAGATTATTAACAAGTTTGACGAAAAGCAGCAAGAGGTTTGCGAACAACGCCAAATTTTCACAGGCAACGTCATTCGGGCAGCGGAGCAGTTTACAGGCAAGCTGATTAACTACACCACTGAGGACGGTGAGATCCACCAGGGGATGCTGATGGCGCGGAACTTCAAGATTGAAGAGGCGCTGGAAGAACAGCCTGTCATCATGACCACACCGGAATCCTGTCAGCGATTTTTGGAGGTAACAGAGAGCAAAGGGACTCTGAAATCGGTAGACCAGAGGCTATCGGTGATGGGGCTTCGAGATGGCAATCTAGCTCTCATGACTGACGCGAGTAAGCAGAAAGGGGGAGATTACTTTCTGGATGAGGGGTTGATTGCTGTCGCTGGAGCGGAATTTACTTCTCTAGGAGAGAGAATGCGTTTGGTAGTTGAGGCTGACAAGGTTGAGGCGGTTTTGACCTATCTCTACGAGTCTCACGGCAAACTCAGGGCGTTCACCCATCAAGACAAAGCGCGGGAATTGATGGGGTTGGATCTGCCTACAATGGAAACCGTTGAACCGCCAATTCTGGGGTCGGTATCTCCGACCCCAGAATCCTCAACAGTTCCAATCCAAGCCGAACTGCCCATTGTCTCATCCGTAGAAGAGGCAAGTCCGGGTGGGGATTCTTCACCAAATGGAGATACCATTGCCTCCAGTGAAATTGCAACGGCTACGCTCTCAACGGCTTTAGGCGATCTTACTGTACGGGTGCTTGAGGCTCCTGATGATTATTTGCGGTTGGAGTTTCAGGGAGCAACGGCAAATTGGATGGAATATCCTGCTCAAACGCGAATTGATCATGTCATGCAGTCTGATGTAGCTGTCATGGCAAATGGTTTACAGGATATAGCCAACTACGCTCAGTTTGCTGTACAGCAAGTGCATCAAGGCTTTGTGCAGCACTTAGATACAGAAGTTCAGCGAATTGCCCCAGCATTGCGTCGATGGTTGCAGCAGAACGAGGTTGGTGATTCAGAAATTGCCCCTGCCTTTATAGAGCATTACCCGGAGCGCGATCGCATAGGGCTAACTCCTGAATTTATGCAATTAGCGATTCAAACAGTGGTGCAGAGTGAATTGGAGCGCTCAGACCAAACCCACTCGCAAGAGGGGCTAGGTCAATCGCCTCAATCGGAAGCCACTGTTGAAGACGCAATGGAAACCTCTCGAATTTTGCCCTCCAAGGATCAATTTGGTCGAGCAGAGAAAACCATTGCGAAATTTCTCGATCAAGCAGGACTTGCGGATGTCATCTTCAACGTACCAGAGCCAGAGCGAGACTTTCATCTCCGAATTGAGAATGAGCCATACCTCCCACTGGTCATTGAACGGCATGACAATCTTCTCTATTGCACCTACTATCGGCAAGACGATTTTGATTTGGTTCATGACGGCGAAATTGTGTTTCATCTTTCTGATACTGGGCATCTGAAACTTTGTGAAACAGCGGTTCAAAATCCTTTCACAGGCGGTGAGTCACGCGGACTGGATAAAGGCTTTGGAGCCATGTTTGCCCGAAATATTCTGGATCAAGGATTTGCAGAAGCGGCACAACAAGCGTGGGCAGCGAGGCAGACAACACAGACCATGCCAGCCGTTGAAAGAATTGAGTCAGGTATGGTGGAAGCTACTACACAAACTGTGCATGACGGTGTAGAACTTTGTGAGGGGCAACTGACTCAAAACTTTGACGTTGAAATTTCTTCAGCGCAAGCAAGAGAGACTGAATTGGGGAGGGGACAAGAGATCCTTCAAATTGCAGAACGTGCCTACGCCTATGGGGAAGCCATAGACAAACTTCAATTGGATGCGAATGATGAGTTCTGGACAGTTTTCAGTCAGAATTACGACATCAGCTACAATCCCCTGAGCGATAACTTCTTCGTGGTTGGCAAAGATGGGAGTGAGATGACGGCTCAAAGCATTGGGGGAGTTCTCGACCCCGATTGCACGGGCAACATTTTGGAGGCAGATTTGCAAGCGTTTCGGGCGACGGCGGCGGCATTGGATCAGGCAAATTATCAAACTCAGCGATCGCCTGCGGAAACAGTTGCGATCGCCCAAGCCAAACAAGAACAATCTGTCAGTCAATCAGAGCCACTTGCATCAGTTTCACCGATTGCTGCTGTTAACGCTATGCCTGATTCTGTGGCTCAACCCAATTCTCCTGCCTCAATGGTTCCGACAACCGAGCAACCGGAGCAATCTCAACGACAGGTTAGTGTTGAGGATGTCCGAAACTGGTATCGCCAAGCGCGAGATGTCGGGCGTTCAGATCGTCATTTGAGCAAAATTGAACAAATTGGCAAGGCTTTTGTGCAGGCGCAACCACTGGGCGATCGCGACCTAAAAGCAATGGATCAGGACAGATCTGCTTGGCGTGAGCAGACATTAGTGATTGCCCATCACGCCAGCACCATCCTGGAAGCTGGGGGAGAACCGGTAGAAACTAGGAAAGGAATTGGCTATATCGGCAGTACCTACACGGTTTACGCTGAACAAAATACGGTTTATGCTTTTGCGAAAGGGCGTGGAGTTCAGCCATCGGAGGCAGATCGTCAGAATCTTCCCTCAGAAATTCTAAAGTCGGGTCGGGGAATGATTTTAAAGGTAGAGCAGGGTGAACCAGATGTGAAAGCAAGCAGAGTGACAACGGCAGACGCTCACCGATTTGAAATGGTTGCCAATCGCCTGCAACGACAATCTCAACGACAAGAAAAAGACGTTGAACGACTACATGCGGTGGGGTTCGATCGATGACTTCGTGACACTCTCCCTCTTCAACACAGTACAGATAATACTTTTGCTAGAACTTCTTAAACTACTCAAATGGGATATTGTGCCCCCTTCTCTCGCCACATAGACACAATATCAGCAGCCCACCTTGGATGGTTGGCTGCTCGCAGAGTTGTACCTGAAAGTACCTTCTGGGCAATCTCCGCAGCTTCATTAGCTTGCTGCGGTCGCCAACCCAATTCAGACACCAGCCACGACTTTACCTCATCCGGGTTGAAAACTTCCCCAGCAACGTGAAGTAGTCGGAACATATCAATCGCGGCAGCTTTGTCTGAGGGGTGTGATAAACCTGTACTAAGATTAATTCGTGTTGTTAGGCTTTCAAGTGCAGCTCGAACTGTTGGGTTCAAGAAAGTTTTTGGAGGGTGTGGAGAAGTATCTCCTAATTCATAGACATCCCACATTTGAATCCAAGGTTGCACTTCAGGAATGGACCAAGGAACAACCAAAATTTCTGACACGCTTTGTAACTCATCCACACTATCAAGCAATCGTTGCGGTGGATAAAGCACGAGAACTGGACCGGCCCATGAGGATCGGCGAATGCTCTCGGTCATTAGGTGAAGTTTGCCACTTTTAAGCTGTACTGTGTTGTTTTTTTGCAGTTGCTTTGCTGTCTCTTCGCCAAGTGCGCCCTTGATATTCTCCAATGTTTTTTTCACAGGAACCGCAAGAAGACCTTGATGTGCGGGAGAGGTGGTCATTTGCCTTTGTAACCAGGAGAAGGCAATCTGAAGTGACTGAGGGTTCGGTCCTTCTTGATTGATAAACCAGCGTTTTGTCTGAACTGCCATTGAAGGTTTCCTTTGCTCGATAGACAGAGTTTCTGAAGATGAATTTATCAGCACTCCGATAGTTAATCTTGCGTTGCTTGCCCTGTAGTTGACCTTCTCCACGCTTTAATTGAGAGGTCAAAACCAATAGGTGTTTACGCTCATCAGAAGTTCTTAATAATCTACTATCTCAGAGAGGACTGCTGGATTAGAAGGTTCTTGTCGTTGGCTGGAAAATTCCCACTTCAACTGTCGTAACAACGCTGCATGGCGATCCCTTTCTGTTCTCTCCCACATTTGAGCAAATTCTTCCATGCTGGCTCCTGTGACTCATTGTTAATGAGGTTGCTGGGAACCAATTGTATTTAATTCTCTAAAAAGTGACTCTCCTTTAGGGCTTTCAAACAAATCTCAGTATTGTCAGACAGACCCTAACCAGTGCCATACGCCAGTCAGATGGCGTTCATAGGCTCGTAGAGTGTGGTTCTTAAGCCCCTCTATGAAAGCCTGTTTTCGACATCTCCTCTGGATCGTCCTTGCCGTTCTGCTGGTCTTCACTGGAATCTTTGGTAATCCCTCAATCGCCAGAGCCGCTGAAACATACGTCCCAACTGCGACCTACAACGGTGCTCCCGTTCCAGATTGGGGTAGCATCTCTTTCTCAAGCCTCCCGACACTTCAAGACGGTGGCTCTATCGACATTCCAACCGATGCGGTGAGTCAGCTTGGGTACAACCCGTCTCGCAGTTGGCAAGCTGGAACTTCACTGGGCGATGTCATGATGCTCGGCGACGTTCAAGATGCTTTTGGCTTTCAAGGGTTCAGCTTGAATGACATTGCTCAGTTATCAGGACTGGATTTAAACGCCATTAGTCTGAGCAACTTTCCCCTCATTGGGCGACAGACGATCGCCAGCCTGATGCGCGCAATCCCAGGTTTAGGAGACCTGCGTTTGGGTCAGGTCAAACCACTTGTGGACTTGGTGAATAGGAACCTGCCCCAAGCTGCACTGAAAAATTTGAACTTAAACGACTGGGGTGGACAGGTGCTGGCTGCGCCAATCTCCGCGATCGCCAACCATGAGGTGTTGGGCAGTCTGTCTCTAGATAAATTGCCACTCGCTCAGTACAGCTTCACCCAAATTCCTGGTCTGGATCAGGTTCAGCTAGGCAACTTTCAGGACTGGCAGACTGCCTTTGTGAATGGAGTGCCAGGACTCTCTCAAGTTGCGTTTTCCCAATTCCCACTGAGTCCAGGACAGTTTCTCGGCTTTGTTGCCATCCATGACGTGACCTATGGGGGCGATCGCTCGCATAAAGAATCACGTCAGACTCCCACAAAATTCTCAATTACGGGAAGCGACAAGGTTGGATTTAAACACCCCTGTGCCCAATCTCAAGGGTGTGACTACATTGAACTGAGATCGCCACTTAGTCTGGGATCAGCAGGTTCTCCTGAATTGAATAATGCTCGATGGATTCGCGGTGGTAAAGGTTCAGGAGAGCAAATGGTGCGAGGTGGAGAAGGCATCCTCGGTCAACTCAATGGTGGTAAAGAACCCACTGGACGGCATCCGTTTGGTCCTGCCTTCAAAGTCGTTTTAACCCAAACAGATGAATCTTCTGGCACGGGTCAATTCAGCCTGTATTTTCGAGTCTGTCACCGGGGAGCGATCGACCTGGGTTGCACACCTTACTTCATCGGTCCTGTTCCCTTCCTACCAACTAAAGAAAAGGGCATGGTGTTTGTCGGTTTGACTCCCATGACTCCGCCCGCAGGCATTGAACCACCTGAAACTCCTCAAGAAGTACAAGACCTGATTGACCAATATGATTCAGGCTCAAGTAGTGACAATTCAGAAACCTGCCAGATTGATCCAAGTAAGCTGGATGCCGTGAGTCGAGCTGCACTATCTGCTCTACCAAATGGCGAGATGCAGAAAGCGGCAAAATATATACCCCACATCATGCAAGCATGTGCGAAAGCTGGGGTGACAGACAAAAATCAACTTGCCTATATTCTCGCTACGGCTGAACACGAGACGGATCACTTCAACACAACCAATGAATATAGTCGCGCAATGTATGACTCCTGCGGTTGGGGTGAAGGATTGATTCAAGTGACGTGGTGTGAGAACAAACGGAAAGTTTTCCAGAAGCTAGGGTTGCCTAGCTACAAGGGGTTAAGTGACAAGCGGTTACACCAACCTCAAATCGCTGCGGATGCGTTGTGCCGTGGCATGAAAGAAGGTTGGTATACCAATCGCAATATTGGACAGTGTATCAGTGGCTCTAAAGCTGATTTAGTCTGTGCTCGTGGTGTTGTCAATGGAGACTACGACAAAGTTGGTGGGGTTGTCAACGAAAAGTATCAACGATTTGAGCGAGCCTTGCGATCGGCAAATAGAACCAGTGCTGCCGGAAAAGATATTTCTGGGGCTGTTGTTTGTTCATCACCAAATGGTTCTACTGGAGGCTCCACTGGAGGTGGAGCAAAGAATAATCGGATTATGCAAACTGCTCAGAAACTGCGAGGAATGAATACGAGCATGGGTCCCCAAGGAGGACGGGAAGCCTGTGCTTGGGCAGTGAATAAGGTGCTTGCAGATGCAGGCATTGCCCCGATTGGTTCCAACCCAAACTATGTGCCCTCGGTTGCGTCTGCCATGAAATCCGGTCGGGGAACTCGTGTTGCGCCTTCTCAAGCGAAAGCCGGAGATATCATCCTGGCAAGAGGCTATGAGCATATTGGAATTTGTCAAAACGACGGTTGCACTCGTGTTCTATCCAATTCGTCCAGTCGAGCAACGTTTTCCTGGCAATCCGATCGCAACTTTGCAGGTAGCTACAACAACAGTTCTCATCTTGGTGAAGCTCCAACTGAAGAAATCTATCGCGTCAAATAGGAGGTCATTATGCAACGACATCGAATTCAGCGTCAGCTTACCTTAGTGGTTCTCTGTGGTGTAGCGATCGCTGCCAGCCTCCTGATCGAACCCTGGATTCATCCTGATCAGGCTGTCATGGCACGTCAACCCCAGGCTGTTGCAATTAATGCTGATTCAAAAGCGATTCAACAAATGGCTCTCAAGCATCTCAACTCACGAGGCATTAAACCCAATGCAGCGATCGCTGAAGTTGCCCAAGCCAATGGATATGCACTGGTTGGGTGGACACGAGGGGAAATGGCTGGCAATACCCTATTGAAGAGAAAAAGAAATCGCTGGAACGTAGTTACTTCGGGTGGTGGTTCTTTGGGTGTGCAGGGATTGGTAGAAGCTGGCGTTCCAAAACAAACAGCAGAGCAGTTGATGGATCGATACGACGCAAATTGGCGTAAGCAATAAGAGAGGCTTGAAATGCGACGAAGAATAAGATTCGCGATCGTCCTGCTGGTAGTTGGAGTTGGCTGCTTTTTTGCGCTTCGTGCCTATACGAAAAGCACCGCGCCCAATCTTCCCAATGCCGCTACTCTATTTCAATCAGTTCGTCCCACACTAGAGCGAAGTGGTGTTCCGTTACGTTTACCGACCTATATTCCAGCGGAAGGACAACGCCCAGCGGTGAAGCAATATTCGCCACCGTCTATTAGCGCAACCGCTCGACAGCCTCAACCCGAACGAGGGTATTTAGCTATTCTGGGCTACTCCCCCGATTGCGATGGCGGAAATGCTTGCCGATTTGGATCTGTTTCAGGTGGAATGAAACCCTCTGAATCCATTGAGGAATCTTTTGGGCGAATCCTGTCTGAGCAGAGCCAAAGCAGTTTTCAGGAGCATCGATCTAAAGAACCGTTGTCACGAGTCAAGCTGGCGAATGGCATTGAAGGTTGGTTTCTGCCCTGGATTTGCCGTCACGTTTGCACTGATGCCCAGGTGTCTTGGGACGAATACAGTTACCGCTACTCAGTTGGAGTCAAACTGGGCGATCGCGCGTCGCTCATTAAAATGGCAAACTCTGCAATCGAGGCAGGTGGAAAATGAAGTGGTGGCAGCGCATCCTGGTGATTTTGCTGTGTTGTAGCATCTGGCTGTTTAACATCATGCCTGTTTTGGCTACAGTGAATGCCAATTTAGAGAAAAGCATTTTAGAGGTCATTGATAAGCACCCAGAAGCAATTCTCAAATCTCTGTCTGCCTATCAGCATCAGCAGCGAGAACAGCAGGCGCAGGCACAGGCGCAAGTGTTTGAGCAAGTCCGGCAGCAGCTTCCGCAAATTCTTGAAAATTCACCTGTTTTGGGCGATCGTCAACATGCCGTTGTCACTTTGATTGAATTTGCCGATTTTGAGTGTCCATTCTGCATTCAGGCGCATCTGGGTCTAAAGCAACTGCGCGATCGCTTCCCGACAATGGCATTTGCGTACAAGAACCTGCCACTCGCCGATATTCACCCACAATCAATACCAGCGGCAAAAGCCGCATGGGCGGCTGGACGACAAGGCAAGTTTTGGCAGTACCACGATGCCTTGTATGAAACAGAGAAACCATTGGATGAGGCGGTTTACCTGAAAATCGCTAAAAAATTAAATTTAGATCTGAGCAAGTTTAATCGCGATCGCCAAGGCATTGCAGCATCACAAGCGATTGCTCAGGATTTGCGACTTGCAGCACAGTTGCAAATCACTGGCACTCCATTCTTTCTTGCCATTAGCTCGACAAATATTGAAGCGGTCTCTGGTGTTGATTTTGAGCGTCTTGAATCTATTCTGGATCAAGCCATTCCCAGATGAGAAAATGATTTTGGTTCTTAGCTACTCACTTTGCTGGATCTAAGTCAAGTCCAATTACCCGGATTATATTCATCAGAAAGGTTGTGAAAGGAACTGAAACCTTATCTGGAGGTCTATCGGTTGCTGTAGGTATCAGCATTGCCAGAAACGGATAGAGCGACCATTTGAACTTGGGCTTATCCGCAATTAGAGAATTTGAAGAATTTCCCTGGCTTGAGTTGGAGGAGAGATGAGCGTACAGCTCAATCAGTGTTGTATGGTCCAAGCTGGTTTTTTGATCCTTTTTACTGCGATCGTCCGTTGGCAATATGGGAGTGTGGCGAGGCGTACCTATCGTTAATGCTTTTGCAAACGCTAGATTTCTTCGTCGATGGTTCAGTTGCTGAATGTTAAAAGGAGTAAAACGATTTCTGGAAACGTGAGCTACAGGAATGGCTTGATTCAATTGTGTTGCTGGATCAACTGCAACCCAGCCCTCGGCAGTGTTTTGCCGAACTTCAAAGTGAAGGTGAGGTCCAGTTGAATTACCTGTGCTGCCAACTGCCCCGATAGGTTGACCCTGTTCAACCCACTGCCCTGATTGAACAAAAATTTCTGATAAGTGAGCATACAGCGTTTCTTCCGTGCCGTCCTTGTGCCGGAGCGCGATCGCTAATCCGTAGCCTCCCTGCCACTGGGCAGCCACTACTTGTCCAGAGTGAGCCGCAATGACCGTTGCACCCATTGGTGCTCCAAAGTCAATTCCTGCATGAAATCGGCTCTCACCACTAATTGGATGGACTCGCCAACCGAATGAGGATGTAGTTGAAGCCGCAACTGCCAATGGAAAAATTAGTCTCAAGTTGCTCCGTACTGACGACGGGTGGGATGGTGACTGCTTAACTATTGGAGCAGGAAAAAACTCCTGATTAGAGAGCGTTCTGGTCGGTGCCGATGGACTAATCGTTAGTGCTCTCCTATCGCCTCTCCGTGGCGCTGGCAGTTGATGGGAACTCGGTTGTAACGGGATGGAGGCTTTATTAGTGATGCTGAAGTTGGCAGTTTTGTTGGCTGTTGGCTGATCTTCTGGAGATAGCGTTGATTGAGATGCTTCCACTGGATTAAGCGGTGCTTGAATGGTCTCCGCCTCAATTTCATTAATCTGTTGAAACAGTTCTGCTTGAATGTCCGCAGGGAGTAGCGGGTTTTGCGCCGTTTTGCGAGCCAGTTCAAACTTTCCAGATTCAGCGTAGTGCAGAACTGCCATGACTAAATACTGCTTGATCTGTTCAGCTTTGTCCTCATTCTCTTGATCCGCTACATCTACCAGTTGTTGCTCTAAAGCCTTCTGCCGTTGTGACTTAGCTTTCGGCTTAGTTAAGCCTAGCCCTGGATTTAAGTCCGACTGCTGGGGAATGCTCTCCGTCTCCTCCAGAGTTTCTGGCTTTGCTTCTAGTTCTTGCTCATCTGTCTGCTGTTTATCCGGTTGTATGACTTGAGTAAAAACCGTTTCAGGTACTTGAACGGGTTGATCTGCCTGTACCGATGTTTTTGTAGGTTTAATGTGTTGTTCGATCTCAGGCTCAACCGTTGATGGTGTCGCTAATCCTTCTGCTGTCGGGTCGGCTTCTTTTGGAGCACCGATCATCGGCGAACTTTTGGGTGCAGGTTCCTTAAGGACTGCTACATCATCAGTTTTTCCAGACTCATAAATTACTGGCGGTAGAGCAGATTGTGTGGAAAACAATGTGTCCTCCTGTTGAGGGCGAGGAATTAATCAGAATTAGAGTTTTTCAACTGGAGGCTCCAGCACGACTCCAAATGGTTGATGTGCTGAAATCGTCGAATTAACTGCTGCTCGATTAGGTAATACCGCCTGAATCGTTGAGGTAGCAGGATCAGAGGTTGTTGCGGTTCAAACAGAGGTTGCTTAAGGTATTGCCAAAGAGGAAAAAGCATTTTTGGTTCTCCTGAATCAAGTAAGTTAAAGGAGTCCAAATCGAGATAGATTCAAGCGTAGTGAGGCGTGCCCCACAATGACATCACGCGGGACAAAGCCCCAAAGATGGCTGTCATAACTCTGATTCCGATTATCTCCCAGTACGAAGTAATGATCTTGGGGAATTGTGACCGGACCGTAGGCGTAATTCGGCAGCGCGTGGAGATAGGTCTCTGAAAGTTCCTGCCCATTGACAAAAGCCTGTCCACCTTGAACCTGCACTACATCACCGGGAAGTCCGATGATGCGCTTGATATAGTCTCCATCCAGGTTTTGAGCCTTCAATTCTGGTGGAGCCTGGAACACTACGACTTCACCCCGTTGAGGAGAACGAATGTGGTAAGACAGTTTCTCCACAATGACGCGATCGCCCTCATGGAGTGTGGGTGTCATAGACCCGGATGGAATATAACGAACTTCAGCAACAAAGGTATGAACTCCCAGTGCCATTAGTAATCCAAGTCCTGCTGTCTTGGCAGACTCAATCCATTCGTTCTTTGGATTTTGTCTTTGTTGAGATGCAGTTTGTGTTGTCATAGCTGTTGTTTTACAGTGAAATTGCAATTAATCCGATCGCGGCGATCAATCCTTTGAGCCAAAGGGGGAGCGGTAGCGGTGGCGCAATGCCTACAGCCGTCAATCCACAGGCAATCGCAAGAAAATTATCAGCGCCAATTACAGACGCTCCTGTAATTAGGAGAAAACCTGTTAAGAGCCAACCGAGAAGGTTTTGCACGGAAGCGAGGGACATCCTTAGTATCCCCAAATGTTTTTACGTTGTTGTTGGGCTGAGGTTTGTGCTTGTTGCAAAGCGTTTCTAACCTCATCTGGTAACTGGCTGAGTTGTGTCTTGTCCAGCTTCGCCAGTCCATCTGCCACTAACACTTGTTGAATTGATGTCCCGTTTGGTAGCTGAGCGATCGCTCTAGCAACCTCTCCTTTTCCAATGGCTTGTGTGATGGTTAGATCAACTTGCTGGTGGGAGGACTGCAATAGAATTGCGATGACTCCATTTGCCTGTGCTTGCCACTTGGAGTCAATCGGCATGATGCCTGCCAATGTTACTTGCTGTTGGGATTGATCTGAGGCGCGCAACGTCCAGACCTCACCACGAACTCTCTCAACGGTATAACGAGGGGTGGAGGACTGAGAGAATTGCCTCTCCAGATGCTCTGCTAAAGGAACCCAAGTCGGAACTCCAAGCTTGACTCCAAATGGCAGCAGGAGGAGTGCAACACAGAAATAGAAAAGAGGTCTGGTCATCACTGTCACCGTAGCCAGTGGTTGAGGAAATCGAATTCCTTAAGCAGGATTTGCTTGAGATACCGCCAGTTCCCTGGTTGTACCTGCGATTGTTCTACCTCCATGCAGGGAGTTCGTTGCTGTGGTTGCGGTTGTAAATCGCTCACACTTAGGGTAATAGCAGTCAATTGCAGCTCAAGCCGACGCATCAAGTCCAGGTGCTTTCTGCCGATTGGTCGATTTGACAAAATCCCGACCGCATAAACAGTGGCATCCACCTGTTGTGTTAAGTGGTTAATCAAGTCTGTGTCACTGTATTCGTTCAACTCAACAGCAACGCTTTTATTCGCAGATTCAGTCATTGCCGTCGCTACCTGTTGTTCTATTCCTTTGAATAAATCGCCAAATGCCGTTCGCATTGCAGTTTTGTCTTCGTCTGATAAATCTTCGGTAAGAGTTGGGTCTCCAAACACCGTATTCAAAAAGCCGTCAAGCGGTTGAGGTTGGCTCATAACAGGAGTGCTCTAAGGCAGCGAGTAATCCATCTATTCACAACATTAGAGAAGCAATCTGACTGTCGTATGGCATGGGTCTGCTTTTATCTGGTTAGGCTGTCGTGGGGTTACTCTCTCTCCTCGTAGTCAATCGGGAGGTTGTCCTCAATCTCAAAGAGGGCAGTTTGTTGCTCATTCACAACTTCTACGCCGCTAGTTTCCACCTCCGGAGGTATTTCCGTCAGTAGAGGATTGTTGTTCTCTAACCTTGAACTAACTATAGGCACTTGTGTTTGGACAATAGCCAGATCCATGCGTGTTTGCCCAATAATTCCTGGCTCGCGTTCAGTCAGTGACTCCTTCGCCTGGAGCCACGCCTGCAAGGATTGGAAGTAGGCAATATCATCCAGGTTGATTGCGCCCAACTCATTGAGTCCCTCCAGTTGCCATCGACCTGCATTCAAATCATAGTGCTGATGATGATTGATGGCGGACACCATCACAGTATCGCCTCGCTGCATCCAAAGGGTATCAGTGGTTGAGTTATAGCCGACTTGATAATCTCCAAAACCATTGGTGACATGATTCTGCTGCGATTCATCCAGTCTCACCCCTCCCTGTGATTCCTGATAAGAAAACACCTGTTCAGCGATCGCAAGCAAGACATTTGCCCGGTTTTCCTGTTGACTCCAGTAGGTTTCCTCCCAACTGTTCTTTGATGCCTGTGCGGCTTCATCCTCCAACCGTTGGCACTCTGCTACCCATGCGCCAATCTCCGCCCAAGTTTTTATGTCTGCTTGAGTAACGCTCTGTCCCGTTGATAAATCAAGGTTTGCCCCTTCCTGTTGAAGGTGATAGCTGCCCGCTGCATCATCCCGACTGACAACGTAAATCTTGTCCTCAACAGCTAAACGGTATAGGTGCTGGGTACTCTCAGGCGACAATTTGTAGGCAACTTCGCCCTGGCTGGCGTAGTACTCAAACAGTTGTTCAACGGCATTGGCAATTGAGCCGCGATCGTCTTCAGTGACAATGTGATCCTGGTTCCATTGCTGTTGTGCTTGCTGCTGAACGGCTCGTAAATCAACATCTCCAACCACATCCTGTTGCTCAAGGTAGTCCCGCAGCGCTTGAAAGTCTTGAAGTTGCTCTTCCGTAATTTGAGTGTCGGGTTCAGGAACAAATGCCTGCTCATGGAAGTTAACGCACCAATTGCTATCATTTGCCTCAATCCAGAGGGCATCGGACTCTGGATCGTAAACCAGGGTGTGCTTGTCCCCCTGGTATTGCCAGCACTCATCACTGATTGGCTCAACCCATCCGTACTGCTGGGCTAGGGCAAACGTGCGTTCCAAAATTGGGCGAATCTCATTGGCTCTTTGCCCCTGTTCTTGCCAGTATTGCGAGTCTGATATTTCAGGCATGGTTACTTCCTTCCTCCCAATTTGATGAGGACATCATTGATGCGGTTGTTGATGTGGTTCATTCCCTTGGGGTGGTATTGAATGAGTGATGCAGTCAGGGATGCAGTACAGAAAATGATGAGGACTATCTCAAGGGGTTTGGCGAAGTTCCATTTCTTCTTGCCAATCGGAATCTCCAGCCACGGTTGACGCTGGTTCCTGTTTTGGTCGGGTGTTGAAGATAGATCGGTCTGGATTGACTTCGAGTTCGTTGGCAATGTGGAGAGCGTTTTCAGTTGCGCCTTCAGTTCGAGGATGCTCTGATTTGTCTGCTTCAGTTGTTCGGTAATCAGGTTCAGGTGCTGTCCAGTCGAATCCTCCACTTTCTGTTGAGGTTGTTGTGGTAAAGACTTCTTCAAGTCTTCCAAAGTCTCCTGCAAGTTGACTAAGGGCATCTGAAGATCGGTTCGCCTGGATGTTGTCTCCAGCAATTGTTTGAGCGTGATCAAACTCTTGGGCAAGGGTTGGAGCAGGGTAATCAGTTGCTCCATCTGCTCGGCTGTGGCAGGTGCTGGAGCTGTCCACCCTTCCCACAAATTGGGAGGAATTGGTCTCGATTGAGAATGAGACCGTCCCAGGTTCTGGCGATAGTTGACTGCCTGATTGTGCGTTGGAACTGCCGTGGTACTTGCTGCTGTTGCTCGATCGCTCTGGAGTGGAGTTCCCGATGTCGAGTGTCCTGAGTCCCCCTGCTGCCCATCGATCTGTTTCGAGGGTGACTCCAGTAACGGACCCGCGATCGCTGACTTCTGCGGCATCTGAGTTGTCTGTGCCGCCGCCTTCGGTCGAGGGACTTCCAGTACCGTGCCTGCTGGTGGTGATTGCAACGTCGGTGGGGAGAGTGAGTTCGCCTCCTTCGCTTCTGTAATCTTGTCTTTCATTTCTTGAAAAATCATAGTCGTTCTTTCTAATGAGAGGAGTTGGGTGGTGGTTGATCGCCTGTTGTAGATCAGCAAAGCTCACTTGTCCTGGTTGTTGCAGAACCAAACGCTCAATTTCTTCACTGCGATAATCGATGCCTTGTTCAGCCAAGACAGTCAGGCTCTGAGCGACCAGGGTTTGTACGAGTTCCTGTGAGGTCTGAGTCATGAGTGGATGAGTCGGAGCTATTTGCAGCATTTGAGCGGTGATTGCTTGCTCGTGCCAGTGCTTTAACAGGTCAGATCGAGGGACATCGTGTTTGCGGCTACGAGTCACACGGGTTGCTGCCCACTCCTTTGTTTTGCTGCTGGCATTCACTCCAACAGCCGCTTCAATTTGCTGGGACCGGGTGCTAAACGCCTTAAGTTGACGGTCAGAAAACCCCTCCAAATCCCAAAGTCCGTGACGCTGATCTGTGACCTGAATTCGGTAGCCCAAGGCTTGAACCTGCAATGCCAACTCATTCCGGTAAATTTGACCCAGTAGCATCTTGGCGTGATAAATTTCAGCATTATCCAGGCTTTGCCACCTGCCGTTATCAGGTCGGCGCTGGAGATTCAGAATGACGTTGTGAGTGTGAATCTGTGGATCGAGTGAACGGCTGGTGTCGTGGTGAAAACTGGCGATCGCTAACTTTCCGGTTCGCACTTTGCGCCGTTTGCCTCCCTCCCGCAAGCAAACGATGGCGTAACGGTCTTCCAGGACTTCCAACATCCTGGCATTCGCCTGCTGTTGAGCCGCTTCTAATCGGTGGTCTCCAAATATCAACGCCTGAATGCTGACCGATTTAGGCGCACTGGCAGTTACATCAATGCCAGCGCGTTCAGTCGGGGGAGTTTTATTGGCATCTCTAGCATTGAGTTGCTGTTGATGCAATCGAAGTTTGTCAATCAGGATCTCTCCCGCTGCCCCTCTGCCATTCAACAGGTTTTCCAACTCAAAGTGGTTGACCGATCCTCCCACACCCAACGGCTGCAACAACTTTCCACTCCAGTGAGATACCTGCATTTGGCTAGAAACATTTTGGGATGCGTAATAGTGGCTGGCATGGGATGGAGAGACATTGATGAGTGAAACAACCATCGATCGCTACCTTGGTGCTAAAGTCTCTGCTTCAATTTGCTGTAGCCGCAGCTTCAGTGATTCAATCAAGTCTTTTCGCTTCAGTTTGAGAGCATCACTGGCAGTGTCTGTCGCCACACATTCCAGTAGGACAAAACAGGCTTCCTGGGTTTTCTGAAGCAGGGATAGGTGAGTCAACGGATTCAAGTGCGATCGCTGGTCGTCCACCTGTTCTTGCATCGACTCCACCCTTTCCATCAGTTTCTCCATGAGCGGCGTGGCGGGTTGGAAGTTCGCGGAAGTGGATGGAGAGGCATTGGAAACCGCTGACTTTTCACCAAAACTCCCATCTGGAAGTAATTGGCATCCAGCTTCCTGGGCGGCTTTGCCCAGTCGAATCCAGTTGCGGATGACATGAATCGGTTTTGCGCCGCGATCGCGGGCGATTTGTTCAATCTCCTGCCCTTCCACAATTGGCAGGGTGATATGGAAATCTTTGGAAGTTCTGGTGCTCATGGAGATGGAAAAGCCTGGAAATGGCACTTGGAAATGGAAAGGGAATGGAATTTCCATCAAGCCGTTAGGTGTGGGAGGTCAGACAGGGTGAATATTGGAATTTCCATTCCCTACCGTACCGCTGTCATCTGACTGGGAGATGGCACAAATCTGCCAACTTCGCGCAAAATCGCAGACCAGTGCCATACGCCAGTCAGATCATCGGTTTAGTCTGAAAATAGTAAAGCTCAAAAAGGTTATCTGGATTCACTTTCAGAAATAGTACCGACCATTTACCGACCATCTACCGACCCAAAAAAGCAGTTCTGAGCCATCGACTGACCATCTACCGACCATTCAACGACCAAAAGAGGTAACAACAAGCAATGGTAAGTGTTACAGCCGTGCCCATTTCAACATCCACACCAGAGAAGCCTGCCACGATTTACCTTGCTGGGGACTTGGGCAAGTCTGCCTGTAAGTTTCTCTATTGGAATACTGCTGAAGAACTCCAACCACTTTGGTTGGGGTCTGACGTAGCTGAAGGAGTCAGCCCCTCCGTTATCCACAAATTTGATGCGGCTGGAGACCTGGCTGAATCTGTCTGGTTGCAACTGGGCGACAGCACGATTCTGGTGGGTAACTCCGCTGCCGATTATGGCAGTAGCTTTTCGGCGGACAAAGTTCAGGTTGCCGCCTATCAAGTTGTCGCAGCGCTGGGCTTAGCGGCGATTCACCTGGGGATTCAGGCGTACAACGCGGTCATTTCCCTGGCAGTTCCACTCAACGAGTATCGCTTCAAAGCGGAGATTGAGACCCGGTTGAGGGAGATCGGAGAAGGCGTAGTCTTCTGCGGACGGCAGCAGCAATTTACTGTGACTCCCTCCTTTTACCCAGAAGGCACAGGGCTATACCTGCTGCACAAAAAAGAGCGAGAACAAGCGATCGCTGATCCCTACACCCGACGAGTCGTTGTCTTGATGATGGGGCACCGCAACTTATCTGTTCTCGTCTTTGAGGGTGGTAGACTCAACGCGAACCAGTCCCAAACCAGTGACAACTTAGGGTTTTGGAATTGTTTCAAGGCGGATGCAACCTCCTCTGGCATTCGGGAAACCGATTACCCCTCACTCATGGCAGCGGTTACCAGCGGCAAGCCGCAACAGCTTTCTAAAGTGGCAGGTGGCTTGAAAGATTTTTCAACGGCAGCACAAGCAGTCAGAGAAGGTTTGACGAGTCGAGTGGAAACCTTCTGCCGCGATAACGTGATGGATCTGCTGATTAATAGCGATCGCCAGACCGATGTGTTGATTGGAGGGGGAGTGGCGCATGTGATGCGCTCTGAGTTGCGGGACTACTTCACCGAGTTGGGATTGGCTGAGAATTTGTACTTTGCTGATATCGTGGGTGGGCGATTGTTGACCCTGGCAGAGCAAACCCGTAATGCTCAAGGAGACCTGGCGCGTCCACTCCGTTTTGCGGATGTGTATGGGTTAGCTCAGGCACTGGCAGGCAAAGTGAATCGGGGGCGTTAGAGAAGCCGATGGCACTTTCAAAAGTTGCTAAGAAACAGACGGGGCGATCTCGCCGGGAGTTTTCCTACAAGGCAGAAGACGGTACGACCGTTGCTCTTCTCATTGATTACTTCAATGGCAAACTTGCCTCTCTCATTTCGATTCGAGAAGGCAAACGCCTTGCGCTGGAAGCGATGGCAGGGTTTTGGCAAGCCTATGCGCTCAGGGCGAGTGGTGCTGAAACCGATCAGCAAAAGGAGGCTGCCCGGTATTCGATCACGGTATTGAGCCAGCAAATTCGGGCGATTTGTGAGGACTTTGGAGTCGTGTCGCCTTTCACTGAGTCACTGCCAACCGCCAACGCTAACTCAACGGTGCTTGATGCCCTGATGCAGCTTCTGCAATCTGGCTCGTCGACTCAGCACGTTTCACCACTCAAATCTGCCTCTGAGTCAACTCAAAACGCTCGCTCAGTTTTAGAGGTAGACAAAGTGTCTGTTGGACTGGAAGCAATTTATGTCGATGACGACGAACTATTAGGAGACCTGGCATGACCGAACTGATTAATGGCGTGATGATAACGACTGGTGTTTTAGCGATCGCCCTGCATGTGTTTGCCCTCACCCGGCAGAAGAGAAATCGCCGCCCTATTCACTACCTTCCTCCGACACGCTCACAGGAGTGGTTTGAGCAATGATGATGCTACCGCTTAGACGTTGGGCTGGTGTGGGGATGGTAGGGGTCACGGGAGTCATTCCACTGGCACCATTGATTGGAGCAACGGTACAAAAAACTACGGCTCAAGCTCAACCCCCAATCCCGACAACTCTTTCTCCCAGTTTGATTGCACCAGGTCTCTCTACAGCAACCAGCCCCTCAACCACGAAATTCAACCTCACTTTCAAACAACAGCCAGCAGCAAAACAACGCTCCAAGTCTTCTAAACCTGAGAGCAAAATGTCCAAAAGTAGGGCGAAGTCATCGACAGATCTATCGGGTGATGCTCCAACCACAGCACCAGTTCAACGACAGGTAGTGCCCCCAACGTCCACTTTTATTCGAGTGCGGGTTGCCTCTCACTCAAACCAATTGCAAATTGCCACCTCTACTCCAGCAGATATCCTTGATGCTGATGGCAAGGTTGTTGCCAGTCTAAACTCCAATCACCCGTACTTGGCAGAGATCGGCTCCAATGGCTTGCAGGTTGGCTCTCAAACCATTCCCAATGGCGCGTTGATTAATCCAGGTTCAGACGGTTTGACATTCGTGGATGGGCATTGGTATCGGGGAGTTATGCAGCTTGTGTATGACGGGGAAAGCCTGCTGGCAATTAACTGGGTTGACCTGGAAGAATATCTTTACGGCGCAGTTGGGTCTGAGATGCCACCTTCATGGAACATTGAAGCGCTGTCCTCACAAGCAATCGCTGCCCGTTCCTATGCTCTTTCATTTTTAGAGCAACCTGCCAGTCTGTACTTCGATCTTGGCAATGATGAATACCATCAAGTCTACCGGGGTGTTGAGGCTGAAACTGATTCGACAATCGCTGCTGTAGAATCTACTCGCGCTCAGGTGCTGACCCAAAACGGGCGAATTTTAATGGCGCAGTATGCCTCCACGGAGGAGGTTAGCCGTGAGGCTCATGGGGGAGTGGGCATGAGTCAAACCGGAGCACAGAATTTGGCGGAAGCAGGCTACCATTACGCTTCTATTCTGCAAACCTATTACCCATCCGCTCAACTCTCACTGCTATCCACAACCAGCAACTGAATGTCAGACATTTCCTGACCCGTGCCATACCGGTGCAAGATCGCAGATTTAGTCTGAAATCATTGAATGTAAATCAGAGGTCATTCAGTGCAACGTTTCCGCTGGCAACAACTCCTACCAACCGCTTGCGCGACCCTTGCGGTATCGGCTTTGCCGTGCGCCCTTGCTCCGTCTCTCTGGTTCGCAGGAGTAGTCCGTGCAGGCGATTCTTTACCCACTCCCTCTACGTCTACTGACCTGCCTCCGATTGAAAAACTGAAGTTGCAACTTCAGCAGCGATCGCCATCGCCCGCTCCACCCAAAGCGACTTCACAAAACGCATCAACTCCTCTCGTCACACCTGTCCCGGTTCCGTCTCCCCAAACAACACCCGCTTTATCAGAAGAAAAGCCGCAAAGTCACAGGGCTAACCTGCCGCTTCTGCTGTTTATGGGTGGAGGTGCTGTGGGTGTTGTCGCTATCGGGGTGACTTTGACTAAAAGGAAGAGCGATCGCAGTTCCGAACTCGATTGGCATGAGCGGCAGGAGGATATTTCTGATTCCGTTCAAGTGCCTGAAATCAGCGTTGATGAGTCCCTCGAAGCAAAGGAACAACTTCCCCCCTTTGCTTTAGCAGACGGGTTGGAATTTCTCCTATCAGGTGACCTCAACGGTTGGAATCAATGGCGTGAGGCATACCCAAATCAAAAGTTGAACCTGTCTAAAATGGATCTCTCCGGTCGCTCTTTGCCGGGGTTTAACCTATCCTGTGTTGATTTGTCCGCCGCGAACTTAGATCGTATCAACCTGTCCAGCGCTGACTTAAGCTATGCCAACCTCAGCGCTGCCCGATTGCAAGGGGCAAAGTTGACCAGTGCCAAGCTTGCCTTCGCAGATTGCCGTAGAGCTTCACTCCAGGGAGCAGACCTGTCATTTGCCGATCTGACCTACACCACGCTCAATGAAGCCAATCTGATTTCGGCTCAACTCAAATCCGCTAACCTCAGCCATGCGCGTCTGATCAATGCCAATTTGTCCCATGCTTTTGCGAAATGGGCAATCTTGCAGTCTACGGTGATGACACAGGCGATCGCTCAGCGCACCAATTTTGAAGTGACCCAAATGATGGGCGTGGGGCTGCAAAGAGCCGATCTCTCTCATGCCGATTTCAGGTGTGCCCTTCTCTATGGGGCAAAGACTGAAGGCACCAACTTCACTCAAGCGGATTTTCTGGGTGCACAGATTGAAAACTGGCAATGCGACCAGTGGACTAACTTTTCTGGAACCGTTTTGGAGGAAGAAGCCACTCAAGCTCTTCCTGCTGCACCTGTGATATCTCAGCCTGCTAGCTGGATTTTGTCGCAGGTTGGAGCGATGGAGTATCCCGAAATTACTCCTAAAGCTGCCTGAACAAGTTATCCAAACCAATCGCCCGTTTCTCCTTTCGACCATAAAAAGAGGACATTTCTATGAACAATATCTTTTTGACTGGAACTTTGATCCGTGCTGAACTCCGGCATACACCCCAAGATCAAACACCCATCTGTGAATTTGACCTGGAATTTCAGTTTGAGCGCAGAGATGCAGTTGTCCGAGAAACAGTAGCTGTGACGGCTTGGAATGAGTTAGGAACAGAGGTTTACAACCAATTTTCAGTTGGCAGTCGAGTCTTGGTCGAAGGGCTGACCCAAATTGAGCTAGTTCCGGTTGCCGAAAATCGCACTATTCCACGGTTGAGCATCCGGGCATTACGGGTTCAAAGTGCATCCCCAGAGCAGTCGCTCAATAGCGTGATGTTGGTTGGGTATGTCGGGAGCGATCCAGACCGCAAAGACCAGGAGTCCGGCAACGTTGTCGCCAATCTTTCGCTGGCAATTAATCGCCCCAAAGCAGAAGAACCCGACTGGTACTCATTGGAATTATGGAATAAACGCGCCGAAGTTGCGATGAACTACGTTCGCAAGGGAAGTTTGATTGGGGTTACCGGGGCACTCAAGATTGACCGTTGGACAGACAAAGCAACCCAGCTTCCACGAACCAAGCCTGTGATTCGAGTCGATCGCTTGGAACTCTTAGGCGGTAAACGCGAAACAGGTTCAGAAGAAACTGAGGCAGTGCCAGACGTTGAAACACAAACACCGGAAGTAGCACCAAACCGCAAGCGTAAAGCCACAAAAGCATCAGCCGCGTGAGAGAACCATGTTGAAACCATTACAGAACTGGCTTGATCGCTGGAAAATCCAGGATAGGCTTACAGCCACTTTGATTTGTTGGTTCATCCCTGCAATCTGTCCATTTGCCCGCGAAATTAAACTGTTTGGTCGAACGATCGCCCGCATTCCGCCGCTATGCAAACTGAATCCTCTTTACGACCAACTGATGGGTCTGCGTTTCCGTGCTTCGACTTTTCTTGAGTCTTGAGGTGATTTCAACTCCGTAATCCTGGCTGCTATGCCCCTGCTCACCTCAATCAGAACACTTGCACTAAAATACTGACAACTGCATGGAAGTGTTTTAACAATGGAGACCTCCACTCACAACCGTTCTGGTTCCGCTACAGGTCATTCTAGAAACTCAAAAGGTAAGCTCCTGATTATCATCGAGGCTCCCGGTAAGCTATCAAAATTGCGTCATATTTTAGGAGATGACTATCTGATTCAGGCAAGTGGTGGTCACATTCGGGAGCTGGCAAATGATGGCGACGAGCAGTTAGGGTTTGACCTGGTGGGCGATCGCGTACAGTGTCGTTGGGAAGCGCGTGGGTCACGAGGTAAACAAGCGATCGCCCAATTGCGAGAAGCGGCAAAGCACGCTCAGAGTGTTATTCTGGCAACCGATGAAGACCGGGAAGGAGAAACTATTGGCTGGCATATTGCTCAGGCATTAGGATTGAAAACCGTTCAACGAATTACCTATCGAGAAATCACGCCTGCTGCCGTCAGAGCCGCGATCGCCCATCCACGCCCCATGGATTTGAACCTGGTTCATGCTGGGATTTGCCGTTCTGTCTTAGATAAGCTGGTGGGTTATCGCGGTAGCCCTCTCGTTTGGAAGCTCAACAATGGAGCGAAATCGATCGGGCGAGTGCAGTCTGCAACGCTGCATCTGGTGGTCGAACGGGAGTTGCAGATTCGCAACTTCAAGCCCCAGGACTACTGGAGTTGCTACGTGGATTACAAAGAAGGGTTTCGAGCGTTTTACTATCGAGGTGGGAGTAGCCCATCTACAGAGGAAACTGTGGACGATGCGGCTGATCCTGCGGATAAAAAAGCCCCCGAATCGGATCGGGTGTTAAGTGAAGCAGAAGCCGATCGACTCATCCAGTTCGCACAGCAGTACCCCCATCGAGTGGTCAGTATCGAGGGAAAAACGGTGAATCGTACTCCGCCTGCTCCCTTTACGACTTCCACACTTCAGCAGGCAGCAGGTTCTAAGTTGCGATTGTCGCCAGAGCAGACGATGCAGATTGCTCAAGGACTGTATGAAAAAGGTATCATCACCTATCACCGCTCCGACAGCACCTACTTGAGTCCGGAGTTTGTTCAATCTGTGCGGAATTGGTTGTCCAGTCATGACCCAACGAACCTGCCGCAGAAAGTGACTCAGCACAAGAGTGGTAAAAACGCCCAGGAGGCTCACGAAGCGATTCGACCCACGGATGTTCATCGTTCATCAGAGTCCCTCAAAGCAGAACTGGATGCGGATACTTTTTCTCTCTATGTGATGCTTTGGAAGCGCACCGTCGCATCGCTTTGTCAGCCTGCACGAATCCAGCAGACGCGCATCATCACTCAATCCGGGGATGTGCAGTGGCAGGCGAGAGGTCAGGTGGTTGAGTTCGAGGGGTTTGCCAAGTATTGGCGCTCACTGGGTCAAGATGCCGAGTTACCGATCGTGCCGCAGGGGCAGTCACTCCATCTAGAGCGAGCTGCCCACGAGAAGAAACAAACTCAACCGCCGCCCCGCTATAGCGAAGCTCAACTTGTTGCGTTAATGGAACGAAAGGGGATTGGTCGTCCCTCCACCTATGCACCGACGATTCAGACGTTGAAGCAACGGGAGTACGTCGGCATTATCAAAAGCAAACTCCAGCCTACAGCGGTGGGTGAGCAGGTCGATCGCTTCCTGGTTCAAGCCTTACCAAAGTTGGTCGATGTTGGGTTCACGGCAGAGATGGAAGCGTCACTGGATCAGATTGCCAGTGGCGAATTGAGTTGGGAGCAGTGGCTGACTCGTTGGAATCGTGACTATTTTGCTCCAGCATTAGAGCAGGCACGGAAGGTGATTCCCAACTATGCCAGTGAAGCTCCAGTCAGGAAGACTCCTGAAGTTTCGGATACCCAATGCCCTCAGTGTCAAAAGCTGATGATCCAACTTCCTTCTAAGAAGGTCAAGAAGGGTTTCTTTCTCAAGTGCCAGGGCTGTGAATCGGTTTTGTTTTGGAGCGATCGCACTTCAACCTGGGAACAGCCGTGTGCTAAGTCGGAGCGATCGAAAGATTCTCCCGCAAAATTAATCGAGCACGTCTGTCCAGTCTGCAAGAAACCATTGGAGGAATACGGCTACCAGAAGGACGGGCAGCCAAAGGTGATGCTGCGCTGTTCGGATGTGAAAGCACGGCAACAGAAAAAGCATGAAGGGGCAGTCTATTTCCAAACGTCGAAAGGCTTTTGGAGTCCCAAGTTTGGAGAGTTGAAAAGTGAACAATCCGGTAAAGCCCCGATTCTAAACGCTAAGCAACAGCCTTTGGGCAAGGCTAAAAGTCGCAGACGTTAGGCAGTGGAAAAAAACAGGAGTTTTCTGCATGGTAAAAAACTTAACCATGCAGAAAAATGAGGTTGGTTCCCGTGAAGTCATGACTATCCTCTATCACCGTTTCACACACCCAGTTGATGCATCAGAGTAGTAAGAACTTGACGCACCAGGTGTAACAGCGAAACGAACCGTTTTGGCGGAGGTTCTTTCCCAACCTTGAGCCTCCACGATCGCTTGCCCTTTACCCAAAGGTGCTGTACTGCTCTGGGATTGCGTTTGCTCTGGGTCTCTCCATCCCCCCTGGCTCCCTAAAAACTCGTCAGGGTTGGTTGGAATTCCTCCTGTCCCACTGATGGTAAAGCTGTTGGCATTGGCAGTGCTACCGCCACCGCACGTTACCGCCACTTCGGGAACTGCTGGAGACGGAACCGCTTGAACGCCGCTCCGCGATAGATCAATATCGGGGGTGTTGATCTGAACAATTCCACTGAACTGCGGTCCTAATGCAGACGTAGCGGTAATCAAGCTGTCAGGAGATAGAAATACTCCCTGGGCATTGATAAAAATCCGCCCACCTGAACCCTGGTTTGCATTGGCACTGATTCGACTTCCTTCCAGTAAAGCAATTAAATCGCTGGCGATGGTGATGTTACCCCCATTGCCCGTGCCACTGACCGCTGCAACGATGCTTCCTCCCTGCCGAAGAATTAGTGTTCTGGAAGTAATTTGAATATTTCCCCCCTGCCCACGGTTGGTTTGAGCCGTGATTGCGCCATTGGATAAAACTCCAACTCGATTCGCGTTGATGATCAGGCTACCCGCATCCCCAACCCCCTCATTGCGGACACTCACTTGCCCTTCATCCCTAACCGTGAGTTGAGGCGTATTGATGGTGACGTTGCCAGCCGCCCCTGTCGGAATTCGTGGCAACCCAAAAAGTTGCTGGAGCGAAGGGTCAACGATCGCAGCCGCAGAACTAATCAAACTGGGATTGCGAGATTCTGGCACTGCTCCAGACACAGTGACAGATCGATCTGCGGTAATAAATACACTGCCTGCCGAACCACTGCTTTGAGTCGATGAGTCAAGGCGACCGCCATTGAGCACCGTTAATGTCGGCGTTTTAATCGTGACAGAGCCTGCATTGCCCGTTCCGAGCGTCGATGATCCCAAGAGACTGGGCTGGAGAAACGGTCCTGCTACCCCATTTAGCTCAACGCCTGAAGTTGCATTCACCCAAACATCGCCACCCTCACCCCTGCCATAAGTAGCAGACTCCAAAAAGCCCCCATTAGTGATTCGGAGAGTTCCCGTGTCGATCTGAACGTCTCCGGCTCTGCCTTCTCCCAGGCTTAACGAAACCAGGGTACTTTGCACACGGCGATCGCGGGGCGAGGTTCCATCCACTTGAAATGTCCCAGGAACCTGAATCCGAATATTGCCTGATGGGTTTGCCCCAAACGTTTCGGTGACAATCAATCCACCCGCTTCCAACTTCAAATTTGGACTGGAGATTTCGATCGTGCCGCCCGGTGCCCTACCAGCCGTCGCATTGATAATGCCGCCTGGAATCCGAGCAATTGGATCAGTGCCACTAACGGTGATTGATTCTGTGGCGTTGAGTGTAAATGCGCCAGAGGCAATGGTGCCGCCATTCAGACCAATCAGCACTGAACCGCGATCGAGCAGGATGTTACGCCCTTGTAAGTTGAGTGAGTTGCCGCCGAATCCCGTGGTATCTGCGAGGGAGCGATTGGTGATCAACAGGTCGTTAAAGCTGTGCGTCTGTCCATAGTTGAACCGCCACCCGGTCAAGCTGGGCACAAGGCGAACCGTTCCATTTCCCACACCCGCAATTTCGACGTGTCCACTGGGAACATTCAACACCCCACCATCCAGTGTCACAGCACCTCCAATGATTGCTAATGTCCGTCCTGGTCTGACGGTGAGTCCGGGATTGGTTCCCAATCCAATTGGAGGGGTCAGAAAAGTTGGACCGATTAAGGAATGTCCCTGCCCTTGCACCTGAATCGGTCCTGGATTGAGGAATCCTAGCCCAACTGGAATGCTGCTGGTGAGTAATGGTGCTGCCTGGGGGTTGGTGGCGCTAAACTCGACTCCATCGGCAAATCGAACGCTTTGGGCAGTGCTGGCTAAAAACGACCCGCCAATATTGAGCCTTGCATTCGGTCCCAGGGTGATGCCATTGGGATTGATGAAAATTAGATTCGCCATACCATTCGCCCGCATCAGCCCATCAATCGTGGATGCATCGGTGCCAGTCACACGGCTAATAATTGACTGGAGGTTGACGGCGTTATTAAAGTAAGCGGAGCCGCCCGTTGGGACTGAGAATTGGCTGAAGCTGTGAAATAAATTCCCCCCACGAACAGATCCGCCGTCGATGGTGCAGTTGCTACAGTTCGGTGTGACGGTAGAATTCACAGGAAGCGTTGCGTCTGGAACAATTTGGGCGATCGCGGGGGCACTGAAACCCAAATAAATGATGAGTCTCCCCAATCCTTTGATTAAGAGTAATCCGAACGCCGTGGGTTTCGTCTGCATAGCGGTAGGAAATCACAGAGATTGAACATTCTTTTAACAGTACGAGCAACAAGCGACAACTCATGTCTAACCTTCGACAGAGAGAACCCGAAAATCACTCGCCAAAGCAACGGAAACGTTCATGGAAACGGTGCCTTCGACTGTGTGGAGGAGCCGTCTTATTACTGACTCTGGGCATTGGTGCCGATATGCTGATGGGTCGAAGTGTCTATCGTCCCCTAACCCATGTCTATCAAGTCGGAAGCTGGCTTTTCTGTCAGCAGTCGCCAGCCTGCCAGGATCAGAAATACTCCACTCGTGAGGTAACAGGCAAGCGTGGAATGGTCGTAACCGAGCAACAGGAAGCCTCATCTGTTGGGGTAGACATCCTTAAATCAGGCGGAAATGCGGTAGATGCCGCTGTCGCGATCGGCTATGCTCTGGCGGTAACCTACCCCTGCTGCGGCAACCTGGGCGGTGGCGGCTTCATGCTGATCCGTCAAGCGAATGGCAAAGAGACGGTGATTAACTTCCGCGAGAAAGCGCCTTTGCGATCGCGTTCCCAGATGTATGTGAACGAGAAAGGTCAGGTGCAGTCCGATCTCTCTAGAAAAGGCTATCTGGCAATCGGGGTGCCGGGGTCGGTTGCAGGATTGGATCAGGCGCTAACAACCTATGGAACCATGACCCGGCAGCAGGTGATGGCTCCTGCGATTAAACTTGCTGAGAATGGATTCGTTTTACAAGCAGGCGATGTTGACATTCTGAAAAAGAATACTCGCAAGTTCTCAGGGCAACCCAATGTTGCAGCGATCTTCTTGAAAAATGGCAAGCCTTTTGAAGTGGGCGATCGCCTGGTACAAACTGACCTGGCACAGACGTTGAAGCTAATATCCCAACAGGGACCGCAGGCATTTTACGGCGGCTCTATTGCGGCAGAAGTGGTGCGAGAAAGCAACGCTCATGGGGGAATTCTGACGCTGCAAGATTTTCAGTCTTACTCTGTTTCTGAATCAAAACCGTTGCGCTGTCAGTATCGAGGCTACACGGTTCTAACTACTCCACTGCCAGGGGGCGGAGTGACCGTCTGCCAGATGCTAACGACTCTGAATGGCTATTCACTGAAGCCAAAGGATTTTCGATCTACTGAGAGTGTGCATTGGTTTCTTTCAACCATGCTATTTGCTTACGCTGACCGCAACAAATATCTTGGAGATCCAGAGTTTGTTCAGAACCCGGTTGACAGGCTACTTTCTCCCAAATATGCCGCTCAAGTTCGGCAACAAATTCAACCCGATAAAGCAACGTCTCCCAAGCAACTGTACGCTGACTCTGAAGGGGAACACACCACACATTATTCAGTGGTTGATCGGTTTGGAAATGTCGTTTCAGTCACTTACACGATTAATTCTCTGTTTGGGGCGGAGGTGATTGCGGGCAAGACCGGATTTTTCCTCAATAATGAGATGGATGACTTTGCCACGCAACCAGGGTCTGCCAATCAGTTTGGGCTTGTTCAAGGAAACGCAAACGCGATCGCTCCTGGCAAACGTCCGCTCAGTTCCATGGCTCCTACCCTGGTGATTAAAGACGGGAAGCCCCAGATTGTGACAGGTAGCCCTGGGGGGCCTACAATTTCCACGACGATCCTACAGGTTGTGAGCAATGTAGTGGACTCTGGCATGACGGTAGAACAGTCCGTTGCTACACCCCGCATTCATTACCAGGGACTTCCCAATGTGGTGGTGACCGAACCCTTTGCCCTTGAGCCAGCCGTTGTGCAATCGCTATGGGAAAAAGGCTATCGGGTTGTTCCTATCCCAAACTGGGGAGCTGCCGAATCAATTTTGATTGATCAAGAATCGACCTTTCACGGGGTGAACGACCCTCGAAAATCTGCAGGGCAGGCAGCAGGATATTAATCCTACGGTTGTTAATTTCTCTTTGGTGAAAGTACGAAATTACTTCTATAGATATATTTTTTAGGTGCCATTTTGCCTTAAAAAATACTGAAAGTTCCTGAGTTTCAGTCAGTTTTGAATCGTTATCTTTTCGCTGTTCTCATCCTTGGCTTATTACCAGCAGGCGTTCCCGCTAACGCTCAAGTTCCCAATGTGACACCCCAACTGCCATCTCCTGTTCTACCCAGACCGATTCCAACACCAGATCTGCCGCGACCTACTCTGCGATCCCCTCCTCTCGATCAATCGCCCCAGCTACTCTTACCATCAGAGCCACTAGAATCTCAAGACACTATTGAAGTTGCTCGATTTGAGTACCAGGGCAACACGATAGTGAGCGATCAAGATCTTGATGCCATCACCGCTCCCTTTAGGGGTAGGCGAATCACCTTCTCTGAGTTATTCAAGGTTCGCTCTGCCATCACCCAACTTTATGTTGATCGGGGATATATTACATCTGCCGCCTTTATCCCAATTGAAGGAAATGAGGCGGTTCAGATTCAAGGTAGTGTGGTGACCATCCAGATTGTTGAAGGCAAACTAGAGCGCATTGATATTACGGACAGCGATTACCCCAATGGGGGAACGGCTTCGCACCGTTTGGCGAAATACATTAGACCCAGATTGGAGAACGCCGCTAATCCAATCTTGAATGAGAAGAAACTACTCGAAGCCTTGCGGCAGCTTCAGTTAGATCCACTCATTCTGTCGATTTCTGGAAAGTTGGAATCTGGTAGCCAGCCAGGTTTGAATGTTCTGACCATCACCGTGGAACCTGCCCCAACGTTTAGAGCCATAGCGGAACTTAATAATCGGCGTTCTCCGACGGTTGGGACGCTTGAGCGGCGGGTTCAGCTAACGCAAGCAAATTTGCTAGGACTAGGAGATGAATTGCAAGTTGGCTATGCTAATACCAATGGCAGCAGTGAAGTGGATCTTGACTACACCATTCCGGTCAGCCCGCGTAATGCAACCGTTTCTTTTCGATACAGCACCCTTTTCAGCCGGGTGATTGAGGAGCCGTTTGATGAGTTTAACATTCAAGGAAATTCACGTATTTATGAATTAACCTTCCGCCAACCCATTATCAGAACTGCCACGGCTCAGTCATTCAAAGAGTTTGCGATCGGCATTACGGCTGCTCGTTTGGAGAGCGACACCTCACTTTTAGGCGTAGACTTTCCCCTTTCTGCTGGAGCGGATGACAGTGGCAAGACGCGAATCTCAGCGCTACGAGTATTTCAGGAATATACTCAGCGGAGCAATCGTCAGGTTTTACTGCTGCGATCGCAGTTTAGTTTTGGGCTAGATGTCCTGGGTGCAACAACGAATTCTTCTCCACCAGACAGCCGCTTCTTCGTTTGGCGAGGGCAGGTAGCATTCTTGCAGCGGTTGGGTCCACGTCCCTACCTGTTGCTTCGCTCTGATCTTCAGTTTGCAGATCGCCCGTTAGTTCCCTTGGAGCAATTTAGCATTGGAGGGTCTTCCACTGTCAGAGGCTATCGACAAGATGCCCGATTGGGCGATAACGGTGCTGTGGGGTCAATAGAGCTTCATTTCCCCGTTGTTTCAACCCAAACGATGGAATTGCAGCTAGTTCCATTCTTCGATGTGGGGTATGTATGGAGTAACCGAAACATTGGATTTGACCGTAATACTCTGGCATCTTTGGGGCTAGGTGTGCAGTGGACGTGGGGAAACTGGATGGTCAATCTCAGCTACGGGGTGCCCTTAATCAAGGTTCCTCGGATTGGAGACACATTGCAGGAAAGTGGATTGAATGCCTCGCTCAAATATTTTTGGGCTTTTTAAGCCTTCACCCAAACGCCTTCAGTCTGGTAAAAGTCGCCCCGTTGTTCAATCACGTATCCTCCGAGCAGCAGTGCCAACCAAATTTCGATAAACGGCATCTGGAGCGATCGCTGGAGTTCAAACAGGGAAACGTCCTTGTTCTGATGCTCGTTCATCCATTGCGAGATTTTCCCTATCCAGGCAGAAATATCTTCATCATGGGCAACGGCAAGCGCGTCTTGCTTAGCTTGTTCTTGCTCCATTTGGGCTAAAAACTCTAGCAGGTTGCTCTGATCAACGGCACCTACAACGGAATCTGATGGCGAAGGATTCTCTTGCCATGATGGAGCATCTTCTAGAACTTCATCCAGATTCAACGTCATAGTTTGCCGCAGGACTTCATGCAGCAACTCAGCCGTCAGAATTGGCTCACCTTGGGCAGGATTGTACTTATCCTCCCATTCTGCTAGCAAACAATTGGCACGGGAGGCATAAATATCAACGAGTTGAGCCAGGATAGTACCTGCAACTTGTAACTGAGATTCTTGGGGTAAATCAATCAGCGCTTGCTCTAGCCTACCTAGGAGTTGATGTAAATTGGCAGAACTCGGATCAGCGATCGCCTGTTGCATCGCCAACTCTAAATCCGATTCTATCTGTTCTACTGGCATCGACTCAACGGAGGAATTGCTTCATTGTACCGGGACTGTAAGCTTCAACGGACAGGGAATAACAGGGCAATGCTGAACTGGAACTTCCTTCACCACATCCTCAAACTTAGTGACTGCAAACTGCTGATTCAGGGATGTTAGTAGTTGTTTAATGTAGTCGGCTACTTTATCGGCTCTCATTCCCATGCAGTGTACAGGCTTGACTTCGGCTATTTTTTGATTGCCTTGCCAAACTTCGGCTGCCACTGCATGAACTGGGGCGTTAGGAGATTGGCGATATAAGACGAGAATGGCGGCAGTCGCAATCGGGAGCGACGGCGGCTCGACCTCAAACACCTCTCCCAGTGAATTGGAAATGGATGGACTCGGCTTGCGAATATTGCGACCCTTGCGACTCTTGTCATCCCAACGACGATACTGGGACTGTTCAATTTTCCAGAGTTGCATTTTGATGTATTCAATTTGGCTTTCAAGCTGCTGCACCTGCTTGCCGCGATCACACGCTGCCTGATAGTGGGCGATTTTCTCAACCGGAATGTAAAGGCTCTTTTTCCCATTTGGAAGGAGTTTCCCTCTGCCCGCTCGTAGCCTTGCATATTTACAGGTTTCCTTTGCTGCAATGGAGGCTGATCCGCCCGCAGGCGATCGCTCAATTCGGACTCCGACGAGATAATCCCCGACTCCCTTGATGGACTCCAACTCCGTTTCTAAAGACGACAACTGACTTTGCAAGTCGTTTATTGGCGGCATGGTATTCGTGTTACAAACAGTCTTAAATTAAAGTAACACGAATACCAGCCAGGTTTGACCAAACTGGCAGCATCGGCAACTTGTCCCTGTGTTTCCGAAGGATTTAATCGAAAGGCAAAAGGTTTAACTGAAATTCTCCCTGATGTCGCTTACCTTTACTACTCCTTTTGCAATGCTGCATTGACCGCTTTAAGCTTTTGCTTCAGAGCATCTTGAAGCGCAACCAAATCTTCATGGGAAAGTCCTTCTGTTTTGATTCGCTGAATCGGTTTAACAAGTTTCGTCGCTTTGTTAGCGGTGGTTTGAGCCGCACCGTTTAACCCTTTAATCTTGGCGTTGATCTCAGATAACGATAATTTGCCTGCGATCGCTGCTGCCAAAATATCTCCCTGCTGCGATTCTGCAACACGAGAAATTGCTAGCGCCTTGGTATATTCTAATTGCCCTGCCTTCAAAACTTCTTGAACATCAGGTGGTAACTTTAATAGCTTGAGACGGGTAGTAACAAAGGACAACCAACTCAACTTCGGTAGATACTCTTCAATCAACCGCTCAATCTGCTCTGCGTTGTAAGGATTTACTGCCTTACCTTCATAAGCATTCTTCATTTGATAAAGAGTGCTTACAACTTCATCGAATGAAAACTCTAGCTGTGAAGCGATCAGCTCAATCATGCCAACCGTCTCCTCAAAAGGATTTAAATCTTCTCGCAGAGTGTTCTCGGTAAATGTAAGTAGTTTGGCAGTCTGAGGATCAACATCTACAACTTCTCCTGGAACGTGAGACCAGCCTAAAAGCTCTGCTGCCCTCAACCGTCGCTCCCCATAGATTAATGGAAACTTCCCATCGTCATCTTGAGTGCCTAGTAACAGGGTGCCCTTAAACCCAAACCTCCCAATCGCATCAGCAAGTTTTTGGAGCTTGTTGGGGTCAAACCATGTCCGCACTTGGTCAGGGCTGCGACGAATATCTGCGATCGCCACCTCTAATCTTGAAGAGGTAACCCCTGATTGATTCAACCGATTCACTAGCTGACTGTTTTCTTGCGACAAGCGCTCTAGTTGCTGCTTGGCTTCTTCCAACTCTGTCTCTAGAGAAGCATTTACTGAACTGGACGCAAAAAAGTCGTCAGCTTCATATCTATTCTTTGCCACGAACTAAACCCTCCAGGTCATCAGCGATTTTGATTAAATCCTTCCATGCTTTATGCCCAGGACGATACTTTTTCAGTGGTACTCCCTGACGACTAGCATTTTTGAACTCAGATGAGTATCGAATTGGTTGATAGCAATTAACATTTTGCCGCGCCAATGCTTTTGGTAAACTCTCGATTAATCCCCGCTGCATTGCTTCACTATCATCGTATTGATTAGGGACAAAGCCTAAAATTTTTGGTTGTGGAGATAGCCTTAACAATCGATTGCGTTCCCGTAGCCATGTCAACATTGAATCTGCTCCCTTAAAACCCTTCGGCGAAACCTCTGAAGAGATAAGGACATAAGTGGATGCTGCATAGGCTATTTCGCTCAACAACCCTAATGAGGCTGAACTATCAAGCAGGATCAAATCATGTTGGAGTGGGTAGTCTTGAAGAATGTCAGCCAACAGATACTCACGTCGCGGTCTGCTAGATAATTCCTTTTCCGCATCAGCCATAATCGGACCCCCTAAGCACAGCTCAAGCATTCCATTCGGACTCCCCCACTCTGGCAAGAAGAATGGATATTGCCCTAAGAAAGATGAGTGAAATATTGCGGCTGTCGTTTTCTGTGGAGGAATGTCAGACCTCAAACCGCTAAACTGCATCATGGACTCATTAGTGTCTAGATCAATAGCCAGAACCTTGAACCCTCGTTGAGCCAACTCGTACCCCAAATTGATTACCAGTGTAGTCTTGCCTACACCACCTGCATTTGCTCCAACCCAAACCACAGGTAGATTGATATTTTCTGCCATACTGCCTTTTTGTCTGTTGCGATCGGTTTAGGAAAAACGTTTTTCCTAAACTGCTTTTTCTAGACTCCACTCTTCAATCTGCAAAGATTTTAGCTCGTAAACGCGAGAAGTTTACTATTTGACTGTGAATTTAAGGTTTCTAGTACTATCAAAAACAAAAATCATTCACATTCAGGTAGTTAGATGGGTAAGTAGACCAATAACGACGTTTTGCAAAGCAAAATTAACAACGAAACAATGCAAGAGATAGGATGAATTCTCAGAAAAAACTTTACTGCTTGCACTTTCCGCAATTATTTTCGTCGTTTGGCTTGTAGAGTATATCGGCAAGCCCACGACATAAAGACTTAGTAATGAGCAACGCAGTAAATAAGAAAAGAGTAACTACTCAGGTGAGAGAACAGGAAACACGGGATTGCCCATCAATAAATCTACCAACGCATCGAGAACGGGAATCCCTTGTTTTCTGAGTGTAGACAAGTAGCCGCGAATGCGGCAGAACATCCTCGCACCGTCAATCGAGCGAAAGCTACCGGAGATTTTCTGCTTCAATTTCATCATGCGTAAGTCCCGCTCGGCTTGATTGTTATCAAACGGAACAGTGAAATCATGCATAAAGCCAAGCACGGCTGCTGGCTGGTGAGACAGGCGATGGAGCAAATTGCGGGGCAGCGATTGTTTGACTCGTCCGCGTCGTTTTTCGGGCGGCGGCGGTAGCGGCGGATTGGCAGCGAGTCCTTGCGCTATCACCGCCTGATAGCGTTGCTCAAATTCTAAGACCCAATCTGGGGCAAGGGCAGTTTGCCCAGCGGCTTTCGCCCCATCGACCTGGTGCTTAATGGTGCAAAGCAGCAGAATCATCTGAAACGCCCAGGGTTGCCCATATCGCTCGAAGATAAAGGTCAACTCCCGCAGATGATGGGCATCACACAAGAAGTGAGTACAGCCCTGGTAGCGGCTATAGCTCACCCAGTTATCATGCACTGCTTTTCCCTCAAATTGGGGCAAAATGTTCATTTCATCCATGGCAGCTTGACCTCGTTTGGGATGGACAAAATAGGGGTCAAGTAGAGAGGTTTCCTCCAATGTTTAGGCTTGCTTTGTATTCCCCGTTGCTCTCACCTTTCGGAATACGAGAGTGTCACACGATTTAGCCTTGCATCGTTGGAAACCTCCCCCTCACAGAAGCCTGCCTGCGGTTTTCCCGCACAAGCCTCTTCATTGAGCCATTCACCCGCTCTAATAGAGCGACACGAAACAACCAGGTCTGGGGAGAGGATGCCACGCCAGATAGCGTAGAAAGCTCTCCCATCGAAAGCTACGTCGTTGACTCCGCCGATTCAGCCATTTGAAGACCAGCTTGTGAACTGCGTCTTCAAAGTGGTAGAGCGCATCCCTGCTCACCTGGCAACTTTGGTTAGCTCGACCAGAAGTGCCAGATTCCCCGCTCCCCTGGCAAAAATCCGCCGCTGACCGCTCACCCGGTCGGACTGCTAACGCCTTTGCAGCAGTTTTAGCCGCGATTGGTTCACCTGAACCCCTCTCAAACCTCGTGGAAAGTCTCCTGGTTGGACTCCAGGTCATCCTCGTGCGCGTCGCATTCGCTATCCCACGGTCAAAAAACGTTTCACCAAACCCAAAGGGACTGCCAAAAAATCCGCTTAAGCTCTGACTTCCTTGATTTTTTTCGCACCACTCAATCCTTATGGGGCTTGGGCTATTTCCCCTGCCATTAGTCTAAACTTCAGTGATTGAAATGTAGGATGTTCGGTTATGGATACACGCAAACGGAGTAGCGCTACGGAAATGCAAGGCACGAGTATCCGTTTGGAACCCTAGCTGAAGGAGCGATCTCGGGAAATTTCTGAGGGACTCAGTTTCGTTCTCTAGATATTTCCCTTTCTAGCGAACGGTAGATATCTCTTGCCCAAAAAGACATTTCGGGCACTGGATGACTAAACCATGTTTGCAAAGGAGCTAAATATGCTTCAAGAGACGGGACTATAGAGCCTGACCATGTACTGGGATAGAGTCTTTGTTCTAGAGAATGTCGAAATTCTTCAACTGCTCCAAAATGATGACTGAGCCTTTCTAAAGCTGGATGCCATCGGCTATTTCTCTCTTCATCTACCTCAATTACGGGATAGAAAATGCATAGGAATGGCGATCGAAGTTCTGGACTAGCTTTAGCCCAGTCTACAAATTCCGCTTCAGAAATGCTGAATAGTGTTCCTTCTTTGTTATGGGATTCTCCATCAAAAGTGTTTTCTAATGATCCGACAAGAGCCTTTAAATAATGAGTTTCTGATGGAGTCGCAATCTCAAAGAAACGCGATAACGTTTTCCACAACAACTTTGGTTTCTCTTGAACTAATAACTGGATAATATTTCGGCAATAACTATCTAATGTAGAGAAGACGTGGTAGTCCTTAACTTGGCAAAGCCTTACAATTTGACTACTGAGTTCAAGGGCAAACTGATCATCAACACCATAATGTTTTTGAACGAGTAGAACAAGTTGCTCAAACAAATGTCCATCTCTTACACCCGTTTTCGTACTTTCAAGAAGCTCTTGCGATGTAATCAGTTGTCGTATTTGATTGGCAAGTTGCTCGTCAAGAGTCTCCCGATCATGCTGGTACATAAGAATAATTTCGAGAGATACCCATATACCTTCTGAGCCATGATTGTTAGCTAACTCGTGAACCAAGGGAAGAATGTCCTTAACTTGGAGATGGTCTAATCCCCTACCGTATGAAAAATATGCACATACTGCCGCAGGAATGCTTCCTTGTCTTACGCTTTGAATAATTTCGTCTAACCTATCAACAGAGATGTTAACAGCAGTGTATATATTTACCATCTGATTCTTGAGAGTATTAGATTCAAGAGCAATCTGAATGCATTTAGATGTAGATTCAGAGGCTCTTTTATCAATACCAGCAAGTAACCCGCGAAGAAAATGTAATCCCTTCTTCTCAGCAGATTTCTCAAACTCTGTGACTGCAATTTGAAAAGCCTCAACTGGATCTTCTAACTTCGTTGCCAGTTCCTCGGTAAAGGGGAACACGTTGTTGAGATCTTCTCTAACCATTATTTGAATGGCACGATATGAAAGCTGCTTGTCTTTTGCAATTTCAGCAGCAATTTCCTTGGCTTTTCTAGACGAGTACTCGAAATCTTGACTGGCTCTATCGTCTCTGTCATAGCTCAGATCAGGGTCACGAATATCTGCTGTCCAAAATTTAGTGTAAAGAAGTGCTCGTTCGATTAGATCAGTTGGTATAAGATCATCATAAAGCTGCCTAACCTTCTGTGAAAAGTTCTCCGGTGCTTTTTTTTTGTCAAAATAAAGCCAATCACCAATTCCCTCGATCGCCTCAAGCCAAATCCCCTTCTCTTTTACAATTTTCTTGACAATACTTTCGACATCGCCAAATAAGTTTTCTAAAAGTAGAGATCGAATGTGAGAGGCAATAATCTTCTCACACCTAGCTGCAAATTTTCTGTGGTTAACACGAACACTTGCGAGTCGTTGAAGACCATGCTTGTAAAAATCAAAAATTTCTTCCCAGATTTTTGGACTCCAGGCTTTAAGAGGAGGTCGGTTTCCTATTAATTCAGCGCCTCTATCCCAAACAAAGTAATCTGGCTTTAACGTTCTTTCTAATGCTTCAATACAAACTAAGATGATCTTCTCATCGCCAGACGATAAACCCTGGTCAAGGATAGCAAACCTATCAGAGGGTTCAGCTTCAGTTCCACTAAGCTGTAGCTGAAAAAGCTGCTTAAAGCGCTCAGATGCGTCGGACATGTAAGTTCCATGCTCGATCGCAGCCAATTGCATCAATAGTGATGCTGCTACATGAAATGAGTTCTTCCGAAAAACAAGGATTTCTAGAACTTGCACAAGATTCCATTTTCCCGTGACTACTTCCTTCAGTTCATCTGTGGATAGCTCTCCATAGGTATACCTAATTCTTTCAGCCACGCCATCAGGGTCAATATGCACGATGGCAGCGAGGCATTCTGAACCAATCTGTGTCTTTAGCTTTTCCAGTGAGCCGCACAACCCATCTCGCGCCAGAAGCCGCTGAGTAACTGTAAAGGCTGTTTTTGAACCATCAAAGTAACGGAATTGGCTTAAGAAAGATGCACGTAATGTCGAAGGTGCGCTTTCTATGAGGTTCAGAACGGTCTTGACACGCAATAAATCTAATCTTCTTGCACCAAGAAACGCTGCTATAGGTAAAGGTTGTACTGCAAAATAGCAACCCCGATAATCGACAAGATGCTGTTTTGCTGCATGGGCTAAATGCTCATACATCTCATCACCAGTTTGTCTAGCTAAACTCTGGGCAACAAAGTCAAGCTCACCACTGCAATTTTCATCTGCGCCTAGCTGCTTGAATAAAGCAAGACACTCAATGGCTCGAACCTGTTCGACTCGATCGATGCCACACCCTACGAGGATGCGTTCCACAACATCTTCAACGGATTTTAGAATATGTGCGCCTTCTGAGTAATTATTTGTTGCGAGAACTGCAATACGTGGGTAGCCTCCACTTAACTCTCTAATAAACCGGAGATCTGAGTAGTCAGCTTTTGGGTATCGCTGCTGAATAATTCCATCTATCAGAGCGTCATCAGCAGGAGCAACGGAAATATTGAGGCAATTATTTTTCTCAATTGGCTGATTGTCATTGCCAATGGTTAATATTCTGAGGTTGCTTCCTTCAGTTGTGACGATTTCGCAAAGTTTAATAGCGGTCTCGCGTGGACATTCATCCACGATCATGAGCGCCGAACTGCCAGCCTCCGAAAAACTTTGAGCGATCTGAAAAATCTGACGACCAACATCCCTAAAATCACAACAGATGATGGACGTTGCAAGCGTTATCCTTGACGTAGTGGTTTCATCTCTGAAGATCTCATACACAAACCGAGTTTTGCCCACACCAGATGAACCGAGAATTCTAACGGATGTTTTAGAGTCAGCCAGATAATCCGAAATTCGCTCTTTTACTTTCGCAAATGTTAGCGAGTTTTCACCAGCGGAATCGTTGTTTGCTTGCCTGCTATTATTCTTCCCTACAATCAGGAATCGGTTTGCTTTATCCTCAACCTGTGGGACTGTCAGGATATCAGACTTTTTGCCCAATCTCTCAATGGTTCGAAAGCCTCTAAAGGTCAGGTCAGACTGCTTTTCATTGAGCCACACTGCGATCGCAGGATATCTAGATGCCCAACCTGCGATTTTGTTCGCATCATAAATCTCAACGGCTTTCAATTGATCAGGATCAGCCCCAGCCTCCCGAATTCCCTGTTTAATGCCTTCAATTCGTTCGTCACACTTGGAACCAATCAATACAGCAGAGGTAAAGCCAATGTAAGATCCACTTTCAGCAATCGCCTTTGTTACTGCTTCGTTCAACGTCCGTGTGTGTCCGTTCTTTTGACTACTCTTTGTCCAAACTTCTTTTTTCCACCCTGCTTTGTTTGGATCGGTCGCTTTTGACTGAAATATACAAAATCTGGAGGGTAAATAATTTGTTTGCTCAAATCCCCCTACCCATGAAACTCTTGCATCCTCTCCTCCATCTGGAACAGTGATCTGAAGAGGAACTGAAACTCCGCGTAAAGAGATGCCAAAACACTGGGCTTCCGCATACAGCAACTTTTTCAGCAATTCAACAAGCTGCTTGCTATCTAAGGCTTCAATTTGGGAGGAAGAGACATCAAAAATCATGCAATTGTTTGGAGGATGGAACTATTTCAATTTGCGTTTCGATCTAGGTGGCGTGCGGTGTACGCCAAAGTATTTTTCACTGCGATAGCGTAGCCACACCCTTAGCTGTTGTGGAATTTGCTCCTGTGTCAAAGTGTTGTAAAGGGCTAGGGCGCGTTCTCGCTCTCCTCGACAGACAGCGTTGTTATGAGCATCCCAATAGCTGCGGGCAAGACGAATCCGCCGACAAACCTCTTTGACCAGTGCATCTTCCACCAGGGGTTTTTCCTGCTTTGCCATCGTTTAATCTAACTGTCCTGTTTCCAATCCTAGCCCACAGAATTACAGGTTCATACTCACGGTCATCCCAGCTCGACGTAATCGTTCTGCCAGCACATCTCCTAACCCGGTGGCTGGTGTGAGGATGCCTCCTCTCGCCTGTCCACCGGTTAGTTCATCGATTTGTAGTGCCAGACTCAATGCCGATTCACAGATAAATTTGACCGTTGCTCGATTGCCAGGGTCGCCCTGATCTCGAATGATTCCGCGCACCTTGCGCCCATCGACAGCGGTACCCACCAGTTCACAGGAGAACCACCCCTCGTTCATCGTTTGTTCAGAGGGACCTTCGCCAGGTTGGGGTAGGAAGGGTTGCAGCAGTCCGCGCACTTGGGATTGTTGTAGAACTCCCATGAACAGTCCCAGTCCGGCAGTCACACCGATTGCCTTCAACCATGCCAGGGGTGGGTCAAACTTGAGATACTCTTGATAAGTGAAGTCGGCTCCATAGGGTTCCTGCCACTCCTGGTACAAAGCACTACTACGACGGACGATGCGAGTATTGACAACTCCCATGAAAAAGGGAGCAACCCAGGTGTTGAGGTCGGCAGCAAAGGAGGGGGCTTGTGGGTCACGATCGCGCTCAGCTTCGGCATGAGAATGAGCGGTCGAGGGATTCAGCAGGAATGGTTCATTCATCTGAGTTGCGTCTGGAGAATCGTAAAGATTGAACGCCGATGCCAGAGTGCCACCGTTAAATCTACCAAATGCTTGAAAATAGGCATTCACCTGCTGACAGGGCACACCCAATTCTCGTTGCAGGTAACGAACGACCAGGTAAGTCCCAAGATCCGATGGAACCGAATCGAAGCCACAACAGGGAATAATGCGCGTGCCATCGGTAGCAGCTTGAGCATGATAGCGATCGATCAAGGTTTTGACCCAGAGCGTTTCTCCACTGATATCGACATAATGAGTTCTGAGCCGAACACAAGCATCGACTAGGGCATTGGCATAGAGGGCAAAGGGTCCAGCCGTGTTGAGGATTACTCGTGCTTGAGAAACGATCGCATTGATCGCCTGTTGATCTTGGCTGTCGGCAACCAGCACATCTACGGTTATGCCAACCTCATCTCGAACAGCCTCTAACCTCTGGCGATTTCGTCCCGCGATCGCCCATCGCACTAATTCAGGAGCAGCATGGTTAGCAAAATATTGCACCGTCTGCTTGCCAACGAAACCACTGGCACCGTAGAGGACAATATCATAGGGGTGATCGGACATGACAAAATCACTCCTAACAACAACTACATTATTGGCAACTTTAACTGAGTTGTCGCTTCCTCTTCCACTTGGGAACAGAGATTTATGTTTAATGCGGCGAAAAGTGAGTCAGTAGCGGGATGTGGAGAGCGGAGCTGTTTTGTAAATCTGTTTTGTGTTGATATGAACAAGCTGTCATAGCTCTAGATTTAAGCAATTGCCAATCTGTCAGAATAACGTATTAGCAGCAAATTCATAAGTAAAGAGAATCTAATTGTGCAACCTCAATGGCTATACGAGCAAATTAGGCAGGATAGTCAGGCGACAAACAAGGCTTGGAAGCCAGAATTTTCACTACCTAGTACTCTCAACTGGATGCAAGCCCTAGCTCATGAAGTTGAACAAGAGCATGGCACAGAACCGCTCGATCAATTCATACGATGCCGTTCACACTTTTCGAGCATTGCACGCTTAGATCGAAAGGCTTCATTAGCTCCAGTCTTTGGCTCTCTATTTCACGCGCTCACCTTTAGCGTGACCCTAATTTCAATGGTCGAATGTCAGCCCTGTCGCCCCTGGATATTTCCCACCGCTATCGTCACTTGGTATTACGCTACATACAATGCCCTCCGCAGTATTGTAGCGGCATCAGGCAATATACCGCCTGAGACGCATACCGGCTTGCAAAAATGTCTTTTTGGCACTAATATCCGTCCGAAATTGCCCCATCCTTTCAATGTGGTGGCAATGTACAAAAACAACGAGAACTACGAGCCTACATTGCCGTGCTATCCTAACGTAGCATCAGAGAAGTTAGAACAAACATTCATTCAGAAACGCTCACAGTCTCAAGGAATGCTACTCGCTTACCTTAATGGAACAGCCGCTTGGGAAGTAGATCATATCAAACTCCAGTTGAAGCGCGATCTCAGGGTTGATAGCTTCCGAACCAAAGATGCTCAGCAAGCTCGAAATGAGCGACTAAAGAGGAAGTTGCCTGAGATTAATTTTCTACATTGCGCCTTTCGCTATCGTGGCAAAGCTAATTATCGGGACAGCATTTTTCTAGCATACGGGCAAGATGATAGTCGGATTAGCACTGCATTTATTGAGTCTTTGGAGATAACTGCCCGGTTTGCATTTATTTGTGGACTAGCCTACGCGGAACGCCGTCTCGGAAAAGCAATAGCTAAAGATTTTCTGGTGGATGTATCCCGCCATTTTAGAGGTCAGACACAAGGTACTGCAAGAGAAAAAATATGGGATGTAATTTTATTAGAACAATATTAGTCAATCCGTACACAACTTAAGGTCTATCCGAGACCCTGTGCGTCATCATTCACTCAAGAAATTACAACATTTCCAGGGGGACAGGTTGAGTGGGCGGTGGAAAGGTAGCATCCAGAGTCGCTAGTTCTTCAGGACTCAATCTCACATCCAAGGCAGCGCGGTTTTGCTCTACATGCTCAATGCGGCTGGACTTGGGAATTACGATTACGTTTTCTTGATGCAATAACCAGGCGATTGCCACTTGCGCTGCTGTCACTCCACGACCTTGAGCGATCGTTTTCAAGGTCTGGTTGTTGAGCAACTGTCCTTGCTCAATGGGGGAGTACGCCATGATGGGAATCTCTTGCTGCCGACACCAGGGTAACAAGTTCAACTCAATTCCCCGTCGCATCAGGTTGTAGAGTACCTGATTTGTGGCAATCGTGTTCCCACCCTTCAAATGGATTGCTTCCTGCATATCTTCAGTATCAAAATTACTCACCCCATAGCTGCGGATTTTTCCCGCCTGCCGAAGGGTCTGAAAAGTGTCCAATGTCTCTGACAACGGTACAGAACCACGCCAATGCAGCAGGTACAGATCTAGATAGTCAGTTTGCAGTCGTTTGAGACTGCGCTCACAGGCAGCAATTGCTCCTTTTTTAGAGGCGTTATGCGGATAGACTTTGCTGACCAAAAAGACTTCAGAACGGCGATTAGCGATCGCCGGGGCAATCACCTCTTCGGCTCCACCTTCTCCATACATTTCGGCAGTATCAATCAAAGAGAGTCCCAGATCCAAGCCGTGACGCAAGGCATTAATTTCAGTCTGTCGATTGCTGGAATTCTCGCCCATTCTCCAGGTGCCCATGCCAAGCACAGGAACGGTTTGTCCAGAGTGTAGTTGCAGCGATCGCATGAGTGTAATCCTTTTAGGCTACTGTCGAGAGCGCATTTCTTGCTGGCGCATCGGCATTGTATCAATTGTGCGAAATAACATTGCCAGATCAACCAGATCAATAGGAGTTCGACTCCGTTGTTTCTCTGTCCCGTCTTTGCCAATTAAAATCACCGCAAACTCTTCAACAGGAACTCCAAATTGTCGCCTGAGCCTGTCCGCTGATGCTGGGCTAAGGAATTTCCCATCAACTCGACTCTCTCCTGTTCCCAACACTTCCACCAACTTGAGGTCGCGATCTCCTACACCAGCTCGCTCCGCTTGCCACATTTGTACTTGTTGTTGGTAAGCAGGTATACGCTTTGAAGGCGCGAAGATCAGCACAGTCCGATGCTGCCATTGGTAGTCACTCAATTTGAATTCAACCATCTGCAAACGACCAGAAGTTGAATCAACACTGGTTGTTGAGAGTCCAGAACAAGCAGGGACAGGTGAATCACTCATTGAGATGGGAGGCTAACTGTAGACACAGCCTTGCAAAAGGGGCAGAAGAACAAAAACCGCTAGAAACCACATTGCTCAGATAGAACCGACTTCCTTACTGTAGCCAAATCTTTGCAAAAGAGGCTGATTCCCAAGAGGGAATTTCGCGGTTCACGGGTTAAGCGGACAAGGGAAAACCTGCTGCCAGTAACCAACCGAAAAATAGAGCAGAACTGATCGCATACACCCATGCTCGATTCAACAAACCTGCAACCAGAGACAGAATTCCCATTAGCGGTGGAAATAGAGGTAGGAGCAGGAACGTGAAGCTCAACTGGGGCAGGAAGTTAAGGTCAGCACGAAGCCACCGATCAGAATGACACTTTGTCCCAGTCACCAAAGGATGCGTTTGCCAACGCCAATATTCTGCTGCACGATTCCTGATGCCAGAAACCAGGGAAGACAGGCGATCTCCAGCGGTAACCATAGCCTCAACCGAATCGGAATCAGCCACCACTGGAGCCAGACCACCTGAGCCATTGCGCCAAAGGCAACCCAGAGGATGCTCTACTGGCTCGTCACGCGGTACAACGATGACATTACAGTGGACGACCAAATCCTGATTTGGATTGCCGGAAAGCAAGCGGGAATTTATGAGATCGCTCGTGTGCTTGAACCACCCCAATTCCTGGATCGTCCACCAGATCTCGCCTATTGGACAACACCCATGCGAGCGATCGGCAGGTTTTATGCTCCGGTCGAGTTCACTCAAAAACTTCTGGATGCACCTCTGCTAAAGTCTTGTCTCCAACACGACCCAGTTTTGCGAAAGTTGCAAGTGCTTTGGACTCCCCGGAGTACAAATTTTGAAGTGACCCAGGAACAATGGCAAAGAGTTGAAGCGTTGCTACAACGGCACTACTAACCAGGTATACGCCAAAACACCCAGAAGGGACACCCCCAAAAACAACTCCTGCTGCTCATGCCAGGTGTTCCGCAGTCCGTTCAAGAAATATCTGAAAGATTCTTGGCGAGCTTGCCCCAGTTCTGCCATCAGCACCTTTACTTGAGCATCGACTTCTTCAAGGGATACTTCTCCCCGTTGATAAGCCGCATCCAGTTGGCTCAACTTGCGCCAATAGGTGTTCGTCGCCTCTAATAAATTTGAACCCATGACAGAAATCTCTCTTTGTTAACCTTTGTAACAAGTCTAACGAAGTAAGTTCCTGACTGAGTTCTGTTGAGCGGTAGAAGCAGCAGCGTCAATAGTTAGAAATTGCCTCACTTCTACATCAACACAAGAGCAAAAATCTCCATGACTTCTCTAAAAAGTACTCCTGTTGTAGATCAACGGAGCGATCGCTACCCCTTGTTAAATTCCAGTTGTCCAACGTACTCATATTGTCCATACTGCTGATCGCCGCTAAATAATTGCACCTCATAAGTTCCCGTACCAGGTAAAGCACAGGACAACTGAGGCTGTTGACTCGTCTGCTGGGCGCAGTGTTGGGATTGCCCACTCCCTTTGGCTCCATAACTTGCCATCAACCAGCGCTGCCCAGGATTTTCTAGTTGAATCATCGCGTTGTTCCGAATGTCCGTTTGCGATCGGGTCGGTGAAATTAATTTCAACCCCTGAGCAAAGAAGTTGGGACGCAGCATCGGTTGCCGCAGGAAATCACCACGAGTTATAGGTTGGGATAGAAGCTGCCAAGCGGCATCATCGGGGAAATGGCTGACAATCATGACTTCTGGCGGTGGAAACAGGTAGCTAGTGCCATATTTTTTCGTGAAACCGGAGGCATTCACGTAGCCACTGTCCCAGGTCGCGTCGATCAAGTACCAATTTCCCTCAATCTTCGCTGCATTCCAGGCATGGCTACCACCATTGAGGTCGCTGATCTGACTGCGAGAATCACCGACCACATACACAATCTCTTCCCCGATCGCCTGCCCCAAAGCTTCTAACAACTTGGCATATCCAGCACAGACCGCTTTGCGGGTGCGAAAGATGGTTTCCGCATCCTGGGGTGGACGAGGAACTTGTCCGAAGAAAGCCGGAGCATCATAGGCAATGCGATCGGCAACATAATCGTGTAATGCTTTCACCCGTAGGAACGGATCTTTTTCCTGTTGAGCGAGGTATTGGGCAACCGCTGCGATACTGGTTTCAACATCCGGTGGCATTTGAGCAACCGCAGGATGAATACTCGCATCAACTGACCATAGATTTGCCCGATGGGTTGCAGCAGTCTTTGCAGCAGGTTGGGGTGTGGGCTGTGGTTGTGGAGAAGCTTGACTGCTTGGTGTGGGCTGTAGAGACGGTTGAACTTCAGGGTGGGGAGTAGGGCGAATCTCTCTAGTGTCAGCGTACTGCTGGTAGGGATTCTGATGCACTGCCAGATACAGCCACTCTAGCCCGTTCGCCAGTTTGAATAGCGATCGCCGTACCAGTTCAATCTGATTTCCCTGCCTGCCATCGAGCATCCAATCGCCCCGTGTTGAAAGCGCCAGAAATGAAGTTTGGGGGCGCAATGCCAGCAGGCAAGCCAGGAAAATCAGGTTGAGCAGGAGAGTTCGCAAGACCAAGCGATCGCCCCAGGTTAAAACGGGCGGCTTTCGTTGGCGACGTTTGCTGCCCCATAAATCCCAGGCGATCGGCAGCAGGGGAAACAGGAGAATGCCGGAGATGACTGCCAACCAGGTTGGACCATTTGTATACGCCACCAGGGAAGATGCTAACCACACACCCAGGACAGGAGTGAGGAAACCCAACAGGGTTAGCAGTCCTTTGAGCCGCAGAATGGGGAGGTCAAGGAGGAGGAAACGCATAAGATCAAAAAGAATCGCTTACCTGACTTAAGGGTGCCCAATCGTATGAGCTGAAAGTTTAAGGTTTGGTTGGAGGGGAAACTTCAAATAGATACACTGACTGGGCGATCGCTTTCTGATTCAACGCATCCTTGGGGCAAACTCGATAAATGAACACTTACACCAATTCTGGGCTGTTCAAGCTCTAAATCCTACCTTTTCAGTCAAGCAGCTTTCGATGCGACTGCTAGTCTTACCCTTTAGTATGAGGATGTTCATCGCTAAAATGAACGGATGCTGTAAATCTTTAACAGAGTAACAATGACGGCACGAGAATTTCCAAACTGGGAAGCGCTTTATCAGGAGAAATCCGTTGAAACCATGCCCTGGTTCAACCCAGACTTAGATCCGGATGTTGAGGAAGCTCTCATTGTCCTTGATCTGAACAGTGGCACCCTACTGGATTTGGGAACCGGACCTGGAACCCAGGCGATCGCGTTAGCTGAGCGAGGCTTCCAGGTAATTGCGACCGATTTGTCAGAAACAGCCATTCGTCAGGCAGAGGCGAAAGCAGCAGAGAAAGGACTAGAAATATCGTTCCGCCAAGATGACATTCTTAACAGTCATCTGGATCGCTCGTTTGACCTGATTTTAGACAGAGGGTGCTTTCATGTTCTGCCACCGGAGCGTAGAGGAGATTACGTTCAGACGGTTGCGAACCTATTAAAACCCAAGCGTTACCTGTTGTTGAAATGTTTCAGTACCCAGCAACCAGGAGAACAAGGTCCTTATCGGTTTACTCCTGACGAGATTCGGCAAATATTTACAGAGCGATTTCATCTGCGATCTGTTGCCCAAACCGTTTATCACGGCACCCTCGACCCGCTCCCTAAAGCACTCTTTTGCATTCTAGAAAAGCGGTGATTTGACGATGCACCACCCTCGATCGCAGCACATTCTTGAAGCATTCCAGGCTTTTTTGACCACGCCGCTTGCAGCCAAATTGCAACCGCACAGTCAAGCGGACTGGGAAAAATCGGTTCTGAACTTGTTCTATCAAACGGTTGCAACGGTTCCTGCCTATGGATCATTTCTGCACACTCAAGGCATTAATCCGGCTGCTATTCAAACGATCGCAGATTTTCAGCGCCTTCCCCTGACCACGAAGGATAATTACCTGCGGCAATACCCGTTGGCGCAGTTGTGTCGTCAGGGGCAACTAGAAGACTGCGACATGATTGCCGTTTCCTCTGGCTCTACTGGACAACCCAGTTTTTGGGCGCGATCGCTCACCGATGAATTTCAAATTGCCACCCGCTTTGAGCAAATTTTTCATGATAGCTTTCAAGCAGATCAACGCCGGACTTTGGCGATCGTATGTTTTGCCTTAGGAACCTGGGTCGGCGGGATGTATACCGCAAATTGTTGTCGTCATCTGGCAAGCAAAGGCTATCCTCTGACCCTGATTACCCCTGGAAACAATAAATCTGAAATCTTGCGGGTTGTTCAAGCTCTAGCTCCCCAGTTTGAGCAGGTGATACTGCTGGGCTATCCTCCATTTTTGAAAGATGTGATTGATAGTGGCATAGCTCAGGGTGTTGATTGGCAAGCTTATCAGGTGAAGTTGGTGATGGCAGGGGAAGTATTTAGTGAAGCATGGCGATCGCTCGTAGGCAATCGGCTTGGCTCAACAGACTTCTGCTACGACTCGGCTTCGCTCTACGGCACAGCGGATGCGGGAGTGCTGGGGAATGAAACACCCTTGAGCATTTGTATTCGTCGTTGGTTAGCAGATCACCCCGATGCGGCTCGCGCCCTGTTTGGTGAATCCCGATTGCCGACGCTGGTGCAATATGACCCGATAAGTCGCTTTTTTGAAGTTCAAGATGGCACCCTGTTATTTTCCGGTGATAATGGCATTCCCTTAATTCACTATCACATCTCCGATAATGGCGGCTTGATCACGTATCCACAAATGCTGCAATTTTTGCAAGAGTGGGGATTTGATCCCATCAAAGCGCTGCAAGGCAGGCGGGGAGTTTATCCGTTGCCGTTTGTCTATGTATTTGGGCGATCGCATTTCACCATGTCTTACTTTGGTGCTAATGTCTATCCTGAAAATGTCACGGTTGGATTGGAGCAAGCGCCCATTTGTGAGTGGGTGACTGGAAAATTTGTTATGCAGGTGACGGAAGATGTGGATCAAAATAAGACTCTTGCCATTGCGGTAGAGTTAGCTCCTGGTGTTATAGGCAGTGAAGAGAAGCAAGATGCGATCGCGACTGCTATTCACCAGCATCTGCGACGACTCAATAGTGAATTTGCCAACTACGTGCCAGAGGCGTACCAAATTCCTCATCTCACTTTGCATCCAACGGGTGATCCCGATTATTTCCCGGTTGGAGTCAAACACCGTTACACTCGCTCATAAAGTGCTTCAGTTTTCCAGCAGGCGATGATTCAAACTTTGATTGTTCTACTGATGGTCGTTGTTATCACTGCCGCGATTTTGCTTCGTCCTGCTTTTATGCGCTGGCATCGCAAACGCCTCAAACATCGCCCATTTCTCCCGCTTTGGAGAGCAGTCATTCAGCAAACTCTGCCCATGTATGAGAAACTCTCGCTAGACGAACGCAGGCAACTGCAAGGACATATTCAAGTATTTTTGGCAGAAAAACAGTTCATTGGCTGCGCGGGGTTGCAGGTTACTGAAGAGATGAAGATCACGATCGCCGCGATCGCCTGTTTATTGCTGTTCAATGAACGAGGACAGTATTTCCCGAAGCTGCAGTCTATTTTGATTTATCCAAGCGCTTATGTCGTCAACACGACAACTTTTGTGGAGAATTTTGTCGTTGAGGAAAGACGAGAAGCCAGACTGGGAGAGTCTTGGAGTGCGGATCAAGTGGTTCTAGCATGGGACATCGTGAAACGAGATACTCTTCATTGGACGGACGGACACAACGTTGTCCTCCATGAGTTTGCCCATCAGTTAGATCAAGAAGACGGTCAAGCTGAGGGTGTGCCGATTTTGCCAAGTCACTCAGACTATGCCATTTGGAAACAGGTGATGACCCAGTCCTATCAACAGCTTTGCCAAGATATAGAGAGTGGGGTTCAAACCGTGATAGATAGTTATGGGGCAACCAATCCAGCAGAGTTTTTTGCCGTTGCGACTGAGACATTCTTTGAAAAACCACGCCGATTGCTGACTCACCACCCAACCCTCTATGAACAACTGCGCCGCTATTATCAGCTTGACCCACTGCAATGGATAGAACGGCAATGAGTAAAAAGTTCTATTCAATTCGACCGATGAGCCGCGTAGATCTTCAGATTGCGATCGCGTGGGCAGCCGCAGAGGGATGGAATCCGGGGTTGCACGATGCTGAGTGTTTTTATACAGCCGATCCAACGGGGTTTTGGATGGGTTTATTGGGGGATGAACCGATCGCTACCATCTCAGCCGTTAAATATGGCGACTCTTTTGGATTTGTCGGATTCTATATTGTCAAACCAGAGCATCGGGGGCAAGGCTATGGGATTCAACTCTGGAATGCAGCATTGGATACATTATCAGGTCGCAATATTGGTCTAGATGGTGTGCTAGCTCAACAGGACAATTATCAGAAATCTGGATTTCAATTCGCCTATCGTAATATTCGCTACGAGGGTGTGAGTGGTAGTGAGTCAACGAATCATTTAGGAGTCGTTGACTTATCCACCATTCCGTTTGAAATGATTGCAGTTTATGACCGCTCACTTTTCCCAGGCGATCGCCCTCAGTTTCTACGGAGTTGGATTAATCAACCTGATAGTACTGCTTTGGGGATTGTGCAAAACAACACGCTGGTAGGGTACGGAGTGATAAGGCTCTGCCACACAGGTTACAAAATCGGTCCGTTGTTTGCGGATCAGCCATCTTTGGCAGAAGCGTTGTTTGTTGCCCTCCAGTCAACGGTAGCGGCAGGTACTCCCATTTACCTGGATGTTCCTGAAATCAACGTAGCGGCTGTCAACCTGGCTGAGAAGTATGAGATGAAGAGGGTGTTTGAGACCGCTCGGATGTACACTCAAGCCTGTCCTGAGTTACCCTACGATCGCCTGTTTGGTGTGACAACCTTTGAACTTGGATGATGAATCGCTGTCGCTTTAAAGGGTATATCTGGCTACCAATTTCTGAGCAGACTGACAATGCTTTTCAACTAGCTTCAGTGGTGCTAGAACCTGAGCATTTTCCAATGGACAGAGATCGCCAGAGGTGAAGATTTACCACTTTGACGGCAAGGATTATCAGGAGCAGGCAACGGGCGGCATTCATCCCGGCAATTTGGAGGGAGATTTAGAGTTGTTGATGCGTGCTGTGTTGAAAGTAAACAACATCCGCGAGGATCTGGGTAAAGTGGGTCCGGTGATTGCCGCACAGGTGGAAGAGGCGATGTTAGGGCGACGGGTGACACTCGACACGTCCAAAGCTGAACGAGAGTCGGAACCTGTGCGTCGGCTGCTCAAGTTTGAGCGCAAGGTGCGGGAGCAAATTGAAAAGCTACGAGAGCACTGCATAAAACGCGGCAGAATTTGCGGCTGACTCCAGAGAACATTGAGTCAGTCGTGCGAATTGGGCTTGAGTTGGCAGATCAGCCTCCATTGATTGAGGCAAAGGGTGAGGAGATACAAGGGCGTGCCTTTCATCTACCCCAGTTAAAGAGTAGCTGGGCAGCCTGTGCTGAGTGGTTAGAGCATGCCCATACCAAGCAAATTCGTCCGATTACATTTGACTCTGATGTTGCCCACGGACGCGATGATGTGGTGCTGGCACACCTGAATCACCGATTGGTGCAGATGTGTCTGCGGCTATTACGGGCTGAAGTTTGGTCCACAGAAGGGCGGAAGAATCTGCATCGGGTGACTGCCAGAGTAGTGTCCACAAAGGCAGGGTTAGAAACTCCGGCAGTGGTGACGTATGGACGATTGGTAATTTTGAGAAGTGATCAGCAACGTTTGCACGAAGAGGTAATTACGGCAGGTGGAGTCTTGAAGGAAGGGCGATTTAGCTGTTTGGGGGTGATGCAATTACAAGCGGCATTGGGAGCGATTTCTTCCGGTTCAGTCCCTGAAACGATGCAGCAGAAGTTAGCCCAGATGTGGGACAAATATGCTGAACCTCTGATGCAAGCTTTAGAGGTGCGGAAGGGAGAGCGTGCTACAAGCCTGCAACGGGATTTGCAGAACCGAGCGGAGAAAGAGAGCGCAGACATTACTGCCATTTTGACGGAATTGCAAAAGAGCATCCTCAAGGAGTTGGAGGAGCTAAAGGTAGAGCATTTGACATTATTTACTACGCCAGAGCGAGAGCAGTTTGAACGAAATATGAACAGCCTCAAAGCCAGAGCGGAGCAAATTCCACAGGAGATTGAACAGGAGACAAGTCTGATCCAGAAGCGGTTTGAAAACCCAACGGCACGACTATTTCCTCTGGCAGTCGTGTTCTTGGTGCCGCAGAAACTCATCCGACCCTAGTAGGCTAGAAAAGCTGACTTTTTGTTTAATAGTGTTCGACGATTTATGCAAAAGACTCACGCCTTCGCAATTCTTGCCCCCGTCCCAGAGATACATTTAATCTCAGGAATGGAGACGCTTGTTGCCCAAATCGATGCCGACGATCTGCCGCCGGATCATGTGCCCAAAGTTGCCTTTGGCAGCATGGACTTTGAAGTGTTTGGTGAGGTCGAAAAGCTGAGGGGTGGCAAGGCGATCGAGGTCTTCATCTACGCCTCTCAAGCCAAAGGCGATCAGCCATTGAACCCGGAAGTGACCTGGCGGGGATTGTACATAGGTTATGTGGGGTCTCGTCGAGGTCGCTATCCGGGTAAATTGATTTGTCGTCCTCAATCAACTGCTACTGATCCCCCGACCTGGGCGGTGTTTTGGGAGGTGCAAGAGCTAGAGCAGCTTAAGCAGCCGATTCCAATTGGTGGCTTGCGTGGGAAGAATAAGAAAACAAACTATCAAGCTCGATTCATTCCAGAAAGTCCAGTTTTGATTGAATATCCTTAACCATCTATGTCTATTGCCCGTCATCATGCTGAATGGTTGTCGCTGGTTGAAGCATCGGGTCCGTTTCTAAGCTTACCTGTGCTGCTCAAGGCGTTTCCAGCAGGATTGGATGCCCACACCCAGAGCATGATTCACCGAGCGTGGGTGGAGTTTGTGCTAGCAAACGCTGGAATTGCTCGAGGAAGTGTTTTTGAGTGGGTAACAGATTCCACCGGGGTTGAGTGTGTCCGTTGCCGAACAAAACGAAACCTTACGCCCGGATTGGGTGGCGGTGAATCCGGCAGAGGCAGCGGATGCGGGGAAGCCCCGGATGCTGGTGCAACTTGCTTCTCTAAACGACTTACCGCAATTTCTAAACGATCAAGTCGTTTGGAAAGACCTTTCAGGTATGACTCAATCTGATCAAGCTGTTCGGTGATGCTGGCTTCACGGTTCAATTCCAGCGGTTGAGATCTGTAAGTGGAATCTAGTTTTGCACCCAGCCTGTCTACCTTACTCCCAACTGTTGCAGCCGCAGTGGCTAAAGGATTCTCAACCGCAATTTGTTCTGGCTCCGCTGTTGGCGTTACCGTTGCACATCCGGCTGCCGCTTCTTGTAAACGGCTGGTCAGCTTTTCTACCTGCTCATTCTACCGCTGAAGTTCTCGGACAATTCGTTCTTCGTTCCTCATCGTCCTGAGCTGCCAGGTTTTCTAATACTCCCTGCCCAACCACAATACCCAAGGTTGCCAGTTGTCCTGCCAGCCCTGCCACATTCACTCCATTGGTTTCGCGCCCATTTACCGCAGCCGAAGCACTGAGCCGCGACGCTTCCTCCATTGGGTCTCGGTAGCGGAAGTCTCAATGATTGGATTTACTAGCTTTGCCTTGAGCCTACGCCCTTGGAGTTTTGCTCTGAGCTTTCGCTGGCATTTTGGCTTGAGGTTTAGCTGTCGGAGGCAAAGCAAGCTCCTCATCCCCTAACTCATCCAAATCGGCATCTAGTAGCGTCTCTAAATCTTCGTCTGGCTCTTCATCAAAGTCGTCATCGAGATCAAGAGCATCGTCCAGGTCAGCATCCAGATCATCAAATTCTGCCTCTTCAAACCCAAACACCTCAGCAATGTTGAAAGGCGTAAAGTAGTTTTCATCCTTGTCTGTAAAGCCTTCTAAGTTTTTGATCAGATACTTGCCGCTGGTTCTCTGCCTGGGGTCATTGCTGAGATAGAAGCGGTAGCCTCGAATTTCATCATCATTGCTACCACCCTCAGAAAGCTCAACAGTGATGGAGCCTTGCCTGATCGCTCACTAAACGCTTCTACATAAACCTTGAAGTCTTCGTGCGGCTCAATGCCCCCCTCTTGAAGTGCCTTGGTAATGGCTTTATCAAGGGTGTTTTCAGAATGGCGGAGTTTGCGACGATCTGTCAAATTCTTCCACGTTCGGCTTTGCCGACTCAAAGAGTCTCGCTTTTGGGCACTCTGCCGCTGCTTGGGTCGGGTGGGTGTTTTGGTAGCCATAGGCAGCCCTGGAACACAAGTTAAGGTGCTATGGATATCACCCTAACAAGGCTCTATGGCTTGCTACCTATACCTAATGGCAATTTGTAGAGTATCCATCTGGCTACAATTAGTGAGAAATTCTTAAATACTGAATTGTAGTTAGTAAGAGTGAGTGAGTGAGGTTCAAAGTCACGAGAATACGCTCCCAAAGCTTGTAAAACTTCACATTAGCAATCAGCATTGCGATCACCTCATGGGAATGGTTATTAAATTCTCAATCCTCAGCTTTCGATCATAATACGTTTTTGCTTCTCTTCAGACAAGTTCACCTTACTACCTCACCCTAAATAAGCTTTTGTCAACCAATTTGTAACAAATTGCTACAATATAGTACAATGGCACTACACTCTAGTAGCAAGAGGTTAAAATTTGCCTATAGTTACGCTAGGGCTGGAGTTGTTAAGTAACTCTCAGTTTATATAGCTTTCATTCACCTACTGAGAACAGATTATGGCGGGAGAAAAAAAGGCGGTCACAATTGTTGTAGAAGGCACTCCTCATGAGTGGCCCAAGGGCGAAATCACTTATGCAGAGGTGGTTACGCTTGAAGTGCCAAACTATGCGCAGCATCCTGAGATCACGTACTCCGTGAAGTACAAAAACGGTCATGGTAACAAGCCTGAGGGTATCCTCTCATCTGGTGCCTCTGTAAAAGTTAAAGAAGGGATGATCTTCAGTGTTTCAGAAACTGGTCAATCATAACGACGACATACGGCGTTTGGTCGAAAAGGGTTACGCAGTTTCCTTTGACAGTAACCATCTTGTTATACGTGACATTCCATATTTGGACAATAATCGACAATTGCAGTTAGGTGCTATTGTCACGAAGCTTGTATTTGTAGATCAGGAGCAAGTTACCCAGGACGATCACCAGATTTTCTTCGCCGGCTCCGTTCCACATAATCTTGATGGAACAGCAATTCCTAATCTTGGGGGTGGCTGCACTCAATGTCAATTGAGCGAGGCTAGTAGTGATGTTATTGTGCAGCGCTCATTCTCGAACAAACCTCGGAGCAGTGGTAAGTTTGAAGATTTTTTCGAAAAGATTGAAAGCTATGTCGGTATAATATCTGGTCCAGCAACTGAATTGTATAATGCTACTCCTTACACCTTTCGTGTTGTAGATGAGGTTGTATCAGACTCTGTATTCAAGTTTCAAGATACGCTGACGAGTAGAGCAGAGATTACAGACTTATCCGCAAAATTTAAGGATGACGTGATTGCTGTAATCGGTCTCGGTGGCACAGGTGCATACGTTCTGGATTTCCTGGTGAAAACTCCGGTGCGAGAGATTCGGGCATTCGACCTCGATACGTTCCACGTACATACCGCCTTTCGTTCACCAGGCAGGCTTGACTCTACTGAACTTGGCCAGATGAAGGCAGAGGTTTATGGTTCGCGTTATGAAAACTTCCGGACGGGGTTATCCATCACGCCTCAGTTTATTGACGCTTCTTCCACAGAAGACCTCAATGGTGTGACTTTCGCATTTGTATGCGTTGACAAAGGGTCGTCTCGGTTTGGCATCTTTGATCTGCTCATTTCAAAGGACATTCCTTTTATTGATGTAGGTATGGGACTTAATCGGAAAAAAGGTTCACTCAATGGTATGTTACGCACAACTTACTACTCCGTTGAGCATAGCCAGACGGTACGTGACATGGATTTAGCCGAGCTTGCTGATAACCCGGGCGATCTATATCGAGCCAATATTCAGATCAGCGAACTCAATGCGTTGAATGCATGCTTAGCTGTTATCCGGTTCAAGCAGCTGCGCGGCTTCTATTTAGAAGAGCTACCGTACTATCACCTTTTGTTTGAGGTAGGAGATCTTAAGATAGTTGGGGAGTCGAAGTTCAGTGATGAAGATTGAACTGCAACATGTCCACTACATGCCAAAAGAACTTAAGCCTGGCGTGTTGTATGTTTCAGAAGAATTCGGTACTGCTGCACATCTTTGCGCGTGTGGATGTGGTTCCAAAATTAGAACCCCATTAGGTATAACTGAATGGTCTCTTGAGGAGACCGATAGCGGACCTACGCTTCACCCTTCAATCGGAAATTGGCAGCAGACTTGCCAATCACACTATTTAATACGTCGGGGTGAAATCATCTGGTCCGACAAATGGACATCTAAGCAAATCAATGCGGGTCGTCGTGGCGAAGAAGAACGCCGTCGCGCTTATTATGATGCTCTTGATCGTCAGCGCAGCGGAGTTCTACGGAAGTTCTGGCGCTGGTTGAAAAGCCTATTTGACCGATAGTTGACACTTTATTGCTTTGTTGTACTCACCGCCTGAGCTTCAACGGGCTTGAGTAAGCAGCCAATTGAGTTAAAGGGGTAATTGAAGAGGCGACGCAACGAGGGCAATTATCCCTCATATGTCACTCTAGTTAAAGTAAAATTCAGGCGAAACCCTGAAAGTCTTGCACCGACTGCTGTCTGGTATATACGCTTCATTGTCAAATGTTTTGAAATATCGGAAATAAGCTGCATATGCTAAGACTCAAGCCGTATAGAAGCTTCAGCATTTTTTATTAAATTTGTTTTTCCAAAAGTGATTCAAGAGGGATAAGTTGCCAAAGAAGAAGTCGTTCAAGTCGTTGACTCTACCGTGATCAACAACAGGGTATGTGGTATCTGGTTCAACGTTCTTCCGGTCAGGATGGTTAGGTCATGGGGCAGTTCATCCGGTTCAGTGGGAACCCCGATCTCTCTGCACGTCCTTCTGTCGTTATGCGAGGGGGAGGACCCATTCTCGCTCAACCTGGCAATGATGCTCGTGTGATTGGACAAGTCCGAGATGGAGAAGTAATGACCATTTCTCGTTCCGTTGAAGTGCCAGAGTTAGACAATCGCAATAGTACTTGGCTTCAAATCAATCGCGGTTGGGTTTCGGCTGAACTCATGTTCCAACCTGCTTGTCTTCGATTTAATGGTAATCCGATGCGAGTGGTGGGTGTAGAGGGAGCGATCGTCCGAGCAGAACCAAGCAGTCAGGCGAAGCAAGCTGGTCGCTTAGAGGGAGGAGAAACCGTTGTTCCCCTGAAGATTGAAACAAATGCACAGGGAGAATGGCTCAAAACTGAGCAGGGATGGGTGAACAGCAAGCCACTGTTTCTTCTAGCCTACCAAAGTCGTGATTTGTAGAATAGATAGAGTGTTCCCTCTCAGATGACTATATCTGGTTGTGCAGAAAAATGATCGCATCAATCGACATATCCCAACTCCAGAAGGATAGACAAAAATAAGTTTGTGGCTAACGCGATCGCACCAACACCACAGCCCAGACAGAGAAATCTTTATAATCGATTGATGAGTGTGTAGCCCAAGCAAACGAGCTTTTACAGTGCAGGAAGTTGGCAGCAATGAAGTGAACCGTCCATCCATCCATTCCAAGAGGAATCATGAAAGTCTTTCACCAAACATTTCACTCAGAAGCAATTTTGTGCGAGGGTTTCAAGGACGCTGAGACCACCTATGAGACAGGTCAAATATTCAAAGGTGTCTGGGTGCAGCCGATGCTCCCCTCGACGATCATGGAGGTGCTAATGGCGACGCAGTTCTCTGCCTTGAAATTCCTGACAGGCTATTCGAGGAATACGAATGGGTTGAAGAAGATCTTGAGTGCAGACTATATCGGGAATCATTCATTCCGGCAGCAGAACTGAATCGCTATCCGATTCAAGTCTGGAATGAGGGAGAGTAGGGATCGTAGCTTTCAAGAATGGATGTTGATTTGCTGATGAGTGAACTCATCAAACATGGAAAGATTCATGCACTTCTAAATTTGCTTCATATGGGCGACAAGCTGATCGAGAGCTTTGCCCCATCCATCATAAAATCCCATATCCGCATGGGTCTTGCAGTCCTCTTGATTTCCATGAATAACAAGTGCGGTATATTTCGTTCCCTGCTCGTGCGGCTCAAGCGTAAGCACGGCTGTGAACGGGAAGTCACTACTGTTTTTTTCAACTGATTGGATGACGGGACGATAACCCGGTTGAAGGGCATTTGTCCAAACCAGCTTTTTGTTCGGGATGACTTCCAGGTAACATCCAATATTTGGAAACTCTTGCCCCTCCGGAGAACACATTACGGTACGGAAAAGCCCACTAGGGCGAAGATCAATTTTACAATCGATCGTCTTTCAGGGTGCAGGCGTAAACCAGTGCTTTAGGTGCTCTAACGTTTTCCAGGCAGCCCAAACCAGTTCTGGTGAAACATCAACGATGCGTTCAAAGACAGGTCAAGTTGAGGATCAGGTTGATGAGTTAATGGAGTCATCGCTTTTCTCCTTCAGTTGGGTGAGGTAAGAATCTAATTGATTGAAACCAATCACACTCGCTCAAAACATTGAGGTGCTGAGTAAACGACGGCAATGCCATATCGAATGGCTGCGCGAGTTCGCTAACGGCAGCAGGTCCAACACTGAGCCGTTCGAGGACGGCACGCCTGGTTGGGTCTGCCAGGGCATGAAAAACACGATCAAGTTGGATAAATTAGTTAGGCATATACCTAACTATAACGCCATCAATACTTGGGTAAATACCTTTCTTTTGTTGGATTACCGAGCGATCGCTTCTCCTGTTTTTTGGAGATGGTGACTGCGATCGCCTACACCCCCCATTTGCTGAGGTGTAAACACCTGCCATTCAGTGTGCATCAGCAGAATGTCGCCTGACTAAGTACCTGTTTGATGTTGAAGTTGAACTTAATGCCGAATAATTTTGTCTATGCCCCCTAAAATGGGAGCTGAGGCCGAAACATTCAGTCTAATAATTGTTAGCCGCAAGTTCTCGATGGTAACTGTACCCAAAAGCTGATCTGTCAGTATCCACATCTAGATGCTGCTTAATTGACTTTAAGGTAAGCTATAGCGATCGCGTTAGCAAATGCTATCCTAGCTTTTTTCCTTCTTCTCATCAGCCCATTTTCTGTAGGTTGGCACGAGGCATAGATGCAGTGTTAGCCACCAAAAATATGGCAACTCAGATATGAAGAAGCGTTCATAGTCAAGTAAACCGTGGCAAATCTCATTTCTTAGATTAGATCCCATACGTTCAACCAACAAACCCTTCAAAGTAAAAATTATGTCCTTCTTTAAGATGGACATTAAATCGGGTGAACTTAAGACTTCATGTAGAAGAAATTCATCCTGAATAGTTTCCCTTTTAGATGCTATAGAACCATTCTGCTTCAAGATATGACGCAAAGAATTCTCTACCTGTGGAATCAGTAAGTGTGCTGCAACAACAGGATTTCCTTTTAATCCAGCTATTAAACCCTGAGCATAGAGAGGCTCGCGCCCTTTTGGAATAAATGAGTTTTCATAGAAGACAAAAGATAAATCCTCTAAAGTTACAGTGTGTTCAGAGCAAATTTGATCACAAGCAGGAACAATAAAATTTAGCCCATACCAACTTTGATAGAATTTTGCAATTTGGAACATTTTGTTCTTTAAATCATTTTCGCCATTTCCGCTAATAGCTTTTGTCTTTCCCTCACCATCAATGGAGGTTGTTGGAATTAAATGCAAGAACTTGTAGGATTGCATTTCTTCTTTCGCTTTCACTTCAAGATCTTCAACAGTATGAATCAGTCTATAGCCAAAGGCTAAACAATACAAAGTTTCACGTAGGGACTTTCCCTTGACTAATTCTCTTGCAACTTCTTGCATTTCTGGATCATAAAAATCATCTGGTTTAGCAAATGAAACACTAACCATTTGAGACATTGACTGTTTCTGATAAGCAAGCATCTCTTTGTGCAACTCTTGCATACGTTCAGAAGTATCTTGTCTTCGCCCAAATGTATCTTCGACTTTCTTAAAGACTGCGATTGCACTTTCAATTCGTCCAGCAGCCACAGCATAAGAATTAGGTTCATTATTAATCAATGCTTGTTGAGCGTACCAAACTTCTACTTCCCCAAGGTGCAGCCTTGCATTGCGTTCAGATTCTTTGTCATTAGATATTTTATACCACTCACCTTCTATTTGTCTGTAGGCTTTCTTTTGATAAAAAGATTTATGATAATCTTGAAAGTTTTCCGCGAAGATTGCTTTCCGTGCGGCAAGTTCTGCACAATTCTTTGCATAGCTAGGGAGATCGGTCTGAATAGCACTGAGGCTTTTCCTTAAGTCCTCTTGAAGTACTTTCATTACACTACCAGTTAAAAATTCATTTTCTATCGTTGCGTAACAATCTATAAGATCGTTGATATATTCAAAAACCTCAAGACGCATTTCCATAGTTTTCTTGCCATCAATTAAAGGTGCCAACTGTGCTGCTCGCTTCAGTCTTGCATAACAGTTCATCCAATCCTCCACACTCTCAAGATTTTTGGCTGATTGAAGGTAAGCCTTTACAGCTTCTCTTGCCATTTGTATCGGTCTAGACCGCTCCGGATCTTGTTTTTTGCAAATCCAAAGAATGTCAGCTATTCTTGCTTTCATTTCGGGATCGTCGGTTTTACCAACTAACTCTCTTAATATAAAAAGTTCTTTTTCCGACAATGATTCATCTATTATTTTCTCTATATAAGAGGCATTTTGTGGCTCTAGGGGTGCTATTACAATCGAATTAATATGACTCATAAATTCAAAGATATTCTGAGCTAAAGTATCGCCAGATGATTGATTTATTGCAGCTTCTACTCGGAATTCATTGCTGTAGTTCCGACATTCTTTTAAGCTTACTCGCTCTGGTATTTCTGTCCATTGGTATTTATCGAAGTCTGCTGCATCAAACAACGGTTCGGGCTTAAATGTTGACATGGTGTAAGTTGTGAGATGTTGGCCAAACTTAATGATTTGCTTGGTTTTTGCTTGTAGCATATTGTAGTATAAAGTCAAGATTTTGGTTGTTGATCGTGGCAGCATAACAACCAAAATGCACACCGACCGCTGAGAGTCTGTCTATTGGGCATTTAAGGTTATCTTTGTCTGGTAATCGCGATCGTTATCCCGCCTATGTAAAGCACAGCGAAGCCGCGCTAGAATGGGCGGAACTGTGGTCCGAGCCAATACTCTTCGACTGAGCACATCGTTGACTACGGTTTTGGGTGGCTCATCTTGATGGAGAAGTAACATGGAGAAGCCAGCAAAGAACACGATTTGCCTCTGGTACGATGGCACTGCCGAGGACGCAGCGCGGTTTTACGCCGCAACCTTTCCCGATTCGTCCGTCAATACAGTGCACCATGCACCGGGAGACTTTCCGTCAGGGAAGCAAGGGAACGTGTTGACTGTCGAGTTTACCGTGATGGGGATTCCCTGCCTTGGACTCAACGGAGGACCTATGTTCAAGCACAACGAAGCATTCTCGTTTCAGGTCGCAACTGTTGACCAAGCAGAAACCGATCTTTACTGGGACGCGATCGTCGGCAATGGCGGACAGGAGAGTGCGTGCGGCTGGTGTAAGGACAAATGGGGATTATCCTGGCAGATTACGCCGATCGCCCTGACGAAGGCGATCACCGATCCCGATCCTGCTGCCGCCAAACGTGCGTTTGAGGCGATGATGCAGATGAAAAAGATCGACATTGCTGCGATCGAGGCGGCACAGCGTGGTTAAGCTTATGCCAGATCAACCTGCACTAGAAATCGAGCTGCTACGCGCAGCGTACGCAGCCTTCAACGGACGTGACATTGATGCCGCTCTTGTCCTCATGGCTCCCGACGTGCATTGGCCGAAAGCATTCAAAGGCGGTTTTGTCCGTGGGACTGAAGAAGTCCGCGCTTACTGGACGGAGCAGTGGAGCGAGATCAATCCACACGTCGAGCCAGTTGCCTTTCACCCAGAGGATGCTGGGCAGGTCTTGGTCGAGGTGCATCAGGTTGTGCGCGATCTAGCCGGAGCCTTGCTTGCCGATGAACACGTTGGTCACCGTTTCACTATTGAGCATGGCTTGATTCAATCGATGGAAGTCTGTCCCCTGCCATCGTCCGACCTCGGTGCCTAACCATTCACTCCAGTGAACAGGCTGGCGTTCAGACCCTTGCTGCTTGTCTTTTCAGTGGCAAGTTTGAAAGTACCTCAGCCACGAGATCGCTTCGATTTCAGAATTTGCTATGATTTTACTCTTTGTAAGCCTATGAAGACACCCGATCAATGTGAGAGTATGGTGGATATCCGAGCCGAAATCGATCGGTTAGACCATCAAGTTGTCCTCATGCCAAATGTGCAGTTTGCGACCAGCAGCACCTCTTCATTTCCAGTGCAAACCTGACTGAGTATGCAATGTCTCTCAATATCGAGATGGGTATTCTAATTCAGAATTGCAGGCTTGCAAGACAGGTTGTGCAACAAATGGAGCAGCTCATTTTCTATGGAGATTTAACGTTTTGGGAAAGCGACTCTTCGTAACCAGGTTGGCACATCCGCTCCGAAGGAAACTTGCAAAACACTTTATTCTTCATCAAGGGTGGCAGGGTCAGCAAATAGGGAAAGCTGTTCTATCTCCTGAGAAGCTAGAGACTGCTCAACTTCGGCAGCGATCGCCTCCATTTCTTCCTCCAGGTCTGCAATCGTCGGTAAACTCATCTGTAACTCTTCTGGTAATGGTGTGCCCATGTGGTAGGTGGAGATGCCGATTGGTTTATGAACGTCTCGCAAGGCATACTCAGCAACTGTTTTACTCTTGGTCCGGCAGAGGATAATCCCGATCGTCGGTTTATCGTCAGTACCTCGCAACAAGTCATCCACCACTGAAACGTAAAAGTTCATCTTCCCGGAAAATTCTGGCTCAAATTCGACGACCTTTAGATCAATTGCGACGAAACAATGCAGGCGGAAATGATAAAAGAGCAGATCGATTCTGTATTCTTTCCCGTCTACAACCAAGGGATATTGACTGCCAACAAAGGAAAACCCCACCCCTAACTCCAGCAAGAACTCCCGAATGTGCTGAATGAGAGCTGTTTCTAGCTCTCGCTCTAGAGCTTGCTTACCTAAACTCAAGAAGTCGAACGAGTACGGATTTTTAATGACCTGCTGTGCTAGTTCGGATTGGGGATCAGGGAGGACTCGGCTAAAATTGGTAATCGCGCTGCCCTGACGACGGTAAAGCTGACTATCCATTTGGTGAATCAAGACATTGCGGCTCCAGCCATACTGAATGGTTTGCTGGATGTACCAAATTCGTTCTTTCGGGGTCTTTACTGCGTCCAAAATCCGGACATTGTGCCCCCAGGGAATTAGTGCAACAACCTGTTGCACAATTTCTATATCTGGGTAAGCCTCTGCGAATGCTCTCATGTAAAGCAAGTTACGGGCAGAAAACCCTTTAATATCTGGGAATGCTTTACGCAGGTCAGTTGCTAGTCGATTAATGACTTTGGCTCCCCATCCCTGCTGCTGCTGTCGCTGCAAAATTTCCTGCCCAATCTGCCAATAAAGGAGAATGAGTTCCTGGTTTACTGCCAGAGCTGCCCTGACCTGAGCGTTGCGAATTCGCTCTTTTAGCTCACCGAGAAACTCTTCATAGCCTAGCTTTGACAGATCGCTCCCCATTGCCTTTCCACTCCCAGCTTATTGATTGTATAGGAGAGGCATTTCAGACGGTAGGCTTGTCCAAGTGTTTTTGGGCAGTTTGTCGGGCTGGCTGTTTTGACTGAGATCGCTCATAGTACCATACTCAAATCTTTCAGCAATAATTAAGAATGAGGCGTCCGAGAGTCAATGATGATTTAAGCATTACACTGATCAGGATTTGTTTGATGAGTTGATCCCTATAAGCAAAGTGCCTAGAAACTTTGAAGAGTTTCTGGTTGTTACTGGTAGCAATACCCATTACCCATTAAAACAAGCAAGTATATTGAATTGTCCCTATCACTCGTGGAGCCTGAGTAGTTTAGAAGGGTATGCAACTGATGCATCACCCATAACACGTTCTAGAGTCAATGTTCCCAGAACTATCTTTGTAACAGAACTAGAGCATCATTGCTCTCATCGGGATATTATTCAAGCTAAATCTAGTCGAATTACACCTGAAAATCGAGAACGATGCGGTTTCCGTAGTGGTAAAGATCAAGAAGCATTTTGTGAAATTTGGAGATTTGAACAGCGTTTGTGTTGCAGAACCTGTGTTTTTGAAAAGGTTTGTACAAAAGCGGAGGTATTTCAAGGATTACCTTGCAAAGATGCTTCTATTTTGAGCTAATAAACGACCCATTGTCATTCTCTAACCTAATTTCTCAATAATTCAAATCGCATGATCTCTTCAGTAGGCGACCAATCCTGCTCTACGTGCAGTGTGTAATGAGTCCCATTTATTGTCGTTGCCGCCATCACTAACCCTTTTGCTTTCGCCTGATCAAACCATTCACTAAAGCCAGCAGGTACGATCGCTTGAGGAACCGCTAAATTCCAGCCTTCTATGATCGCCTGATAAAGATACCCAACTGGATTTTTGATCGGGCGTTTCTGCTGTTGGTGATTCAGATAATCAATTGCAGCTTGCACTCGATCAGGAAATTGCGCGATCGCCCTTTTGAGGGCAGTCGGTAAAGGGGAACCTGCCGGATGCGCGTAGGTTTGCCGCCCGGAGGGTATCGCTTGAGCTACTGCATCTATAAGTTCTGGGAACTCTGCATCTTGAATTGTAAAATCGTTCCCAGAACTAGCTGGAGAAAGGCTATCTTCTCCGAGGGTTTCCGCTTCTACTCCAGAAGCTTGATTGCAACTTTGTGCTTTCAGGGAATCCACATCTTCAAGATTTTCATTCATGTCTAAAACAACATCCGTTTGTTGTTTTGAAAGAAAAGTGTTTGAAGAAGTATCTGTATAACGTGAGTTCGGGATAAGGAGGGGCGGAATAGATAGAGTTGAAAGTACCTAATTCTCAACTTATCTAACCACCCCATGCTTAGTCTAGAATCCTTGTTTTGTCATGTCGATGACTTTTGCCAGTGGTTTGAACCCCAGTGGCAGCAGCAACTGTTAGGGGACGGCTTACAGATGAGGCAGCGGTCGCGTCGCCTGTGCTTAAGCGAAATGATGACAATTTTGATTGCCTTCCATCAGTCGGCATACCGCAATATCAAGTGGTTTTATACTCAGTTGGTTGGTCGCTATCGGCGTAAAGCCTTTCCAGGCTGGGTCAGCTACAATCGCTTTGTAGAATGGATGCCCTCGACTCTCATCCCTTTGTGTGACTATTTGCGTCAGTGCTTTGGCAAGTGTACGAGGCTTAGTTTCATCGATGCGACCAGTATCAAGGTCTGTCACAACCGTCGGATTGCCTCTCACAAAGTATTCAACCCCTTAGCTGCCCGATGCAAAACCTCCGTAGACTGGTTTTTTGGCTTCAAGCTGCTCTGGTCACTAACGAGCAAGGAGAACTCCTCAACGTCCAGTTGACACCCGGTAATACGGATGACCGCAAGCCCGTGCCTCACCTTCTCCAACGGCTCTTCGGGAAGGTGTTTGGCGACCGGGGCTACGTCTGCCAAACACTAGCCCTCCAGCTATGGCAAAATTCTGGCATTCAATTGATCACCAAGCTCAAGCGGAACATGAAGAACCGCCTGGTGGTTTTGAGTGATAAGCTGCTGCTGCGCCGACGAGCGGTGACGCGAATCGGGGATTGACCCGCTCAAGCACATTTCTCAGATTGAGCATTCGCGTCACCGCTCGCCCATCAACTGCTTAGTCAACTTAGTCTGCGGGTTGATCACCTACTGCCACCAACCCAAGAAGCCCTCTCTGCTCATTGATACTGCTTTGCCTGCTTTTGCTTAAGCCGAACTGACGTTAATCTAATTCCAGATCTGCCAAATCTCAGTGCAGGCGAACGCGAAGCCCTCAGTTTGGCGATCGCCATTCCCGATTCCCTGGTGATCCTGGATGATGCACTGGCAAGAAGCTATGCCCAGCAACTGAACCTTTCGATTACAGGGACATTGGGAATTCTGTTGAAAGACAAGCAATCAGGCCATGTGGAGGCGATCGCCCCGCTCCTTGACAACTGAATGCCCTGAATTTCGTCTGGCTCCAGTGAGCCGTGCTGCGGTACTAAAATTGGCAAATGAATGAGTGTGAAACAGGACGAACGTAGAATTGAGCACTAAACGCTACCCAAACTCATAGCCCTGATTGACCCAGTAATGCCAGTCGGCAATGGCTTGTTGCGTCTCTTCGTCTGCCTCGGTTGCCTCAAGCTGGATCAATGGCACTGCAAGAGTATCACCCTCCCATTCAATCTCCACAAACATCTCCTGCTCGCATTCATCCTCCGGTGCCATGCCCACCACCTCCACAGTTGCCCCTTCTTTCAAAGAAGAAATACGTCGCTTACTGACACAGACTGCTGTCAAGGGAAACTGCATTGTATCCTGCAAGTAGTAGTACCAGCCCATTGCCTGATCTTCCTGACCATAGGCATCTACCACAATTTCCATTGTGATGCGCTCTTCACGCTCCTCATCCCGGCTTACTTTTGCCATAACAGCACGCCTTCTTACTACAAAGTGCTACACCTGGATTAATCGTTAACGCCCTTTCCTCAAGTCAGCATAAATGTAAGTTTCAACCCCCAACATGATGAGAAGCAAAAGCTCCACCCAGGAGAGAATCGTTACTCCAATAGGTGGGTTAGGAACCAGAAACCAGAACGCCCCCAGAGCAATCAACCCCGAAGCAACAAACGTAATTTCGTCCACAATCAGCTGCTGAATCTTGCGGCGCTTGCGGTGTTTGTCGTCCCGGTGGGCAATCTCCCAGCCGAAAAGTGTTTCCAGGTCGTCGTAGCCCGTATGCTCTTTCACCTTATCAACCAGCTTGTAGCGAATGTACCTGCCGATCGCCGAAATCTTCTCATCGTTGACCACGTAAGTCCAACCCAGGATCAGGCATACCCAGGGAACCACCAGTAGGGCGTAGTAGTTGCTTGCATTAGAAACCGCAAACGAGATGATTGTGGCAAACAAGCCCAGCGTCACGTAGAGCAGGTTGTCCCGGAAGCCAATGCGTTGAGCCTGCTCAGACTTCAGCTTGTCATATTCCTTAAAGAAAATTTCAAGAATCTGATCCTTGTCGCTCATGGTAGCCCCCCAATTCCTCAAACGCTGTCTCTATTTTGGCTGATGGGGAGCGATCCCTCATCAAACCAAAGAAATCCTCTAAACTATGGGCAATTCGAGATTGAACAGCCAGAATAGGGAGTATTCAGGTTACTCGAAGGATTAGCCTATGCCTTGCGCAGTGATACTAACTGCTTTGCCCGTTGAATATTCGGCTGTCCGTACTCATCTCATAGATCTCCGGGAGGAAACACATCCTCAAGGGACGATTTACGAGCGCGGGCGATTTTTAGGGAACGGCCAAGAATGGGAAGTTGGGATTGCCGAAGTGGGAGCCGGGAACGCAGGGGCAGCTGTCGAAGCAGAACGAGCGATCGCCCATTTCAAACCGGACATCCTTTTCTTTGTGGGCATTGCTGGAGGCATCAAAGACGTTGAGATCGGCGATGTTGTAGCAGCAACAAAAGTTTACGGTTACGAGTCTGGCAAAGTCGGAGAGCAGTTTTTCACTCCCCCTACGTTAGCAGGGCTGATTCATTGGCAGAAGGAAAATAGGCGAGGGATATCATGAGCAACCTGTCGAATCGCCTGAGTCAAAGAGTCAAACCCATGCTGCCGGAAGAGATTAAGGGCAAAGGTTCGCACAATTGCCATATTAATCAAAGCGTGACCCTCACACAGTGGAGTCGTATCTTCTTGAAAGACCACATCTTTACACCAGTGGAGGCGATTCTCAATGTGCCAATGCTGCCGGATACGACGGGCAAACTCGGCGGCATCGGTTGCCAGCGAACTGATATAAAACACCGTCTGTGAAACGGGTATGCCTGCTCTTAGTCCGGTGCGTTCGACCCGAATCACTCGTTTAAGAGCGACCCAACTTGGGTCAATGGTGGCACTTGGCTCCAATACACACACACGGCGTTGGGTTGAGCGATTGCGCGTCCGCTCTGAGTCCACGTGACAACTGAGGGGAGACGAGTGTTCAAACTGCTGCTGGATTTGGGCTAATAATTTGGGTTGATTCCCTTTGATGGCAATTAAGTAGTGGTTCTGACTGGCTATAATTTGCTGAACTGTTTTTTTTTTGGCGTGCAGGGCATCAAAACTAAAACACACCCCTTGCAACTGAAGGTGCTCCAACAAGGTTTGTACCGTTACAATTTCACTACTCGTTTTGTTGTGCATGGATTGCACCCCAACGACCAGTCCCAGTCGAGTGCTGACCACCGACACCACACTGACAAAATCTTGATACGCCTGGTCGTAATCTCTCAGACTGACTCGGATGCTCTTGCCGTCAACGGCACAAGCGGCTTGCTCTTCCAGCTCAACCGTTTCCTGTGCCCATTGATTGAAAACCTCGGTTAACGCCTCAAAGTCCACTCGCACCAAAGCGCGGCGAATCGTCGAGTAGCAGGGTAACCGCTCATAGGGCACTTCGAGTACCCCTAACAATTGGGTTTGATGGCGCTCCACAAAGCACGCGATCGCTCGATACCCCACACACCCGCTCATCGTTGCCATCAGTACCAGCAACAAAATCACCCACAATGGATACTGGGGTTGGGTTCGATAGTCTCGTACTTGTTTGAGAGCATCAATCAGGCTCATGGCTAGCTAGGGGTGAAAGAGCATCACCCATTATCATTTTTCTACCACTGATGAACTAGCCCTGCCCTACGTTAGGACAATCAGCCCGCTGCATTAATGCAGCGGGCTAGAGCAGAGGCAAGAAAAGGCGAGTGGTTAAGGCGGCTACCTAGCAGTCCAGCTTCTCAGCCCCGTGTGTTTGTCGCTTCTATTGCTGCCGGGGAGAAGGTTATTGCCTCGAAAGAATCAGATGTTTTCAACTTTGTTAGAGCAAGCTATAACGATGCGATCGCTGTTGAGATGGAAGGGTTTGGCTTTCTGAGTGCAGCCTTTGCCTATCCTGGAATTAGGGCGATCGTGATTCGCGGAATCTCTGACTTGATTGAGGGAAAAACTTCGATTTCCAAATATTGTGTCAGGAATCAGAACAGACTCGACAGGAAAAGGCGTTCTCTTCACGCTAGTACATTGGGAAGCCTTACGGAGCAACTCCAGTCCATAGGAGTTGAGTTCAACTTACTCCATTCTGAATCGAGCGATTAAGTTAGTAATATTTTGGGACAGAAATTTCACGGGCGCACCACACATTCCTCTCCAACACACGCAGATACTATGTCAATTGCCCAGTCGTAGACTGGTCGATGATGATTCCAGACCACGACAGGTGGGTGAATATTTTCAGAGATCTGTTGCCCTAAATGAAACCCTAAGCCATTGGGTCCTGCATAGAATAGATGAATCCGTTGCCCTAGAGGAAGGTTATGAGCAATCAGATCTAAGACTCGGCGAAACTCTCGTCCATACTCCCGCACCTGCCGTTCACTCCGGACAATACCCCATTCTGGATTGGAAATAGTCATATCAATTTCAATCGCTTCTGGTAAATTCGCAGTGGCTGTCCGGGAAGACAAAACAGGATAGGTGACCGAAACACGTAGAATGACATCTTTAGCTTGCCAAGAATGGCGATTGGGAACGCCATAAACTTCCATTTTTGGAAAACTTTCTCCCTCATCAGGCCATGCCCAACTTCGCGAATCATTGCCAAACAAATCAAACAACTGCACTGGCACCCGATTACTCACTAAATGTCCGATTAACACCTGAAATGGGATATGAACCAGACCTTGAAAAACTAGGTCTACTTCGCTTGAGCGAGCAATTGCTGCTAATAGGTCACCCTGAGGGTTGGTTAATTGTCGAGCCGCCTCCTCCGGGTTTGTAAATATCCCTTTTTCAACAAAACCTGTGAAATCAAACAACACTGTCTCTCGGTTTCGTTGCTTTAACATCTCATCAAATCCAGTCAAAATTTCATCTGGAGCAATTGCCCTCAAGGATTGAGCACACAAAATCAGTAGTGGCTTATGGGAGGAGATAGATTTTGGCTTTGCTGAAGTTAAAGGTGGTATTGGGCGATCGCGCAGCCATCCAATTGTAAAAGCAGCAGCCACGTTAGCTGCATATTCGTGCCAATCGTCGTTCTTCTCAGCATCAGCAAAATCACAAATTCCCCGAATTTCAAGAAAGCGAGGTGGGCTGGTATGGCTTTTAGCAGCACGTGCAACTCCTGCTCCCTCCATTGCAACGGCTACTAGTTTGGGACAAATTTGCAATAGCTTTGGGATCATAGCTACATCTGCAATTACCTTTTCTCCACTAGCAATTGGATCGAAATGCACATTGGGTAAACTCTCCTCCATTTGTATTCCTGGACGTGCAACTCCTATTGTCCCTCTCCATTCAGTCGCCTCATAAACATATGCCCGCCCCAACAAGAGGCGATCAGATGGGAATTGTTCCGGTCGCATTCGCTCACCATTCAGCGTGAGTTTTGCCAGTTCATAATAAAAGCAATATTTAGCAACAACAACATCTCCTAATTGCACTTTGTCGCGGATTCCACCTGCGATTCCTACCATTAAAACATTGGCAGGCTCCCAACGTTGAAGCAACCGTGTTGTTGCAACAGCCGCTTCATCATTGCCCATATCCAGTAAAAGGCAGACAACAACGGTATAGCGATCGGTTGAACCAGGAATACTAATATGCCCAAGATAAAAAGGCAGTGGTTCATTCTCATCCCTGATCAACTGGTAACCATCATCCAAACGATTTAGCACCGCATCTCGCTCAACTTTCAGAGCGGTAATAATTCCAAAGTCCATAGTGGGTTTTATCATGGTCATTGGTAGTGCATGTTTTGAGAGAATCGGTCGGATGATGAAAACTCAGTTGTGACTGTGTTCTGATGAGCAGTTGGCACAGTTCACTTCGCCAATTAATGTATAGTCCAGACTTTTTCGATGGCCTTCCCAAACTCTGATGAATTTAGTACCAACAATGATGAAAAACAGTGTGTCGCCACTGAACCTATCTTCTTGAAGATGCTGGTTCCAATTGGTTTGATCGATCACTGAAGGAGTTGGAGTCTCCTCTGGATGAGTATGCCACTCACCCAGATAATGAGTGGTTCCCTCTGATTCCTGCCATGCCTGGTCAATTGCTTGTTGATGACGATCTCGAGCGCGGAAAAAACTACAGCGTCCTCGGCGATCGCCACGCATAGGAATCGTACCATCATCAATCACCACATTCAGGCAATCTCGAATATATCGCCCCATCAGTACACCCCCTGCTTCACGCTTCCAGCAGCTATCTTGTCGAAATTTCAACATTCGCGACATTGCAAGAAGACTAATTTCCAGTTTGCCACCATCAGATTTTGGAAAAATAGGGATCCTCATAACCAGTTGGCTACACACACAGGGCAGGCAGGATTGATATAACCATACTGATTCTCGCGCAATTGGTCCTCTGTTTGCTGGTAGCGAGGAGAAAGCCGAAACCCCGCAGATGTAAAGGTTTCAAATCTACCTTTCCAGGAAACCAGAGGGCTTTGCTGCTCATGTTTCAATAGTCCATCTAACGCTAATCTGACTGTCTGCTCCGCCGTTTTCTGAGCGTCTAGTCCCCCAAATGGGGTGTAAAAACTGCCGCAGCCCAGATCGTCCTTGGCAAAGGACTGTCCATAAGCGGCAAAGGCGGAGCGATTATATAGCGGAGTATCGGGGTCAGAAGCGTCTGTGAAAAGGCATTGTAGACATCCTGATTGTCCAGGACGGGTAAGCAATGTATGACCACCAATACCATACGGTTCAATCCATGCAAAAACTATGATTGGCTGCTGGCATTCTTTATGCAAAAGCTGATTTAAGTAAAGTTCAATTGTTGGATCACCGATCGCCACAACTACCAGATCGTAGTTGCACAGATTTATACCTCCCTGAAGAATTGCTTTCTCAATAGAGGTTTGATGTGATGCAATTGATAAATAGGGATACTTGCGCTCTAATTCATTTTGCAATGCAATGACCTTAGGCTTTCCTTCCGCACTCATCCCCAAGACATGCCGAAAAATGTTCTCTCGTGTAAGCGTATCGGGATCAATCAAAGTCAGGTGACGAATCCCTGCTTGAACCAGCCCAAATGCAATATATCCCCCGACAGAACCACAGCCAATGAGAATTACTTTGAAGTTTTCCAAGTCTGGTTGTCCACCTCCACGAGGTAGTAAATAACTGGTATCGTAGCGCTGAATTACGATCGGTTGAGGTGCATCCAGTACTTTATCTGCCTTGATAGGTTTTTCTTTATGAGCGGCGAAATTGAGTCCTGCCAGTGTCTTTCCACCACTAGGACGTGGTAATCCTAAAATCATAAATTCCTTGAGTCTCCGCTTCTGCACCAACCTGGCAAATCGCTGGCGATTTTCCCAGGATAAATTCTCCTGAATCAGTTCGTAGATTAGGCCAGAAGTCCAAATTTCCTTAGGATTGGGCGGGGCGACAAAGACTCCTTCGTTCAGAGGGATGTACAGGGCACCCCGTCGATTCAGCGCGTTCAGCCCTTGCTTCTTACCATTGAAGTAGGATTGGATCGTTTCGCTTGAATCTGCCACGAATTGATCACCATTACTGTCACTGTAAACAAAGACTTTACGAAGTACGTCATCAACCGAGAAAAATCCCGGTAACCTTTCCGTGCCGAGCCGTTCCCAGTAGAGCGGTAACTCGTCCATGAAATCCAAATGGTTATCGCCACTGACTCCTGATTGTACTATTGCGATCGCCCGGTCTAACGCATCGTGCAAAATCCCTACAGGGTCAGCAGCATTCAGCAATAATCCCTCAGTCTGGGTGTAACAAATATATCCATCTCCATCAAGATGGGGAATTACCCCAAATGCATTGGGCGGGCGTAGAAAGATAATTGGCAGAGATCGAGGAAAGTTCTCCCGCACACCAACACAAAGTTGAACTGTTGTGTCCGCGATAGTGACATTTCCGGCGATCGCGGCTACGATACCCCAGTTTTGGAGAAATAAATGCTCGACAGGAGAAAGAAGACATACCTCGTGCAAATAGTGGTTTTGAGCGAGGCTTGCCAAGATGAAGTTGATTTGAGCAATTGGCAGCATTTAGGCTGAGGAACTGGAAGAAACAATGGCAGGAGGGCGCTTTTGACCAGTAGAAGGGCGATCCGGTACCGGAAAATCCTCTCCAAATTGTTCATCATGAAGCAGCTTGCATGCTTCGATTGGATCTGCTTTTTCCTGTGCTTCGTGAATTGAAGCTAAGAGAGCAACCAGTTTCTCTTTGAAAGTTGTCATTTGGCTATCGGTCATTTTTTCGAAGAGATCGCAGTACGGCGCAACAGGAAGTTTAACTTCAAGTCGCTCATACCAGCTACCATCAGCATATTTTGACTGAAAGCGTGAAATCATTGCCTGAACAAAGCAGCCGAGAGCATCAAGATCATCGTACTTTCTCTGAGAATTGAAGGGATCAATGCTTCTCTTCGGTATGAACCAATGATATGCCGCTACAGTAATCCCGATTCCAATTGGTGCAGCATTACCACCACTGGAAAATTTCAGATCCTTCCAGCGTTTGAGATACCGAATAATACGGCGAAACTGCTTTTCATCCTCACTATCCTGGAAATGATTTTTGATTAGATCCATTAAGCCTTGTGGATCAGCTTCTTGCCAGATTCGATGCTCTGATGAGGAATTTTGCTTACCTTTAGCAAGATACATCTTGCCATCAGGATTACATTGACTGTCAGAGTAAATAGCTAAGTCAACATGGTAGATAGGTTCTCCGTCCCGTTGATAGAAGACAGTTACGCATGGACGACGAATCTCCACCCAGGAAGTCAAATTCTTGAGTGCTTCAAGCACCCACTCTTTGACTTTGACAGGGTCAAGGTAGTCTGCTTTTGCGATCTTAAAGCAGATGCCCACATCAATGTCATAGTTGCCTTTAAGGGGTTTGACTCCCGTCCCCATTGCGTAGCTACCCTGACCAAACCACTCATAGCTGGGCGGCTGAAGATTTTTATTGGCGAAAATTTTCTTCAAGCCAGCATCTAATCGATCCAGAATAATTTGCCGCTTTTCAAGTAATATTGCGTTCTCCTCAAATCGCTTGAGTTTAATCGCTTCGTGAAACTGCATCATTTGAGTTTGTATATTTGCCATAATTCCTGGAGCCAAAAAACTGTAGAGAGTAGCTAGATATAGCTTGAGAGTGATTTCACAAATTGTGAAATCTTAGAGTTAAGATACACAAGTCCTCTGAAAGTGTCAAATCTTGCTATGCTATTCACGTATTGTGAAATTTAAATTCTAGCAACAGAAAAAGTATTGTAGGTTGTGGAGCTATGGCGGATGACCTTTACCATGCAATCGGAGAGCGGATTCGGCGTGCTCGTGAAAGTGTGGGATTATCTCAGCAGGACTTGGCCAAGCGAATTGGCTATTCGTCACCAGCGACTATCTCCCATTTTGAATCTGGTGAACGCAGAATTAGTATTCAAGACCTGCAACAAATTGCTCAAACTCTTGGATTGCCCACAGACCACTTTCTTCAAACTGAGACCCCTTATCAGGGCATTGAGTCCTTTCGCCTAAGAGCGCACGCAATTCGTCCAGCAGCCAGAGAACCCGTTCTAGCATTTTTAACATTTGCTCAGAAACACAGTCGGACTCTTAAGCAAATGCCATCAGGCTTGGAGAATTTGCGACCGGGAAAAGCTGCTGAGCGAGTTTTGGCTGACCTCAAAATTGAGGAACCTCCAGTTTCTCCCCGCGATGTTGCAGTCGGATTAGGAGTGCCAGTGTTTGAATGGGAGTTGCCGGACGAAATTTCAGGGATCTTCATAAGCCATCAAAATCAGTTTTGCATTGGGGTCAATGAAGCTCATCCACGAGTGCGTCAGCAATTCAGCATTGCTCATGAGATTGGACATTTAGTTTATGACCGCTCGCAAAGCCTTTTCCTGGATTTTACAGAAGTCTCGATGACGGCTGACTTGGAAAAGTTACAGGATTCTAAAGCAGAAACTAGGGCAAATCAGTTTGCGGCTGACTTATTAATGCCTGCTGTGTGGTTACGTAAGGACGTTGAGCGGTATGGTGCAAACGATCTAACCTTCCTTGCTAAGCGCTACGAGGTAAGTCAACAGGCTTTGTGGTTCCGTCTTCTCACTCTGAAGCTTGTAACGGTTGTTTAATTCGCCTTACAGCACTTTGCAAATTGGTAAGCTACGGGAAACACTGAAAGGCTGATTCCTGATCCTTTGGCAATTAGGTTGGGAATTGCTTTAATGGAAAGGGGTTTAAGGCTCCACTGTTGAGGGTGTATTCATGCTGGGAATACTAAAAGAGTTGGTGAGCGGGCCTTTGTGAGATGGGATGAACCTGCGACCAAAGCCCCAGTTTAAAAGTTCTATCCCGAACCAGTGTATGAATATCTTTGACTTTCGCGATCGCCTTGTCCGGGACTACTCTGACTATGTCACCAGCTTCATCGAGATCCAGGACAACCGTATCCGACAGAAAGTTGAGGAAAGCTTCGATGCTGGCATTCTATGGCCCGATCCCTTAATTCAGCTTAATCCTTCTTTTGAGTCTGGTGGTTGGGTCGATGATCTTGTAGCAGAAGGCGTACTGCACTCGGAATGCTCCCGTATTTTTCGGGTTAAGAAAGATCATCCACCGCATCAGGGTAACCCACTTCGGTTACACAAGCATCAGGCGGATGCTATCCGCATAGCCAGAGGTGGACACAACTATGTTTTAACAACGGGAACTGGTTCTGGTAAGAGCTTGTCCTATATTGTTCCGATTGTGAACCACGTTCTTCAGCGCGGGAAGGGGCAAGGCATTCAGGCGATCGTGGTTTATCCCATGAACGCCTTGGCGAACAGTCAGGCGAAGGAACTGGAGAAGTTTTTGTGCCAAGGCTATGAGGACGGGCATCAGCCTGTTGCCTTCGCTCGCTATACCGGGCAAGAGTCAGAGGCGGATCGGCAGATGATTCTAGCAAATCCGCCGGATATCCTGCTGACCAATTACGTCATGCTGGAGCTAATTCTGACCCGACCCAGGGAACAGGATTTAATTAATGCCGCTCAAGGACTACAGTTTCTGGTTTTAGATGAACTGCATACCTATCGGGGGCGACAAGGGGCAGACGTTGCTCTGTTGGTGCGGCGAGTTCGAGATCGTCTAGCAAGTAACCAGATGCAGTGTGTTGGAACTTCAGCCACTTTGTCCAGCGCAGGCACCTATGAGGAACGGCAGGCAGCAGTTGCAGATGTCGCATCACAAATTTTTGGGGCAAAGGTACAGCCAGAACACGTTATCGGTGAAACCCTTAAACGCACCACTCCAGACTGTAATTTGCAAGATTTTCAATTGATTCAGCAACTCATTGGTCGTATTACTGACCCAACTGGACAGTCTCCCAAAGATTACGCTGGGTTTATTGCCGATCCACTCTCGATTTGGATCGAGAGTACGTTTGGAGTAAAAGCTGAGTCTGGCAGTTCTCGATTAGTACGTGCTCAACCCCGTAGTTTAACGGGTAAAGGCGGTGCTGCATGGGAGTTGAGCCAGCTAACTGGGCTGGCGCTTGAGCCGTGTGTAGATGCCCTCCAAGAAGGACTGTTAGGGGGATATCAGTGTCCCAATCCAGAAACGGGCTATTCGCCTTTCGCTTTCCGCTTACACCAGTTCATTAGTAAAGGAGATACCATATACGGCTCCTTAGAGCCAGAAGCAGAGCGGCATCTTACTCTGCAAGCGCAGCAGTATGTTCCTGGAGATCGTGATCGAGTCCTGCTACCCCTTGTTTTTTGCCGAGAGTGTGGGCAGGAGTATTACTCTGTCCGAAAAACCCATGATTCTGACTCTGACCAATGGAAGCTAGAACCGCGAAGCTTGAACGATGTGCTGAATGACATGACGAGCGAGTCTGGCTTCTTCCACATCAGTACAAATCATCCCTGGTCTGATGAGATTCAGACCTTGATCGACAAACTACCTGATGACTGGCTAGAAGAACACCCGACCAAAGGTACACTCATTCGGAAAAATCGCCTACCAGATTTGCCTCAACCTATTCGTCTAAAGCACGACGGTTTTATTGGAAAAGAGGGATTGGCGGGGCACTACCTGAAAGCGCCCTTTCGATTTTGTCTGAATTGTGGAGTGTCTTACGGTGCTAGACAAGCATCGGATTTTGGTAAATTAACCTCGCTCGGTTCTGAAGGACGTAGCACTGCAACAACCATCCTCAGCTTGTCTACTATTCTGAGTTTGAAGCAAACTAGCCTTGAAGACACTGCCAAAAAGCTACTCAGTTTCACTGATAATCGGCAGGATGCTTCCCTACAAGCAGGACATTTCAACGATTTTATTGAGGTTGGATTACTACGATCAGCCCTTTATAAAGCCGTTGATGCAGCAGGTGCTGATGGACTGCGCCACGAAGAAATTACCCAAAAAGTTTTTGATGCTCTCAGTTTGCCGTTGCCCCTATACGCCAGTGATGCTTCCGTCCGCTTTCAAGCCTTAGCGGACACGCAACGGGCATTGCGAAATGTGTTGGGTTATCGTCTCTATTTAGACTTGAGACGAGGATGGCGTATCACCTCTCCTAATTTGGAGCAGTGTGGCTTGTTAGAAATCCAATACTTATCTCTTTGTGAGGTCTGCGAGGCAGAAGATGTATGGCAGAACTGTCATCCCACCCTGGCAATGGCTCGACCCGAAACACGAGTGAAAGTTGCAAAAGTTTTACTCGATTATATGCGGCGTGAGCTTGCGATTAAGGTTGACTACTTGAATGAGCTTTGTCAAGACCAGATTCAACAGCAAAGTTCACAAAAACTCATTGCTCCTTGGGCGATCGATGAGAACGAGCGAATGGAGCATGCCTCTATCTTGCTGCCCAGATCTAGGGGTAAAGATGACTATCGTGGCTATGTTTATCTTTCTGCTCGGGGTGGCTTTGGACAGTATCTTCGACGACGAGGCACCTTTGAAGCATTCCAGGAACGTATCAAACTAACAGATACCGAAGTCATCATCCAAGATTTATTGAAGGGTTTAAAAGAAGCAGGGCTTGTCGAGATTGTGCTGGAACCGCGTAACGAAAGCGATGTACCAGGTTATCAACTTCCTGCCTCTGCCTTACTTTGGTTAACCGGAGACGGCTCTAAAGTTTTCCATGACCCAATTCGCGTTCCCCAACAACCTGAAATTGGCAGTAAGCCAAATCCGTTTTTTCTCCATTTCTACCGCACGATTGCGGCAACAGCTCAAGGGCTAGAAGCACGGGAGCATACCGCTCAGGTACCAGCTGATGAGCGAGAAAGGCGGGAGGAAGACTTCCGGAAAGGAGCGTTACCTCTACTCTATTGCTCACCCACAATGGAGCTGGGGGTTGATATTGCGGATCTTAATGTGGTCAACCTCCGTAACATGCCGCCGACCCCTGCTAATTACGCTCAGCGTAGTGGTCGTGCTGGACGTGGCGGTCAGCCCGCGCTGGTTTTTTCCTACTGCTCTACCGGCAGCTCCCACGATCAATACTTCTTTAAGCGACCTGAGAAAATGGTTACAGGAGCAGTCACGCCGCCAAGACTGGACTTGGGCAACGAAGATTTGATCCGAGCACACATCCATGCTATTTGGTTAGCGGAAGCGAAGTTGAGCCTGGGAACCACGTTGAAGGATTTGCTGGACGTTATGGGTGAGAATCCAAGTCTGACGCTGGTAGATTCGGTTCAAGCTGTTCTTCAGGATAATCAGCCAAGACAGCGGACAAGGGCTCGCTCTAATCGTATTTTGGCTACCATTCAAACCGAGTTGCAAACGACCGATTGGTACAGCGATCGCTGGTTAGATGACGTACTCATTCATATTGCTCAGGAGTTTGATCGAGCGTGCGATCGTTGGCGAGATCTGTATAAAGCTGCCCTCGCTCAGTTCCAACTTCAGAACCAAGTGATCCAGGATGCTTCCCGTAGTGCGAATGACAAGGAACAGGCGAAACGGTTACGGCGAGAGGCAGAAGCCCAACTGCAACTGTTAACTGAAACCAATAACTTTGTTCAATCTGACTTCTACAGCTACCGTTATTTTGCTAGTGAAGGCTTTCTCCCTGGATACAATTTCCCTCGTCTTCCCCTATCTGCATTCATTCCAGCCCGCCGAGGACGAAAAGGACGGGAGGAATATTTGTCTCGTCCCCGGTTCCTAGCTATTTCAGAATTTGGACCACGCGCGATCGTCTACCACGAGGGCTCCAAATACCTGATCAATCGAGTGATTCTGCCAGTTTCCGATACGGACGAACCCATCACCACGGGGCAAGTAAAACAATGCCCAAGCTGTGGTTATCTCCATCCGGTTGCCGAACCGGACACCCTTAACAACTGCGAACGCTGCAACACTGAACTCAATGGCTCACTGCGATCGCTAATTCAGCTGCAAAATGTGACAGCTAAGCGACGCGATAAGATTAACAGTGATGAGGAAGAACGCGTTCGACTCGGTTACGAGATTCGGACAGGCGTTCGGTTCCCAGAGCGTGGTGGTCAACCATCTTACCGAGTTGCCACTGTAGAACAAGCTGGAGCAACTCTAGCAAAACTCACCTATGCACAGGGCGCAGACCTTTGGCGCATTAATTTGGGTTGGGCAAGGCGGAAAGACAAAAATCAATATGGCTTTGTTTTAGATACTGAGCGGGGGTATTGGGCAAAGAACGAACAAGCTGTAGACGATACCGACGCTGACTCCATGTCTGCTCGAACGACACGAGTTATTCCGTTCGTCAAAGATCATCGAAACTGCCTGCTACTAGAACCGGCTTCTCGCCTTTCGATCGAAGTCATGGCATCATTGCAAGCTGCACTCAAACAAGCTATTCAAGTGCAGTATCAGCTCGAAGATAATGAGCTTGCTGCCGAACCACTCCCTTCTCGTGATAGCCGTCGCCTCATTCTATTCTACGAATCAGCAGAGGGTGGTGCAGGCGTATTGAAACGGCTTTTAGACGATCCTCAAGGATTGGCTGAAGTCGCCAAAACGGCTTTGGAGCTTTGTCACTTTGACCCTCAGACCGGAGATGATCGTCACCGCGCACTACAGTCTCAAGAGGATTGTGAAGCTGCCTGTTACGACTGCCTCATGAACTACAGTAATCAACGGGACCATGGGTTGCTCGATCGCAAGGAGTTGCGGAATCTACTTCTACAACTAGCTCAAACTCAAGTCATTGCGGCTCCTGCTGCTAAACCCCGTTCCGAACACTTGAAACAACTGATGCAGCAAGCGGAATCAACTCTAGAGCAAGACTGGTTAGATTACCTGGAGATAAGGGGATTCCGTTTACCATCTAAGGCTCAAGCTTCTATTTCAGCATGTAAGACTCGCCCTGACTTCTTGTACGAAAGCGAGATGACAACTGTCTATATCGACGGTCCACACCATCTTTATCGCGATCGTGCTCAACGAGATCAAAACCAGACCGACTGCTTGGAGGATTTAGGGTATTCAGTCATTCGGTTTGGCTTGCAGTCGGATTGGGAAACAATTTTGCAGCAATACCCTCATGTCTTTGGCGTTGCTCAACCAACACTATTGGCTAATGTTGTTGATCAGGACACGCCCGGGGCACCGCTCGATTTAGATTTATTTGACCCTGTTTGGCATAGCTTCATCCAGGCTCTTGCTGAAGTTGAAGGGATTGAAATTGAAGCAGGGGGAGATGTCATGCAAGACGGGCAGGTTGTGGGTGATTTCATTGCAGAGGTGGCTCAAAATAGTGCCATTTTGAGGTTGGTAGATGCAAGCAGCCCAGGGGCATCTGTGGTTCAGCAGGCGCTCCAGGCTCAAGGGTATAAAGTACTATTACTTGATCAGAAGACAGCAAATCCAATCGCTATCCTCCAAGCTTTAGAGGAGGATAGCTAATGCCAATTGCTCTTAGCAATTCCCTTGCCAGTGCTGCCCGTAAGCTGAATGCCAATGAAGCACACCGAGTTTGGGCATTCCTCGATAAGTTCTGGGAAAACCCAGCCTACCCCAGCCTCAGCCTGGAACGGCTCACGAAGATTAAGAATGATAACTTATGGTCGGGCAGGATCAGTGATGACCTACGAGCCATCCTTCATAAAGAAGGCGATTTGTGGACTGTTTTGTATGTTGATCATCACGATGAAGCCTACAACTGGGCGAAGACCCGAACGATCGAGCGACACATCAAAACAGGAGCCTTGCAGATTGTAGTCGCTCCAGAAGTGGTAGCAACTATTGTGGGAGCCGACCCCACCCCTTCTAGTCAACCCTCACTCTTTGCCCAGTATCCAGATGATTACCTTCTCAGCCTCGGGGTACCGCCGACCTGGTTACCGACAATTCGGCAGATTCGCTCAAAAGATATTCTATTAAATGCCATCCTAGAGCTGCCAGAAGAGGTTGCAGAACGCTTGCTGGACTTAGCAGAAGGTGGATTTGTTACACCTCCCACGCCTTTAGCTGAGGATCAGCCCGCGATCGCCAGTCCTGATACGAAACGTCGATTTACGGTTCTTGACAGCAATCAGGATTTACTGAAACTACTGGATGCTCCCCTGGCAACCTGGATTGCTTTCCTGCACCCATCTCAGCAACAACTAGCGTCTGGCTCCTTCAAAGGTCCTGTGAAGGTGACTGGAGCTGCGGGAACAGGTAAAACCGTTGTGGGGTTGCATCGGGCAAGATACCTGGCTAGGCAAGGAAAGCGGGTTTTACTGACCAGCTTTGTCACGACCTTATGCCACAACCTGGAGCGTAATCTACAACTGCTCTGTACGCCAGAAGAGTTAGCTCATATTACTGTAACGACGGTGCATCGACAGGCAAGAGAGTTGCTTGGGCAAGCTGGCGAGGCTTGGGAAGTTGTTGATGACGATGCCATTAAAAAGCTGATTGAACGTTTTAATCAGCCAAGCTGTCCACTCAGTTCTACTTTCTTGGCTTTGGAATGGGAGAGCGTGATTCAGGCGCAGGGCATTACGAGTTGGGAGTCATATCGTACCGCCAGCCGTACTGGTAGAGGGCAACCATTAACAGTAAAGGATCGTAAGCAGGTTTGGTTGGTTTTCGAGCAGGTGCTTAAAGCTCTTTATGTGCAACGAGAGACGGATTGGTCGGGGATCTGCCATCGTGCTGTCGAACTACTCAACACTGGCAGAGTTCAAAGTCCTTTCGATACTGTGATCGTAGATGAGCTACAGGATTTAGGTCCCCAGGAGATTAAGCTTCTGGCGGCTCTTGCAGGGGAAGGAACTGATCGCCTGATGTTGCTGGGTGATGCAGGACAGCGGATTTTTGCAGGACGGACTAGCTTGAAAAGTCTAGGGATTGATGTGCGAGGGCGATCGCATATTCTCCGCATCAACTATCGCACCACTGAGCAAATCCGTAGTTTTGCTGACCAGCTTGTGGGCGATCAACGCGATGACCTGGATGGAGAACCAGAAGAGCGAAAGAGTACGATCAGCCTGCTACGAGGACCAGAGCCAACTCTTCATGGATTCAAAACTCAGCCTCAACAACTTCAATTCATCAATGATCAGATCCAGAAGCTTTTGCAGCAAGGATTAGCACTGGATGAAATTGCTATCTTTGCTCGTACGAATGATGCGCTCAAACCTGTTGAATCCACTCTGGAGGCGGCAAGACTAGCTTGTCAGCGGTTGAATCGTGACACAGAGCCACAAGCAAACGCCATTAATCTCGGCACCATGCACCGGGCAAAGGGGTTGGAGTTCAAAGCGGTGTTTGTCGTTAACCTGGTGGATGATCAGATGCCATTAATTCATTTGGTTAACCAGATGCCAGATCAGCTATCGCGGGAAGCAGCCCTTGAACGCGAAAAGCAATTGCTCTACGTTAGCGTGACACGGGCAAGGGATGAGGTTTTTGCAACCTGGGTGGGTCAACCGAGTCGCTTCTTGGAAGCGGTGCTGACGGCTCCTATGCAAGCCAAAGTATGAAGTAGGAGAAGAATCGATGACTTTTGCGGTTGGTTCATTGGTCAAGGCACGTGATCGCGAGTGGGTAGTTCTTCCTGAATCTACTGATGAGATGCTTATTCTGCGCCCTTTAGGGGGCACTGAAGATGAAGTTACAGGTATCTATATTCCCTTGGAGACTGTTGAACCAGCCCAGTTCGATCTACCTGATCCGACCCAACCTGGCGATAATCGGTCTTGTCGGTTACTGCGAGATGCGGTGAGGTTGGGTTTCCGTTCTAGCGCTGGTCCCTTTCGTTCCTTTGCCAAAATTGCAGTTGAACCCCGCCCCTATCAGCTTGTGCCTCTGTTGATGGCACTGAAGCTAGATCCAGTCAGGGTCTTGATTGCTGATGACGTGGGGATTGGAAAGACGGTTGAAGCCTGTCTGATCGCACGGGAATTGTTGGACAGGGGAGAGGTAGAACGCTTAGCCATTCTTTGCCCGCCCCATCTGGCAGAGCAGTGGCAACGAGAATTACTGGAGAAATTCCATCTTGAAGCCGAGTTAGTACTCTCCAGTACAGCGACTCGTTTGGAGCGCCATTGTCGTTTGGGGCAATCGCTATTTGACCTCTACCCCTATGTGATTGTCTCAACAGATTTCATTAAGTCTGAGCATCGACGGGAGGAGTTTCTACGAACATGCCCAGAACTGGTGATTGTGGACGAGGCTCATACTTGCGCTTATGCTGGAGAAGGACGAGGGGGACGACATCAAAGGCACCAATTGATTGCTGGTCTTGCGGCTGACCCCGATCGCCATCTACTTCTGGTGACCGCGACTCCACACAGTGGGAAGGAAGAAGCGTTCCGCTCGCTCTTGCGACTTGTGAATCCGGCTTTTAAAGATCTACCCGACGATCTGACTGGAAAGGAAAATGAGCAGTACCGCCGTCAAATTGCGGCTCATCTGGTTCAACGGCGACGTGGGGATATCCAAACCTACCTGGACGCAGATACCCCATTTCCCATGCGGGAAGATAAGGAGGCGACATATACCCTCTCGCCAGACTATAAAAAGCTGTTTGAAAAAGTTCTGAAGTATGCCCGTGAAATCGTTCAAGATCCGGCAGAGGGCAATCGCTATCGACAGCGAGTACGGTGGTGGTCTGCTCTGGCATTACTACGTTCTCTGGCTTCCAGCCCGGCAGCAGCCGTCGCAACCCTAAGAAATCGGGCAGACACCGCAGACACCGACACCCCAGAAGCCGCTGATGAGATCGGTCGCCGTACTGTGCTGGACCTAATGGACGACGAAGCAGCCGAAGGAGTAGATGTGCTGCCGGGGAGCGATATCGGAGAGGTGGCAACGGATGAGCAGAAGAACCGCGATCGCTTGCTGCGAATGGCGCGGGAAGCTGAAGGTTTGCAGGGAAAGAAGGATGCCAAGCTCCAAAAGACAATCGATTTGGTGAAGACTTTTCTCCAAGACGGCTTTCAGCCCATCGTTTTCTGTCGATTTATTCAAACGGCAGAATATGTAGCGGAGCATCTGAGAAACGCGCTTAAAGGGGTGGAAGTGGCAGCAGTAACCGGTAGCCTGCCCCCCAAAGAACGGGAGGCACGAGTGCTGCAACTGGCAACAGCCCCTAAGCGAGTGCTGGTCTGTACGGATTGTCTGAGTGAAGGCATTAACCTTCAAGAAGACTTTAATGCTGTGCTGCATTATGACTTGTCTTGGAACCCTACTCGTCATGAACAACGAGAAGGACGGGTCGATCGCTATGGGCAACCCAACGATAAAGTGCGAGTTTTGACCTATTACGGCACAGATAACCAGATAGACGGCATTGTGTTGGATGTTTTGATTAGGAAACACCGGACGATTCGCAGTTCCCTTGGCATTTCTGTCCCTGTTCCTGTTGATACCGATCAGTTGGTGGAAGCCATCTTTGAGGGTTTGTTGCTGCGGGAGCAATCGCATAGCGAGGCAGCACAGTTGACATTATTTGATGACAGCTTCTACAAGCCGCAAAAAGACCAACTCTTCCAGCAGTGGGAAGCTGCCCAAGATCGAGAAAAGCGATCGCGCACCATGTTTGCTCAAGAAACGATCAAAGTTGAGGAGGTCGCTCAGGAGCTACGAGCGGTTCGCTCGGCAATTGGCTCAGGAGTGGATGTCGAGGCTTTTACTCAAGAGGCATTGCAAATCTATGGTGGAACGGTTCAAAAGGAGCGCAAAGGCATAACGTTCAGTCTGACAGAGGTGCCCAAAGCCCTACGAGAAGTGATTGGTGGCTACGACCAGTTTCAGGCTCGCTTTGAGCTGCCTATTCAAGACCATCAACTGTACCTCAGCCGGACACACCCGATTGTAGAAGGGTTGGCAACTCATGTGATGGATACTGCTCTAGATCCACTTGGGGATGCAGTAGCCAGACGCTGTGGCGTGATTCGTACCTGTCAGGTGGAACGGCGCACCACATTATTGCTCACTCGGTTTCGTTACCATATCTTGATGAAGCGAGGTGAGACAGAACATCCATTACTCGCTGAGGATTGCCAACTACTCGCTTTCGCAGGCTCTCCTCAGAACGCTGAATGGTTGGACAGCTCAATCGCTGAGGAACTGCTGCAAGCTAGATCAGATACCAATATTGGCGCTGATCAGGCAAGGGACTTTCTACAAAAAGTGATTGCTAACTTCGATCAGCTCCGTCCTCATCTGGAGCAAGTAGCTGAGAGACGAGGGCAAGAACTCTTAGATGCTCATCGCCGAGTTCGGACTGCCGCTCGGATGAAAGGAGTCAGCTACCGAGTTGAACCGCAACTACCACCGGATGTTTTAGGGATTTTTATCTACCTGCCTTCACTCCTCTCCTAGTTTCTTCAGTAACAGGCGATTGTCATGCGCTTTCTTTTCATTGATCTACCGATAGTTCTACTTAAAGTTGGCTTCTACTTCCTTATTTTCTCCACGCCGATTTTGGGAGTATGGCTGGCATCATCCCTGGTTGCGTATATCAATGGTCCGGTCTGGCTCACCGTTTTTTCAGGAATTCTGCTATTTCCGCTGATTCCAATTGTTTGGGATTTGTGCGGATATAAAAAACGTAAGGCTTCTAGAACTTTGTCGTGGGGCGATCGCATCACCCTACGGACTCTCATCCTCAACTTTCTGTTTATTGCCTGCCTGCTGGCACTTCGCCCCCAAACTTCATTTCTAGCCCTCTCAACTCGTGGCGATTGGATGCTAGATGGTCGTCAGGGAACAGCCGTTGAAGTTACACGAAGGAGCTTATTCTATCTAGCTAATCAATTGGAATGGCTTTATTTATCGTTCCACCAAAACCCATTTGAGCAGTACGCAGATTCGACACTCGTTCCACCACAACCTTCTACAACTCAAACTTCAACACCAATTCCCAAGCCCTCACAACGAGCTAGCCAGTGGCCGTGGGAGGGCGTTGGCATACATCCTGCTGTTGCAAACATGCCAGCTAGTGTAGAAACGAGTATTGAATCTGTAGCCCAGTACATCGTCCAGCAAGAAAAAGACCCTGTACAAAGGATCAAGGCTCTACATGACTATGTTGCAGACCACATTGCCTATGATGCCCCTGCCTATTTTGCTGGGCAGTACCCTCCTCAAGATGCAGCAACCGTTTTTCAACGGCGAACAGCGGTTTGTGCTGGCTATGCCAAATTACTGGAGGCTTTAGGAAAAGCGGCAGGTGAGGAAATTATTTATGTTGTAGGTGATTCCCGCAGTCAAACCAGTGACTTGAATGGTCAAGGGCACGCCTGGAATGCAGCAAAAGTGAATGGGGATTGGTATTTGATTGATGCCACCTGGGATAGCGGGTATGTCGATCGCTCAGGTTTTACTAAGCAGTACAAGACAAGCTATCTGTTTCCACCACCTAATGTAATGGCAATCAGCCATTTCCCAGACGATTCAGCATGGCAGTTATTACAAATCCCTTTAACCCGTGGCGAATTTCTGAGACAGCCCATGCTTAGACCTCAGTTTTTTGCGGATGGGTTAAAGCTTGTCTTTCCAACTCGATCGCAAACGGACGTGCAGGGTGATGCATTGCTACAAATCGAGAACCCACGCCAGAAGTGGTTAATAGCAAGCTACAGCTCTAAAGGAGGCGGGCAATCTCAAAATTGCCTGGGGCAACCTATTCGAGGCAACCAAATTTCTTGTTCTTTACCAGGTTCAGGTACCTATGAGGTGAGTCTATTTAGTGGGGATGATCAGGCTGGACGTTATGGCTATGTTGGGCAAGTTGAGTTCAACAAAAGCTGATAGGTTGATTAGCTAGGAGTAGAGCATGAGACTAAGGGAAGCCTATATCTTCACTACAGTTCGCACGGAAGGAGCAATTCTTCCGGCAGATTTGCTGCAGCGGCTCGTGAGCAGAGACAAAGACCTGGATGGACTCAGCCCTGCATCTTATCATTTGCTAGAAGGAGAAAAGCTCAATGAGGCAATTAACCGTTCCTGGACGCGGCTGCGCGGAGCATGGGTTAGTTTCAAGGTGGCTCTCGAAAGTTTGCCTGCTAGCGACTTGGGAACCAGTGTCACGCGCGATCGCTTCCTTCTCCCATTATTTCAGGAACTTGGGTATGGGCGGCTTGCAGTGACAAGGGCGATCGCGGTCGAGGGCAAAAACTACCCAATTTCTCATAGCTACCAACACACTCCGATCCATTTAGTGAGTTGGCAAGTGGATTTGGACAAACGCACTGCCGGAGCAGCAGGCGCGTCACGGAGTAGCCCTCACAGCCTGGTACAAGAATTACTCAATCGTTCGGATGCTCACCTCTGGGCATTCGTTTCCAATGGTCGTAAACTGCGAATTCTCAGAGATAACGTTAGTTTGACCCGTCAGTCCTTCGTCGAGTTTGACCTCGAAGCGATGATGTCGGGGGAGGTCTACGCCGACTTTGTGTTGCTGTGGTTGCTCTGCCATCAATCGAGGGTTGAAGCAGAAACACCGAAGCAGTGCTGGTTGGAGCAATGGTCGCAGGCGGCGCAGGCTCAAGGCACTCGCGCTCTAGAGCAACTACAGGATGGGGTAGAAGCCGCGATTACGGCACTGGGGCAAGGGTTCCTGTCTCATCCGCAGAACCAGGAACTACGACAACGGTTGCAATCGGGAGTGCTGACTGCTCAGGATTACTATCACCAACTGCGGCGATTGGTCTACCGTCTGCTGTTTCTGTTTGTGGTCGAAGACCGGGAGGCACTCCTCGATCCGACCGCTGCCCTAGCAACGAAAGAGCGGTACATTCGGTACTACTCGACAACCAGGCTTCGGCTGCTGGCGGAGCGGCTGCGTGGGACGCGTCACAGCGACCTCTTTCATAGTTTGCGGGTGGTGATGAGAAGCCTGGGTGGGCAGGGATGCCCTGAGTTGGGGCTGTCTGCTCTGGGAAGCTTTCTTTGGTCGAATGAAGCAATGCCAGCACTAGAGCCGTGCCAGCTTGCGAATGCGGCGTTACTCGATGCAGTCCGATCGCTCGCGTTTATTAGCGGCCGACACGGACGACGACCCGTTGATTACAAAAATCTGCGATCGCGGGAGTTGGGCAGCATTTATGAATCGCTGTTGGAGCTGCATCCAGAAATTAACGTCAATGCTGGCACCTTTGCATTGAAGGCAGTCGCGGGTAATCGGCGCAAGACGACGGGTTGCTACTACACTCCAGAAAATTTAGTCCAGTGCTTGCTCGATTCAGCGCTTGATCCGGTTCTGGAGGAAGCCTGTCGCCAACCTGATCCTGAAGCCGCCATACTCAAGCTCAAAGTTTGTGATACCGCCTGTGGCAGCGGGCATTTTCTGACGGCTGCGGCTCATCGCATGGCAAAACGATTGGCTGCAATTCGGACGGGAGAGGAAGAGCCTGCACCAGAAGCAGTGCGGACTGCTCTACGCCAAGTGATTGGGTGCTGCCTCTATGGGGTTGATGTGAACCGCATGGCAGTTGAGCTTTGTAAGGTGGCTTTGTGGATGGAGGCAATGGAACCGGGTAAGCCCTTGCCATTCCTGGAGCATCACATTCAATGGGGCAACTCGTTGATAGGAACGACTCCAGCCTTAATGGCAAAAGGAATTCCGGATGCAGCCTTTAATCCAATTAAGGGAGACGAGAAGGCGATTTGCTCCCGGTATAAGAAGCAGAACAAGGAAGAGCGATCGCAGGGGCAATTAACCCTGGTTGATCCGTCTTCAAAGCCCTGGGGATGGTTAGAAGACATTGCGATTTACGCACCGGAGTATCAGCCCTGGCAGCAGTTGGAGGATATTGCGGCGGCGATGAAGGAGTTGGATCAGATTCCAGATGAATCGATCGCCCAGGTTCGCCTGAAGCAACAGAAGTATCAAGCTCTCATGGAGTCGTCGGAGTATCGGTTTAGCCGTTTTCGGGCAGATGCCTGGTGCGCGGCGTTTGTCTGGAAGAAAACGCAGGAGTTTGCATATCCCATTAGCGATGAAGTCTTCCGAAGAATTAAACAGAATCCCTACAATGCGCCGGGATGGATGGGGCAGGAAATAGAACGACTACGAGAGCAATATCATTTCTTCCACTGGCATATCGCGTTTGCCCATGTCTTTGAGGTGCCAAAGCATGAAGAGGCGGTAGAAAATAGCCAGGTGGGTTGGTCGGGTGGGTTTGATGTAGAACTGGGAAATACCCCCTGGGAGCGTATCAAGCTTCAGGAGCGGGAATGGTTTTCTGCCTACCGTCCTGACATTTCAAACACCGTCAGTTCGGCTGAGCGGAAACGCAAAATCCAAGCTCTTCAGACTGAAGATTCCTATTTGTACACTCAGTTTATGGAGTCCTGCCGCCAAGCAGAGGGCGAGAGCCATTTCGTCCATCAGTCGGAGCGCTTCCCGCTGTGTGGGCGGGGAGACATCAATACCTATGCCATCTTTTCTGAAACCAATCGGCTGTTGCTAAAGGCAACAGGTTTGATGGGTTGTATTGTCCCCTCCGGGCTGGCGACAACGGATACGACCAAGTTCTTCTTTCAGGCTTTGATGGACTCAGGCTCTTTAGTGAGCTTCTACGACTTTGAAAACCGGGAACGGACGCTGTTTCCCGATATCGATGCTCGAATGCGGTTTGCCCTTATGACTTTAGCGGGTAGCAACCGCCCCACGGCTACGGGTGACTTTGTCTTCTTTGCCCATCGCCTTGAAGACCTGGATTTAGAGGAACGTCATATCAGGCTCACGCCTGAAGCGATCGCCCTGCTCAATCCTCATACCAAGACTTGCCCGATTTTTAGGACGCAGCGGGAATTTGCGATCGCCAAACAAATCTATGCCCAGGTTCCTGTTCTCGGTCACTCCAATTCCATAGAGAACGATAGCTGGAACATCAGGATTGTCATGGGGTTGTTTGACCAGAGCCTTGATGGGGATTATCTGTACGCATCTGAGTCTCCAAACGGTAGCCGACTGCTAAGAACCTATGAAGCCCGTATGATTGGGTTATTCAATCATCGGGAGTGTTCTGCGGCGACGACCGATAAAAACACCTTTCGGACAGGAGTGAGCGTCGAGATTACGGATGCAGAACGCCAGAGTCCTGAGTTTTTAGCGCAACCCCGGTACTGGGCATCGCAGCAAGAGTCCGATCGCCGCCTGCCCGCAAACTATCCGTATCAGTGGTTTATTGGGTACAAAGATGTCACCAGTGCGACGAATACGCGCACGATGATTGCCTGCGTGATGCCCAAAGCAGCGGTGCTAGCCAGCATCCGCACAGTTCTGTTCTCGACTCATGCCCCGTCTACCCTGTTCTGTTTGCTGGCGAACTGGAATAGCTTCTGCTTCGATTTCATTTGCCGCCAGGGAACCCCCGGCAACCATTTATCAGATTACATTCTGCGTCAGTTGCCAACGCTTGTTCCTTCAACGTATGAGCAGGTGTGTGCATGGGATACGGCACTTGGCTATCAGGGTTGGATACTTCCCCGTGTGCTGGAACTGACCTATACAGCTTGGGATTTACAAGCCTTTGCTCAGGACTGTGGTTATGAGGGTGCGCCCTTTCGATGGAATGAAGAGCGACGCTTTCTGCTCCGGTGTGAATTGGATGCAGCCTATTTTCATCTCTACAACCTTCAGCGAGAGGATGTAGCGTTTGTCATGGAGACGTTTGCCATTATCAAGCGCAAGGATGAGCAAAAGTATGGCTATTACCGGACGAAAGACACGGTTCTGCAAATCTATGACGCGCTAGCTGAAGCTATCCGCATCGAACAGCCCTACAAAACGGTACTTGACCCACCACCTGCTGATAGGGGGGTAACTCATACGCCCCAAATGACGATCGCCCAGCCCTTCTCTCCCGCCGACCCAAGCCAGGTTCAGTAGTATGACGACTCGCAGCAAAAATATTTTCACCACGGTTCGTACCGAAGGAGCGATTCTTCCGGCGGATTTGTTGCAGCGAGTTGTGGATGGCGATAAAGCGCTAGCTGGGCTTTCACCGACTTCCTATCACTTATTGGAAGGGGAGAAGCTGAATGAGGCAATCAACCGTTCTTGGAGTCGGTTGCGGGGTGCTTGGGTTGGCTTCAAGACGGCTCTAGAGAAGTTGCCGCCGAATGATCCGGGGACAAGTGTCACGCGCGATCGCCTCCTCCTACCGTTGTTTCAAGAACTTGGCTACGGTCGGCTGACGGCTGCAAAAGCGATCGAGCTTGAGAGCCGGAGCTATCCGATTTCGCATGGTTGGCTGCATACGCCTATTCATCTGGTGGGTTGGCGAGTGGATCTGGATCGACGGACGGCAGGGGTGGCAGGTGCGGCGCGAAGTAGCCCCCATAGTTTGGTGCAGGAGTTGCTGAATCGATCGCAGGAGCATCTGTGGGCGATCGCCTCTAATGGACGGCAGGTGCGAATTTTGCGGGATAACGTCAGCTTGACGCGGCAGGCGTATGTGGAGTTTGACCTGGAAGCGATGATGGCAGGCGAGGTCTATGCCGACTTCGTGTTGTTGTGGTTGCTGTGTCACCAGTCCAGGGTAGAAACGGAGAAGCCAGAGCAGTGCTGGCTGGAGCAGTGGTCAAAGACAGCACAGGAGCAGGGAACCCGTGCGCTGGATCAGCTACGGCGAGGGGTGGAAGTGGCGATCGCCGCTCTTGGTCAGGGGTTTCTCTCCCATGCGGCAAACCGGGAACTGCGGCAAAAGCTTCAGTCGGGGCAACTCTCAACCCAGGACTACTATCGCCAACTGCTGCGGTTGGTCTATCGGTTACTGTTTCTGTTTGTGGTGGAAGACCGGGGCTTTTTGCTGGACCCGAAGGCAGATGTGGCAGCACGAGAACGCTATACGCTCTACTATTCAACCGCGCGACTCCGCACTCTGGCAGAGAAGCGACGGGGCACGCGCCATGCCGATCTGTTTTTTGGCTTGCGGCTGGTGATGCAGAAGTTAGGTAGCAGTGAGGGCTGTCGGTCGTTGGGGTTGCCTGCGTTGGGCAGTCTGTTATGGTCAGAGGCATTCGTGGCGGATACGGTGTCCTGCCAGATTGCCAATGCTGCTTTGCTGGAGGCAATCCGGGCACTGGCGTTTATCACCGATAAGCATGGTCGCCGTCCGGTGGATTACAAGAATTTGCGATCGGAGGAGTTGGGCAGTGTCTATGAGGCGTTGCTGGAACTACACCCGGAACTGAATGTCAGTGCGGGAACGTTTGCGCTGACGACGGCAGCAGGCAATGAGCGTAAGACGACGGGCAGCTATTACACCCCAGAGAGCCTGGTACAGTGTTTGTTGGATTCGGCGTTAGATCCAGTGGTGGATGAGGCAATTCAGCAGGCTGACCCAGAAGAAGCAATTCTCAACCTCAAGGTCTGTGACCCGGCGTGCGGTAGTGGGCACTTTTTGATTGCAGCGGCGCACCGGATGGCGAAACGGTTGGCTGCGATTCGTACAGGGGATGAGGAACCATCACCGGAGGCAACCCAGAAGGCATTGCGGGATGTCATTGGGCGGTGCATCTATGGGGTGGATGTAAACCCAATGGCGGTGGAATTGTGCAAGGTGGCGTTGTGGATGGAATCGCTGGAACCGGGCAAACCTCTGTCGTTTTTGGAGCATCACATCCAATGTGGCAATAGCCTGCTGGGGGCAACGCCTGCTCTGCTGCGAAAGGGGATTCCAGATGAGGCGTTTACGCCAATTGAAGGCGATGACAAGGCGTATTGCAGCAAGTACAAGAAGCTGAATAAGCAGGAGCGAACGCAGGGGCAATTGACGCTGCTGGATGAGCGCAATGAACCCTGGGAGCGGTTGGGCGACCTGGCAACGAGTTTGGTGAGCCTGAACCAGATTGCGGATGATGATATTGCTGGGGTAGAGCAGAAACAGACACAGTACGAGAAGTTTGTAAAGTCTACGCCCTATCTGTTTAGCCGCTTTTGGGCAGATGCCTGGTGTGCAGCATTTGTGTGGAAGAAACGGCAGTCAGAGGAGTTGCTGTATCCCATTACCGATGAAGTGTTTCGTCAAATTGAGCGGAATCCGTTTAATGCACCGGATTGGATGAAGCGGGAAGTCGAGCGATTGCGCGATCAGTACAAGTTTTTTCACTGGCATTTGGCATTTCCTGATGTCTTTAAGGTATCAAATGCTGCCCAGAATGAACAAACAGGTTGGAATGGAGGATTTAGCATAGTCCTAGGGAATCCACCTTGGGAAAGAATTAAACTTCAAGAAAAGGAGTGGTTTGCAACCCGTCGTCCAGATATTTCTAACGCCCCCAATGCTGCGGCTCGTCGGAAAATGATCGCAGCATTAGAGGTAGAAGATCCAGCTTTACTCAATGCATGGTTAGAGGATAGCCGTCAAGCTGAGGCTGAAAGCCATTTTGTTAAAAGTTCAAGGCGCTATCCGTTATGCGGACGTGGAGACATTAATACGTATACGCTATTCACAGAAACGATGTGGCTAGTTCTAAACCAGTTGGGATATCTTGGGACTGTCATTCCTTCAGGAATAGTTACTGATGAGTCAACCAAGATCTTCACTCAAGCATTGATCTATACTCAGTCACTTGTTAGCTTTTTTGATTTCACTAATAGAGGTTACTTATTTATTGGGACAGAAAGTACATTCTCTTTCTCATTGCTAACTCTATCAAGAAAAAATAGTCCTTCCTTCGTACTAGCTGCTCAACTTTGGAGTACTGAGGATTTACGCGAATCCGGACGTATTTATACTCTAACTAGAGACGAGATTTCCTGCATTAATCCTAATACACTAAATCTTCCTATTTTCAAATCCCAAAAAGATTCCATTCTTATCAAAGAAATTTATTCGAGAGTACCTATTCTTGTCCAAGATACGGTTTTAGAGGGAAATTCTTGGAATTTACTGCTTTCTTCAATGTTTCATATGGCAAATGACTCTCATTTATTCCAGACACAAAGTAAACTAAAATCCGAAAATTGGGCATCAACCAAGAACTCATTCATTAAATCTGATAAAACATATATTCCTTTATATGAATCAAAATTTGCTCAAATGTATAACCATCGAGCAGCTACTTTCGCTGGGATTCCTGAAAAAGAGATTTATGGCACGAGGGCTGGAACTGCGAAACCTACGTTAGAAGATTTGAATAATCCAGATTGGTTTTTCACACCCAGATATTGGATTTCTGAAGAAGAAGTTAATGCTAAAATTTCTGATTTTTGGAAGTATCAATGGCTGATAGGATTTCGCAATGCTATTAGTGCTGTAGCAGATGCGAGGAGTGTTACTTTCACAATTATCCCTAAACTCGGAGTAGGGCACTCTTTATCGCTGCTGTTTCCAAAATGTACAGCTAAGGAAGTTTGTTTACTTGTTGGAAACTTTAATGCCTTTATTCTGGATTATGTTGCGAAACAGAAGGCGAGTGGCGGAAATTTAAGCTTCTATGTCGTTAAGCAATTACCAATCTTGTCTCCAGATATATACGAGGGTATATCAGATTTTATATCTGATCACGTTCTCGAACTCACCTACACCGCCTGGGATCTCCAACCCTTCGCCCAAGACTGCGGCTACGATGGTGCCCCCTTCCGTTGGGATGAAAAACGCCGCTTCCTCCTGCGCTGTGAACTTGATGCCGCCTACTTCCACCTCTACAGCATCCAGCGCCACGACGTAGACTACATCATGGAAACCTTCCCCATTGTCAAACGCAAAGATGAAAAAGTCCACGGGCACTATCGCACCAAAGACAAAATTCTAGAAATCTACGATGCAATGGCTGAGGCAATGAAAGAGGGGCAATCCTATCAAACCCTACTTGATCCACCTCCCGCCGATCCGAGCGTTGCCCATCCCCTACGCTAGGATCAAGCTATTTCAAAACCTAGAGGACAAAACCATGCAAATTATCACTCAACTGGATGACGATGTCGCCGATAAACTAACTTACATTCAGCAACAAACAGGACAAGACACAGAAGCCGTCCTCAAAGTTGCGATCGAGCACTATTATCAGCAACTTCAGCCCCGGCAAAAGACTGCCCTAGATATCTTTCAAGACCTTGGACTGGTTGGATGTATCGACGCAGACCCCGACCTCTCCACAACCTATAAATCAGTGATCAGTCAATCGCTTAAACAAAAGTATGAACAAGGGCAACAATGATCATTGTCGATACAGGAGCATTCCTCGCACTCTTCAGCAAACGCGACACCTACCATGCGATCGCCCAACAAGCATTTCGGGATCTCTCAGAGCCTCTGATCACAACCTATCCAGTGATTACAGAAACATCCTATCTACTTGCCCAACTTGTAAATCACACCGTTCAGCGCAACTTTCTAAAAGCAATTTGTCAGAACGCATTTGAAGTCTTCCAGATCGAGCAGAATTATCTAGAACGGATGGTTGAATTGATGGAACGCTACGCAGATCTGCCAATGGATCTTGCAGATGCGTCCTTGGTGGTTCTTGCAGAGCATTTGGGACATGGGCGGCTCTTGACGGTCGATCGCAGAGACTTTAGCACTTACCGATGGGCAAACACCAATCCCCTCCAAAATCTGCTATTTGATCCATAGCCCACAAGAGAGGGGAATTAAACCTGCTGCCTTACTTGCAATCACAGGGATTCAAGAACAAGTCTCCTGGGAATACTAATTCCAGTACTTGATCTATGACATCCGCCTCTCTATTAGTAATTTATGGAACACTTCTTAAACAGACTTACCGAAGATTCATGGGTGGTTTTAGCTCCCCTACTTTCTGGGAGACTTCCAGGGCGTGTCGATCGGGTTGCGACAACTGGCAATCTTTACATTAAATCTTTGATACCTCTTTCCTGTAGAGATGGCTCCTCAGCACATATCTTCTTTGCTTTTCAGGAGAACGTGAAAGGCATACAGGGTCTTCTTCGTCCAGGAGACATTGTGACATTCCTGTGGAGTGAACCTGGACAAAGAAGACATATACGGGCTAGAAACGAGTATGGCGAACCTCAGGCTGTCGAAGTAGAAGCATCCAAAGACTCGGAAGTAAATCAGCTTGTCAAAGATTTTCAGGAACGTCTTAGTACTGAGTTGAGGCAGGAGCTAGAGAGATGGAAAATACAACTTCAGACGCAGCAGGACAAGCTTGATCAACTAATCGCAGAGCGAATCAAAGAGAAAATTGAGGAAATCAATAAACAGAAAATAGAACTACAAGAACAAACAGCAAGAGTTCAGCAACAAGAAGCTAGGCTGAAAGCTGAGTTTGAAGAACAAGAGGCGCAACTGTTAGCAGAATTAGAGCATAAACAACAATCTATTACTTTATGGGAGCAATCTGTTAAATCCTTTGCAGACTCGATAGAAGGGGCTAAGACCGAAATCAACCATCTTCGGCAGGCTATTGAACCCTATCGCCTCGCAGTACCCTTGAACGTTGAAGACCAACATCCTCAACTGTCTGAAGTTTCACCTTTGCCCCAAAACCTAGCCGAAAATTGGGATGCGATGCTGGAATCGGCAGGGCTTCTGCTTCCTCAAAACATTGCAACCAGCTATTTACTATCTCTGGTGAGTGCTTGTTATTCAGGCAGCATTGTTCTGCTCAATGGCCCTGTCGGAGTTGGCAAAACCAGCATCATCAAAAACTCAACCAAAATATTAGGCGGAATCAGTAAAGTCATTCCTGTCCGTCCTGCATGGCTTGACCCGTCTGACTTGCTTGGCTTCTTTGATCCGTTGAGCGAAACATTTCGCCCTTCTCCCTTCCTAACCGCACTCAAAGACGCTAAAACTCAGGTTGATCGCCTTTGCCTAGTCTGTCTTGATGAACTCAACCTTGCCAGAATTGAAAACTATGGTGCCGATCTACTCTCCTTTTTAGAATATTCTCGGTCAAGACAGAAGGAGCAATCTTTTAGCAGCGATGATGATCGACAAGGGTTGCTGCTCTACTCCCCCAGCATTGAAACCCAGCTATGGGAGGAAGCTAGATTTCTACACGAACTGAAGGATCGCACCCACGAGCAGACCCAAAGACTAAAGCATATACAAACGCTGCTCAACGATTATCCTTCAACATTCACCCTCTCCCCCAATCTGGTTTTACTGGGCACATTGAATTCTGATGAAACAACCTATGACCTGAGTCCTAAAGTTATCGATCGCTCCTACGTCATTACTTATCCGCCCGCTAATCTAACCAAGACAAGTGCAGCAGCCATCGGTTCAGCTACAACCGCAATTCTGTCGATAACAGCACTACAACAGGCGATCGCAGCAGCAGAGGAATTTAATCAAAAGTCCAACGAGTGGCAATTGATTTTGAGGTGGAATCAGCAGTATCTTTCTGTATTGGGGATTCCTCTAGGACATCGAGCTAGTAGAGAATACCAAGTGTTTCACACCGTTGCTACTATTTTGGGGCTATCCAGTCAAGATTGCTTGGGACATTTCGTTTTCACCAAATTACTTCCCAGAATCTCGTTCTTCAAAAACGATATAACAAGCGAACTTTTTAACCGATGGCTTCAGGAACTCGAACAAACCTACAAGCCCTATGATCCTGGAGATGTTCTACCCCAATTGTCCAAGCAAATGCAGGATAAGAGACGAGCAAATGTTCGCTACTGGACAAAAGCATGAGCTACCCAAGCATTCGCTTTGTTGACGTTAATGGTACGCCATTCCATCCAGATGAAGACGGCATTACGCACGTTCGGCAGTTCGGAGGTGCCTGGTATGTAGAACTCGATCGTGCTTGGCAAGGAGAGGTGGCACTCGATGGCACACCACCCGTATTACTCATTCAAATTCCTAATACGAATCGTTGGGAACTGCCGCCCGGAAGGGAAAGAATTGAAGTTATTCGGCGATCAGGCGAGGTTACTGCCGTTTTAATAGATGAAACTGGCAAGATTGCGCGAGATACGGCAGCAACCCTGCATATTTTCCCTGCCAATATTAGTGAGTGGCAAATCGAACGCATGATATCTGATATTGGAGTTCTGGCACTCTCTACCGCCTGCTGTGTGCGACGATCAGTTCCCGTACCAATGGGCGAAGGTTTTGGTACAGAAGGATTAGGACAACAGTGGCTTGCAGGGAATGGCATGATGGCAACTGCTACCGCACTGCTTGAATTAGCAGCCGTTGTACAAGACAACTGGTCAGCTATCCAGAAAAGACCGCTGAAGAGTTTCATCACTGAGATAGGTTCAGTAGAAATCGGGAAAGCCAACCTTTCACCACAGCTTCTAATCCAATCCAAGATGGAGCCTGGCAAACGAAGAGTCTTAGGAATGACTCGGATAGAATCAACCCAGTGTATGGAAAACGAATTTCTTTGCTACATTCTTGATGTTTACTTACGAGATTTAGCAACCGGACTTGCTTCTAGCCTTGAAGCGCTCAGCTTAATCAATATTGAGGATGATCTGATTCCTGCAAAGCCTCGTAGAAAGGATGAGGCGTTTCAAGAGTTCATCGAAGCATCTAAACAAAGAATTCAAACGTTTCGGCTGCAACAAGAGAAATTACGAAAGCAGATTAATGACAAGGTTTCACAACTCCAATCCTGTGTTCAATGGGCTGCACAAACGAGAAGCTCTGATTTTCTAGCAGACGTAAAGACTCCGGATGAGGCAGTTTTTACTTCACTTCGTCTAATAGCATCTCCAAGCTACGGTTCAATCTTTGAAAAGTATGCAAACTCTAAAGGAGGTATGCTTGAACCGATCCAAAAGGTTCTTTATCTTCTTGAGCATATTTATCGAGGGGAAATTCGATCCACTTGGGAGATTTATGAAATCTGGTGTGTCGTAAAACTGTATAGTGCCTTCATCCTATACGCGAATATGCAACCATTAGATGGAGAAACAACTTTATTTGAAAGCATCGAAATTGAACCTAATGGAACATTGAGGCTACCTAGAAATCAGGGCTATTTCATTCTAAATAGGTCTTTGAGCGTGTTCAGACTAAAACCAGCCAAACGTTGAGCTTGAGCCATGTTCAAGAATCCATTGTTGCGATACAAATTGAGTGCAAAATTACGTGCCAAAGCCCAACTTTGCACCAGTGGTGAGGTCCGAATGCGTGAAGCATCCTCCCCTTGCGTCACATCACGGACATAATGCACCTTGTTTTCCACTCCCCAGTAACCCCGAACGCGGTCGGCAAAGGCTTGTGCAGTATCGATAAAGGAAGCAACGTAGTAGCGGATTTCGGTGGAGACTTCGATGATGTTGGCACGATACCGTTGGCGTTGTGATTCGACTCGAATCAGGGTTTGCAAGCCTGGAAAAGCAAGAATGCCATCCAATTGATGCGTGATACAAACAGTGCGTTTTTCGATCCGACCGTGCCCTTTGTTAATCTGTTGGATACTCTGCTGGGGTTGGAAATGGGTTTCGACGGACTCCAGCAAACCGGATTGGTTGCCCTTGAGTGCCCCTAAGTAATCATTGCCACTGTCGATGATGGTCTGCGCCGTTTTTTTGGGTGCTGATGGCATCAAAGGCAAAGACAACTCCTTTGAGCGCCAGTTGTGCAATAAAGGCAGGCAATGCCGTGATTTCGTTGGTTTTCGAGTCCACCTCGTAGGGTTCAAGAATTAATCCCCGCTCAACGATGTAGGCACTGACCAACATGATGGCTGGGTGAGAGTCTACGCTGGGGGCATCACTGATGGCTTCATAGGAACCGCGCAGCACTTTACCATCAATGGCAATCGTTTCTCCAGGCAACGGTTGGATGCCGAAGAATCGCGCTAAACAAGCCGAATACTCTCGGTAATCGAGCCGCAAAAGTGCTCGTCGAATTGTGCTGTAAGAGGGTAGGCGGTCTTTAGGGGGGTGAAACAAGGCGACCAATTCATCGTGATACGCTCTCAGCCAATCCCCCATTGCCAGAAACCCTCGATTACCCGCAGCAACCGCAAGAGTGAACAAGGCAAGACAAAGGGCTTGCTGGTGACGTTGTCCTGCTGTGCGACGAGTATCACAAAGATCTGCAAAGGCTTCGACAATCGCAAGTTGAGACATCTGGTGTTAGGGGTTGAGAGATGACCTCACTACCATATCAACCACTCTCCTAGAATGAAATAACCCTGACCTAGAAATACTTCCTTCGTATTAAGAGGAAAGCTAAGCAATGAACAGTTTTACACAATTCACTTAATATACGAAGCTCAATTAACCACAGCAAATGGTCAATTAAGGACTCCAGACATCATTATTAAGTTCTCAATTAATGGAGGAACTAATAACTACTGTTTTGATGCTAAATATCGCAATTACGATCAACAAGGAGACGATCGCTTAATTGCGGATGTAATAGATATAGCAAGAGACAGATATTTAGAGGAGCTTTCTCTCGACTGTGCTTTCATTCTTCACACAGATTCTAAAAGAGATTATTGGGGAGAGGTTCCCTTTCACCGATTTGTACTGGAAGAATTTGATGTAGAGATGGATGAATTAGAGTATCCCGGTCACGAGTATGGAGCAATTGCTTTAGTGCCGGGGAACGATAACGATCTCCAAGTTAGACGAATCCTGAGGCTTTTGCTCCAATATCATGACAGCGAACTTTGCACAGCATGCCTACCTTGTGGACAACAGCTTGGATGGGGAAATGATGTTCACTCAAGCTGGAAACCCGATCGCATCTCGGAAGAAGAGTTAATTGAAAGAGTCGTCTACCGTGAAGGACGAGCTGGTAAGGGCACAGGACTATACTGTTCTTGCCCCGAATGTGGAAGTTTTTGGGTTATTCAAAGTTGCTATGGGGAACACCACCACCTCCTCAAATTCAAAGACTGCTTCCACCGTAATTCAGACCATCCAGAATTCAAAGATAAGTGGATGTACATTTGCCCTGATTGTGGCAGCGATCCATCTTTGGCTGACTTAAGAGAGACAGCCCAACAAGCAGCAACCAATCTTGATCTTTGAATTTTACGGCGTTTCTGGTGGCATTGGAGCAGCTATCTATGGAAAAACTTTAAAGGAAATGTCAAACCAAGCTGCGATCTCGTATTCAAAGTGAGTTAGAGGTTGTTTGAAAAGTCGGTTGGGTCGTAAAAAAGTTCACCCAGTGTACGCTGCGAATATACAACACACAACTCTGAGAGAGTGATATGAGTAAAGCGTACCCTAGCAACCTGACTCAAGACCAATTTGAATTGCTTAGTGATTTGATTCTAGAGACGAAAACCGATGGTCATCCATGAGCAGTGGAGATGTGGGAAATTCTCAACGCCATTTTCTATGTCTTGGTAGAGGGCGTTCGCTGACGTTCGTTACTAGGCGATTTTCCAACTTGACAAACAGTGTATACCTATTTTCGGCAATGGCGCAAAGGATATTGAGTTTGAGGTATCTGAGTTTCCTACTCGCTAAGGAAACCAATTGAATGGAAACTTATTAATCGATTTTTGTAAATGTTGAATTGATTTGTCAGTAATATCTACTCCCTACTCGCTAGGGAAACCAATTGAATGGAAATATGTGCCTAATTTAAGATCGCTACCTCCTGCATCAATTGCTTTGTTGGCAGCCAGCCATGTTGAATGTGCAGAGTATGATGAATTTCACCGATCATGGTTGCAGCAATAACCAATCCCCTCCTTTTTACACAGTCAAACCATTGGTTAAAGCCAGCAGGCGTTATCGAAGGTTCAGAAATTGTGAGATTCCAACCGTTGATCACCGCACTATACAAGTAACCAACTGGGTTCTTGATCTGTCGTCGTTGCTGCTGATTTTGAAGATAGGAGATCGCTGGCTGCACCCGTTCCGGAAACTGAGCGATCGCCTTTTTCAAGGCAGCAGGGAGTGACTGACCGATTGCTTGAGCCACGGCGTTAACGAGTTCTGGGAACTCTGGGGGTTGAACTGCAAAAATCTTCCCAGAACTAGCGTGGAAAAAGCGGTCTGCTTCAGAACTGCTGACTTCTACTGTAGAAGTTTGATCGCAAGTTGGTACTTTTAGACCCCTAGTGTCTTCAAGACTTTCATTGATGTCTGAAACAACCCCTGTTTGTTGTTCTGAAAAAGAAGTCTTTGAAGAAGTTTTTGTATTTGTCCTGTGATCAGGCGGCACATCAACTTGATCACTATTCACACATCGATCTGTGATCAGATCGCATCCGTCTGCAGCGAAGGTTGCCAACTGCTGGTAGTCAATCCGATAGAACATGACTCGCTTGTAGGAAGTAATCCAATGTTGAGCCGTTTGGATCAACCCCAGCTTTTTCAAATTGGCGATCGCTTTTCTCAATCCATATTCACTCATCCAGGGAAATTGTTCCTGCCAAGACTTGAGTGAGTTGTAGATCCACTTCACGCCAGCGATTGTCCAGCCAGTAGTTTGAGGGTTGAGTGCCCAGTAGTGCAGTTGTTGCAGGAATGCTGCCTCATCAAATCCGGTGCCTGCTCTGCCAAAAGTTTGTTTGAGTAGCCCTGCCAGTTGCGGCGGAATGGGAATTGAGTTGGTTTCGAGTGTTTTATCGTTCATCGGAGGCACCCCCTGTGTGAATTGTTGGATGGATTGGTCATTAAGGTCTGGTAACTCATGCGCTCAAGTCGTCTGCCTGTTCTCCGAATCAGTTGCTTGAGCTTGACTATTTCCGTTTCAATCTGCTGACGTTGCTGCTCTAATGCCTCAATTTGATTTCCCCGCGCGATCGCAGCTCGAACTTCACTCACGGCTCGGTGGGAAAGGTGTTTAGTTTTCACTTTGGGTTGACCCGATTTTTTGCGTTCTCCTGTGAGCCAGCGCAGTTGGTAGTAGGTGTATTGTTTTTCGTGCTTCGTTTTGATGTAGGGTTCAATCCAGCAGTTGCGTTGAATATCACCTTCTTTGGCAATAGCTTGGATGGAAAGACTCACGCGATCGCACTCACTCTGTAAGACCGTGAGGGAAGCAAAATATGCAATTAGCCAATCTAGTTCTGGGAACTCTTCAAGATCTAAAACGAGTGAGGTTCCCAGAACTGGAGGGGTGGCGACTGTAACGGCAAGGCACGGTTTGACCGTCTTATGGGTAAAAACTTGCATGAGAAATTGACCCACGACAGCGATGGGTTCTATGTGGAGGAGAGGCGCGATCGCATAAAACCGCCTGCCCTATGCGATCCGCGCTTATTGGGGATTGTTTAGAGGGTGATCAGAAGGGCAAAGCCGTATCGTGCAAGTCTTTAGAAACCAGCACGATCCACAAGCTATGGCGATAACTGAGGGCAACGGTGCCAAAGCCAAAGTGTTCTCGGTCTTGCTCCCAGTGTTGAATGGATTGCAGAGCAGAGTCGAGGCTAGGCATTTGACAGAAGGCGATCAGCGTGGAGCTATCTGGAGTAGAACAACAGCCTTCGGCGTAGCCTTTAAGGTAGTGAAGGTTACGATGGTTTATCCCATCTCGAAATCCAGCACTGAAAATTTGATCCGGTGCAAGGGGTGTACCTTGCCGGGTATGTCTTGGTATCATAGGTGGTAAGTCTTGTAAAAGACTCTATAAAGAACATTTAGAGGGCGATCTCTGTGTCCTGAGAAAACTGAGCGATCGCTCTCTTATTACTCCCTCTGCATTTTTCCAACCAGACTTGGGACTGGCTAAGGTTGCATTAATTCTTTTAGTTTTTGGGAATTAACAACAAAAGATTTTGCTGTTAATTCCTCTAGCAGTTTTGCTTTACTCATCACTAGAAAAACTGCCAAACATAGTATTTTGAGGCTTCTGTTTTGTCGGTTTGTACGAATGGATGGCATTCCAAGGCATAGCCATGACGGTTGGCACATTGGAAAACCTTACGCCCTTGAAGAGTTATCAAATTTTTCCTTCTTGTTCGGCTTGCTCAACAATCTGCTTAATTAGGCGCTCAAGAAAGTTACTAACGCTACGATCTTCCAGAGCAGCAAGCTTTTCCAGCTTCTGCTTTAGTTCTTCCTCTATATAAGTAGCTACTCTGGATTTATCTGTAGGCACGTCAAAAATCATCATACTTTTTCTCCATTGTCTACTGAAGACAGACTTTTGATTTAAGTAGATTACCTTTATCTACTTTATGCTACCATGCTTCGTAAGAACTGAGGTAAGAACCAACTCACTTCGCATTAAGTTCTTTCAGGAGATTACGAATATGACTGAATACCTTGATTTATCGGCAGTTGAGCCGATCTCAAACCCGATCGCCTTTTCGCTGGAACTCGATCTGCCACCCACTCAGGAAGCCTTGAGCGAAGTGGCGGAGACTTCCCCTGCCACTTCTCACGAAGGTAGTACGAATGCTCACCCTATCCTTTGGCGACCAGCCGAGCCGCAGTTCACGAAAGCGATCGCCCAGTATTACGGGGTGTCTCGCAAATCAGTTCAGCAATGGTTTCAAAAGGTCAAAGATGCCTGCCCGTGGTTTACTGAAACCGATTTGAAATTGCCTGACGAGCGGTATACCCCACTCTGCATCGAACTGATGGGTGGGTATCGAACCTCTGGGTTACCCTTTGAAGCCTGGAAAGCCCAGCTTTGGGAGCAAAACCCTGAGCTGGTCGCCGCCTGCCAAGCCTCTGCGTCTCAAAGTCAAGCTGCCGACCCTCCGGCAACCGCCGCAATTACCCTGCGAGAGTCTGACGTACCGCTCCCTGTGCAGGAGATTCAACCCCTGAATCTGACGGTGGTTGATTCCACCCAACGTCTTGCTGAAGCTATTACCCGCTTGAATAGCACTCTCCAGCAGTTTGTCAGCAACGATCAGACCCTGGAAGATGCCCTCAAACAGAATGCCACTCAAAAAGGCTCTCGGTTGGGAACCGAACTGGCGATCGCGGAAATGGGCAGCATGATGCAGGCAACCGACTCGGCACGGGTGGAGTTGGCAAAAAAGCTGGGCTTACTGTCTATCCCCGCCGATCCCCCCCAACAGCAAACTGCCTAATACCGGTCGCGATTGCTGCGTTGCTGCTGCTTACTTGCGCCCTTGCTTGGCGCGTTGTTTATTTGCCGCAAACCTCAAACGCCCCAAAACTGCCCACCTCAACGCTTTTTCCCTAGCAGAGTCATCAATTCGTCTCTAACCCTTCACTGAAATTACAACGGATGCATCTCATGACCACATCCACTCTTGAAGCTCCAATCGCTCTTGAAATCAACCTTTCAGAACCCTTATTCCGACGATTGCAACAAGTGCTTGATGCTGAACCAACCCAAAGTTTTGATGACCTAACCAATCAGGCTCTCACGGCTTATTTGCTGCAGCTTAACGCTTTAGATGGCAAGTAACGCTCATCCAACTGTCTACCTCCTGCTTTTAGCAATGGTGGTGTTCTCTCACTTTCTGGAGACAAATCATGACGTTCAATTCCCAATACGACCCCCAAGCCTGGATTAAGCATGTCATGCTTGATCCTCAGCATGGAGCCTTGTTCCCTTATCGAATGCTTGCTGGAGCATTTGGCATTGGTGTGGAGCAAGAACCCACTCTCAACCAGGCTTTAGGACGACTCACCCATGAGCAGCATTACATTGAGCAACTCGGTCGCACCTTCATCACCCTGGCAGGATTGTACGCGATCGCAGACTTGCTCGGAACTCCCCAAGGGCAGCTATTTAAGCAAGCCTTGATGTCCTGGAGCCAGGTGAATCAACCGTTTGGTGGATTTCTAGCTTCTCACGTTGCACTGATCCAAACTCCTCCAACCTCTTCCCCGGTAGAGGTTGTGCCGCACAGTTCCTTGGCTCATGCCATGCCTACCGGGCTGAGCGAATATTCTAGTCAACCTGGAATGCTACAGCCTCGTTTTCCCCAGACGAGCTTTCATGATGCTCATCAGGCAGATCGTCAGTCGTATCTGCCTTCTGGCGAGGCTTTGCCTAGATCACAAATGGCTCAAGAGCTGGCAAACGTTCTGCGCCCCGAAATTGAGCGTGCGGTTTATGCTGCCACTGCTACAACAAGGGTTCTTGAACCGACCAGTCCAAATGGTCAGCAGATTCTAGACGCATTGAAGTGGCAAAGAGAGTCTGATTTGCAACTGATTGAAGGAGTCACTAATGCTCAAAAGGTGGTTGCTGATACTTCTCAAAGCTCTGTCCAAGCGACGGGCAACGCGATCGCTCAAGTTCAAGTGGCAAATGCCGTAGTCAACGAAAGCCAGGGATGGCGGCAGAGCGCTGAACTCTGGCTTGATGGGGTAGACTTACCCACGCTGATTTTTGCGATGTGCTTGGGGATGCCCCTCGTTGCCTTCGCTGCTTGGATTATTGCCTCAACTGCGCTTACTATCTTTCGTCCCTCCTCCTCCCTGCCTCCAAGCAGGGCTAGTTCATCAGTGGTAGAAAAATGATAATGGGTGATGCTCTTTCACCCCTAGCTAGCCATGAGCCTGATTGATGCTCTCAAACAAGTACGAGACTATCGAACCCAACCCCAGTATCCATTGTGGGTGATTTTGTTGCTGGTACTGATGGCAACGATGAGCGGGTGTGTGGGGTATCGAGCGATCGCGTGCTTTGTGGAGCGCCATCAAACCCAATTGTTAGGGGTACTCGAAGTGCCCTATGAGCGGTTACCCTGCTACTCGACGATTCGCCGCGCTTTGGTGCGAGTGGACTTTGAGGCGTTAACCGAGGTTTTCAATCAATGGGCACAGGAAACGGTTGAGCTGGAAGAGCAAGCCGCTTGTGCCGTTGACGGCAAGAGCATCCGAGTCAGTCTGAGAGATTACGACCAGGCGTATCAAGATTTTGTCAGTGTGGTGTCGGTGGTCAGCACTCGACTGGGACTGGTCGTTGGGGTGCAATCCATGCACAACAAAACGAGTAGTGAAATTGTAACGGTACAAACCTTGTTGGAGCACCTTCAGTTGCAAGGGGTGTGTTTTAGTTTTGATGCCCTGCACGCCAAAAAAAAAACAGTTCAGCAAATTATAGCCAGTCAGAACCACTACTTAATTGCCATCAAAGGGAATCAACCCAAATTATTAGCCCAAATCCAGCAGCAGTTTGAACACTCGTCTCCCCTCAGTTGTCACGTGGACTCAGAGCGGACGCGCAATCGCTCAACCCAACGCCGTGTGTGTGTATTGGAGCCAAGTGCCACCATTGACCCAAGTTGGGTCGCTCTTAAACGAGTGATTCGGGTCGAACGCACCGGACTAAGAGCAGGCATACCCGTTTCACAGACGGTGTTTTATATCAGTTCGCTGGCAACCGATGCCGCCGAGTTTGCCCGTCGTATCCGGCAGCATTGGCACATTGAGAATCGCCTCCACTGGTGTAAAGATGTGGTCTTTCAAGAAGATACGACTCCACTGTGTGAGGGTCACGCTTTGATTAATATGGCAATTGTGCGAACCTTTGCCCTTAATCTCTTCCGGCAGCATGGGTTTGACTCTTTGACTCAGGCGATTCGACAGGTTGCTCATGATATCCCTCGCCTATTTTCCTTCTGCCAATGAATCAGCCCTGCTGCCTCCAAGGGGTCCGGTGGCTGCTTTAATTCACCCAACTTTTGATGTTACTCAAAGCGAGAATTTAATGCGATGAAAGAACCGAACTACTCTCAAAGACCCAGTAGCCATCGCCCCTCCATTACGCCATACCAAAAGCGACCTCAAATTCGGCACCTGACCGAGGTTGAGTTTCAAGTTGCTTTAGAGAAGGTCAAACGCGAACATCGAGGAGTGATGCTGGCGATCGCTCAAGGTGAACTGTCTCGTGACTACCATGTGCTCGACCAACGTCTAATTGAGGTTGGCATTGCTGAAGTGGGCGTTGAAATGACAAAACAAGACTTTTCAATGGTCGTCAACAAGCTTATCCAAAAGCGGTTTCAAGCGGCAATGGCATTTGACGATGCAGCAGCGGCTCCCTTTGAATGGGATCTCCATCGTCAAGGAATTGCTGCCAAGCTTGCAGCCATGCAGATGAAGGTGGATTCGACGGATCAAAAGAATCTGGACGACCAGGAAATCTTGAAACTGCGCGGGTTGATTTCGCAGTTTGCCAACTACTCCACTGGAGGGATTGGAGCAAAAGCCACCAAAGTTGAACGGGGCTTCGAGGGCAATGTCCGGCAGTTGTTTCAATAAGGGCTGCCGTTGTTCCCCATCTTGCCATTGCCTCGATGGATCTTCTCAACCTCTGCCTGGAAGCAGCTTTTTACGATTTGGAGTGCTAATGAACCGCTTAGCGATCGCCGTTGCCACCTTCTTCTTGCTAAACCGCAGCACGACGCTGGTGCAGTGGATTTTGGAATCACAACTCCCACTGCCCAACCTGGCAATTTTCCTGGTTACTGTGCTGGGTGGGCTGATGCTTTTCTATTCCACGGTGCTTCAGGGAAGCCGATTTTGGAGAGACTATCAAACCTCCCTCAACCTCTATGCTCCAGCAGGTTTAGCAGGGTTTGCCCTCAGCCTCTGGCAATTCATGCTTCCTGGCTAACCTGTCTTTCTTTTCAACGCAAGCCAACGCGAGGTTCATATGGTTGATCAGATTTATGGTGGCGCTACCCCCGAATTCTCGATGACTACTGAGAACACCCGGTATGAAGGTGCGTCTGCTGTGATCGCTCCGTCAGAACCCGATGCCGGCTACCTCAAACGAACCGCGCATGGGTTAACGGCACTGGCGATCGCTGCTGTTTTTACCTTTGTGATTCCATCTAACCCAAACACCCGTTGGTTCTGGAATCTGTTGCAATGGGGCGGCTTAACGTCCGCGTTTGCCGCCGTTGCTCTATACGGCAAAATTGAAGCAGAAGAAGAAAAATGGCAAAACAGCCTAGAGATGCAGGTTCAAGAGGCTATTACTACTACAGCAACTCGCTTAAAGCAGCAATACGAAAGTCACCTTTATCAGCTGCAACTTCAGCATCAAGATGATCGGCAAACAATTCATCAGCAGTATCTTGCCGCCGCTCAAGCACAAGTAGATCAGTTGACCTATCGTCACCAGCAACAGCTTGGGCAATTCCGTACCCAGATGGAGCACTCGCAAGGGGATGCAACCCTGTGGCAACATCAAGTAGAGGCTCTAAACCTGGAGTTGACCCAGGTACAATCCGCCGCATTGGAGCAACTGAACCAGGAGCGAGACACCATTGCCCTCAAAGAAATGCAGTTCCAGCGCCAGCAGGAGCAATTAGAACTTGAGCGACAGCAACTTCAAGCAGAGCACCAGCAACTGGACCATTGGCTAGCGGAACAAAGACAGTCCTTAACCCAGCAAAAAGAGGCTCTAGAGTCACGAGAAGTGACTTTAGAAACCAGTCTTGCCCAGCAATATCAAGAGCATCTCCAGGAGCTTCAAACGCGGGAACAGGCATTACGCGATCGCGAACTGGCTTTTGATGCCCAACTAGAGCAGCGGGTGCTGGCAGAAGAGACAAGGCTCAAAGAGCTTGAAGCCCAGACGATGGAAAACTTTGAGCGATTGTGGTCAGAGCGCGAACAGCTTTACTCCGCCCTGGCAAACAAGGCAATGACCGAGGCGTACAGGCTCAAGCAGCCTGATAAAACGCCCGGTGCCACCCACGAAGAATTGCTGGCAGATAAAGTGATTGATCTGCTCTACAGGCATGGCATTATTGCCAAGCGCCCCGTGGTAGAACCAAAACCCCACAATCAGTTTGAACTGACCTTCACCATCCTCCCCCTTGATCCGGTGCTTAACCAGAACCGGGGTGACGATGAACCGGAATACATCACCAATCTAGTCGATGCCTTTAAGCTGATTCAAACCAAGCTGCTCGATGGCATCAAGAATGTCGTCAACGGCTGTGCCTCCAAGCCTCAAGCAGAAATGGTCTATGGCGGCATTCAGCTTGCGATCGATATTTCTGGAATTGATTGGGAAGCTCAAGCCCAAGAGCGTAAACGGGCGAAAGAACCGCAAGTCCTTGAAGCGGAACCCGATTGGCTGCTGGTGGTCGCAGAAATAGGCAATCACTTTCGGATTACTGGACCGACTGACTCTGGTAAATCTGCCCTGGCAGATAACCTGGTTGGGTCGCTGCAAGCTGTGTTTGGCACGTTAAGCGTGACGCTAGCTGACCCGAAATATCCCTTTACCGAATGGACGACCTTTCAACCGAACTTCAAGGGAGCCGAGGAGTGCTTAGTCGGGGTAGGCAAGTTGGAGCGATTAGTAGATTCCCGCTTTATTCAAGCGCGGTTAGATAAAGACGCAGGGAGAGCCATTCGCGAGTTTCCAGCAGAACTCTTTGCCCTTGATGAAGCCGAAATCTTGATGGATGAAGCTCGATTGCGAGATGACAGTGATCCCCCTGGACGCGGGCAACTCTCGATGCAACGAAACCTGGCGCGGATGTTGCGGAAAGGCTTGAAACTGGGGCGTGGGCTGACCAAGAAGAAAGGCAAGGGATTGAAGGTGTTATACGTTGCACAATCCCCATTGTGTAGCCGTTTAGGACTCAACCGAGATGATTTTGATCAATCCGTCAACATCTTCATCGGCGAGAACATTCCTCGCGCTTTGGATGAGGAATTGAAAGGCAAAGTTAGCTCCACTGATAAAGAGTTTTGGTTGGCTCAATATCACCTGCGGGTTGCACGCGGCGATTCATACTTTTGTTTGGTTAAAATGCCTGGAAAACGTCCCTTTATTGCTTCCATGCCTACTCCTGGCACCTATGCCGTCAATGGCGTTACTACCTCCCATTTATCAAAACCAGAACCTGTAAATGGAACTATCAGAGATGAAGACTTAGATACGATTAATCTGGATGACCAGACTCATGTTGAGACAACCTTTGATTCGTCTCATCCCTCTGCTGACTCTGAGGTTGATCAGGTTGAGGACTCCCCCAAGGGTGAGTTTGATTTAAAGCTCCCTTACCTGAACAACCTTCCTCCTGAACAAGTGGCACAGTTACTTCAAGGATTGGGCTTTAACCAGGGTGAAGATAGCTCTCAAGATGACCTAAAAGCTTCCTCAGAGAACAGTTTGGGGCAGGTTGATCAAGGTTTTAGTGAGGATCAAGACTGGCAACCTGATGAGGTTGACAGATCTTCCTCGGATATCCCCCCACCAGAAGCAGGTTTTGACCAGGTTGACCAGGTTGGGGAGGTTGAGAGGCTTGGGGAGGATGGTCAGGTTTTGCCGCCATTTAACCCTCAAAATGCAGATCTCACTGCCGCTGCAAACCTTGATCAATCCTCTCCTTCTTTCCCTCCAACTTCTACGAGTGATGTCGCACGTGAGACCGATAGTTTGTATGTTTTGCCCTGGTCTTCTACGGCAAAACCAGCCAGGTTATTCGAGAGCGCTCAAGAGCGAATCACTCAACTCATTGGGCAAGGGTACACAAAGCCGTTTGAGATTTGCACGGCAATTTGGGGAAACGCTATTAACCCACACTCCAAGCCTTACAACGGCAAAGGAGGAGTCAAGAATTTAGTCGAGAAACTGATTAAAGACATGAATCAGTAAGTTTTAGCTAAAGCGTTTTGAACAACTTTAGTATTCATTTCTCAGTGGACATTCTTTCTCCTAACAAGGAGGTCAATGATGACGAACAGCACTTCATCAGCACGAGGAAAGCAGTTATTCAACTCGCTACTGACCCTGGCAGGTCTTGTGGTAGTAGGTGTGGCTGGAGTTGCGTTTTATGCCAATACAAAAGAGTCCAGAGGTGCTTATGGGTCTGGTCATCTACCTTTGACTAATCATCCAACACAAGGAGAAATAAGTCCGCAGATAACCATCCCTAATTCTGAACTGACTCCTTATGTGCCCAAAGCCAATCCATCCCTAAGTGCATCTGGTAACCCCAGTAGTCGATGGAAAGATTCTTATCGAACCTATCCGATTCCTGCCTATTGTAATGGATCACCTAGCAGCGGGGCGAACTTCAGGCAGTATCCGACGCTAGATTCCAGTGCAATTTTGGGTGCTGTTGAGTCTGGACAAACGATTTGGCTGACCGGGCAAAGAATCAAAAGTGATGGGGTCGTGTGGTATGAATCGATTAACCCGATGCCGCTGGCTCCAACAACCGATTCAACGGCTCAAAACAAGTTGGATGCTTATCAAGTTGGCTGGATTGCAGATTGCTTCCTTTAACAAGTTGTTAATCGCCAACCCCTGTAGCTCTTAAAATCTGCCGAAATTAAGAAGTTGCACCAAAATAGAGAAGGGTTTGTAGTGGTTTAGTCAATAATCTGTCGCTGTGTCTGCCAAAGATGCTTTTCACGGGATTGTTATTACTGCCCTCCAGAAAGATGGGTGGCTCATCACTCATGACCCCTATCCTCTTCAAGCAGGTAGCTTTGACTTAGCGATCGACCTGGGTGCCGAGAAAGTCGTTGCCGCTCAGCGAGGAGAGCGAAAAATTGCAGTTGAAATCAAAAGCTTTTTAGGACCATCAAAGATTTCACAATTCTATGGTGCGCTTGGACAGTTCATCGCCTATCGTGCGGCTCTACAAATTCAGGAACCAGAACGAATGTTATATTTGGCAGTACCCAGTAGCATTTACGAACTATTTTTCGCAACGTCTTTCATCCAAGACCTTGTTGGGCAAAATCAGCTTAATCTTTTAAGCTACGATCTTGAGCGGGAGGTCATTGAACGTTGGCAACCGGAACTATGCTAGACACTTACCGCCAGTCCATTCGGCAATTGCTGACTCAACATGCCGAGTCAGTTTGGGATGAGCGCATTCACGCCGAAACTCTGTTTGATACTGAACGAGATCGTTACCAATTGGTCTATGTGGGTTGGCGCGGATCAAAGCGGGTCTATGGTGTGGTTCTGCACCTTGATGTTATTGATGGCAAGATTTGGATTCAACAGGATGGTACAGAAGTTGGCATTGCGAACAAGTTAGTTGAGTTAGGCGTGCCAAAGCACGATATTGTTTTGGGCTTTGATCCACCGATGATGCGTCACTACACCGAGTTTTCTGTTGGATGACTCTTTTTCCATCAAGCAGCGCCATCTGAGATCGCGCCGTACCCAAAGCACAGTGTTCCTTCATGATGGTACTCAATGCACCACCCTGCTTGGGGTGACCCAATCCAGGTATCCCAGTCGTGGTTGAACAGAGCAAGAGCATTCTGCTGCACCGTCGATAGCTGCATTTGCAAAATGGGATTGCGGGCGTTGAACCAGATCACGGTCACCATTGGATTGCCTAATTGAAACTGCTGGTAAAGTTGCTCGAACGCTGCTACAAGCTGCGGCTCTTTTTGACACGGATAGCAAATACTGCCGGGAACGGTTGCCCAATCAATTTGCGACCACTGCCAAGGGAACGATCGCTTCAACCACTCCCCACAGTCGCTCGCCTGCGGATCATCTGGCAGTAGCCAGGTTACGCGATCGCCTGAAATCCCTAATTGCTCAATCATCTGCTTGGCAAATTGGGTGTCATGCTGCTGCTTCAGTTGACGCAGCTTTTGTCGCAGTTTTGCTTGGCGAGTGTTGCTGTCCATTAATGGGATCTCGCTTTAGTTTAAGGAAGCCAGGGAGTGGGTAGAAACTGGCTGAGCGTATCTCTGATGGCACGATTGGCATTACGGGCAAGGTCGATATGAGGCTCATCCGGTTCAACCGCAATAATTTGGGCAGGTGTCCCTATGCTAAAGCGCTCAATCACCTGGTTTGCAGCCTCAAGCCCAGTCACATAGGCTTTTTCCTGCGACCAGGAACCATGACGAGTAATAATCCAATCCCCACTCATGAATACATTGGTGAAACTCGTCCTTCCAGGCAACATGTACTGATAGCTTCCAGGAGAAAAGTGCGTTACCGCTTTAGGCAATCGGATAACACTGCTATCAATCATCCTGGCATCGTGAAACTGGGGAACACAGGTCGTTAGATCATGGTGTACTTTAGCAATGATGTCTTCGTCATTCATTGGTAACAGTTGATTGGCATGGTAAAAGTCAGCTTCAATGACACTGCCCGGTGCAGCTTTCCATTCGTCGTGCAAGGCGTTGAGATCAAAAAATGTCCATCCGGTAGTGGCATCAAACCCAAAGCAGGCATTCGATGGCAAAGGCACCGAGACTTTGCGATCAAACCAAAGCCTGGTTGCCAGAACATCGATCGCACTCAAATTCATTAGGTTACAGAACTCAGGGAACTGACGCAGCGTCGAACTGCTACTGACAATCTTCTGCATTCCGGTAATCCCAACCGCAAAAATTACCGCATCTGCCTCAAACACTTCTTCCCCGCACACTACGCCCGTCACCTGCGGTTTGGCATTTCCCCTTTCCTCTTGAGTGTGGATGACGACATCGGTCACTCGCCGTTGGGTAAGTACCCGTCCACCCGCGTGCTCAAGTTGCTCTACCCAGGGGCGAAAAATCATTTCTCCCACCGTGCCACGACACCACACCACATCGAAATCGGGTTGATGTGCCAGGATGAAGTAGTACAGCATTCCCAAGGCTGCCGCCGCTGAACAGTGTTCTCCCGGTGCAAACAAGCCCACCAGCAACATTGGCTCAAACGACTCCTTGTAAAGCCGTGCAGACACGCCAAATTGTTTGAAGAGTTCACGAGCCGTGATCGGGTCATACCGTCGCCATGCGGCATCGGAGTTATTAAAATCAACCATCGCATAAAGCAAAGGTAGGGCAGAGAGGCGATCGCTCAAGGGTAGTCGCTTAAATTGGGTATACAAAAAGGTACCTAATGGCATGGGTAGCCGGGGTTCCTGTTGAAAAATCGGCGACTCCACTTCCAAGCCTGCGGGTGAGTATTGAGCGGAGCGCGTCCAAGCGGTAAAGGGGCTTAAGCCCAGTTGCTTTACCAGAGCAAAAATATTGCGGTAGGGATACCAGAAGCCATGAATGCCCGCTTCAACCGAGCGACCCTGTGCCGTTTTCCACCCTGCCACCAACCCACCCGGATAGCCCCCTGCTTCTAGGAGGGTGACATTGTATCCCTGTTGAGCGAGATGGTAGGCGGCTCCTAAGCCAGCCCATCCGGCTCCAACGATAACGACTTTGGGATGCGCTTGAGTTTGATTCATGGGTTACGAGATCTGTTTCACCTGCTCACAGCATAAGGTTTTTGTCCATATCCATGACCTCTAAACATCAATTGCTGCTTTTTAACAGTTCAGCATAGAATCAGAATACTCATCGTTTCAAGACTCCAGTTGTGGAAATTTCAACGTCTTCTTATCTCCAAACCTTGCCTCAAGCTGATGCAGTCGCATTTATTTCATCTCTTCAGAAAGTGAAAGACCACTTGAGTGAAGAACTAAAGTGGATAAATCAACAGGTGGAGCAAAAGACGCTTCAACTGCAAGGGGTCGAGGCTCTACTCTCCGAATTGGTTGCCTTGGGGTTAACTACCTCCCAAGCGCAGAGCGCAATGACTGCGGGTACTGGAAAATCCCCATCTCTAACAGTAGAAACTACAATACTTCCAACCAGCAATGCCGTAAACCTCTCGAATGACCTTGCGAGTCCTGCTGCATCCAATGAAACTGCTTCGTCTGAGTTTAATCCCCCTACTGAAAGTCCGATTGCTACGACTCCTACTCCAACCCAATTGGAACCCAAACCCAAAGGCTCAAAAATTACCTCCTCAAAATCGCAGCCTAAAGCTCAATCAGTCACTGCTGGTAAAACCAGGACCTCGACAGCAAAAAAAGCGAACCTTCCCAATCAATCAACCCTGAAAAAAGACAAATCGAGTAAAACTAAGGAGTTTCGGGAACTCCTGCTACCCAAGTTTGAGGGAAGAACTCTCACCGATGCAGTGAATCAAATTTTAGAAAGCACGACAAAGCCACTGCACCTAAATGAACTGCTCAGTCAAATGTACGGCAGCCTCTCTGCTTCAGACTTTAAGCGAGCGAAAGTGTCATTAGCCAGCGTTCTCTCTATTGGTAAGAAGGAGGGTAAATGGCAGAGCCTGGGGGGAGGTTTATATGCTGCCAACAAAGTTGTCACCGCATGAAAAGTTGATGTTTAGTTACCATCTAACCCAACAGGCACGCTCATCCCCCGCCAAAGCAGTTTGTTCTTCCATTTCAGTTATCTCCTCTGTTGCTCCCCAATTTAACCAGCGGGCACGTTCATCACTGCCGACCGCCCCACCCCAAGAGATCGCCTGCTCAATCATTATCCGAATTTCTTCAACCTTGCCCAGGCAACCTTCTAAAGTTTGCAACATCCCAAATTGCTGAGTGATCTGATCTAGGTTTCCCAGTACCTGACGGGCTTCAAGCTTCATTCCAATAGGCAAAGGGACAGTACTTAAGTACTGCTCAACTGCATCTAAGTAGGGTGAGCTTTCGTAGCCACGCCGAATCGCTCCATTGAGACTGGCTTTGATTTTTTGCAGCGCCATCGTCGCCTGAGTCAAGGTTTGGCGAGAGACAGTGCCCATCTGCGTCACAAACACGCCGCGATCTCGATCAAACCGTATCGCCGTATGGTTAATTACAGGTTCTGCCATTGATGCCAGTTGGTCAATTTTTTCTCGAACTGTCTCAGCATAGTCACTGCCTAACTGATTGAAGTCAAGGAAGATCTGAGGTTGGTCTTCCACCTGCACTGGGCGATACCCTTTGTTGCGCTTCTCAGCGAGGAGCTGGTTTAATTTGTTGTCCGCCAGCGCCACCGAACGACAGGAATAGACATGAGGTTTTTGAGCGTAGTTGACCCGCCCGTACTCTACATACAAAGTGCCATCTGATAGTACCCAGGCTGCCCACTGCTTATTACTATTGGTGGTGGCATTGACACAAATGAGTTTGACGGTGCGGATTGCCTTACTTAAATCGGGACGAGTCCTTGTTGTCATAGCTGAAACTCCAAAACCCAAAATCTAAACTTGTATTAGAATCGAGCGCGGCGATCGGAACTGTATTCTGCTGTTTCTATCGTTTCATCGGCTTCCAGGGAGGCAGGAATGGCAGACTGCCGCGCCCAATCCTCTAGTTGACGTAACTTTTCTTGTTCATCTGGGTTACGGCTCTGCACCGGGGCAACCATTGCTGCCTCAATCAACTCGTCCAGGCTCACCTGTCCGGGACGATCAGCGATAAAGGCGGCTTCAGCACAGGTAATCACCAACTGCTCTAGTTCCGCCCCATTAAACCCATCGGTTGCTACGGCAATTCGAGCGATCGCGTCTGCTGATAATTCAATTCTGCGGCGCTTCAAGTGGACGTTTAGAATCTCGGCTCTGGCTTTCTGGCGCGGTAAGCCCACATAAAACTTGGCATCCCAGCGACCATCGCGCAGGAACTCGGAAGGCAGATGATCCACCCGGTTCGCAGTGGCGGCAACAAAAATCGGGATGCGTTTTTCTCGTTTATCGTTGAGCCATTGCAGGAACGTGCCAAACATTCGCTGACTGGTGCCACCATCCCCGCCCAAGGCATTGACGGCGATCGCGGCAAACTGCTTGTCTAATTCATCAATAAACAGAATACCTGTCTGAGATTCAATCTCCTTCAAAAACCGATCCATATTCTCCTCACTACCGCCCACATGTCGATCCATCATGCGTCCAATGTTCATAACGAAAACTGGCATTTCCCAAGTAGCTGCCATATTCTTCACTGTCAACGTCTTTCCCGTTCCCGGTGGTCCCACAATCAAACAGCCGTTGGGCAGATCCAGCCCATACTCCTGTGCCTTGGGGCTAAACATCTTCGCCTTGCGCTCCAGCCATCGGTCTAAGTTCCCCAGCCCAACCGCTTTGACTGGAGGGGGTTCGAGAATATCAACTCCTCGCTTTCGCAACTTAGCGCTGCGGCGAAGTTTGATAAATTCTCCAGTGCCATCGGTGATCGCCTTATCAGTGATCGCGGCTTCTAGTAACAAATCATCAGCTTCTTCTTTGGTAATCCCGCCCATCGCTCGGATCAGATTTTGCCGTCCCTGGCTCGATAGATTGAATTTCACCTTGCCTTTGGACTGGGCTTTAATATCAGCGAGTCGAAATTCCAGGTTGCTTTCCCGCTCCGCCTCAGTCGGTAGGGGATTATCAATTTCAAAAATCGCACCATCAAAGTGATGACTCAACCGCAGGCGATCGCCCAATAGAATAATGCGCTTATCTGATCGCTTAATCTCCCGGCAGAGGTCAATCAAATCTTGCAGAACAAAGACGTTCGGTTGCATTCCTCCGGGCAGAAACTCCTGCACATTGGCAATCAAAAATAGGGCATGATCTTTAGAGTCGCGAATGAACTGAAATAGCCCAGTCACTGGGTTATCGGTGGTGTAGTCTGGGACTGGAGTTTTCTTGATGCCCGTAATCTTGCCGCTTTTATCACGGGTGAGGCTGACTTCCCGCAATGATTTGCTCAAGTTCCAGTAGTAGGGTTTGTACTCTAGTGGTTGGGCAACTTCTAGCAGTAGTTTAGTGACCAGTTCATCCTCAACGGCGTTTGGACTGTTAATTGCAAGCACGCCCGAAGCGGCATCCAAGCGGTTTCTAATCAGGGAAATATCCAAGGGCATTGAGCAACTCTCCTACAGACTTTGAGTCAGCGTATTAGTCTGAACAATGGGCTGGTCATAAAACTCTGGCTTGGGGGTGAATTTCTCCACTGTGCCCAGTTCTGCCAATGGTTTGGTCAGTGCTTTACAGCCTTCTCCCTGAACTCCTTTGACTTCTGTTTTGATGGACTGACCCAGTTCTAGAGTGATGATAATTGTGGGAGTTTGCATGGTTGTTCTAAGGGATAAATGAATTGGTAGAATGACCCTTAAATGGCGCTGCCAATGGTTTGAAGTTGTTGTTTTGGCTTGATTGTCAACGTAATTTTGTTCTCAATTCGTTGTTCAGTGATGGTGTACTGATTCGCTGGGAACTTCAGCAGTACGGCAGCGCGATCGTGCTCCATCTGAAGTTGCTGATTGAGCAAAATCTTAATTGCGGCATCTTGTAGTTGGGTATAGTCAAACTCTCGCCCAAACTGACTATGACGAATTTCATATGGGTCACACTGAAGGGTGTAGAGATTGGCAACGGCATCCCAAAGAAAGCCGATCGCAGTGCGGTTGTTCATCAACTGCCGATGACGCGCAATCACATGGGCACGGCGAGAATCCCTATAGCTGTTTTGATAGGCGATCGCAGCCGCTTGGATATCTTTAATGCTCATTTCAGGGGTCAGTGTCACCGCTTGCACATCAAATCCCATTGCCTGTAAACCTTTGACAAGAGCTTGTGGGTGATTGAGTTGAGTCCGAATATCGGAGAAGTGAGACATGGCATGGCTCCTCGAAGAAATGGGTGGGTTTGTGATGTGGCAACGAGGACTGAATTGGATGCAGTCTGGCTTAAACAAGCTGTGAGTATAGGTGGGGCGAAAAGATTGCAGGGATGGGATAAATGCGATCGCCGTTAAATGTGAAGAAAAGCAGGTTAGAGGGAGGTATCAAGCCTTTCTTAAGAATACCAGGGTATCCAAGAAATATCAATACAATAGTACTACTTATGGATAGATTTTCTTGTCAGAATGTCAAGCGTTTGTAAAATGCTTTAGGGTGAAGTTAACAGAGCAAATGTATTAGAGCCGCCATGTTGATCGCACACTATCGCGGAAAAGGGAGTAATCCCAACTCCCATCGCAATCTTGAAGGCAATCGCCGCGTTCCTCTTCCCCGGTGGGGTAGCGTCAAGAAAGAGCATGTCTTCGGTTTGACCGATGAAGCATGGGAAGTTTTGCGCCAGTTGTCCGATCAACACGATGTGTCCGTCAGTGATTGGGTTGAGGCGACGGCGCGATTACTGGAGCAGGATAAACAGTTGGGTGAACAGGTGCTTGATTTGCTCCGGGGCAGGTTAGAAAAGTCTGGGCATCCAAAATCCTGACTTCAGGGCATGGGACGAAATATCCTTTAAAGAAGCGGTATTGAGACGTTTGGGGTGGCTGTTGACACTCCCCGGTCTAAAGACGCGGGAATTCTTGAAGAGTCCATAAGCGAACTTTCAAAGGCGCTGTCAAAACGCCCCTACTAACTCCGTTAAGGTCAAGCCCTAACATCGTCGCTACTTTTCTGATGATATTGGCAGCACCATTGCAGTCTGCATTGATATACCAATTTTGTAGACCCGTTCGGTACAAGCCACGTTTAACTCGTCTACCAGATTCTTTCCACTCATCGGGTTTTGCACCGATTGTAGGCAGGAAGTCACGGTCAATAAATGAAGCCTTAGACGTGTAGCTTTCTTCGGTTTCAACGAACTGAAGCCCGTACTGCTCACACAGTTGCTCAATCCGTTTTTTCAGTCTAGCCGTGGGAATCTGCACAAACTTCTGATTGGTCTTTCTTCCCATGCTGGCTGAGTCTTTCTGCCTTTTGTTCCAGCCAAAAACGACGGTGCCAATTCTGTTCTCTAGGCAATGGGTAACGACCAATCGAGCCGCTTTATTGACCGCATCCCGCATCTGTCGATTCCGCTTTTCGGTTATTCGCGCCAACTGATGCGACCAAAACCCGTTAGACTTGCCATCCATCAGGGTTGAAACTCGCTTGTTGTACCACTGGTTGAGCGCTTTCAAATGTCTGCCATCCACGATGAAGCTGCTTCCAACATTGCTTACACAAGTCAGCCAGTTATCTATCCCGTGGTCAATCCCTAAAACTTTTTTAGGGTCAACATCTGAATACACAGCTTCGGTTTTGTAGACAAACTCAGCATAAAACTGACCATTGCGAGGCAAGATTCTAACTTCTCGAACAACTGCGTAGTCTAGGTTCGATGGCATCTGAATTGTGAAATTCTTCACTCCGAACCAAGTTTGAACTTTTTGCCCTAGTGGAATTGAGATTTGACCATCAATCAACTTTTTGCCTAGAGCCTGTTTAGGGTAGGCAATCAAATGAAGCCCGTCCTTTGTGCGGTAGTTGGGAAACTTGGGTCTGTATTCTAGACCGCCCTCTCGGAACAGCTTGATTAAACCCTTGAAAGATTTCACTGACTCACCGACCGCCCCACAAGTTTGTTGAGCCGCTTGAGCGCACAACGCTCCGTAGTGAGGATTTCGCTTCAGTTCGTTGATTAGATCAAACGGACGAACGTAAACCCTAGCCTTGAAGTACATCTGACGAGCGTAGTAAACCGCGCAATTGTGCAGCTTGTTAGACTCTCCACAAATAAACTCCAGAACGGCTTTCAGTTCTTTGTCAGGCTTAATTAAAACCTGCTGGCATCCAAACACTTAACGCCTTTTCTATCTATACGCTATGTTGATTATACAGAACACATCAACAAACTGGTTGCGTTATGGCAAGTTTATCGAAGGAAGATTTAGAGTATCGGCACGAAGGTAACGCCGTCTCTCTAATCAATCTGCACTTTGTGTTTATCCCTAAGCGTCGTAAGGCGGTATTGGTTGGCAAGATTGTGGAACGGCTGCAAGAAATCATTTTTGAATTGGTTGTAGAGCATCGATGGAAGCTTATTGCTCTTGAGGTGATGCCTGATCATGTTCATTTGCTGCTCAACATCAAGCCGACTGATTCAGCTAGCGGAGTGATGAATAAGGTCAAAGGAAGAGCATCACATCACTTGAGATTGGAGTTCCCAGAACTCAAGAAACTTCCTACTCTGTGGACTCCCAGCTACTTTGTGGGAAGTGTAGGCAATGTCTCAACTGAAACGGTCAGAAAATATATTGAAGGGCAAAAGGGGAAATAACTCGCCACCTCAAGGTTGCTGCTGCGTTTCATCCCCGGCTTGAAAGACCGGGGTTCTCACGCGAGGCTTTATAGAAAAAGACTGGAGCGATGCGATGTCTCCGCTTGTGCCCCAGTCCTGATGTATTGAGAACCTGAGAGTCAAGTTTCTCAATGCTGATTTGATACTCAAATTCTTTCAGGATGCTCATTTCTTCATCCCATACACTATCCCAGTTGGGTGGATCGGCGACTGGAACATAGCCAGTCTCAGTGGCAATTTTGTAGAGGATCAGTTCAGAAATGTGATGATCCACATACTCAGGAATCATCAACCTCTTCTCAATCCATTGAGGAAGGATGAATAAATGCCCAGAAGCATCGTAGAGATGTAAAGACACATTTCGAGGAATCTGGGTATTGCCGTAGAGATCGCCGTTGACCGTGAATTGCGTCGAGACAATTTCAACCATGATCCCATACTCGAATCCCCGCCAGGTCTTTGGTTTGCGGTGTGCCCATTCCTCCGGTCGATACGGATCTTTGAGCTTGACGATATCGCCACTTGAAAGAGGGTAATTCATGGGCATTGAACGTTCTCCAAGAAATTGATGGGTCTCATTGGTACGAAGTAGAAGCAGCAGATTTGGCACGTTTTGCCTTGTTGTGGATAATGTGAGGGCTAGAAAGGGATGTCTCTGGGTCTCGTTTGCGGCTCGCCTTCCAATCCCCCCTGGAGAAGTTGAAACCTGGGCTTTTGAGTCGTTGAGTCCGATATTCTCTGGCTTTTTGCTGCAAGCAAATGAAGGACAAGGGTTTCTGCTGATTGTAGGTGGGCGATCGCTTCCTCCCAGTCTTGCTGATGAATGGAGGAATGATTTGCCTCAATCTGCATGGAAACTTCTAACTCGCATATCGTTGCGGCAATATTCATTAAATTTGCCAGATCAGGCATCGTAGTTTGCTCCTGATTTCGCTTGCATGGGCGGTTTTGAAGACGATAGCCTCCGCAAAACTTCTACCGACTTGATCAGCTTTTCCATTGCCTCAGTAATGTTCCTGTCAACCGTCTCTAGGTCCTGAAGCCGTTGCTGAACACGCTCTTGCAATGCAGTTTGAGGTGGAGAGGCTAAAAAAGCTTTGCCGTCTTCAGTTAAACTAAGGCTGGTTAACAATCCTTCTAGCGTAGTTGCTGCCTTTCTCAACGTGTCTTGGGGTGGGTGAAGGTATCCAGAGGATTGCTTGTAAGGAATACCTGGTAGAGTTGGTATATGTGCGGTCATGAAATCTTCCTCACTGCAAAAATGGTTCATCAATGTTGTTGATTGCGGTGGCGATGTGCGACACCACTTCTAAGAGGTTGCTAAACCGGAAGGAGATTGACCGAAACGCTTCGCCTTTGATCCAGTAGTTCAGGCAGGAGGCGACACTGAGCAGCACTTCTTTATCGTCAAAGGCTGTCGTTGTGGCACTACTGCTGACCAGCGCCTCGATGTTGGCATCGTGTAATGTTGCCCAATCAGCATTAACTCGTTGAAGCTGATACGCGATCGTGCCTAACAGCCAGGATAATCGCCATATTTGTTTGTTCATCGACTGGAATAAATCAGCCTTGCTCTCTACTTTCGCAAAGGCGATGTATCGGACGGCAGCAAGCACGAATGGAAAGTCTTCGTTTTCCTCGCAATTGGGTTCAGGCGATGGAAGGATTCCCTGTTCGTATAAATGCTTGACCAGAGCCGCAATTACTTCGGATCTTTGTACAGATTCCTCAGCCCATTGAGGATTAAGAGGTTGTTGCGTCATGATTATCTTCTCCGGCTGAAATCGGACTGTTGCTGCGTTGATTGATTTATGTGCGGTGTCGAGTATATTGAGAGGCAATCGTGAATCATCATCGTCGATCTGATAGCACCAGTTAAGAACCTGTTGAAATGCGTCCAGGGCTTGGTGGATGATTTGGCGATCGACCGGGTTAAGTTCTTGCATCGTAATGAGTTTTAAGTGAAGGGTGATGGAGTAACATCTTTTGAATCGGGATGTTGCTGCAATGTGGATCAGTCGAAAATTGTGTCTTTCTCGTAGCGATAGCACTTTCTATCAATCGTAATCAGTGCTTTCTCTCCATCGGCGTACAGAATTTCTGGAGCCTCATCAAGTGTGTTTAATGTCTTTTGATTCAGGAATTCAAAATGCTCTGGATGTGCGTGGAAGTGATCTAATATGGCTAATTGAATTCCTGCTTGCTCGTAGCTCAACTGGGGGTTGTTTGGAATCAACGCGATCGCTTGCAGTAGTTTCTGCTTTCCCAACTCCTCCAACAACTCATACATATCTTCTTGGGGAGTTATTTGGGTGGAAATTTCCTGTTGAGGCTTGTAGTGCTGTCGTAAGACGGCTAGCTGGAATAATGTCAATTTGATTTTGGGTAGGGTTGTAGTCACTGTATTTCCTCTAAATGACTGTATTTCCTCTAAATCGACGTTCCTGGTAGGCGGACTCTCTACCAGGAACGTCGATTTGTAATGAACAGCATTCAGGCTTGTTGTTCACGGGCAGATTGTTCTTGCCCAGCGCGAATCATGGTTGAAACTCTGGGATGATTAAACGGCACCATGAGCAATCTCAGCGCTCCGAACAACTCACCGTAAGCCCCACTCAACTCATCTGCAATCACCTGGTATTGCAGACAATTTTGGTTGATGCTGGTGTTGCTTGCCTCCTGGAATGCAGCAAATGATGTTTCAACCGCGTTCAGCAATTGTTGGTAGTGGCTGAATGCTTGTGCCATTTCCCGTTGGGCATCCGACATTTTTTTCAGTGCGTGTTGATTCAAATTCGGTTCCATCGATTTACTCCTTCTTCGTTTAGGTCTAGACAGTACGCGAGTTCGCAATGGGTCTCGGTCAGGAACTTCGCTGTGATGAGGGTGAATGTGCAGGCTTGACTTACCTGCGGCAACTTTCATGCCGACGATCGCGATCGTCAGCCAAACAAAAAATTTCATGTAGACAAACCCAGTCAGTGATAGAGGAAGAGCTAAAAAACGGCTCTCTGGTTGATGCGGTGCAACTATCGAACTTTGAAGCGAATGTCATCCAGGCACTCTTGAATTCTCGCTTCAAGGTCTGGATGTTTAAGCAACCAATCCAGTAGTTGATCGGTGACGATCGGGATTTCTTCTGTTGTGATTGGTGTTCCCGTAGAGTCTTTAGCCTTTTCTAGAACCCTAACCAATTGTTGGATAGAAGTATCCGTTGCCAGAGGCTTACTGGTTGTTGTGCTTATTGTTAACATGGCTACTCTTGTGATTTGAGAGCATTTTCTGGCGTAATTGCTGCTGTGGGTTCTTGCCGCAGCACTTGCAGATAGACTGTGGTTGCGATCGCTCGGTGATCTCGATGCTCGGCGAGATCGTTAATTTTGCCTTTTACAGTTTCCAAACAAAACCGAAATAAGTCAGCATGATCACATACAGCAGCCGATAGCTGACGTTTCTGGTCATCTGTCCAAAGCGGTGGTGCATCGGGTCGCTGTGGAATAGCGGGCGGTGTAGTTGAAGCACTCGCAGTGGGTGGAGAAGTGTTTTGAGTGTCCAGCAGCACAATGTTATGTTTGACATTGCCGTTCTTATCACTCCCTGCTGGAATCAGTTGCACTATTACTCCCTTGCGTAGGGGTTTTGTCTCTTCATCGCTCAAAGACTTCCATATCTTGGCTGCTTCTGATCCTTCGGGTTGAGACTGATCTAGAAATAGCACGGAGCGGTACGGTCCATAATCCCCGTCCTTCAACTTTCCGACCACTTCAACCTTTGCGCTGATTGGGCTGACGACTTTTGCCATTGCTAAAAGCTCCTGATTCAGGTGAACTAGAAGGGGCAATAGCGCCCCTCCTTGGTTTGCTGCTCTAAAACTCAAAAAACGGAACGTTTGCAAAAATTGCACTGTTCAAGTCGCTTGTTGCATTCGCTCTGTACGTTCCTTCTGGGTAAACTGCAATCTCTCCCTCAAAGCGAACACCTTCGCGCAGGGCGCTCATCCAGCCATCCATGTAAACTTGATTATTCGGTTGTGTCGGCATCTTCCCGAAAGCAAAATCTGCTTTGCCTTCGTAGAAGTCGGGTTCGATGGCTTCCAAAACTTGCTGATCTCGTTGATCCCGATCAGCAAAGCAACAGTCAGTGATAAATGACATACTCAGAACATCCTTTTCTAATTCTAAGGTCGGGCATTTCTGGTGAAGTGCTCTCTTTTTTGTGTTTAAGGGCACTGGCAACAAAGCGCTTGTATTCTGCTGTTCCGCCAAGCGGTTTCTTCAGTCCGTCCGCCGGGGTGTCGCTCCCCTTTTTCACGGGTCATACTCTCTGGGAAGAGTGGCGGGCGCTCTTGAAGCAGTTGCGCTCTCTGCTGCTCTGTTGTCTTATCTATATTATACACACTATGTTGATAAAACAACGCTCTTTTTCAGAAAAGTGTGTAAAAATTGGATGATTTTAGCTAGAAAATTATCGACCGTAGATGTAGGCATTGTGCAGATGCCATTTGCGCCAGATCCGAGAAGCTGGATAATGAGGAGAACTCGTATGGTTTTAGTGATGGCTGGGAAAAAGTCGGGTTCTGGTAAAGCTGGCACTGGCGACGGCAGGGGAAAGCACCGCAACCCAAAGTCTTTGGCGAATTTGAACCGTGAAGGCAGGCAGCTTGCGTATGAAGGGGAGGAAAAGAAGCGGCATAATGTTTCTGTGACCGGCAAAGGGTGGGAGGGATTTAGCCAGATCGCCGATCGCATCGGTCGCTCTAACTCAGATTTGATCGAGGCTCAGGGGCGGGGAGAACTCGACTTGATGATGACGATCGAGCAGCTATGCGGCACCGAGACATTAAAAAAGCTGGATCTGACTCCAGCTCAACTGATGCAACTGCCAATTATTGAGGTTCTCCATCGTCTTTCTCGCGTCCAGTAGAACTGATACCAATTTAAATGGTGCTAATGACAGATAGTGCATCTAGGATAAAGGGATAACCTGTGAGAGAAGCAACCACTTGAGGGGTTAGCTGAGACAAGAGGTGATCAACCTTTGTTTGCAGTTGCTCCAGCGTTTTGAACGAAGCCCACTTGAGATCTGCCTTGAGATGTTCCCACAAGCGCTCTATTGGATTTAGCTCAGGACAGTAGGGCGGTTGAAACACCAAGATAATGTTCTCTGGCACAATCAGGTCTTTGCCTTTGTGAAAGCGTCCGTTATCCACTTGCAGCAGGTTGAGGCTGTCAGGATAAGCTTTGGAGAACTCATCCAAGAACCATTGGTAGCAGTCGGTATCAACATGAGAGAACTGCAAGAAAAAGGATGCTCCAGTGGCAGGTTCCACCGCGCCATACAGCCAGAATGCTTTGAATATCGACTGCCATGCCCCAATCGGTTTCACCCCAAACGCTGTAATCAATCGTCCGATGAGGGTATGCAGTCCAAAGCGGCTCTCATCTTGGGCAAAGTAGCGAATCGGTCGCTCATCTTGGCGCACTTGCCGATAGTACTGGCTCAACAAATCGAGGTCGCCCTTGAGGTTTGCTTAAAAGCTTCTCGCTGCTCTCGGTTCTGCTTAATGTGTTGAGGACGGGCGACCTTAAGTTTCGCTTTGAGGCGGTAGCGCGTCATCTGGTAGACCGCATGATACTCGGCTTCTACCCCTAAACTCTCCAACAGCCATTGCTGCACTGCCCCATAACTGTCAAACCCATTGCTCGGTTCTTGCAATCGTTTGGCTAATGCCACTTCTGCCCACATCGGAATCACTCGGTTGCCTCCTCCGGGAATGGGTTTAACGACTAGCAAGGCTTCGAGTCCTTGCGCTCGGTACACCGCTAACCACTTTTGTACGGTGCCCCGATGTCTGCCAATCGCAATCGCTATCTGGCTGATACTCGGTGCTTGTGCTTGTTTGAGCCAGTACAACACTTGCAACCGTTCTTTGTGGATCGGTTGTTCAACTTCTCGTAACCGTTTGCCTAACTCCTCAAGGCTTTCTTTGATTGCAATCGCGCTGACTCCAGCCATCATTAGACCTCATCTCTACACCCCTTAGTTTATCTGATCTGTAGCTACCTTGATTTAATTTGGTATGAATTAGGGAGTAAAGTAGAAACGCACACTTCCGCAAAGCTCGAATGGCTGTAAATCGTGACAAACCAGATCTTTGGAAAGCAGACATAGCCCAGTCTGTGGATATGTATAATTCTTGGTTCATGGATTTCGCGCCGCAAGCATTTCGTGATACCCGTATTAAAGTTACTGAAGTTGTAGCCTCGACTTTGAAGACGACCAATAATCTCAAAGCATTGCAACCAGAGATTCTTCGGCAGAATCCAGGTATACTACCGACTCTCAGAATGTGTACCTGTCCACCGATTGCTAGAGATCGGCTCATTGGGTTAGCGAACGTAGCTAAAGGCGTTGTAGATCGTATGGAAGTCGCAGGAAAATTACCTGTTCGGCTAACAGAGGATCGTCTTGATGAAGAACTAAGAAAAATTACTGATATTCTTACAAGGCTTGCTGACCGAGATATCTTCCCTTGGCTAGACACAAATCAAACACCTTTGGAAAGCGAAATCTATCGTGCAGCTACGATTGTTGCAGATCGTTTATGTGGTTCATCGGCAGATCCGATTGTTCGCAATGCTCAAGAGGCAAGACAATTAAGGGAAATTGCAGCATGGCTTGATGGACGGGAGTATCGTTTATTGCCCACCAACCAACGAGTAAAGTTTGATGAAATGCTGCCAGGAACCTACAGTTTTCGGCTAAACATCCCTGTCTACTTGGCGGAGGAAGGTGGGAAGACGGTAAATATCCCAGTTGATGTAGTTATTATGCGTAAAACTGCTCAACCCGGCGATCGCCCTTTATTGGTAGAGGCAAAGTCGGCGGGAGACTTTACAAATGTCAATAAACGCCGAAAGGAAGAAGCTCGAAAAGTTCAGCAGTTAAATGCCACCTATGGTAATACAATTGAATTTGTTTTATTCCTATGTGGCTACTTTGACAGTGGCTACTTAGGTTATGAAGCTGCCGAGGGTATAGATTGGGTCTGGGAACATCGTATCAATGATTTTGCAGAATTTGGATTGTAAGCAGTCTTTTAGTGTTGACTTAACGGAAGCTGAGAGGGTGATTGAGCAAGGCCAACTTGATGCTTCTAAAAATTCTGTGGAGCGTAATCGATTGGGGCAATTTGCTACACCCAACTCGCTTGCAATTGAGATTCTTAAGTACTCTAAGTCTTTACTTCCGGCTAGTGAAGAAATTCATTTTTTAGATCCGGCGATCGGTACTGGTTCATTCTATTCAGCATTGCTGCAATCATTTCTACCCGAACAAATCAAAAGTGCCGTTGGCTATGAAATTGATCAAAACTATGCTGACGTAGCACTCAAATTATGGGCTAAAACCCCTCTTAAGCTTCATGTTGCAGATTTCACAGAAAGTGTTCCACCCCAAGATAAAGTTCTTAGACCTAATCTGTTGATTTGCAACCCGCCGTATGTACGTCACCACCATTTATCAAGTGAGAAGAAGCTTTCTCTTAAAGAACTAGGAATAAAAACTACAGGCATCGAACTGAGCGGTCTAGCAGGTCTCTACTGTTACTTCTTACTAGCAGCACATGGATGGATGGCACGGGATGGTCTAGCCTGCTGGATAATTCCTTCTGAATTTATGGATGTGAATTATGGGAAACAGATCAAGAACTATCTACTCGATCAAGTGACTCTACTGCGAGTGCATCGATTTGCTCCTGATGACTTGCAGTTTGATGATGTTCTAGTTTCTACAGCAGTGGTTTGGTTTAGAAACATAAAACCGAGTCATGACTATTGGGTGGATTTTACTTATGGAGGAACTATCAACCGCCCAATTTGTTCAAAACACATCTCATCGAAGACGCTAAAAGAGTTATCAAAATGGAATTACACCTCAATTTCGTTACCTCAAAGAGATAGTACTCAAGCAGAAACTAAGCTGTCTGATTTATTTGAGATTAAACGAGGAGTTGCTACTGGAGCGAATGACTTCTTTATTCTCACACCTGAGCAGATTAATGATATTCGCATTCCATCTGAGCTTTTAACCCCCATTCTTCCAAGCCCTCGATATTTATTAGATGATGAAATATTTTCAGATGAGCAAGGCAATCCGAAGCTTGAACATAAACTTTTCTTGCTAACTTGTAAGCAACCAATGGAATGGATGCAAGTTAAGTATCCTTCGGTTTGGAACTACCTCCGGCAAGGCGAAAACATTGGCTTATCACATCGTTATTTATGTAAACATCGCTCGCTGTGGTATTTGCAAGAAACTAGAAATCCTGCAATGTTTTTATGTCCATACATGGGGCGGCATAAGTCTAGGAGCAGCAAACCTTTTCGATTTATCCTTAATCACTCTAAAGCGATTGCACCTAATGTTTATCTTATGATGTACCCAAAAGTACAATTGAAAACACTATTGTCGAATAATTCTGAACTGATAAAGTCTGTTTGGAACGCCTTAAATTCAATTCCTATACAAAGCTTGATTCACGAAGGACGAGTTTACGGGGATGGGTTGCATAAGTTGGAACCTAGAGAGTTAGCGAACGTGCCAGCAGATCTTCTACTCCAAGCTTTAGAAAAACTGTAGCCGTCGCGCTCAACGTTCCGATTGAAGCAGATTATAAATGTCGGTATGTAGTACAGGTACTAGCAGATGCTTAACCGAAACGTTAAGGGTTCATAATAGTTGCAATCGCGATCGCCACATCAGGAAAGCATGGAAATCTTTCTACTGATGGAGGTCTGTTGAGAAGTCTGTTCACCATTTTGTGGGTCACGAAACATTACCACCGAACCCATTGAGCGCGTTCTTCGCCGGAAAATCGAGTCTCGTCGATTTCTGTTGCTGGATTAGAACTGGAGTCACCAGAGTCTCCCCACCGGAGCCATCGGGCACGTTCATCACTGCCAACCTCACTGCCGTTGGAGATCGCCGTTTCAATTAGCGTCCGAACCTCCTGGAGAGACAAGACCCACTCTAGCTCGTCAGCAGGTCAGACAGTATGTGTATGCGTATGCGGCAGTGGCTCCCAGTTTAGGACTGATGTGTTGCTTAATCTTGCCCGATGCCAACACTGCGATGATGAGTCTATTTTTGGCGCAGTTGTCCATCGAGTTTGCTGCTTACTTCATCATTTTGCAGGTGGATAGAGCGGCTTGGCATCGAGCGAAACATCTGGATATTCCAGAGAACATCCGCTTGCTCGCTCAACCTGCTTACAGTCCTGAAGTGATGCCCGTGGAACATCTGTGGGAAGAGATGCGCGAAAAGCATTTTAACAATCGCATCTTCAACAGTTTAGATGCCGTTGAAAACGCCTTATGCAAGGCGTTTAACGACCTGATTGCAGCCCCAGAGCAAGTCCGCTCAACGACCTTCTTTCCACATCTGAGAACTACTTTTTAAAATGCAACTTGGTATCAAGTATGGAATTCCAGGGCAGACTCATGGGGATATTGTGCGTCAGGCAATCCTGCTGGCTGCACGAACCAAGGACTGGCGCTTACGGCTGGAGCCAGAATTTCGCTTTCTAGTCTTGCGGCGAAAGAATTACCGTTACCCGGATCTGGAATCGGATATTTTCACGGTGTCCATTGATGGCGAAGAGAAACGGCTCATTTTTCTGTTCGATTGCAAAGACCCGATCGTGTAAGAAGATGACGTGAAGGAGTGCGTCTATGATCGCAAGTACCTGAGCCTTGCACGGCGAAAGTATGGGGTTGATTATGCGTTCTTGATCCTCTTTGCCCCCTTTGGAGCCAGTCCCTATGCCCAGCAGTACATCCAGGAGTCGCTTGCACCAGAAGATAGTAGGGCAATTCGGATTATTACAGTCAAACAATTTTTTCAGTTTCTCAATGACAGGGTGGCTGAAAATATGGAGAATTCAACCAAAAAGGCATCCATTACGAAGGAGATTAATCGGTTCTTGAATTACGAATTTCCCAAACCACCGCAGCAGCTACCCAACAACTAGCGTTAAAACTATCAGCAACAGTTTGTTATCGATACAAAGTGGAGAAGTTAGAGAAAGTCATCTCATTAAATTGAAATGATATCGGTGATTGGTTGCTTTCCTCTGTGCCTGAGATTGTGTCGTTCTGCTTCAATTTGGTGATATTGATGGTGGTGGTCAATTTCATCCCTCCTTGCTTGCAGAATTTGTTCAATTTTTCGTTGGCTTTTGACAAATGATTTCAGCACATTGATCGTAATTGCCCACTTCTGGTCATGCGGTAGTTCTGGGATGCTATTGTGCTTAACAATTTCATCAATTGCCCGATTGATAATTCCATCGGTTTCCGTTGACCGCATCCTGCGCTTCTGATGTGGCTCATCTTCTGATGTTTGCTCATCCACCTGTTGAGGTTTCATCTCCTTAAAACCAGGCAGTTTAGGGGCTGTAAACCGGGGTGCGATTGGTTGAGCTTGGGCAGATTGAGGTTGCATTTGAACTTGAATGAACTGAGTCATGACATCCACCAGCTTGTCGATCTTCATCTCCAACCCACCAACTACCGTTGCCTGTTCTAACGATCGCTTCTCTGGTTCGACATTTGGCTCTTGTTCAACGGTACGTGCAGCTTCGCAGATACCGCGAGGGTCGCTTTCTTGGTCTTCTTCTGCTTCCGCTGTGTGGTCGCTCTCCTGCCCCTGTTCCTCTATTTCTTCCGTTTCAATCGAGATCCCTGACTCTTCTCGCTCCGCTTCCAACCGATCCTTCACCCACCCCAGTAGAAGTCCCACTTTTTCCGGCTGGGGTAACTCCCCATCCAATCCCAACCGTTCAAAGATGTCATGGAGCAACGATTTATCGTCCTGCCACACGCGGACGGATGATGCCTGCTTTCTGCTTTTCTTCGGTGGCAAGTCTTCCAATAGTTCGACTACTTCATCGACCCTAAACGCCTCAATCATCTCGATGCCTCCAACCCCTAGTTTGATGCCCTTGCGCTTGCCCCCATAGTTCGCGATCACCTTATCTGCAATTTCGTAATCCGAGTAATGTCTGCTTGCTGCGAGGGATCGCCTCAATTCCGGATTGTTTTCATCGAGCACCGCAAAGTGCCCTTGAATGTGCGCTTTAAATTCCGTTTCATTGACACGAGGGGGACAGTACCAGAAGGTCGAGATCGTGGCGTAGATACTTCTGAAGAGATGGGTATAGAGATTATCCTTTCCCTCCCTGACTGGCACCCAATCAGCAAAGTGGCGATCGCACGCTCTAGCAACTGCCTGTCCATATTTACTATTAACAGCCTGCGGCGATAACCCTTTCACCTCCGGCAATTCGTGTCTGACCTTTTCCAACGCCTTACAAACCTTTTTTGCGGTTGTCAACGTTGGGATTTCAAAACTGAGGATTTGTGTTTCCCCCCGTCGTTTGAGTGCCCCTGTAAAGGTGACACTCCACTGAGTCTTGGGCACAAACTCTGCGGTTGAGAGGATTTCAGAACTGCGTCTACCCGTCAACACCGATAAACCCGCTGCCACCTCCGCCCACTCTGGGGAGTCCAGTAGTCTGACCGCCTGAGCAACGATCGCATCCGGATTGTCCAAGAATTGCACCTGTTCATTGCGATCGCTCACCACCCCTTGCTTCTCATGATTAATTTGGACATATTCCTCAGTCGAAAACCGCATGGACTCCAATGCGAAATGGTCTTCTCCTAACTGGTCTTTAATTACCCTGCGCGTTCTATCCATCAGGGACTGCTGCTGTTTGAGCGTCCGCAGCCCATGCTGTGCCCACTGTTGTTTCATCCAATCCGCCCATTTTTT